>JANPKJ010000023.1:0-64447 GCA_031425955.1 Akkermansiaceae bacterium | reverse complement strand
CGGCCGCCCCATCGCGGACATCGTCGGCGAAGTCCGCCACCTCGCGGCGCACGGCGTGAAGGAAGTCACGCTGTTAGGCCAGATCGTCAATCTCTACGGCCGCACCGAGTTTCCGAAAATCGACGGCAAGTCGCCATTCGTTCAACTGTTGGAAGCCGTGCACGACGTGGAAGGCATCGAGCGCATCCGTTTCACCTCGCCCCATCCCATCGGCTATCGGGACGATCTCGTTGCCGCCTTCACCTACCTGCCCAAACTCTGCTCGCACATCCATTTCCCGATGCAAAGCGGCTCTGATAGAATCCTGCGGGAAATGCGCCGCCCCTACAAGAACGCGAAGTTCATCGAGATCTGCGAGAAAATGAAAGCTGCCAGACCCGGCATCGCCATCACCACTGACATCATCGTCGGCTTCCCCGGCGAGACCGAAGAGGATTTCCAAGCCACCATCGACACCGTGGAGCGCCTGAAATTCGACAACGCCTTCGTCTTCCGTTACTCGAAACGCCGCAACACCCCCGCCGCCGAAATGGACGGCCAGCTCGACGAGTCCGTGAAGGAAGAACGCAACCAGCGCCTGTTAGCCGTGGTGAACCGCTTCGCCATTGCCAGCAACGCCGCCGTCGTCGGCACCCGCCAGCAAGTGCTCTGCGAGGGCCCGTCGAAAAACAACGCCGCCCGCCTCACCGGCCGCACGCCGCAGAACAAGATCGTCATCTTCGACGGCGACCCCGCCCGCCTCACCGGCCAGCTCCTCGACATCCAGATCGAGCAATCCACCGGCTTCACCCTCTTCGGCACCGCGTCCCTCGCCTAAAAGTGGCCGGGACATCCTGTCCCGTCCGCCCGCGACCGCGAGTCTCCGAACTCACCCGCGAAAGAGAAGCCAAAGAAAAGCGGCCATCGCCTCCCACCCTTCGGCCACCCTTTCTCTCCGTGCTTCGAGACACGCCCAGCCTTGACGTCCCGCGCTCGATAGCAGAGTAAAGCATCAAAGCAGGAAGAAATCTCCCGCCCATTTCACCCCAACTCCCCCACTCCCATGAAAACACTCACCATCGGCGACACCGTTTACAACCTAGCCTACCTCATCAGCGTCACCTACAAGGCCAAGACCAAGAAAGACGTTCCCAGCCCCAAATCCAAAAAAACCGCAGTCCTGGGAGCCCTGAAATCCGCCTCCACTCTGGAACTCCACTTCCTCGACTGCGACACCCTCCACTTCCGCAAGGAAAAGGCCGACGCCGTCTGGAGCAAGCTCGCCCATCTGCTTGAAATCACCCCGGACGAATCGCCGGTCGAAGCGGAAATCTCCACTCCCTCCTGAATCAAACCTCCCGGAGTGCGCGAAGCTCTACTCGCTCCCATGGCAGCTCCAGCTCTGCTGGATGCGGCGCGGAGCTCTTCCCGGACCGCCAGTCTCTGAACTCGCCCGCGAAGCGAAAAGCCAAGAAAAGCCGAAGAAACTCCGCACCCCATGGAGCAGAGCATCCATCCCCCATTGGCGGCAGCAGAGCGTGCCGCACTCCGGAAATCACCACCCACCCCTAAAACCCAAAAAACTGCCTGCGGACACTGCTCCGCAGACAGTTTTGAAGTAGGTTGGGGGAGAATGCGGATCAAGCCACCCGGCGGCGGCGGAGGAGACCGGCGGCGATCAGCAGAGTGGAAATGGCGACGCTGGATGGCTCGGGGATCGTGGCCGAAACCACAGTTGTGGGGGCAGTCAGGTTAAAAACGCTCTCCCAAGAAGAGGTCATGCCCCCGATGGAGGCACCGGCGCGGAAATCGAATGGATTGTTAGGCTGACCCGTAACGGCGTTCGCGCCCTCCCTGTAGCCGATGAAAAGAACTCTATTCGTCGGATCCTGATAACTGGAAGACGGCTTTGTAGTTGCGTTCAGATTCCATTCGAAAACCGAGCCGCTAGTCAGCATAACCGGCCCGCTGACCAAGCGGGCTCCTGATGGCGTCAAGATCCCTGCGGAGCTAAGGGCGAGCCAATCAGTTGCATGAACGATGCTGCCGCTTCCGGCGAAGGAACTGCTCACACTGAGTGTCGCATTCCCCGCGCCTTGTTGGATGATGCCCAAGGCACCGTCAGTGACCTCGGGGTCGCAGCATAAAGTCGCTGCATGCGCGCCACCGAGGGAGGCGGCAGTCAGGAGAAACAGGATCCTTGCGAATTTCATGGAGGGAATGCCGGTTGGGTGGCTGGGCGAATCTGATATTTGAAGACGCTAAGACGATTTTCTGCAACCGCCTCGCACTAAAGTAAGACGAGTTCGTAACAAAAACCCTCCTCCGGCAAGGAATATCCTTCTTGAGACCCATTCCTCCGAGGATTCAGAACTCAAGGAAGGGAGGTCTCCGATCTGCCCCAGCTCATGAAAACCCGTCCAGATGCGCATTTAGGATTCTGAAAGGAGCAGGTCTTGGAGCATCGGGAAAATCGCGCACTGGATCCCGTGAGACACCTCCGTCAGCTGCCGCCTAAACCCAAAAAACTGTCTGCGGACACTGCTCCGCAGACAGTTTTGAATGGAGGAGGGGGAGATGGGGGAATGGGGGAGAGAATGTTCAAGCCACCCGGCGGCGGCGGAGGAGACCGGCGGCGATTAGCAGACCGGCGAGTGCGCTCGATGGTTCTGGGACGGCAGTCCAGGTGAGGGTGTTCCCAGAAACCGAGAACGATCCGTCAACTGGAGTGATGGGATTGAAGCTGCTGTTCACCACGCTGACAGCGGTGAAAATACTGGCCCAGTTGGCGATGGCGGTAGAACCATCCGTGGTGAAGATGTCGGTCCAGGTCCGGTTCGTATCCCAAAACGTATTTGTGAAGGCCGGGTCCGCGGCCACGATGCGCAAGACTGCACCACCCGCGGCATCACCGTCCACCAGGCTTGGGCTGATCAGTTTGTCGTAGCTTGTTCCAGCCGCGTTGATGTCCCAGGAGAAGATGGAGCCGTTGTTGAAAGTGGTGGCTCCGGTGACGGTGGCGGTGGCCGTGCTGGCATTCGCCGCATCACCCACGGCGAGAATCGCGCCGTTACTGATGGACAGCGTGCTGCCAATGGTGGCGACTGTGTCGCTTGCGAGAATCGCTCCGCTGCCGGTGACGGTGACGGCGGAAGTTCCGATGGTATTGGTCACCACCAATTTGCCGGCCGTCACGTTGGTCGTGCCCGTGTAATCGTTGGCACCGCCAAGAGTGAGTGTGCCCGCGCCGGACTTGGTTAGTCCGTTGGAACCGGAAACTTTGGAACTGATGCTCGCGCTATTCGCTGCGGTGGTCACACTGATGGTCGGGGTGGCTCCGGCGAGGGTGAGGGTGTTGGATTGGATCGTGTAGCCATCCACATCAAAAGTGAGGCCGCTCGCGGTGACACCGCCGGAGGCCAAACTCACGACACCTGCCGTCCCGCCGAAGACGGCGGTATGGTCGTTACCGGTGGAAGAGTTAACCCAGTGCAAATAGGTGTCGCCCGCGCCGTTCGAGAATCGGTTTTGGGTCGTGGTATCCCATGTTCCACCACCACCGGTGCCAACCGTGCCCTTTCCATTCGAATCCCAGTTTAAACTTGCGCTCGCTGTGATGGTGAAATCTGTTGTCGATTGGATTTGATTCGTGGAAAAACTAGCCCAATTGATCCCATCTGCCAGCGCTGCACGGTATACTCCCAGAGTAAGACCGGTGCGGGCGGCGGTGTAGGCGTAATTGAAATCGGTGGCAATGGGAAAGGGAATCGCCAAACTGGCGTCCTGAGCGGCAAGCTCAGACGGGCGGTAAGACAAATTGGAGGTATCAGAACCTGTTGTAAGGAATCCGGAATTTGCCAGATTTATGCCATATAAAATTGCGGACGCGTTAAGGGTAGCTGTCGCGCCGGTCCCTGAGAAATTGCTACCGGTCCCTGTTCCTTGATAGGCAAAGATCTGATCTCCGCCACCGGATAGTCCGCTTAAGGCCCCGGAAGCAGTTCCACCACCAGTAGTAACCGTGGTACCTGATCCATTGTCTACCATCCGAACTACGCTCCCTGCGACAAGGGCTGATCCTGATGTCCAAACTACGAAATTCTCGGATCCCCGGAAGTTGCTAGCAGCAAGCGCACTGCCTGAACTTTTGAAACTGCCGTCTGTAAACTTGATTACCGTGGAGGCATCCACGTCCTTTAGCAGTACGAAGGTGAAACCGTCAGGCCCATCAGCATTCGCTGAAGCGATCGAAATATCTCCCAACGAGAGTGTGGTGTTGGCTTGAGATGGCACAAGACCTAGCGAAGCGGCAGCGAGGGCGAGAATGGCTGGTTTCAATTTCATGGAGGAAAAGGGGTTGGAAGAGGTTGGAGAAGCCGAAGTGGGGAGAGAACGGGCGGAGGCTAGGATGGTATTCCGAAGTGACCGTGCTTTATCGTGCGACGATTTCGTTTCAAAACTCCAGCGATGGACCGGGGGATTCTCACTTAAAATTGCGTGAGCAGATGGCGGTCCACATTCCGGCGTTCATGGGCAATAGGCGGCTTAATAGCGTGACGATTTCGCCTTCTTGCAGAGCGCATGGGGCCGCAGCAATCGGCCTCATGAGCCGCAGCCTCGACCATGCGGGGACTCACTGGACCGCTCGAATCGAACAAAGAGAATGCTTACCGCTTCCCATCCGGAGAGCATTCGCGTGCTCTCACATCTAAGGAACGGCAGACTCCGATCCGCCGAAGCCATGGGAAGCGAATGAGGCCGTGGTGTCCCCTCCATTCATTGGTATCTCATGGGCTTGAGCGGATCGAAGTCCGCTCCTCCTTGGGAACTTGGCACCTAGTTAGGACAACTGGGACACATCGCGGACTTCGAGCCTTACTTCCCAGCCTCCGCCGTGACATCGTCGAACGCCACTTCACCCTCGCCTTGCACCACGATGACGGAAAAATCGATTTTCTTGCTGCCGGCCACCTGGGTGAAGGTCCATGACATTTCATGCCACTCGCCGTCCACCTCCAGATCCCGGTTGGTAAAGGTGGAGCCGCCGTCCATGCGCTTGCCGCGGATTTCCAGGCCGGGGCCTTTGTAGTCCTTGGTCTTGTAGCGGAACTTCAGGTTCACCGTGATTAACCCTTTGGTATCGATTTCCTGTCTGAATGAGACAGGTCCGTTCTTCTTGGCGGAAAGCAGGAGAAAACGGTTGGCCGGCTCCTTGCCCGGCTCTGCCACCGCCTCGCCCTTGGCGGGCTCGTCTTTCACCATCTTCCCGTCGCCCTTCCACCCGCCGGCGGTGTCCATGGTGCCGTTGCTGAATAGGTTTTGTGCGCAAAGCGGGGCTACCAGCGCCATGAAGCAGAGGATGGTGTTTTTCATCTCCCTGTTTCTGTTGGATAGAGGCTTGGATGGCAAGCTGAAAATCCCACGCCACGCGATGCTGCGACCCAGCTGGCGAGCGGCTGTAATCAATGGGTAAGAGGCTAACCGCGAATGGACGCCAATCGACGCGAATTTTTGGAGGAGAATCTTCAGAATCTGGAGCTCGATTCAAAAGTACGATTTTCATTCGCGTCGATTCGTGTTCATTCGCGGTAAAAAATTCCCAAGCTTGATCCCTCCAAGCTGGGAGAGCAGCCTGCCGACCCGTTGTTTTTCATTGGCAAGGCGGGCGATGGCCGACAACTTCCTGAGAGTCCAATTGCCTCCCCATGTACATCATCCTCGGTTGCATCTTCGGTTTTGTCGTCTGGTTCCTCATGCGCTACCTCGTCTCGGGGATCTATACGGTGGATCAAAACGAACGCGCCGTGAAAACGATTTTCGGCCGCGCCGAGCGGATCCAGAACCTAACCACGCTCGACGATCCGATCTCGGACTCGCTCAGCGAAGATCAGAAAAAGCGCTACAGCTACCCACAGGTCCGCGTCATCCTGCCGGGAGGGCCGTATTTCAAATGGCCGTGGGAAAAAATCCACAAAATCTCCATCGCCACCGAGACCGTGAATATGGCGTGGGACCCCGAGGACTCCACCGCGAACTACAACGGTACGATGCTCGAAGCCGTCACCAAGGACCAGCTCAACACCGGCCTCACCGGCCAAATCCGCTACCGCGTGGCCGAGCGGAATCTTTACGCGTTCCTCTTCGGCATCAAGAATCCCTTTTGCCACATCATGGGCTATTTCGTCTCGGTGCTGCGCGAGCGCATCGCCAACTTCGAGGCACCCCGCACGCCCAATGCCGACGGCACGCCCGACACCGCCGCGGTCATCGGCATTTCCATCAACGACCTGCGAAAAAACCTGCGCGACCTTAACGAGCACATGGACCGCGAGTGCACTTCGTCCGCCGCCCGCTACGGCATGGTGTTGGACGCCACGCTCATCACCAGCATCGACCCGCCGCCGGAGGTCGAGTCCGCGCTCGCCGCCATCAACACGGCTTACAACCAGGTCTCGTCCGACATCAGCCTGGCCCAGGCCTCCGCCGACCAGACAATCGTGCAGTCCAAGCGCGCGGTGGAAATCGAAACCCTGCGGGCGCTCGCCGAAGTCGAGCCGCTCACCCGTCTCGCCGCCCAGCTCATGACCTTGAAAAACAGCGGCCGCGAGTCGCTGCGGGCCTATGTCCGCAACGTCCGCCTCGCCTTGTTTGAAAAGGCCCAGCAAGTCTTCGTGGAATCCAACAAATGAACTTCCTCATCGCCGCCGCCGTCACGTTTTTCGCCTGCGCCATCGGGGTGCCGATTCTCTTTGGAATCGCCCGGCTGCTAGGACTCTACGCGATCATCCAGGAACGCCAGTGCAACGTTTACGTGCTCTTCGGCAAGGTGCTCGCCACCATCGACGAGCCTGGCCTGCACATCCTGCCATTCAAGCTGGGTCCCGCTTCGTTCATTGTGAACTGGCTGGGAAAATGCCACATCCTCGACATGCGTCTCGACCAGGAATACCTGCGCAGCCAGCCGGTGAACTCCGAGGAAGGCGCACCCATGGGGATCGGCATCTGGCATGAGATGTTCATCAGCGATCCCGTCGCCTATCTGTTTAAAAACAGCGATCCGCGAGGTTCCCTATCCGCCAACGTCAGCAATTCGACGGTGCGCTGCCTCAGCAACATGCCGCTCGCCACGATGATGGTGAACCGCCACGCGATGAGCGAGACCGTGCGCAACGAGGTTTCTCCGAAATCCCATGAATGGGGCTACCGGCTCGGCTCGATTTACATCCGAAAGGTGCATTTCCGCGACATCGGGATGATCCGCCAGATCGAGAGCAAGGTGGTCAACCGCCTGCGCCAGGTGACCTCGGCGATCCGCCAGGACGGCGCTAACCAGGTGAGCATCATCACCAGCACCGCCGAGCGCGAGGCGGCCATCGAGTTCGCCAAGGCCGCCGCCATCCGCCCGCAGATCGTGGGCGAGGCTTTACAACAGATCTCCGAAGACAAGGAGGTGTCCGAGGCGATGTTCGAGGTCCTGGAAACGCAGAAAGTCATCGGCGGTGGCGCACGCCTAACCGTGCTGCCGCGTGGTGGGGAATTGCTCGCGCAGTTGATCGCGGGACAAACGGACCATCCCAAGACGCCGCCGCCTTTGTCGTAGGTGGCTTTTGTATCGATCGAACAACCGGACAGGAGACACGCCGCGGGATGAAACCGAAACTACGGATCAATTTCGAAGACTTTTGGAAGAACTTCAAGAAGACCGACAACTACTTCCATCACCTTCTCAGCCGGGAATACGACGTCGAGCTCTGCGAGGATCCGGATTTCCTGATCTACTCGAAATTCGGCAAGCGCCACAAGAACTACAAGTGCGTCACCATCTTCTTCACCGGCGAGAACCGGCGGCCGGACCTGAACAAGTACGACTACGCGTTCACCTTCGACTACCTCGACGACCCGCGCCACTACCGGCTGCCGCTCTACGTGTTCTACGGCGACCCGCAGATGCTCGTTAGAACAGACGATTTCGACGTGGAGGCCGTCCTGCGGGAGAAGACCGAGTTCTGCAGCTTCGTGGTGTCCAACGTCGACAGCAAGTTCCGCATCAAGTTCTTCGAGCAGCTCTCGAAATACAAACCCGTCAATTCCGGCGGACGCGTCCGCAACAACGTCGGTGGGCGGGTGAAGGACAAGGCGGCGTTCGTCCGGCAGCACAAGTTCAACATCGCCTTCGAAAACGGGTCGTATCCGGGATACACCACCGAGAAGATTTTCGAGCCCATGCTTGTCAACACGATCCCCATCTACTGGGGGAACGAACTCGTGCACCGCGATTTCAATCCGAAGTCGTTCGTGAATTATTTCGACCATGGCAATCTCGACGCGCTGGTGGAGCGGGTGGTTGAAATCGACCGGAACGACGATCTTTTCCGGCAATATCTCACGCAGCCGTGTTTCCATGGGAACGAGCTCAACGAGTTCGTGAAGCCCGAGAACGTGCTGGCGCAGTTCCACCGGATTTTCAACACGGAGATCGAGCCGGTCGCGAAGAGGCGGAAGCGGTTCTTCTTCTTTTAAGGAGGGCGAAAGGCGTTGGATTTCAGGCTGCGCTTTCGCTTTTCATTGGCGATGCGGGATGAATCCCGCGCTCCCAGCGGGGCGGACTG
The DNA here is from genome assembly GCA_031425955.1 of Akkermansiaceae bacterium. GTDB lineage: Bacteria > Verrucomicrobiota > Verrucomicrobiia > Verrucomicrobiales > Akkermansiaceae > Luteolibacter. The sequence continues at coordinate 55,859 of JANPKJ010000023.1, read as the reverse complement.
AAGATCCGCGCTCCCGGTTTTATATCTCCAGCATGAGGCGGGCCGGGCTTTCCAGGCAGTCTTTGATGCGGATGAGGAAGGTGACGGCTTCCTTGCCATCGACTAGCCGGTGATCGTAGCTGAGGGCGAGATACATCATCGGGCGGATGACGACCTGGCCGTTGAGGGCGACCGGGCGCTGCTGGATGGTGTGCATTCCGAGGATGCCGCTCTGCGGCGGGCTGAGGATGGGCGTGCTGAGCAGCGATCCGTAGGTGCCGCCGTTGGAAATGGTGAAGACTCCGCCGGTGAGGTCTTCGAGGGTGATCTTGCCGTCCTTGGCCTTTTTGGCGTAGTCGAGGATGTCCTTTTCGATCTGGGCGAAGGACTTTTTATCGACGTCGCGCAGGACGGGGACGATCAGGCCCTTTTCGGTGCCGATCGCGACGCCGATGTCGTAGAAGTGGTTCTCAATGATGTCGGTACCGTCGATGCGGGCGTTCACGGATGGAATGTCCTTGAGGGCCTGGGCGACGGCTTTGATGAAAAACGACATGAAGCCGAGTTTCACGCCATGCTTTTTCAGGAAATTCTCCTGCACGTCCTTGCGGAGGTCCATCACGGCGGTCATGTCCACCTCGTTGAAGGTCGTTAGAATCGCCGCGGTCTGCTGGGCGTTGACGAGGTGCGTGGCGATCTTGCGGCGCAGCATCGACATCTTCTTGCGGGTGGTGCGGCCGTCGGAAACTTCGGATGGAGCAACGCGCTCGGGCGGTGCGACCGGGGCGGAGAAGTCGGGTTTCGTGGGTGCGGGCGCGCTGAAAACCGGCTGCATGGGCGCTGCTGGCGCGGCGGCGGGCGCAGGCAGCGAAGCGGTGGCCGGAGCCGCAACCGGTGCGGTGTTGGTGAACGGCGTGGACGCTGAAACCGGCTTGGCTGGCTCGGAAGGGCCGGCTGAAGCCAGCGCTCCGGTGTCGATGGTAGCAATGACGGCACCGATGAAGACTTCCTCGCCTTCCGGGGTGAGGATTTTCAAACGCCCGGACGCGGGGGCTTCGAGCTCGTTAGAGACCTTGTCGGTTTCGAGAGTGACCAGCACCTCGCCCAGTACGACCTGTTCGCCGTCGCTCTTGCGCCATTTCGCCACATTCGCGGAGGTGATGGATTCGCCGGCGGCGGGAACCTTGAGTTCGACAATCCCTCCGGACACCGGCGGAGCGATGACGGGAGCCTGCACGACTGGGGCCTGCGTGACAGGAGCTTCCACGACTGGTGCGGCGGCCGGGGCAGGGACCGCGGCGGCCGCGGCGATGTCTCCGGAAATGCGGGCGATGACGGTGCCGATGGAGACTTCCTCGCCCTCGCCGACGAGGATTTGGAGCGTGCCATCGGTGGCGGCTTCGAGTTCGTTGGAGACCTTGTCGGTTTCGAGCGTGACGAGGATTTCACCCTTCACCACGTGATCGCCGTTTTTCTTGTGCCAGCGGGCAACATTCGCGGAGGTGATGGATTCGCCGGCGGCGGGAACTTTGACGTCGAGTGACATGGATGAAGCGTGGTGAGAGTTAGAGAAAATTCAGGAATCAGACCTCGAAGGCCTGGACAAGGAGTGCCTTCTGCTCGCGGTAGTGCATCGCCTTGGAACCAGCGGCGGGACTGGAAGCAGTCCCCCGGCCAGCGTAGCGGATTTTACTGCCGACGGCGCGCTCGAGGCGCGGGAAAATATACGACCAGGCACCCATGTTGAGCGGTTCTTCCTGGCACCAGACGAAGTGCGAGGCTTTCACGTATTGGCTGATGATGGCACCCACCATCTCCCGATGGAACGGATAGAGCTGCTCGACGCGCACGATGGCGGCGGTTTCGATGCCCTTCTCCTGACGGTGCGCCATGAGGTCGTAGTAGACCTTGCCGCTGCAGAAGATGATGCGGTCGACATCGGCTGGATTGGTGAAGACCTTGATATCCGGCAGGATTTCCTGGAAACAGGTGCCTTCCATGAAATCAAATTCCTGCGAGACGGCTTCCGGGCGACCTAGCAGGCTCTTGGGCGTCATGACGACGAGTGGCTTGCGGAAATCCCGGTGTTTCTGGCGGCGCAGCGCGTGGAAATACTGGGCCGGCGTGGTGAAGTTCCCGACGATCATGTTCTTCTCCGCACAGAGCTGGAGGAAGCGCTCGAGGCGGGCGCTGGAATGCTCGGGGCCCATGCCTTCGTAGCCGTGCGGCAGCAGCATGACGAGATCGCTCGGCGTCTGCCACTTCGACTCGGCGGAGGTAATGAACTGGTCGATGATGACCTGCGCGCCATTGGAAAAGTCACCGAACTGGGCTTCCCACAGCGTAAGCATGTTCGGATAGGAGAGCGAATACCCGTAGTCGAAACCGAGCACGGCAAACTCGGATAGAAAGGAATTGTGCACGCAGAATTTCGCCTGATGCGGATCGACATGCTCCAACGGGATGTAGCGCTCACGCGTCTCGTAGTCGTAGAAAACGGCATGCCGCTGGGAGAAGGTGCCGCGGCGGCAGTCCTGGCCGGACAGACGCACCGGAGTACCTTCTAGCAACAGGGAACCGAAGGCGAGCGATTCGGCGAAGGCCCAGTCGATCGGGCCGCCGTTCGCCAATGCTTCGACGCGGCGCGGAATGAAGCGCTTTTCGAGCGTCGGGTTCAGGTGAAAATCGCTCGGAATCGTGGTGAGCACGCGGCCGATCTGCTGGTAGGCGTCGCGGTTGATGCCGGTCGGCACCGGGGCGTGCGAATACGGCGGCTGGTCGATGCCGGTCGAGCCGCTGAACGCGGTGCGGTCTCCGGCTTCCTGCAGGCTGAGCATTTTCTGATAGCCGGATTCCAGTTTCTCCCAGATCGCCTGTTCGAGCGATTCCAGGTCGGCGTATGAAATAACGCCCTCGGCGATGAGCTGCTGTTTGTAGATTTTTCCGAAAGTCGGCCGCTCGGCGATTTTCTTGGCGATGATCGGCTGGGTGAATGCCGCCTGGTCGGCCTCGTTGTGGCCCTGGCGACGGTAACAATACATGTCGAGCACGATGTCGCGGCCGAATTTCTGGCGGAATTCGAGGGCGAAAAGCGCAGCCCAGTAGAGTTGCATCGGCTCCTCGCCGTTCACGTGGAGGATCGGCGCTTCGACCATCTTGGCCACGTCGGTCGCGTAGGCGGATGAGCGCGCGTCGGCCGGGGCAGTGGTGAAGCCGATCTGGTTGTTGATGATGAGATGGATGGTGCCGCCGGTGCGGTAGCCCTTGAGCTGGGAGAGATTGAGTACTTCCGCTACCGAGCCCTGGCCGGCGAAAGCGGCGTCGCCGTGAAGGAGGATCGGCAATACCTGTTGGCGGTCGATTTCCCCGCCGCTGAGGTCGTTGAGCACCCGCTGGCGGGCGCGGGCCTTGCCCTCGACGATCGAGTTGACGGCTTCCAAATGGCTGGGATTTGCCGCGAGGCTGACGCGCACCTTGCCGTCCGGCAGCTCGCGGATGCTCTCGTAGCCGAGGTGGTATTTCACGTCGCCATCACCGGCGACCGTGTCCGGCTCGTAGGTGGGGGTGAATTCGTAGAGCAGGGTGGTGAGGGATTTTCTGACGAAATTGGCGAGAATGTTCAACCGTCCACGGTGGGACATGCCCATTTCGATTTCCTTCACGCCTCGCGAAGGGCAGCCTTCGAGGATGGCGTTGAGAATGATCATCGCGCCTTCGCCGCCTTCATTGGAGAAACGTTTTTCACCGAGGAACCGCTTGCCGAGGAAGTTTTCAAACGCCTCCGCTTCGAGCACCCAGCACAGCGAGTTCAGCTTTTTCGCCGGAGTTTCCTCGGACCGCACCGCGTGCGTCTCGATCCGCTCGCGCACCCAGTGGCGAACGGTCGTGTTGTGGATGTGCATGAACTCGAAGCCGATCTTGTTCGAGTAGGTCGCCTCCAGCGCGGCCACCATGTCGCGCAGCTTCATCTTGTGGCCGTGGCGGAAAAACGAATTCCACACGACCTTGTCCAAGTCCTCCGTCGCTAGACCGAACTGCTCGATCTTGAGCCGCGGGTTGTGCTCCGGTTCGTCCAGCGGGTTGATCGCCGCTTGGGTGTGGCCAAGCGTGCGGTAGTTATAAATCAAACTCACCACCTTGCCGAAAAACGCCAGATCCGCGTCGGAAGCTGTTCCGGGCGCCGCGGCTCCTCCGCCCTCCGTCGCCTCTTCCTTGCGTTTCACCTGGGCGGATCCAAGCTCGAAGCCCTCAAAAAACGCCGCCCAAGTCGCATCGACCGAACTCGGGTCTTCGCACCATTCGGAGTATTTGGATTCCAACAATTCTGCGTTCTGTCGCGGCGAAACCGAAGAGTTCATGAGAGATGGGTAAAATAATGAAGCGCGCCCGCAAATTTCCCGCTTGGCCCGCCACGCACGCGGCTTCATTAAAGGGCACAGTGCACCGCGTCAACCGCGCAGGCACGAATATCACCGCAACCCACGGAGCAGAAATCATGATCGAAGTGAACGACCTTACCAAGCGATACGCCCGCCACGAAGCGGTCCGTGGCATCAACTTTTCCGTCGCCCAGGGTGAGATCGTCGGTTTCCTCGGACCCAACGGCGCCGGCAAAACGACCACTCTGAGAATGCTCACTGGCTACCTGCCGCCCACTTCAGGCACCGCCACCATCGCCGGCTTCGACATCTTCCGCCAATCCATCGACGCCCGCCGGAAAATCGGCTACATGCCGGAAAACGTCCCGCTTTACGAGGACATGCGGGTGAAGGAATACCTCAAATTCCGCGCCCAGCTCAAAGGCCTCGGCAACAGCGACACCCGCCGCCGCGTCGGCGAGGTCATCGACATCTGCGGCCTCGACAGCGTGCGCCGCAAGATGATCAAGACGCTCTCAAAAGGCTACCGCCAGCGCGTCGGCCTGGCCGATGCCCTCGTCCACGACCCCGAGCTGCTCATCCTCGATGAGCCCACCAACGGCCTCGACCCGAACCAGATCCGCCAGATCCGCGAGCTCATCCGCCACCTTGGCCAGACCCACACGGTGCTCATTTCCACCCACATCCTCTCGGAAGTGGAAATGATCAGCAACCGCGTGATCATCATCGACGGCGGACAGATCAAAGCCGCCGACACGCCCGCCAACCTCGTCGGCCAGATGCGCGCCGCCGGTCGCATCCAGGTGGAAATCCAAGCCGACACCGAAGTCGTCGCCGGTGCGCTCAACCGGATGGAAAACGTGAAAAAAGTCACGCCCGAGCCGCAAGACGGCGGTTGGACCCGCTACACCGTGTGGGTCGATTCCGGCACCGATTCCCGCGAACGCATCGCCCGCCTCTGCGCCCAATACGGCTGGCCGTTGCGCTCGCTGTTCCGCCACGTCGCCACATTGGAGGATGTGTTCGTGGAGCTCACGCGGAAGGATTGAGGTGATACAGGCATTCCTGCCTGTTCTTCCTAATCCCCCAGCCCCTGCGCATACACGTCATCCTCCGTGAAAACGATGATCATCGGTCGGCAGCAGACTTCGCAATCGTAGTCCACCTCCGCCGGCATTTCGTCCGGGTGCGGCACGGCGACTTCGAAGACTTCAAAACAGGTCGGGCAAGTGACTTCGGCGAGTTCCATGGCGGCAGAGTAGCGGCGATCACCGGTCGCCGCGAAGTCCTTTTTTCGATTCAGGGCGGCCGGTGATCGCCTCCACATCCCCACTTGCAAGCCTCCCCCACTCTGCCATCCTCCGCCCGTATGGCTGAGAAAACGCTGTTCGAAAAAATCTGCGACAAGGAAATCCCGGCGACTATCGTTTACGAAGACGAGCGTTGTTTGGCATTCCGGGACATCGCCCCGCAGGCACCGCTGCACATTCTGGTGATTCCCCGCAAGGCAATCGCGCGGGTGGGACTGGCCGGGACAGAGGACGAGGCCTTGCTGGGACACTTGTTATTGACCGCGGCCAAGGTCGCCCGCGGCGAGGGCATCGCGGATAGCGGATACCGGCTGGTGATCAACAACGGCCCGGACGGCGGCGAGGCGGTGCCGCATTTGCACGTCCATCTGCTGGGCGGACGACAACTCCAATGGCCACCGGGCTGATGAGAAAACGGAACATTTTCAAACTCCTCGCCATGACGATGCTCGCTGGCACCTCGTGCAGCCACAGCTCCCCCGCCCCGCCGCCGCGGGTTCCGCGGGTGGTGCTTGTGCACGGCATTTTCGAGAAGGGAAAAAAATTCAAAACCCTCAAGGACCACCTCGAATCACGCGGCTTCGAGTGTTACGTGCCGGTGCTGGATCACTGCGACGGTCGAGGCGGATTGGAAAACCTCGCGGTCGGCCTCAAGCGGGACATCGACCGGAAGTTCGGTCCCGAGACTCCGATCAGCATCGTCGGCTTCAGCATGGGCGGCATCGTGAGTCGGCAATACCTGCAACACCTCGGCGGTGCGGCGCGCTGTGAGAATTTCATCACCATTTCCAGCCCGCATCACGGGACCGCACTGGGCTGGGTCTATCCGACGCTGGGGGCGGCACAGATGCGCCCGGACAGCCCGTTTCTGGCGGAATTGAAGCGCTCTGAAGACCGGCTGGGCAAAATGCGGGTCACTTCCCTGCGCACGCCGATGGATTTGATCATCGTCCCGCCGAAAAGCTCGGTGTGGGACCGGGCGGAGAATCTGCAATACCCCGTCATCCTCCATCCGCTGATGCTCGAGTCCCGCAAGGTGCTCGCGGAGGTGGAGCAGCGGCTTTTGAGATGACCTCTTGAAACAAAAAACCCACCCTCCGTGAGCCGGCGGGTGGGGTTGATGGATTCGGGCGAAGTGATTATGCGCCGTCTGGTTTCACTTTTCCGAGCACTTCGACGCGCACTTTGGCGATGCCGCGGTGGACAAAGCCAAGTCGTTCGGCCGCACCGATCGTGACATCAATGATCCGTCCCTTGATGAATGGACCGCGATCATTGATCGTGACGACTTCGGACTTGCCGTTCGCTTCGTTGATCACACGCACCTTGGTGCCCATGGGCAAGGTCTTGTGAGCCGCGGTGGCTCCATTGTTGCACAGCCGCTGTCCACTGGCGGTCTTGGTCCCATAGTTGGTCCGGATGGAATACCAGGAGGCCTTGCCGTGTTCTATCGATTTGACCGCGAGTTCGGGCTCGTTAGGATGATTTCGTTGTTTGGTGTTCGCATTTCCGGTTGTCGCGCAACTGGGAATAAGGATGACGCCGGCGATTGCCAGGGCCACGGATTTTAGGTTCCGGGTCATGTTCATCGTGTTAAGTCCCCTTTGGGGCAGCGCCTGCATAAAAGACCCGAATTGAGGACACAAGCAAAAACCATCCCTTCAAAAACCACCCTAAAGCATTGATTTCCAATCATTTTTAACAAACCATTTAGGACAAGTTAACAATTTTCTGGCCAATCTGGCACGGATTTTGTTAACAGACCTTAGATGCTTGAACAGCGCATACCTTCCAACCGGCACCGCTTCACCGGTGCGGATTTGGACTTCCTGTCCGCACTGCTGGCACCGGGCGAGCAGCGGCTGCATCTGGAAAAACTCTGGGGCGATCCGGAAGCTCTGCGGGAGATTCTCGATCTGAAGGAGGTGTTCCGAGGGCTGTTGGATGCCCCCTGCGCGCTGCAAGTTTCGCCGAGATTCTATTTTTACGTGCTGGTGCGGCATGCATTTCTTCAGGCGGACTTGAGCAACGCGGAACTCGCGGACTACGTCGCGGGGGTGATGACCAAGCGGGTCTGCCCGTCTCCCGATGACCGGCTGCAAAACATCGTGGGCGGCCTCACCCACGCCTCGGACTTCATCGCCATCATTTCCAACGCGAAGGGCCGAATGCGGTTCCACCTGCAGGTGGCTGCCGGAAACCAGTTCCTCGTGCTCAGCGGTCTCTATCCGGAATTCCTGAAGCGCCGCTGCGAGGATTGGGGAGCTCCGGATTTGGAATTCTACGAATCCTTCGCCCAGCAAGCCTTTCGCAGTGCGGCCGACGAGCGACGGGCGGCGGGGAGCGCCTCGCGAAATCTATTGGGCGCGCTCTCGGAAGCCATGCCCACCGCCCGCCGCTCGCTGAACCGGGTGGCGGAGGAGTTTGTTTTCATGGGGGGGTGATCAAGGTGTCTCCTGCCAGCTCGCGCGGGCGAGCCGCCAGCCGTCGTCGCCCTTCTCCCAGTCGAAGGTGGCGTCGAATTTTCCGTCCGCCGGGCGGTAGGTCGGCAGCTCAACGAGGCCGGTGAGCATGAGATGGACCTGGGCCTTCTCGCCCGTGACACTGATCGAGTGGATTTTCTCCTTCTTGAAACGCGTCTGTTTGGCTTGGTCGCAGAGCCAGGAAAACGCGGATTCCAGCTCGGGGCGTTCAAAGCTGCCGCTGGCTTCCTTGATCGTCGGATTTTCGAGTTCAATCCGCGGGGCGAGCAGGGCGTTGAGCGAGTAAACCGCCATTTGTCGGCCGACTTTTCCGCTGCCACCCTCGAGCGTGAGGGTGGTGAGCAGCGACTGGGTGCGGCGCTTCACGACTTGGGTCGGCGAAAACCACCAGATCCCGAAAACGACGAGAAGGCCGGCGACGGCCAGGGGAATGGTGATGAGTTTCATGACGGGGATGCCGGCTGCTGGTTGGGATCGTAGAAGATCCGGATGTCCGCCTTGTCAGTACCTAGCAGCTGCTGGGCGCGCTTGAGGGCGGCGCGGGTGGAAAGATTCGGATTCCGCGGGTTGGTGAGGAAGATGTTGCTCTCGCCCGCTTTCCGGTCGCAGCCGTCCTGCAGGGTGACGAGGATACCGGATTTTTTGAGCACGCGGTAAACCTCGCGGGTCGCCCCGGAGACAATCAGGTGCAGGCCTTTTTTCCGCATGAAGAGGATCAGGTCTTCGAGCGCCATCACACTCGTCGCGTCGAGGTGGCGGGCGTTTTTCAAGCGGAGGATGATCACCTTGATGGCCGGATCCGCAGCGGTGCGGTGGATCTGGGTGCGGAACAACTCGGCCGCGCCGAAGAACAGGTCTCCTTCAACGTGCACAATGGAAATCGCGGGAATCGGGCGCTGCCGCTTTTCCCCCATTTCACGAAGCTCGCCGGCGTCGCTGAACTCGTACTCAATCAGATAGGGATGGCTCGCCTTGCGCAGGAACAAAGTAATCGAAATCGCCACGCCGATGAAAATCGCCACGTGCAATGGTGCTAACAAAGTGGCGATAAACGTGATGATGAGCACCGTGGCGTCGTCAGTCGTCGAGCGCAGGCAGATCCGGATATGCCGGATATTAAACAGCGAAAACGACAACGCGATGACCAGTGCCGCCAACCCCGCCTTGGGCACGAAGTCGATCAACGGCAGTCCCCACCCGACCGACGCAGCGATCAGGATCGCGAAGCCCATGGTGTAGATGCCGGAAAACAACGAGGCGAAGCGGGTCCGCGCGCCGGATTCCTGGTTGAGCATCGAGCGGGTCAGCGAGCCAGACGCCGGCATCCCGCCGGCGAAGGCGGTGGCGAGGTTGGCCATGCCCACGGCAAGCATGTCCTGGTTCGCGTCCGACCGGTCGCCGGTTTTCGACGCCAACGTTTTCGCCATCAGCGTGTTTTCCAGCGAGGCCAGGAACGCGATGGCAAAGGCGATACTCAGGAGCGCCGAAATGTCCGCAAAAATGTCCGCCCGCATCAAGTGGGGCATCTTGAACATCAAATCCGCGAAGTCGAAAGTCTCAAAGGTTTTCACTCCCTTGAATGGCTCCACGCCCGCGTGGATGAGTGTGCCAAAGACGCCTGACGAGACTAGTAGCGCCAGTGCGAACGCCGGCCACGTCGGCCGCCACTTGCGGATCAACCAGAACACCAGCAAGGTCGCCGCACCGATCAACACCGACACCCACTGCGTGAGGTGAATCGACCGCGCCAACCCCAATAACAAGCCGGCGAAGGTCGACGAAGTTTCCTCGCTGACATGGTCGGACAAGCCAAGGAACGGCTTCAACTGGTTAGCCACGATCAACACCGCGGCCCCCGAAATATAGCCTACCAGCACGCTGCGGGAGACGTATTGCAGCAAGTCCGCCACCCGCAGCAAGGCGCCCATCGTGGCGATGAGACCCACCATCATGACCAGCAATGGGATCAGCTCTCCCCACCGCCCGATCAGGTCGGGGTTCACCGAGAAGAAGCTGAAAAGCATGAACGCAGTGGCATTTGTGGGTCCCAGAATCGTATGCCTCGAGCCGGCGAAAAAGGGTGCCACCATCGCCGCCACTGCGGTGCTGATGATGCCGTAAACCACCGGCAGCCCTGCGATGGCCGCGAAGGCGATGCCCTGGGCGAGCGCCAGCACCGTCACGTTCGCCGCCGCCCACACGTCCGCGCGGAATTTCGTGCAATCATAGCGTTTCAGATCCCTCACGAAAGGAGTGAGAACCACGCGTTCCGCCGCGAAGAAATCCCGGACACTGCGGGATGCCTTCACGAACTCGCGGACAAGTTTCATCAACTGAAACGGACTTTGCGGAACAACGCCAATCCACACAAGACGCAAAGCACATTGGGCGTCCACAGCAAGATCGTGGACCATTGTCCGGACTTCACCTGGTCCGCCATCATCGCGATCAGGAAATAACCAGTGCCGATGAGCACGCTGATCATCAACCCCCGGGTGGTGTCCCGGCGGTGAGACTGCAATCCCAACGGCACGCCCACGAAGGCAAACGCCAGGCAGGCCATCGAAAACGAATAGCGCGTCATGATCTCGGACTCCAGCTTCAGCCTCGTTTTGACAGGCATCGCGGGATCCGCCGCGATTTCCCGACGGATCTGATCGTTCGACATCAGGCCCGGGCGCATTTTCCGGTCACGGGTGTTTTTCAGGTCGATCACCAGCGGTTCCGCTTCGCCGGCGAAGACCATTTCCACCTCGCCCTCGGCGTTACGGGATTCGAAATACGCGTCTACCAGCTTCAGCCGTAACTGGCTCTTCTCGGGGTCAACTGCCAGCGCCGCCTTAGCCGCATGCACATAGGTCATGCCGGACCCTTCGTCCCCGTCCTTGGGAAGCACGTGGAAATGAAATCCCTCCACCCACTCGTCGGTTTTTCCCTCGATCAGCAGTTTCTGAACCTCCTGGCCGTTGCCCTTGAAGTCCCCCTGCACCACCCCCGGCTTCAACAGCGAGCCCGGATCGCGCGCCGCTTGCTCGTAAATCAATTGTCGCGTCGATGACTTTGCGTTTGGCACCACGTTCACATTCAGCCACAGGCTCAACACCGACAACAACGCGCCAATCAAAAACACTGGAGCTGACAGCCGCGCCAGACTCAGGCCGGCCACCCGGAAACTCGTGATTTCATGGCTCGACGACATCCGCCCGAAAACCATCAACACCGCTGTTAGGAATCCCCACGGGATCGTGTACATCAGCGACAGCGGCAGCACACCGATCACGAACCGGAGCACCAGCCCAAACGGCGCTTTCTGATCCACCAGCAGCGGCTGGACCTGTTTGAAAAGGTTCCCCAACACCAACACGATCCCCAGCACGATGACCGCATACAAGGTACCGGTAAGCACCTGCCTCGCTATGTATCGGTCGGAAATACGCATGAATCCGCCGCACTCTGGGTGCGGGCCTCCGGCCTGTCCAGACTCCAAGTGACCGTCTGGTTTACAAATCCCACCCGGCCCCATTCAGCTCTGGCCAAAATCCTGTATGATTCCCAAAAAACCTTATCAAAATCCCGAATCCCTTTTTGTCAAACTCCCAGACAAATAGACAAGAGACATCTTGCTTTTTGGAATGGTGATGGATAGGGGTGGGGCATGAGCAGCAAGCGGTTTCTTTGTCCTTGGAAGGATTCGGCGGTGAAGCCGGCGGTTTACCATTGTGTGTCGCGGGTGGTGGACCGGCGGTTCGTATTCGAGAAGGCGGAGCGGGAGCACTTCCGGATGTTCATGCGGATGTATGAGAATTTTTCGGGTTGCCGGGTGTTGTCTTACTGCATCATGTCGAATCACTTCCACATCCTGATCGAGGTGCCGCCGATGCCGGTCGGAGGACTGGGGGATGAGGAATTGTTGAAACGGCTGAAGGCCATTTACAGCGAGGCGGTGGTGGCCGGGGTGGCGAATGAAATCGCCGAGGCGCGGGCGGCGGGTGATGAGTCGCGGGTAGCCGGGATTCATGCCCGCTATACTTACCGGATGCATGATTTGAGTGAGTTCATGAAGACGCTGTTGCAGCGTTTCACGCGGTGGTTCAACCGCATGCACCAGCGCAGCGGCACGCTGTGGGAGGAGCGTTACAAGAGCGTGATCGTGGAAAGCGGGGTGGCAGCGAGGACAATTGCGGCTTATATCGACCTGAACCCGGTGCGGGCCGGCATGGTGGACGATCCGGCGGATTATCGCTGGAGCAGCTACGGGGAAGCGGTGGGCGGCGGGACGAAGGGCAACGGAAAAAAAGCTCGGGAAGGCTTGGTGAGGGCCTGCGTAAACCAGCAGGGAGCGGGATTTGAGGTTGAACGTTGGCAGGAGGTTTCGCGGATCTATCGGCGGGCGATGGGACTGGCACTGGGCCGGAAAAGCGGGCGGGCGGTGGTACAGAAGGACAAAGTGCTACCGCAGCTCAACACGGCCGAGGCGATGGCCGCCGACGAAAATGGCACGGTGTTGCCGGACCTGGCATTGGCGAAGATGCTACGTTGCCGGGTGCGCTATTTCACGGACGGAGCGGTGATCGGCAGCAAGGAATTCGTCAACGAGGCGTTTGCTGGGGCGAGGAAGCGATTCAGCGCCAGGCGGAAGGATGGCGCGCGGGCGCTGAAAGGTCGCGGCCTCGGAGCGAAGGGAGTTTTGTGGAGCGCGAGGGATCTGCGGGTTGGAATTTAGACCGCTTGGTTTCCTCCTCATCCGTCCAGACCGGTCCATAAACCCCAAATCATTTTGGAGAATTTGCCCGTTGCCAGCAGGGCCCGACTGCCTAAAGATCCACCCACCGATGGCTGAAAACATTCCTGCTGTTGAAATCAAAAACCTGGTCAAGGACTTCCGGACGTCGTTCAAAAAACAGATGTTGCGGGCGGTGGACGGGGTCTCGATCCGGATCATGCCGGGCGAAGTTTACGGCCTTATCGGGCCGAATGGATCCGGCAAGTCGACGACGATGAAGGCGCTGTTAGGTCTGGTGGCCCCGACCGAAGGCACCTGCGCGATCTTCGGCAAGGACTCGCTCAAAGTGGACTCGCGCAACGACGTCGGCTTTCTGCCGGAGAACCCCTATTTCTACAAACACCTCAGCGGCGCGGAAACCCTGCGCTTTTACGGAAAACTCTGCGGTTTGAAGGGAAAAGTCCTGGAAGACCGAGTGAGCGAACTGCTCGCCATGGTGGACTTGGAAGGAGCCCGCGACCGGAGGATCGGCGGCTATTCGAAAGGCATGCTGCAACGCATCGGCCTCGCGCAGGCACTGGTGCAGGAGCCGCGGTTGGTGATTCTCGACGAGCCGACGGCCGGGGTGGATCCCATCGGATCGCGGCAGATCCGGGATTTGATTTTCAAACTGCGGGAGCGCGGCATCACGGTTTTCCTGTGTTCGCACTTGTTGGAACAGGTGCAGGAGGTTTGCGACCACGTCGGCATCATTTTCAAAGGCCGGATGGTGAAGGAAGGCCGTCTGGAGGATCTAATCGCCATCGAAGATCAGACGGAATTCATCATCAAGGACGCCAGCCCGGAACTGGTTTCTCAAATCAACGAACTCGTCGCAAAATCGGCGGGTGCCTCGCTCGTCCGCACCGGCAAGCCGCGCACCACGCTCGAGCGGCTTTTCCTCCGTGAAACCGTCAACCGGGAAGAAGACTCATGAGCACGACGACCGCAACCGCCTCCCGGGGCTCCCACATCGGCCGGATCCTGGTGATCGCCCGGCATGCCTTCACCCAACTGGTGCGGATGAAGGTGTTCTATTTCCTCGCCGTTTTCGCAGTCATCGCCATCGCCAGCAACTTCTTCGATCTGCCGCAGCACGAAGGACCGGAGTCCGTCGGGATCAACGTGCTGCGCTCTATCAAGAGCTGGTCGCTGGGGACGATGACGTTGTTCTCCGTGGTTTTGTCGATTGTCGCCACCGCGCTGCTACTGCCCAAGGACGTCGAGGACCGGACGCTTTACACGATCCTGGCGAAGCCGGTCCCGCGCATCGACTATCTGGCGGGAAAACTGTTGGGGGTGCTGATGCTCGTTTTCGTATCGCTCGCCCTGATGGACGTGCTGATGACCGTGGTGCTGCAAATCCGCTCCTCCATGGTGCTCGAGCAGCAGCTGGAAATGGCGAGGGCCCTCGAATGGCCACAGGAAGCGATCGACTCGCTGAAAGCGGAAACCGCCGCCCACGGCCCTAACTGGTCGCTGCAAGGCGCGGTGTTCGCCATTTTCCTGCGGGCGTCGATCATGGCCTCGCTGGCGCTGCTGATTTCCACTTTCTCGTCGAGCACGTTGTTCACCACCATCATCAGCTTCCTGATCTATTTCATCGGCCACTTCCAGGCGGACATGCGGGACGCCTATCTGAGTGCCGGGCAGGCCGGTGAGGGCGTGCTCGCCCGGATGTTGGCGCTGCTGTTATCGCTGGTGCTGCCGGATTTCCAGATTTTCAACGTCATCGACGCGGTGATCGAGGGTCAGGCGATGCCACTACTGATTCTCGGGAAACTGACGCTCGTCGGACTCTACTACGCGTTGTTCTTCACCATTGCCTCCTGGTTCGTCTTTGCGGAAAAGGAATTCTAATCCTGTGAAAAACTGGCAACGATACGGAATCCTGGCGGTGGCCGTGCTCGCCTTCGGAGCGGCGCGCCTGCCTTTCGAAGCCAGGCTTGCCAAGGAGCTCCGTGCCGCCGGGCTGACACCCACGCCGATGGAGGTCGGCACCCGCGACCGGATCGGCCAGACCAGCTCCGCAGTTGCACTCGGCGGCCTGCGCACGCTCGTGGCCACCTTCATGAACCTGCGGGCGTTTGCCTATTTCCAAGAACAACGTTGGGACGACGTGGCGTCCACCTTTGACACCATCGTCGATCTGGCACCCCGGACACGCTACTACTGGGAAACCGGCTCCTGGCACTCCGCCTACAACGCGGCGTCATATTACATGAATGACTCCACCCTCCCCTCGCTGCGGCGGAAGGAAGCATGGCGGGCGTCGATCCTCCGCGGCAGGGCCTTCCTCGAGCGCGGCATCAAAAACAATCCGAACGACTGGAGCCTCGCGGCGAACCTTGGTTTCCTGCTCTCCGACACGAACAAATATTCCGCCTTCCGCGACCCGAACGAAGCGTTCGCCGCTGCTGCGGAAGCCTACCGCCACGCGGCGGATACGGGCACGGCCCTGCCTTACGTGCGCCGGGCCGAGCTCTACGCACTCGCCCGGGTGGCGGGAAAGGAAAAGGAGGCGCTCGCCCTCGCCCGCTCGCTTTACGCCCAGAAACAGAACCGCACGCCCACGCTGCTGATCCTGCTCCTGGTGCTCGAGGCTCACGAAAATCCCGATATGGACACCACCGCGCGGGCCATCGAGCTGTTCGAAACCCCGGAGAAAGCCTACGAAGCGCTGACCGGTCACTGGCACCGGGTCCGCGAGCGGTTTCCCGTTTATGGAGTGGCTGGCGCACTCGAGGCATTGGAAACCAAACTCAACATCCCCAAAGAAAAAAGCATTTTCAACCAGCCGATGCCCAGTCTGGTCACCCCCGACGAATGGTTCTCAAAATAGGCGGATGGGTTTCGCCTCGACAGGGCCACCCCACGGGCCAGACTCCCCTTCTCCTTTCCAGAACACTCCATGCGGATCGCTCTTTTCGGTGACATTCACGCCAATCTAGAAGCCCTCGAGGCGGTCCTCGCCGATGCTTCGAATCAAGGCGCGACCGACTACGTCTGCATGGGCGACGTCGTGGGCTACAATGCCGATCCCGCCGCCTGTCTGGAAATCGTCCGCGCGATGAACTGCCCGACCGTCAAGGGCAACCACGACGAAGACGCCTCCGGAAGCCACTCGCTGGAAACCATGAACCCGGTCGCTGCGACCGCGCTGGAATGGACGCGCCGCCAGCTTTCCGATGAGCAGCGCAAATGGCTGTCCCGCCTGCGCATGGTCCGCCAGGTCTCGGAATTCACCGTGGTCCACAGCACGCTCGACCAGCCGGCGAACTGGAACTACGTGACCAACCGCTTCGACGCGATGTCGAATTTTTCCTATCAGTTCACCCAGCTCTGCTTCCACGGACACACCCACGTCCCGCGCGTCTATGTAAAAACCGACAAGGTTGTGGAAGTCGCCGCCGAGTCTGTCGCGATCGAAGACGGTGCGAAATACTTCATCAACGTCGGCTCCGTCGGCCAACCTCGCGACGGCGACTGGCGCGCCTGTTATGCGATTTACGATCTCGATCACAACCTGATCGTCTTCCGCCGTGTCGAGTATGACATAGCCAAGGCACAGGGAAAAATCATCGCCGCAGGTCTCCCACCGATGCTCGCCGAGCGGATTCAGGAAGGACGCTGATTGAATTTTTCACCGCGGATTCATCGGGATTTCACACAGGGCTTCCACAGATAGCCGCATGGAAACCGAAGCGACGAGCAAGTCCCGCCTCATCACTCGAAGAAACGCCCTGCGCCTGGTTACCGCGGGTGTGGTTGGCTCGCTCGTAAATGCCGCGTGGATCGAACCTGGAACTCTATCCATCACCCGCCAGGACCTCACTTGCCGGAAACTCCCGCCCGGCCTCGACGGCCTGCGCATCGGCCTTCTATCAGATTTCCATTTCCGTCCGGACCAGGACGCCGAACTACTTGAAAAAGTCGTCACGGAGATGCGCCGCGAGAATCCCGACCTCATCGCCCTGACCGGAGACTTCATTAGCTCCGATCCCTCGGTAGTCGCACCCATGCTGCGACAGTTGGAATCCCTCCGCGCCGAGCACGGCATCTTCGCCGTGATGGGAAACCACGACGGATGGAACGCCAGCCCGGCGACGATCAGAAAACAGTTTGAAAACGCCGGAATCTCGTTCCTCATCAACCAGAACAGCCTCCTGTCCGTCCGCGGTGAATCACTGGCGGTCGCCGGCACGGATTTCGTGTGGCGCGGCCGCCCGGATCCGGAGCGGACTCTGAGAGGGATCGCCGCCGAAACGCCCGTACTCGCGCTGGTCCACGAGCCGGATTATTTCGACACCATGCGGGCCCGTCGAGACATCCTGCTACAGCTCTCCGGCCACACCCACGGCGGGCAATGCAGGGTTCCTTTCATCGGCTACGCCCCCAAGACCGTCCCGCATGGCAGAAACTACGTTTATGGCGGCTTCTCCCGTGGAAACTCGAATCTCTTCGTCACCCGCGGCGTCGGGACCACCGGCCCGCGCGTCAGGTTCGCCTGCCCGCCGGAGTTGGTCATCCTGACCTTGCGCACCATGCCGGACGTGTGAAACCGGAATCCCGGTTGCGGGATACCGGGGAAGCATCAAGACTACCGCGATGACCGCCCTGGACCTCGATCACCACCGAGCTCATCTAGCTGAATATTCCAACAGAAATTGCGAAGACATTCGATTCCCCAGCCACTCGGCGTGGAAATCAAATCCTCATGAATAGATCCTTCATGCCGGTCGTTTCACCCCGGTCATGAAAATCATCCCTATCACCGCATTGAGCGCGCTTCTTATCGGATCGGCAGGTATTGCCGATGCTGGGTCTCTCGAATTTTTCTTCGGCTCCCGCCAGGAACCGCGGAATGAATGTCGCCACGATGACGACCGTCGCCACGACTACGACGACAACGATGACTACGCCCATCGTGGCAATCGCGGCTGGGATGGCGATCGGAATTGCGGCGAACGCCGGCCGGTGAGCATCGAGGCGTTGGCACAACTCCGGCTCCGGGAACTCGGCTACTATCGTGGCAGCATCGACGGATCGTTCTGTCACGGATCGCGGTCGGCCCTGGCCCGATTCCAAAGGGACCACGGGATCCGCCCCACCGGCTGGCTTGACGAACACACCCTTCACGCGCTGCAACTCTGACAGATTCTCCCAGCCAGCGGAAATTTTCACCCGGCTGATGTCAGGCAACGGGCGAGATAATCCATGGCGTCGGGAGCGCGGTGGAGAGCCAGCGAGAAATGGCCTTCCGACTCGTCCAACTGAAGCCGCGCACCCGGGATCCTCGCCACCAGGTTCTGCACCAGTCCCGCCGGAATATTGCGGTCCCGTCCGCCGTGCCAGTAACAGACCGGCTGTCGGATCGATGACAGATCCAGTTTCCACTCATTCAGATAGATATCCGCATCCGACATCACGCCGCTTCCGCCTTGCCGGACGCCTTCTTCGAAACTCGCCACGAAAACCGGGACCCCGCGCGGATTGCACCGCAACACCTCGCGATCCTCCGCAGGCAGGCTGGCTAACAGCCAGGCAAGCGGCGGATGATTCAGGTTCCCCCGCGCCAACCAACCGCCGATCATGAACGCCGGACTGAAAAACGGCGGAGGCATCCATTTCATCGTGATCATCGCCCCATAGACCGGATGCAACCCCTTGCGATCCTCCTGCGGCCCGAGCGGCACCGCGCCGCAGAGCACGGCGGAACCTGCGACCCGGTCCGGCATCCGCGCGACGCAGGGCAGCACGTAAGGTCCGCCGCCGGAAACGCCGAGCTGCGCGAATCTCCCGATGCCGTGCGCGTCCGCGAATTCCTCCACCAAAGCGCCCCAGTCCTCCAATCGCCTCCCCCGGACCAGCGTCGATTGCCCCATCCCCGGACGGTCCAAGGCAATCACCCGGATCCCGCGCTCGCGGGCGAGATGGTGCACGGCCCGCGCCTGCAACCGCGAACTCGGCCAACCGTGATAGAACATCATCACCCCGCCGCCGGGGTCGCCGTATTCATTCCACGCGATCCGCCCGCCGCGGCGGTTCTGCCAGAATTCCGGAGGAGCGACCGGCGGGAGGTCTTCCAGATATTCCAGAGTTCCGATTGCCGGTTTCATCGTCCACAAACAAGGTGATCATAGCCCGTAGAGGTAGGTGTCATGATTTGCAGCAATATCAGTCGGCCCTGTCCCTGTCCATGGTTGGCGGGCAAAAAAGCGGGGGCGTTCGGATGTCGCAGGTTCCCCATCCAACGCCAAACACCGCCGAACCAGCTCGCTGAGCGAAATGCCAAGCACCTTGGCCTCGCGCTCCGCACGGCGGTGCAATTCGTTGGGAAGTAAGATCGTGATTCGACGCATGTGGCACTTTTGATGTTTGCATATGGCTGCGTCAATTCTGGACTGGGGAAGAATCCAGCAGGCGGTCACCTGTACCAACGTGTGGAACAGCCTTCATTCGTCACAGAGGCTTTCCAAGAACTCAGTAAAGCTTCGCGAACAAAAGTAGAGATTGTCCCACCCGTCCTCATGCGAACCAGTTTCAATCTCGTGATCCATGAATAGCACTGCTTCCGCGTCTTCGCCCTTAACGGCGAGGCAAATCGGATTACCCCCGATGTCTTCACCGATACGGATCACACCATTGGGAAGTTCACTTCTCATGTCGTGAAAATGCTCCTGCAGATCGTAGCCCTCGTCGTCGCCAACCGGGTATAGATAGGAAAGCATGGAAGGCTCACCCGTTTCAGTCTTGAAACCTTTAGGTCTAGTGTCCTGTAAAATTGATTCTGGCGGATGCTCCGTAGGTGTGAAATCTCGGGGAGCATACGCGCCCTCGCGTGTTGTTTTCGACGCCCTCGTCGAAAACAACGTGGAATGGCCTGAAACGCAAGTCTTTGGCGAGGGCGCCAAAGACAACACGCGAGGCGCGTGTTCTCCCCATGGATGCTTCGCAGTCTCCCCATCCGTCACTTTAAAACTTACTGACCACTAGGTTTATGCCCACCATTCGTCGTCAGCAAAAACGATCTGTAGTCCGCAGGCAGTCGAAATCCGATCATTTCTTCGAATGCTTTGACGGACTCTTCATCCGTCGTTGGATTAGTTTTTAGGAACGTGATGTTCATACTTGAAGGAATTGAAATACGTCACTGATTATGGAGTTCTGCGGCGCATCAGCAGCCTTTCGCTTCGCGGGCGGGATGAATCCCGCGATCCAGTTAGACCCTGCAAATCTCTACGCCTTGTCGGAGGCTGGCAATAGGGTCCTTGCCTAGTGGGATGAACTCCTGCCCGACATAACCCGTGTAGCCGGTATCCGCGATGGCTCGCATGATGGCGGGGTAGTTGAGCTCCTGGGTGTCGTCGATTTCGTTCCGGCCGGGGCAGCCGCCGGTGTGGTAGTGGGTGAAATAGCGGTGATTGTCGCAGATGGTGCGGATGATGTCGCCTTCCATGATCTGCATGTGATAGATGTCGTAGAGCAGGCCGAAGTTTGCGCTGTCGAGCTCCTTGCAAAGCGCGACGCCCCAGGCGCTGCGGTCGCACTGATAGTCGGGGTGGTCGATTTTGCTGTTGAGCAGTTCCATGCAGAGGATCAGTCCGAGTTCTTCGGCAAGCGGGAGCAGGCGACGGAGGCCTATGGCGCAGTTTTGCAGACCCTCGGCATCGGACAGGCCATCGCGGTTGCCGGGAAAGCAGATGACCTGCTTGGCGCCATGAGCCGCGGCGGCGCGCATGTGGGGCTGGTAGATTTCAACGAGCGTGTCGTGGTGCTCGAGGCGGTTGAAGGATTTCTCGATGCGGCCGACTTCGGTGCCATCGGGAGTTTTTCCGGTCGGGAAGCTGATCATCGCGCAGGTGAGGCCGTGGCTTTTCAGCAGCGGCAGGTCGTCGGGCATGACGAGTTCGATGGAGGAAACGCCGATGTCTTTGGCGGCGATGCAGAGGTCTTCTAACGAAATGCCGGCGTAACACCAGCGGCAGAATGAGTGATGGATGCGGGACATTTTTTGGGAAAACAAGAACAGGCAGGAATGCCTGTGTCACACTGCTAGCAGCTGAGGCGCTCGCGGAATTCCGGGGTCCACAGGGCGGCGACGATGGTTTCCTGGGCGGCTTCCATGGTGGCGCGCTCTTCGGGATCCTCGTCTTCGTGGCCGGCGAGATGGAGGAGGCCGTGGACCATGTAGCGCAGGATTTCGCGGGCGAGCGGCTCGTTGTATTCGGCCGCCTGGCGCTCGGCGACTTCCGCACCGATGACGATCTCGCCGTGATGGAAGGTGATGACGTCGGTGGGGCCCTCGATGTCCATGAAATCGCGGTGGACCTGGTCGCTGGTGGCGTCGTCGACGATGGCGACTTCCAGAGTGGCGAGGTGGGACAGCGGGCTATCGTCCTCAGTGGCGTTTTCCAAAGCGAGCCGGGCGGCTTCGTGAGCCACGCTTTCGAGCGCGGTGAGCCAGTTTTCCGGGATTTCGGTGGCTTCCTGGTTGTTTCCGATGATGACTTCGAGCGACATGAGACGGTTTTCTTCCGAGGGGGAGATCAGGCGCGTTTCGGCATTTGGATGACGCGACCGCCCTGGGTGGCGTCGTTGACGACGCGCTTGGTAGCTGTGGCTGCCCGTTCGTCGTCCTTCGGATAGTCGATGCGGCTGTGGAGCATGCTGCGAAGGGTGTTGGAAAAGGTGTCTTTCACGATGGCGAGCTCACGCAGGGTGAGCGGGCAATCGTCGAGTTGTCCGTCGTTAATCTTGGCCGCCACCAGGTCGCCGACCATGGCGCGGATTTTCGCTGGAGTGGGTTTTTTGAGGGATCGGGAGGCGCTCTCGACGGTGTCGGCGAGGGAGATGATGCCACTTTCACGCGTGCTCGGACGCGGTCCGGGGTAGCGGAAATTTTTTTCCTCGACGGTCGGCAAGTCCTCGGGGTTCTCGATGCGCCGGTCGACCTTTTCCATTTCGGTCTTCTTCTGCTCCTGCGCGCGGCGGTAGAAAAATGCAACGAGGGAATCGCCGTGATGCTCCTGGATGACGTCGATGATGCGGGGGTTGAGCTTGTGCTTCACCGCGAGGTCCACGCCGTCTTTCACGTGGGCGGTGATGATGAGCGAACTCATCGTGGGGGTGAGCGTATCGTGGGGGTTTTCCGCGCCGTCGTGTTGGTTTTCGATGAAATAGCCGGGTTTTTTGAGTTTTCCCACGTCGTGGAAATACGAGCAAACCCGGCACATCGGAGCGTTGGCACCGATTTTTTCGGCTGCGGCTTCGGACAGCGCGGCGACGACGAGGCTGTGGTGGAACGTGCCGGGCGCTTCGAGCTGCATGCGGCGGAGTAGCTTGTGGTTCAAGTCGCTGAGTTCCAGCCAGCTGATGTCGGTGGTGAGATGGAAGGTGCCCTCGAAAAGCGGGAGCAGCCCGCTGATCAGCAGTGCGGTGACCACCGCAGTCCCAAAAGCGGCGGAGCTGCCGGTGCCGAGGACTTGCAAATGGTCCATCGCATCCGGCCCGAAACAGGCGATAATATCGAGGCGACCGAGGGCCATTCCGGCGACCAGCGTGACAGCCCCGACGTAGATCCCGGCTTGCAGGAGTTGGATGCGCTTGCGCACTTGGTAGGCTAGCAGGACGCTGGTCATACCGCTCACCAGGCTGAGAATCATGTAGCTCAGCACGTCCGCCTGCGGGACCAGCAGACAACCGATCAAGGTGACGTAAACCGCTGAAAACGAAGCAACACCTCGACCCAGCAGGACCCCGTGGAGCATTGGCGCGAGGGCGAACGGTACCACGAAAAACCGGAAAACCTCGGGAATCGCCCCGGAAGCGACTAGCCCCATCATCACCCGGACCGTGAGCAAGTGCCCCATCAGCCCGCCGAGTACAAGGACCACCCGGCTGTTCCGGCGACACGAAGCTTGCAAGCTCACCTGGAACATCACGATGGCAGTGACCGCGATGATGAATCCGTAAACCGCGCCTTTGATCGGCTCGTTCGCGAAGGCGGTGCCATCGGATGATTTGAGCACGAGCACCGCACTCGCGACCGCGAAGGTGGCGTAGAGTGCGACTTTCACCCAAATGCTGTCCTCCAATGCCTGGACGACAGGATTTTCGCTGTGGACCCTGCGCTTTTTACCCGAGGAGAGTCCCTGACTGGCCAAGCGCCAGCGTTTGATGGCATCCAAAAATCCCACGGTGGTAAGTTAGAGTGATGGTGCTGACAAGACCCCTCGATGGGTGACTTGCGGGGCGGGAAGCTACCCTGAATTCAACCCCTTGGCAATCTGCATTTCACCGGAGGAATTCGGGCTTTTTCCCAAGGACCCATGAGATGTGCGGCGTGTAGAGGTTGGGCTCCAGCAGGAAGGAATCGTGCCCCTTGTCGGAGTGCGCGGTGATGTGCATGACATCGACCTTGGCCTCCTCCAAATACTTCACCAGCTCCGCCTGCTCCTCGGGATAGAAGCAGAAATCCGAGTCAATCGAGAATACGAGCCACTTCTGCCCGGCAAGCCGCGCCCGCTCGAACAGATCGACCGGAGTCTCCGCGTCGCCCTCTTGGGTGGCATCGTAACGCGACCACAAGTCGATGATCCTCAGGTAGGTATTCGCGTCGAAGCGCTTCACGAATTTCTTCCCCTGATGCAGCATGTAGCTCTGGAACTGGTCGCGCACCCGGTACCAGGCAAGCACGTCATCCGGCTGCACCACGTCCTGCCGCGCGCGGCGCTCGATGGAGTCGAGGTGGACGAAGGTCTTGTGGGAGATCATCCGGGCAAGGACGAGGCCGTAAAGCGGCGCTTCCCCGTCGTAGTAGTGGCCGCCGTTGAAATGCGGGTCGTTTTCGATGGCGAGAATCTGCTCGAACAGGATCAGCCGGTTTAGCACCGTGGTTTTGAAACCCGAGGCGATGACGATCACATTCCGGACGCGCTCGGCGAAGCGCGTGGCGAAGGTGAGCGCGATCAAGCCGCCGACCGAGGGGCCGACCACCGCGTGAAGGGCATCGATCTCGAAATGGTCGAGCAACCTGGAAAAAACCTCCACTTGGTCCGCGGCGGACACGGCGGGGAAGGTCGCGCCCCAAGGTTTTCCCGTCTGCGGATTCACCGAGGCTGGCCCCGTGCTGCCGTAGCATCCGCCGAGGTAGTTCGCGCAGATGATGAAGTATTTGTCGGTGTCCAGCGCCTTGCCCGGGCCGATCATCGATTCCCACCAGCCATCGTGCATTTCCGGCTGCCACAGCTCGCCGACGCCCTTGATTTTCGGATTGAATCCCGCCGCGTGATGGGATCCTGACAGGGCGTGGAAGAGGAAAATCGCGTTCGACCGGTCGGCATCGAGTTCACCCCAGGTTTCATACGCCAGCGTGATTCCCGGAAGCTGGCCGCCGTCGCGCAGCCGCACCGGCTCGGCGGGGCTTCCGGTCTTGAAAAATTGCGTGCGAGTTTCGACAGGCATGCAACTAGCTTAGGGGGACACCCGCGTGCAAGGCAAGGGCGAGCTGGCGGCCCGTCGAAGCTTGCTTGTCGCCCGGACTCCGGGCTGCTATCTGACAGTCTGTTTCCGATTTATGAAATCCCTCTTCATCCTTTCACTCTCCGTCCTCCTCTGCGCCTGCGGTCCATCGAGCGGTCCCAGCATCACGACCGCCGGAGTCAGCTCCGGGCAGGGCGGTCTCGAATTTCTGCCGAAACAGGCGGAACGCGGTACGCTTTTCAGCTACTATGAGTCCAAGGGCCAGTCGAAGTGGAAAAACAACTGGGCCGGGCGTCTCAATCTCACCGGTGTCTCTTGGAACGACCCGCGCACCGCCACGTTGATTTCTCCCAACCACGTCGTGATGGCCGCACATTTTCCAAGGCCGGCGAACGTGCCGGTCATGTTTCACGACAAAAACGGCAAGCCCTACGAGCGCTTCATCGCCAAGGTCCGCACGCTCGGCGGCGTGGGTGACATCGCCGTGGCCAAGCTGAACCTGCCGCTGCCGTCCGAGGTGAAATACTACCGCCTCGCCAAAGCCAGCGAAGCGACGGTCGGCCGCCCGGTGATCGTCACCGACCAGACGAACACGCTCTCGGTGCACCGCATCGCCGCGGTGAACGGCGGCTCAATCCGCTTCGAATACATCCCCGGACTAAATCCCTACTACGGCAGAAATCTTATCGTCGGCGACAGCGGAAATCCGTCGTTTCTCCTGCAAAACGGCGAGCTCGTCCTGCTCGAAACCCACACCACCGGCGGCCCGGGCGCAGGTCCGTTCTATGGCGATCCCAAGGTGCAGACCGCCATCCGTGCCGCGATTTCCGACATGGACTGACGGGAAAGTGAAATTTCCCTCAGCGGTTTCCCTCCGGGCACCGCCCATCGGAAAAATGGGCTTCCATCGCGGCCAGCCGGGCTTCCAGTTCCTTCACCCGCTCCTTCCAGCCACCGAGCCGCATGAGATTCGCGTGCCCCTCCGCCGCTTTTCGGTGCGGCATCGCCGGGTAGCCGGTGACAAACATTTTGGACGGCACGCTTTTTGAAACCCCGGCCTGGGCTCCCACGATCGCACCGTCTCCCACTTCCAGATGACCGGCCAATCCCGCCTGCCCGCCGAGCATGACATACTTGCCAATCGTCGTGCTGCCGGAAATCCCGACCTGCGCCGCCATCGCCGAGTGATCGCCCACCCGCACGTTGTGGCCGAGCATGACGAGATTGTCGATCTTGACGCCCCGGCCGACCACGGTCTTGCCGAATCGTGCGCGATCCACCGTGGAGTTCGCCCCGATTTCCGAGTCGTCGCCGATTTCCACCGTGCCGATGTGGGGAATCTTCCGCCAGGCGCCGTTTTCCAGATAGTTTCCAAACCCATCGCCGCCGACCACCGATCCTTCGTGAAGAATCACCCGGTCACCGACCGTCACCCGCTCGCGCACCACGGCATTCGCCCGCAGGATCGTATCCTCACCGATCACCGCATCCCGGCCGACGTAACATCCCGCCACCAGCACGGTTCGCGGCCCGATCACCGCGCCGGGCTCCACCACACACAACGGCCCGGTCCTCGCCGTCGGATCCACCCGCGCGTTTTCCGAGACCACCGCGCTGCGATGGATCCCCGGCTCCACCACCGGATCACACGGCGGCCCCAGGAAAGTCGCCGCCAGCGCCATCGCCTTGTCGGGAGATTTCACCCGCACCAACGCACTGGAGCTTTCCCCATCCCAGTCCTCGGCGACGATCACCGCCGATGCGCGGCTGGTAGTCAGCAAAGCGGCATATTTCGAGTTGGTGAGAAAACTGAGATCCCCCGCTCCGGCATCCGCCAGACCGGCAATTCCGGTGATTTCCAATTCCCCGTCGCCATCCAGCACGCCGGCGACCTTAGCGGTGAGTTCCGCGAGTTTCATGATTCTCGAAATGATGGATTGAATTCCACCACTCTTCTATCTTGTGCGTCGCGAAGGCGCAAGACTCACTTCGAGAGCAAGAGCAGGTCGAGGCCGCGGGTTATTTGAAAGGGTTAATCACGCGGACTCCGCCGTAGTCCTGACCATCGTTCATGTCTTCGGAATAGACCACTTCGCAGCCGAGTTCCATGGCTGCGGCGAGAATCGTGGCATCCCATTGGGACATCTTGTAACGCCGACGCAGCGCGACTGCGGAAAGAACGAGCTCCCGAGTGATCGATTGCACTCGGACCAAAGACGCCAATTGGAGAGTCGCGTCGATGTTTCCCTCGCTGATGCCCAAGCGAGGCTTGCGTAAGGCATTCGCAATGAATTCCTGCAAGACTTGTGCGGAGAGCGCGAAAGGACGTTCAAGGATCAGGTCTTCCGCCACCCGGCGCTTCTCCGCGTCGTCGGCTGCCGTGGAACAGGCGTAAAGCAGCACGTTGGAATCCAAAAACACTTCATCGGTCATAAATCTCCTCCCTTTTTAGCGGGACCATCGGTTCCGAATTGCTGGCCTGCATGCTTTCGAGTAAGTGCTTGAGCGCTTTCTTGCGCTGGTTCCGGTCATTCGGTTGTTCTCCCTCCGTCACCAGCTTGAGTCCCCGCACGACCAAGTCCCGTAAAGTCGTCCGCTGCTCCGCCGCGAAAACCTTTGCTTTCACCAAAATTTCGTCCGGAAGATCAATCGTTGTTTTCATGGGGCCATAAATACAGGAATATGGGTCCAGCAGCAAGCGAGGAAACGGCAGCAGCGAATTGCTTCACACCAGCGCGGGCTCGGCGAGGCCGGCGCGGACGAGCAGCGGTTCCTGGTCGGGATCGCGGCCCATGAACCGGCGGTAAAGCTCGTCCGGCGGCACGGAATTCCCTTTGCTGAGGATGTGCTCGCGGAAGGCGGCGCCGGTTTCGGGATTGAGCACGCCCTCGGTTTGGAAACGGGTGAAGGCGTCGGCATCGAGCACTTCAGCCCATTTGTAGGAATAGTAACCGGCGGCATAGCCGGTGGGGCTGCTGAACAAGTGGCCGAAGCGCCGCATCATCGAGGGCGACGGAGTCTTGAGCGGGGCGAGGTAGTCGGCGAGCACCTCACGATCCACGGCGTCCAGATCCTTGCCGAGGTGGTCGGATAGATGGATGTGGAGCTCCAGGTCGAGTTTGGCGAAAGCGAGCTGGCGCATAAATCCGGACGCGCTCAGATAGTTTTTCGCGGCGATCATTTTTACAAACAGATCCTCCCGAATCGGCTCCTCGGTTTCGAAATGGCGGGCGAAGAGATCGAGTGATTCGCGGTCCCAACAGAAATTCTCCATGATCTGCGAGGGCAGCTCGACGAAGTCCCACGGCACGTTCGTGCCTGCCAGGGATTTCACGGAAACCTCGCTGAGCAGGCCGTGCAGCAGATGGCCGAACTCATGGAAAATCGTCTCCACCTCGCGGTGAGTCAGAAGCGCGGGTTTGCCATCCACCGGCGGGCTCATATTACCGATGATCAGCCCGAGATGAGGTTCACCGAGCGCACCGGTGTGCAGCGAATTCATCCACGCGCCGCCACGTTTCGATTCGCGCGGATGCCAGTCGGCATAAAACGAACCGAGATGCGCGGCGGTTTTCGAATCGTGGATTTCGTAGAACTTCACCTCGGGGTGCCAGGTCTCTGCGGGGAGTTGAGAGTTGAGGGTTGCTGGTTGAGAGTTAGAGGACTCGAGGAAGACGGTTTCTAACTCGCGGATGGTGATGCCGAAAAGACGCGAGGCGATTTCGAACATGCCGGCCATCACGCCATCGACAGGGAAATACGGACGCAACGCCTCTTCGTCGAAATCGTAGTTTTCCTGGCGTTGTTTCTCCGACCAGTAAGCGACTTCCCACGGCTCCAGTCGATCAACCGGCTGACCGGATTTCGCGGCCTTGTATTGGGCGAGCTGTTTGTATTCCGCTAGAAAAGCCGGGTGGATGCGGGTGTGGAAGCTTTCGATGAATTTCAGCGCCGTCTCGCCGAACTTCGCCATGCGGCGGAGCAGCGTGAGGTCGGCGAAATGCTCGTGGCCGAGGATTTCCGCTTTTTCGTGGCGCAGCTCGAGGATGCGCCAGACCAGCGCGGTGTTGTCGAACTCGCCGGTCGCGCCGACTTTCGACGAAGCCTCCCACACCTGGTGGCGGATGCTGTCGTCGTGCAGATGCTGCATGAGCGGGAACATCGAGGGAAACTGGAGGGAAAATCGCCACGCGTTTTCATGGCCCTTCGAGCGGGCGTTCGCGGCGGCCCCGGCCTTGGCGGAATCCGGCAGGCCGGCGAGTTTCGCCTCGTCCGTAATGATGAGCTCCCACGCGTTGGTCGAGTCGAGCACGTGCTCGGAATACTCCTTGGTGAGCTTGGAAAGCTCGGCCTCGATGGCGGCGATGCGCTCCTTCCGCGCCGGAGGAAGATCCGCGCCGGAGTTGCGGAAATCGGCCAGCGTTTCATCGACGAAGCGCCGCTGGATCGGCGTCAGCGAGGCGATTTCCGGACTCTCGCCCGCCGCCTTGATCACCGCCCACAGCCGCTCATTGAGGGCGAGCGACGAGTATAAATCGGTGACTTCCGGGAGCATCTTGCCAAGCGCCTCGCGCTGGGCGGGCGAGTCGCTCACCGAGTCCAGATGGTTGAGCCGGCCCCAGCCGCGGTTGAGCTCTTCGCTGGCTTTTTCAAACGCGAGAAACGTCGATTCATAATTCGCCGCAGCGGGATCCTGCGCACAAATCGCCTCGATATTCTGCTTCGCGATCTCCAGCGCGTGGCGGATGTCCGGTTCCACGGCTTCGGGGACGAGCGTGGACCAGCGGATTTGGAAATCGGGAGTGAGGAACGGGTGCATGAGTGGATGGGTCGTTGGAGTGATCTGCCGGCGAGAATAATCGCGGAAAGGCGCGGCTGACAATCAATTCAATCCTGCGGACGGAGCTGACCCGCCCCGGCGAAAAGAATTGAAGCACCACGAATCTGACGAATCGAACGAATGGAAGAAAGCCTCTGAACCATCCTGATCACCCTCTTCAACGATTCGCTCGATTCGTCAGATTCGTGGTGCCTTACCTCTTCAATTTCCCCGGATCCTCACCGCAGCCGAGCAGCAGTGCCAACACCCGAACCGCAAATCCCAATTTCGTTTTCCAAGGCCGCTCCGGCCTCACGATCTCCCAACCCGCCTGCTTCGCGATCCCGGTGAGCCGTTCCGAGGGATTCACCACCGTCACCGAATCACACAACCCGAGCATCGGCAGGTCCGCGCAGCTGTCGGTGTAGCCGTGGCAATTCCGTAGCTTTTCATCCGCAAACCATGCCGCCGGCAGCACTTCCCTCAACCGCGCCACCTTCGCCGCGCCCTTGTGGTTTCCCAAATCCGGGAAAAACTCTCCCAGCTCGACCGGCGTTCCGAGCGTCAAGTCAAACCCCAGCTCCCGCCCGATTTCCGCCACGTAGAACTCCGGACTCGCCGAGGCCAGGATCAGAAAATCCCCCGCCACCCGCCGCGTTTCCAAATTCGCCCGCAGCTCTGCATAGATCGACGGCATCAGCGAAGCCGCGAATTCCCGCGAGTATTCCGCAAGCACCTCCGGATCCATCCGCCACAGGTAGCTCAGGAAAACCCGCTTCATCCCGCCCGCGCCCAGCAACCCAGCGAGCGGCAGGAACAACAGGAACACCGGCAGGAAAATCCCCCGCCACGGCTCCCGCCGCAGCACGAAATGCCGGAATAACAACTGGCAGTCCCAAGCAATCAAAGTGCCGTCCAGGTCGAACAAAGCGATGCCCGCAGGCGGTGATTTGGGTAGGGCTGCTGGCACGTGCCGACCATCCATTCATCCGGCCGCGGGATCAAGAAAACTGTCCCGGCTGTTTCCCTGCAATTTTCTCTAGCAATTACCGTGTACCCCTCAGCAAATCCGCCAGCTTACATGTGCGATCAGAAAAACAATCCATCGCTGCAAGTCCGTTTAATGAGCCGATGAAGAATGAACATCGCCGTTCTTGATGCGGCAGCCTCCGATATCCAAACTGGAATCACCTTCTACAACGCGATCGAAGATGACATCGGCCTGCATTTTTCAGGGACTCGATCATCGCCGACCTCCGACGACTCGGAGTCTATTTCGACGAGCACCAGATTCACCTCGGCGAATTCCGGGCGCTTTGAAAGTTGAGAGAAAGAGCTACCGGGACCGCGGAACATCATTCCGCTCTTCTCCTCCAGACCGCGAACATGCATTCCGCTCTTTGATCCTCGCATGTAGTCCCCACTTCAGGCGGTCTTCATTCTCAACCATCAACCTCTTCCTCTCTCCCACCGCTCACGCTGGAATTCCAACGGCGGCATCCCGTAAACCCTCAGGAATTCCCGCCGGAAATTCTGTGGCGTCGCGAACCCAAGATCATTCGCAACCTCTTCCGGCGATTTCCCGCCCACCAGTTTCCGGCTCGCCACCACCATCCGTTCCCACCGCATCCACTCCTTCGGCGGCAGCCCGATGTCGCGCGAAAACACCTGATAGAGATAACGTTCCGAGCACTCCAGCTCCGAGCAAAGTTCACAAATCCGATAGCCACACCGCAACGCCAACTGTTGCAGGCAAAGCCGCTCTGAACGGGAGGGGAGGAGGATAAACCAAGACTGCTCGGGACGTACCAATCTCATTGGCCGATAGCTGCTAGCTTTCTCACAGGCATCCGGCAAGAAAAAGCCTGCGAAATTTTCGTCACTCCCCCCAAGGAGCGCGAAACTTCATTTCGCTCTTCCGGCCCGCGAACATTCATTTCGCCTCTTCAACGTAGCGCGGACATTCATTCCGCATCCTCTCTACCGGACCGCGGACATTCATTCCGCTCTTCCTCTTTGACAGCCAACCGCACACCAAAATCTCTTCGTCTTCACTATCAACCATTTATCCCGGCAAAGCCAGGACGCGGTGCCGGATCCACCAAAAACCATCAACTTCCCTAACCTTCCCAATCACTTAACAACAGCTCCGATTATGCTCGAACCTCCACCTTGATCTCCACCCGTCATTCTGCCGAAGTTTTAACAGATAGCTGTTTTGTGTCATTCATCCACTTCCTCCCCGAAGATCATGCCCGACTACATTGTCTGCACCCGCGCCATCAAAGGCGGTTCGTTTTCCAGCGAGCCAGGCCCCACTCGCTTCCTCAAGGTTCCAGACAAAAAGAATGCGGCACCGTCCCACGAAATCAATCGCTCCACATTCATCGAGGAAATTGTTGGCACTCCGACTGCTCGCAAATGCGCCGTTAGTTCGCTCTCCCTCCACTGCGTCCACCGCACCAACTATCACAACCCCTACGACAGCGTCCTCAAACTCTCCAACGTCAAGCGCATCGGCGTCGCCCCACACGCCAGCCGGGTGGGTCTCTCCGAATCCGCTCCCGCCAAAGCCGTCGGCGTCGATTGCGGAGTCCGCTTCCTCAAAACCAACCCCACCATCAACCAGCCGTCGAAATCCATCAGCATCCCTAATCATAACCAACCCTTAACCACAGTTCCGATTTTGCTCAGCTCTCCCTCTTGATCTTCCGAAATCATTCTGTTGGTCTGCTAGCGGATGCACGCGCGGCGCGATTCATCCAAATCCTCCCCGGAAACAATGCCTGACTACGTGGTCTGTACTCGTGCCATCAGAGGAGGTTCGTTCTCCAGCGAGCCGGGGCCGACTCGTTTGCGCACTTTCCTCGAACTCTCGAACGTCATGCGCCTCGGCGTCGCCCCGCAAGCCGGTCGGGTAGACCTTGTCGGAACTTTCCACTGGCTGAACGAGCACTCAGTCGGGTGAACGCTTTTGATTCTCAACGCCCACGAATCCCTTCGGCTCGTTTGTAACCCAAAACCGCCCATTCCAACCTTCCTCAGCTCATGAACCGCAAGGAACTCCTCGACTCCATCAACCTCAATCAGGAACTCATCGCCAAAGGCCGCAAGAACCGGCCGGGTAACAAGATCCCGATCAAGTGGCTAACCATACACAACACCGACAACACCGACGTGGGAGCGGACGCGAACGCCCACAGCTCCTTCGTCCGCAACACCGGCCACTACGTCCATAATGGGAAGACCATCTGGGTGTCGTGGCACTACACCGTGGACGATACGCGGGCGATCCGCCAACTACCGGACGACGAGCGCTCCTATCACGCCGGGTCGGACGCCAACTCATCCAGCATCTCGATGGAGATCTGCATGCATGCGGGCAACAACCAACCTGTCGCCAACGACCGCGCGGCGCGGCTGGCGGCGCTCATTCTCCACGATCAGGGATTGCCGCTTTCCGCCATGGTGACCCACAAGAGCTGGACCGGGAAGAACTGTCCGAGCCTGCTGGTCTCGGAGAGAAAATGGACCGTCTTCCAGAACGCAGTGAAGCAATACCTTGTTCTGTTGTCCCCCGCGGCGGCGAAGCCGGCCAAGGCGACAGCTGTCGTTCCATTCCACTTCGCCGGCTGCCAGTGCGGCTTGAAGAGCGGACATGTGGACGCGTGAAATCCATTCCACGTCACTTTCACCGATGAAACTCCGCTTCGATTCTCCCGATCATGAGTTCGCCGCCTCGCTCTCAGCCGCTGTTCATGTCGGGCACGACCTCTGGATAGGCGGGGACGAAGGGACCAGGCTTCTTGCTTTCCGCGAAGTCACTGGCAGCCAGACGATGGAAAAGGCGGATGAAATCGACCTGCACGACACATTAGACCTCCCGGGAAAGGCCGAGCACGAAGTGGACCTCGAAGGGATGGACTGGGATCCGGCAGATGGCTATCTCTGGATGGTCGGCTCACACAGCCTGAAGCGGAAAGCCGCCAAACATGGGAAAACTGACACCGAGAACCAACGCAGGCTCGGTGAAATCGAAGCGGACGGCAACCGTTTCCTGCTAGGGCGCATCCCCCTGAAAGTGATCGACGGGAGATCGCAATGGGTTACCCGTGACGAAGAGTCGGCGGACCATTTCGCGGCCCGGTTGAATTGCTCGGATACCAGCAGCGTTTTGCTCGACGCGCTGCGCGACGATCCGCTCCTCGGCCCCATCGTGGCAGCCGCAATTCCGGGAAAAGACAACGGCTTGGACTTCGAGGGGCTCGCTTGGGACCTCCAAGCCAGGCGTCTGCTCGTCGGGCTCCGCGGGCCGGTGCTGCGCGGCATGGCAATCATTCTCGAACTTGAGATCGAACAAGAATACCGACAGGACAAAGTCGGGCTGCTCCACCTACGACCCATTGGTCCGGCGCAGCGGCCCTACATCCGCCATTTTCTCGAACTCGACGGCCTCGCGGTTCGCGACCTTTGCTTTGATGGCTCGGACCTCCTGATTCTCGCCGGCCCGACCCAGCCCATCGACTGGCCGGTGACGTTGTATCGCTGGAGATATGCCCACGACCGCGGCGACGCCGACCGCTTCTGGTGGCAGCACAGCGAAGCAGGCCCAGCCCGCCTCGAGCGCGCGATAGAGTGCCAGTTCGATCCGCCTGCCACACGCGGTCACGATCGCCCAGAGGCGCTCGCCCAACTGGGTGGCGGACGCTTCCTCATTGTTTGCGATTCGCCATCCGAAGCGCGTTTCAAAGACGGCGTCTTCACTGCCGATGCGATCACACTCCCGTGACTCACTTACCCCTCAACTCCAAACAACGAAATCCATGCCCTCCCTTAAAGCGAACTACCACGGAATGTCGCGCAGATTCGACGCGCGGCCGGACCGCTACGACATCCGCGACCGGATCTACCAGCCAAAGCTGGTCAACTTGCCGAATGTCTTTCCCAGCCCAGCGGCGGTGAAAACCCTCTTCACCAGCTACGCCAAAAGCTTGGTTCTTAACCAAGGAGCGGAAGGCGCGTGCACCGGCTTCGGTCTGGCAGCATTGGTGAACTTTCTCAATTTTAAGGATACCATGGTGGCGGACTACGCGGCCGGAAAACTCAGGCCGGGGGCGAAGATGCCGCCGTCGGTCAGCCCGCGAATGCTATACGAGCACGCTCGGCTTTACGACGAGTGGCCGGGCGAGGACTACGAGGGCTCGAGCTGCCGCGGCGCGATGAAAGGCTGGCACCGCCATGGCGTGTGCGATGAAATCACTTGGCCCTACCTTAACAAGCAGGGCGGGGCCGGCCGACCGCTGCCCGGCTGGGAGCGCAAGGCCGCCGCTCATCCGCTCGGTTCTTACTATCGGATCGAAACCGACGACATCGCCGCTCTGCAGAGCGCAATTCTTGAAGTCGGTGCGGTGTTTGCCAGCGCCGAAGTCCACACGGGCTGGAATCTCGGGCCGACTGCGAAAGCCAAGTCCGGAATCTTGCCCGCAATCCCGTGGAAATCTTCCTACAAGGTGGATGGTGGCCATGCCTTCGCCTTCGTAGGATTCAATGCCGACGGCTTCATCGTGCAAAACTCGTGGGGATCAGGTTGGGGTTACCAAGGCTTCGCGCTGCTGTCCTACGAGGACTGGCTGAACCACGCCAGCGACGCCTGGGTCGCCACGCGCGGCGTTCCGCGCCCTGCGGTTCCTGTGCCGGTCAATTTCTCGAGCCACTCGCTTCCCCAACTCTCCGGGCACACGCGCTCGTCCGCAACCTCCGCGCCTGCCGGGGTTACGGTCTGGTCCGAGGACGAAGCTCGCAAGCATTGCTTGGTCATCGGCAATGACGGCGCTGTGATGCGCGGCTCGGCCGCACACACACCGGCCACCTTTGTGTCGGAGCTTCTGATTGGCGAGCTACGCACTTGGATGGCGACTAAGAAGACCCACCGAAAGATCGCCATTTATGCCCACGGCGGTCTCAACGAAGAGGCCGCGGGCATTAACCGTGCCCGCGTCATGGGGCCGGCTTTCCTCGCGAACGACATCTATCCGATCTTCATTGTTTGGAAAACCGGCTGGAAAGAGAGCCTCCTCGACATGGGCGAAGACGTATTACGAAAGCTGCTTCCACCCGGCATGGAGGATCGCGGTCCGGCGGCCAACATTTTCGACAAGATCCGCGAGAAGGTCAGCGACGGCTGGGACTACACCGTCGAGAACTCTCTCGGCTGGCTGGGGAAATCGTTGTGGAGCCAGATGAAACAGAACGCGGGCGCGGCGGGTGACCCGAGCCAAGCCGCCAGCATGCTTGCACAGGGGCTTCACGGGCTGGTCGGCGCGTTCCCGGATACCGAGATCCATCTCACCGGCCACTCTGCGGGCACCATCTGGCACGGCCATTTCCTCACCTCCCTGCGCGCGACCTTTCCGCCCGGCAAGGTCGCAAACACTTGTCAAATGTTCGCCGCCGCCTGCACCGTGCGCTTTGCCAACGACCACTACGCAGCCGCCATAGCCGCCGGCTCGCTCTCTGCGGCGAAGTGCCGCTGCTATCTCCTGACCGATGCCGCCGAACGCGTCGATACGGTAGGCGGCCTCTACCGGAAATCGCTGCTATACTTCGTCAGCCGCGCCTGCGAGGACCACAAGACCCCTATCCTCGGAATGGAGGCTGCGTGGAATGCCGCCCTCGACAAGCGCGACATCTTCAACCGCGGGAACCCGGTGTTCGCCGCAGACTTGAAGACGTGGCGCAGGCACGTTTCCCAACTCGGCATCCCCGCGCCGGTCACCGTTGATAGCAAAGATGACTTCTTCGACGGCGAGGAGAGGAAACGCCCGAGCCACGGCGGCTTCGACAACGACTTAGCCACCATCAACGCTGCCATGCGCTTCATGCTTGCCGGCCCTCCGCCAAAACCCGTCACCTGGCTTTCAGACCTCTGACCCACCCTTCCCCCCCGGGTGACTACCCATACCCTTAGCCTCGCGGAAAAATGAGAATTAAATTCTTCCACAACATCTTTAAAATTACCTTTTCTAATAAATATTCTGAGATGGGTGACAATACCCACTGGAGTGGCTCTAATCATCTCTCTTCTGATCCTGCAATAATTTTTACACTATGAAACCAAACCTGCTTTTAGCCTTCTCGGCCATAATTACCACTATCTTCCTCACATCATGTTGGGGACCCGAATTTGTCGACTCAGGAACATTCCAAAAAAACCGTTTCACGTCGTTCACTCCACCTCAGGGCGACCCTCGATACGAGAGCAGTTGGAGACTCAAGGGTCCTGGAGTAGTTATTCGTAATCGCCACTACGAGGTGGAATACGATGCTAGGAACATACTCGGGGCAGAGCATTTGAAAAAAATTGCCGCAGATGCCAACAACCCAGCCGAGAAGATACCTTTCAACGCGCTTTCCAATAAACGGACAACCGGCAACAGCTTCGATGCTCAAGCGGGCTGGACGATAGAGGGTGCCATCGACATCAAAGGTAAGCTCAATCTCGCAAACGCTACGAGCGTGGACATCCAATTCGGAAACACTTGGGTCTCCGAGCTTACAGAACAGGAACTCCGCAATGCACCTGGCATCAAAGAAATCATGCCCGCCACCCGCAAGAATCTTGCCCAAGGCAACTCACATCTCATTCTCAAAACCGTCTACAGCGACTCGCTGAAGATCTTCTTTAAAACCACCCGGGAAGGTGGCGGCGAAGTCGCCGTGAAAATTCCTACTCAGGATCAGCAAAAGCTTGGCGGAAAATACCTGATCACCGAGGACGGCGGTGTCGACGTCTCCGGCCCCGTGATCGTTGGTTACGTCCCGCTTTCCAAGGATGGTGTGGAGCAGCTTTTTCCAAGGCGCTGATTCCAAACTCCTTGCCCCGGATCAGTCTCTACTACACCAGTGCCTTTCACCGCGAAAACAACCACATGAATCTAGTGGCCAGCATCAAAGCCACGTCATCAGCCTCCACCACTCCATCATCAATTAACCATGATCATACAACGCCTTAACAATCTATTGAGTACCACGCCACGCCCAAAGGGAGTGGAACCGACGCTTTTGATACTGCATGCCACTGCTGGAGCAAGCGCCAGATCCAGCATTGATTACCTCAGAAGCAAGGGGAACGCTTACCACTTCATCATCGCTAGGGACACGAAAGACTCCGATTGGACATACAAGTCGGACGACACCGAATCTCTCGTCTATCAATGCGTCCGCTATCAAGACCGAGGAAGACATGTATCCACCACTATTCCCGTTCCCAAGACCACGAACGGACACATCAATGATCATTCCATCGCCATCAGTCTCGCAAACCTTCAAGCTCACGTCCCGAAGGATCCCAATCCGGGCGCCGAGGATTACACCCCTCATCAGATGTTGGCTTTAAATGCCCTCATCACACTGATCAAGTCCGAAGTACCCTCACTGCTTTATCTAACCACTCACGCGGTAGTTCAGCCATGGAATCGGGTGGACCCAACCCGGATCGATGGAAAGGAACTTGCGGGGCGCTTCAGCTTGACGTGGTGGCAACCAACAGCCGCCGAGATTCAGAAATATAAACCGAAGAAATAAAACAAACGACTTCACATTCTCCAACCTTGATACGAATGGTGGTTTGTTTTGGATTAACTAAACTTAATTTTCTGCTATGCCTGAGATTATAGTCATTACAAATCGTATTCGTTTTGAAAAACATCATTGCGTTTTCTACATAAACCAGTCAGGCATGAAACATGGAACTGAGCGATCTTGCCACTCTCCTCCCGCCAGGGCTCTTGGGCTTAGGTGGGATAATCCCGATCGTTATCGGCAATAATCCGTTTTCGGATGATGCAAAGGCCAAGCCGCTATTGGCAACCGTTGCAGTACTCATGGTCTGGCTGGTTTGGATATGCTGCCTGATGTTGTTTCGCATCTTCTTATTCAGTCAGTATTGGGCGATGCTTTGGATTCTGACTGCCATCGTATGTTTTGGGTTGCTGGTTCGAGACATTTTAATCCCAAAAAAGGTGCCTGAACCGGTGACGGTGGAGGAGAGCGAGGCAATGGCAGTCAAAGCAAAGAAGCGGGTGGCGCTATTTTACAGTGGAGGCTTGCTGAGCACTGCCGTTGCCGCCTCAATCTTGGTTGCCATGAAAGGCTGGGTGGTAATTGACGTGAGACTAGGTTCTACTCCGCCGCACGAGTTCAAAGAGGTGAGCCTGAGAAGCTATAAGACAGGTGTTGACCATACGTTGCAACATCCAACGAACCGGAAACTACCTTGGTGGAATGTGATCCGGGTGGCGGTGGCGGAAAAGGATTTCGATAGCGAGATGGATTGGGATCATCTGTGTCTCGAGAATCCAAAGCCCGACAAAAAAGGCAATAAAACAACTTTGTACCTAGCACGAGCGCGAATGTCACACATAATAATGCCCGGAGCAGGTGTCTTCCTGGAAGGCACCCCAACTAACAATCGTACTATATACACTAATAATTCGAACATAGGATCGCCCAAAACCGTTGAAAGCCGCCAATGAATATCAAATCCCACTCCAATTCATTCTTCTTGTTAGCCTTACTATCAAGCATCGCACACGCTCAAGACAACTTTTCAGTTCAGATCGGAAACAAGGACAATAGGGGTAGCGCGGAGCTTTACACACGATTCACAATCGTGGCTGAACTTGATACCGACAATAGAAAGGAAGAAAAACTAAACGAAGATGCACTGGCGGTATTTGCCGGAGACCCAGCGCAGGTGAATAAGCTGGCATGGGAGTATGATGGGCCTACATATTCATTCGTGCTTTACCCAGCCTTCGTTTCGTCTGCGATCCATTTTCCTTGCAGGGAGTTCACACTTGAAAGACCCGAGGATCTCAAAGTGCGGGCTAGCAATCGCATCCAAAGGAAAATGAACGAGTCAAGAGTCGACGCTTGGAAACTGGCGCGTTCCGAAGTTCGCAATATGCAAACGATCTTCAATCAGACCAAGGAGATACCGGAGGTCATTGGCGACTTGAGTCCTACACCTTTGCGCCGATACTATCTGTCGTTGTTGCACGATTGCTCCTCCCCGAAAGGGTGGGACGGTAAGTGGGATGAACGCGCAAGTAATAAGACAGCCAAAGACTTGTATTACGAATGTGCCCACGACCATGGCTTGGAAATGGTCAAGCATGCTGCCAAGTTTTGCGATCCTCTGACAAGACAGCACCTTGCCAACGGTATGGACGCCTGGTTTCACAGCCATGAAAAGCGAAGAACTGATGCATGGAGAGATTGTCTGGTAAAGGATATTGGTAACCTTCCGGACTGGGGCGGAAAAAATGATTTCCGTTTAAACCTCCTTGATGTGTTGATTAGCCTTCAGATACACTACGATACTACAAAAACTCATTCTAGTGGATTGGAAAACCAGATGACAGCTCGAATCGGCAATTATGGTCAAGGCTGGGATGAAAAAATGCGGTCCGGACTGGAGAAGCTAAACGATATGTTGACCAACCGTCTCAGCGATAATGATAATGCACTTGCAATTCTTGACGAGATGCGACTCAGCGAGTGGGAAAATGTGATTGATGCGTTAAAGCTACTCTACACTCCGCCAAAAATTTAATCGCTCTTGGCGACAGGACAGTCATAAGACTTTGCCCGCAACGATATTTTGAACGTTAGCTTGTCTTTCCAGCGGAGGTGGTGGTGTTAAGATGTATGTCGAGGAGACCTTGTTTCGGATGGCTGGTACAATTAATCAATCGGGATCCGGTGGCGATTCGCTGAGAAGAGAATGGCGTGCCGGTAGCTGAGCCACTTTTTGAGCACATCGTAGCCGTCGAGGGTATAGTGCCTGACGGGTTCGGGAACATCTTTCCGGCGGGCGGCGGTTTTAAGGTGTAAATGGGGTCAGGGTGGAATGGCGCTAACTTAAGGGTTGTTTGGGATAAAATAACGTTAGATTTTCCGCAAGTTGGCTTGATTATTGCTCATTGACCCTCAATGACTTCCATAACGCCGATGTTTCCAGGCTGGCACCGAAAACTTTATGGCAGGAGGCCTGTTCGGCCCGGTTCTGCAATGCGGCGCAAAGCTGTTGATCTCAGTTCGCTTTGTCTGCGTCAGGCCAAGGATCTCTTCGGGGATTTGCTTGCCGTGGGACTGTTGGAAAAGGTCCCAGGCTTCAGAAACCGTTCGTTTCCGCTGCCTGTGGTGTTCTGGACGTTTCTTTGTCAGGTGCTCGCCAACGGCTCGTGCCGGCATGGTGTGGCTTCCGTGCAGGCGCTTCTCAGCCGACATGGCGAGGCGATCTGCTCGCCAAGCACTGCGGCGTATTGCAAGGCGCGGGTCCGCATCCCGATCCGCTTGCTCATCGGGATTCACCGGCATCTCGTCGCGGCGATGTGTCCTCGCCGCAGCCCACGCACTTTCGTGGTGGACGGCACCACTCTGAGCATGCCGGACACGCCAGCCAATCAGGCCGCCTGGCCTCAATCTCGCTCGCAGAAAGAGGGTTGCGGGTTCCCAATCATGCGGCTCGTCGGCTTGTTCGATCTGGCGACGGGAGTATGGATCGGCGCGGCGACCGGTCCGTTTCGCAGCAGCGAGCGCAACCTCTGCCGCAAGCTCTGGAAGCATGTCAGGGCCGGTGACACCATCGTGGCGGACAGCGGCTTCTGCTGCTGGTTTACCCTCTATCTCTTCGGTAAAAAGGGGGTGAAAGTTGTCATGCGCAACAACGGCATCCGCAAGCCAGATCCGCACGCCGCGGAACTTGGCCGGGGTGATCGGATGGAACGCTGGAGGAAGCCTAACATCAGGCCGAAATGGATTTCGCCGCAGGCCTATGGGGCCATGCCGGACAGCATCACGGTGCGCGTGGTGACGGTCACGGTTGATCCCGGTGCCGGTTTCAGGACCTCGGAAATGCAGATCGCATGCACGATGCTTGATCCGGAAAAGATGAGCGCTTCAAGCATCGGGGCTCTCTATCAGAAGCGCTGGGATGTGGAGCTGTTCATCGACGACTTGAAAACCACGCTTGGAATGGCGGTTCTCAAAACGCTAAGTCCGGCGATGATCCGGCGCGAACTCCTCGCCCACATCATCGCCTACAATCTCTTGCGCGCCCTGATGAACCACGGCAAGTCGGCCGAAGCGGAATCGGCCAGTTTCAAGGGCACTATCGACAGACTCAGCCACTGGCTGCCTCTCGTGCTCAACGCGCCCTCAGCCAAACTCCGCAAGCGGCTGGTGACGGACCTGACCGAACTAGTGGCCGAAGACCAGGTTCCCAACAGACCATTCCGGCGAGAACCCAGAGCTGTGAAACGAAGACCGAAGCCGCACCAGCTACTGAATGTTCCCCGACATCAAATGATCGAGATCAGCCATCGCTCCCGCTACAAGAAACCCGCAGATGAAATCGTCCCAAACAACCCTTAAGTTAGCGCCATTCGGAACCGACCCCAGAAACGGGATCAATTCGTGTGACCCCGTGAGGCCTGACCCGATTTATGACCCGATTTATGACCCCATTCATTCATGTGACCCCATTCATGCCATCCTACTCCGCCCAGATGCCTTATTTTATCCCATATCAGTCTTAAGTTAGCACCATTCAGAACTGGCTCGATTTATGAGGCGGATTTATCTACTGATCCAATTCAATGGCGTCATCGCCACTTGACTCCCCTCGTTTTTATATTGATCTCTCCCTGCAAATCGTCTCCTATGGAGAATATCCAAACGGGCTCATTGAAAAATCCTATTGGGTTACCATCCAACCAGTCTTGTGCAAAACTAAAGTAGCCAAACATCAAAACTGGCCTTTCGTTTAGCTTCAGCCAATCCTCCAGACCTCCATTCTTATAAGAATTGAATGTTTTATCGGTTATTTTTAGCCGGATACTGTTTTGCTTGAAACCAGCTTTTGCCGACTCCAGATCTTGATGTATCGTGACGGCTAATTTTTCGTCGACTTTCACTACTTTTAGCCAACCTTCGATCTTAATAAGCTTGCCATCTAGCAATACATTCTGCTTAATAAGCAGCGACCAAGGTATCTGATCGCAGTTTCGTGGTCCAAAGCCTTCTGCAAAAGGATCTTCCACAGGAAGAGCTTGGCCAAGCACCAACCGAAAACTGCCAAATAGCAATGCTAAAACTACGATGTAATTCATGACTTAACGTGGTGGATAGACATTGATTGTGTTACCTGAAGGTTCCGACGGCACATGGGGGTTATATATACTAGACCGTAGATCTCCACCTCCCGTATTGTGCGTAGCTGAAAAAGGAAGCCCCGGCGGCAATTGCCTTTCTTCAGGTATTAGGCCTTTGAAATCTCTATTTTTACCTTTTCGGCTTGTTTCTCTGTCCCCTGGAGACAAGGGGCCATCTGGGTGGTTATGTGAAAATCCAGCCTGTTGGCTACCTTCCGGGCACTCCGGCACATCACGAGGTTCAACATGTTTTGAGCTTCCACTTGTCCCCGGTTCCCCTGAAAAAAATTCCCATTTCCCGTCAGCACACTTCCACTTCTTACAAGCTCTTGAACCATATTCAAATTCTTTGTCGGGACGGGCCCCATTCTTAGTTTTGGAATCATCCCATTTTGCTTGCCGCTCCTTGAGGTCTTTTTGTGCTCGATTGTATGCCTCAATTCCACCTTTATGCATCTGTTCATATAGTGGACTCCATGGATTTGCTCCCATTATGTCTAATAGGTTTAGGCTGTCATTACCAACAAAACCATACAAATTTACCCCGCCCCTTTCCCCGATCGGATCTCTGGACGGCCACCTGCCTGTAAGGGGGTCATAATAACGATATGCGTAGTAAGTCACACGCTGTCCTGATCCTTGTGACTTCGCAGAATTTGGAGGGTCGATGTGAGTGGCATTATGGAGATCTCCGGCCGATGGTCCACTCTTTGGCGGTGGTTTGGGGAAGGTGACAGGCAACTCGCCGCTAGGAGGTTCTTCCTCGGGTGGGAAATCCGGGCATTTCCCGCGGGATGCCGCCGGCGGGGTGATCGCAACTGAGGATGTCAGGTTCGCAGCCACCATGAGGGTTTGATTCTTTAGTAGATCTTTCCCGCAGCGGGAAGATAAATTCCGCAACTCTGTCGTCTGTGTTTGCGCACGTTCGCCGAAAACGTCGTCGCTTTTTTCCAGTCGTCCGTGCGGGTGGCATCGGGCATGGACTTCCTGAAGAGCGTCGATGTGGACATGGGTGTAAATCTGCGTGGTTTCCATCCGGGCGTGGCCAAGCATTTCCTGCACATACCGGATATCGGCTCCGCCACGGTGCATGTCGGTGGCGCAGGAATGTCGCCACAAGTGGCATGAGCCAGGTTTGTCAATTCCGCAACGTTTGAGGAGTTTTTTGATCCAGTTGCCGAGGTAGGCGGGACTGAATCGAGTACCGTAGCCCGTGAGGAACAGGGCGGATTCATGCGGCAGGTGATGGAACAACGGACGCGACGCGGCCAGGTAGCGCTGGAGCCAAACGGCAGCGCGTTCGCCGACAGGCAGCAAGCGGCTCTTGCCGTTCTTACCCTTGCGGATGTGCAGGGTGCGGGCGGCGGGATCGAAGTCCCCGTGATCCAGGTTGGCCATTTCGGTGCGGCGGATCCCCGTGGCGTAAAAGAGCTCAAGAATCGTCCGGTCGCACAGGCCAAAGGGGTCGGCCGGGTCAGGAATGGCGAGAAGAATTTGGATTTCCGGTTGGCTGAGAAACTTCGGCAGGGGGCGGGCTTGTTTGCGCGGCAGCTCGAGATCGGCAGCAGGATTCGCGGGAATCATGCCGGAACGGCAGAGCCACGCGAAGAAGCGCCGGACGCAGCCAAGGCGGGCGAGCTGCGTGTTGACAACGAGCGACCGGCCGCCCCGAGGACTGCGGTAATGGTGAAGAAAGAGCTGGTAAACTTCGATGTCGGCGCGCGTGAACGCCCCGGCAGTCTTTGGACTATGCGAGTCAGCCCATGAAGTGAACTGGCGGAGGGCCCAACGGTGCGCCTCGATCGAACCCTGAGAATAAGCACGAACGGCGAGGCTGGTGAGAAAGGCGTCCACAAATGCCGGGATGCCGTGAAATGCAATGGCCTGCGGGAGGCGCGCTCCGCCCTTGCGGCGTCCGCGCATGGCTTGAAGATTGGGAAGTCCGGGTTGTCCTGACATGGTGGCGGAGAATGGATGACGGAGCAGCTCCGTCCAGTTTTAACGCGGTTGCACGCCCGTTCAATGGGTGGGATCAGCCCGGTCAAGATGGCTTTGTAGGTTTCTACGTTTTGCCGCCTCCCGAATGCCATCATCCGCAGGGATGATATTGTGACCGGAATGTCAAATATGCTTCTAGATCCAATCAGGTTTCTGTTGGGTTTCGCCTTCAGAAATGACTTGCATCTGCCACATGAGTCATGAAGCCCCTTTGCACCCGCAATCTCTTTCTTTACCAGCCCATGCATCACGAACCCGCGTCGGAGCGGCGCAAGATCCTGTTTTCAAACGGATTTTGGTGGTTCAGTGACCCTGAGTGCAACCGTCTCGTTCAGCTCGATCCTCTGTTCGAGCCGTGTGAGTGGAAAGTGGGTCTCCTGTGCCGATCGCTGGGTGTCGGCCAGCGGACGTTTGCTCGTGCGCTTGAAAACGGGGTCGGAATCACCTGCAAGACTTGGCTGCGAAATATCAGAATTATCGGTGCCGGTCATTTGCTCCGGGAGGGTTACAGTATCAA
Source organism: Akkermansiaceae bacterium (assembly GCA_031425955.1). Lineage (GTDB taxonomy): Bacteria > Verrucomicrobiota > Verrucomicrobiia > Verrucomicrobiales > Akkermansiaceae > Luteolibacter. The sequence continues at coordinate 10,911 of JANPKJ010000023.1, read as the reverse complement.
ATATGTCGCAAATCGATTGGGTTTTCGCCACCAAACTGACTTCACCCTTGAGTTCCGGAAACTCATGGGTGTCTTGCCTTCATTTTACGTGAAAGCGGAAATTTGCCGGTCATTTGCCGCCGGATCTGAGAGATTTTCATTGGGGGCTTTTGGCGAGGAGTGACTCACCGGACGGATTTTGTCACGTTTTCCTTACTCAATCTTGTTGTGATGTTTCGAAGGACCGGGTTTTATGAAATCTCGTTTGGTTGTATGAGCCATGGAGGGATTATTTCAACCTCCTTTCAGTTCTTAATCCACGCCACATTCATCACCGCTTGCCGAGATCGAATCCATGAACACTTTCCCTACGACTTTAGCAGCAGGAAATGCTGCCTTCCGTGTTCTACTGCACGGAATCAAGGTGGCGCAACGAGCTGTTGTTCCATTGTTTGCACTATTGTCACCTGCACTGTCGCACGCTCAGACGGTCCCAGATTCCCTATGGATCAAGGAAAGCGCTGTGGTCCAATGGGACTTTGATGACAGCCTGAATGGCTGGACTCAAACAAGCCCGTCGGTTGCCGATCCACGGTCCGAAAATGGCTGCCTTCGTGGGAGTTCGGTTGGTACAGACCCGAATTTTTCTGTTCCCGGCCAAAAATTGCAATTGCGCGACGCTGCAGGCGTGGTCCTTCGAGTTTGGTTTTCTCAGGCTTCGAGTCTCCAACTCTATTGGTCCAGTGAAGACTGAGGTTTTGGCGAATCTCGCATGGCGCAGCAAGTGGTTCCGGCCCAGCAATGGACGACCGTTAAATTCAATCTATCCACCCATCCGCAATGGGGGGGGAAAACCATCCAAGGACTCAGACTCGACCCCGGAACCGCGGTAGGGCTTACTTTCGCAATCGATTACTTGGGAGCGGTCACCCAGCTTGGGGATCGCGACGGTTCGCTCGCCACCAAGACATACGATTTTAATACCGATGCCCAAAATTGGACACTGGCTTCTGCCCATGTTTCGGGCTTTCGCTGGGAGGATGGTAAACTGAAAGGAAGCAGCACCTCGATTGATCCGAATCTCACAGGGCCCGCATTCTCTTTCGCAAATCAGGGCGGTGTGGCGGTGCAGGTGAAATCCAATATCAATGGTACGTTTGCAATTTATTGGGCCACCACGGAGGGTGGATTCACCCAAACGCGTACCGCCTCCATGCCGGTTACAAATGAAGGATGGCAGACCTTGTGGTTTGATCTTCGCAGCTACCCGACTTGGGCTGGCAAAACGATCACCAAGCTTCGCCTCGATCCAAGCAGCATCGCGGGACAGAATTTTGAAATCGACTCAGTAATTTTACTGAAGTCCCAAGCTTTCGAAAACACCGATGGGGACCGTCTAGTAACTTTTGCAGAGGCTCTCCACCTCACAGATCCGCTCACACCGAGCTCTCTGCGGGGACGGCTGGCCATGGAGACATGGGCTCCGACAACCCATTATTCGACCCGCTCGCTCGTTGAGGACGCCATCTTTTATGCGGCACCGGGGACCATGAGCTTTCTGAATCAGTCCACCACGGGGCAACAACCCGGGACTTACTATTCCACCCGTACGCGGGGATACATTCTTGCTCCAAGCACGGGACACTATCGGTTCTGGGTTTCTGGCCGGAACGGGGTGGAGATGTATCTCTCTCAGGACGAGTCCAAATACCGCAAACGCCGGATCGCGGAAATCAATCCGGATCTGGGAGATGGACACGGTATTCCTTTTGGTGATTTGAATCTATGGGATCAAACGACTTCTCAGATGTCAGCTTCCATTTATTTGGAGCAAGGGCAGGCATATTTCTTTGAAACGCTTCAATCAGTCGGCCACGCGGGGAACTCACATGTCAGCCTAGCGTGGGCTCCTCCAGGCGGGGGCCGGGCACCTATCCCTTCTTCCTGCCTCCGGTCCTACGCCTTTGAGTCTGCTGATGCGGATGAAGACTATCTTCCTGACGCATGGGAACAGCAGTATGGACTTGATACCGCAGACAACGGCTATGCCGATATTCTCAAGCAGGGCGAACGGGGCGACTTCGACAGTGATGGACTTTCCAATCGCGATGAATACCTATTGGGGAGCAATCCGGCCGATTCGGACACTGATGGTGACGGTGAAAGCGACGGAGACGAGGTCAATGCCCTTGGATCCGACGTCCTTGTTGCCAATGCAATCACCGATACCTTGCTCAGCGAAGTAGCAATCGGCGGATTTGCCACTTCTTCTACGGGGTCGACAATGACTACCGGGGGGCTTTTGGCCGATAGCTATCGCGGTGAGGTTAGTTGGGATTTTTCAGTCCCATCGGATGGAAACTGGCTGATTCGCTTGGATATGGAAATCCTGGGCACTACCTACGGCAATGAGGACATTGCGGTGGTGATCAAAGTGGACGGTGTTCCAGTCACACGCCAAAATGTACGCTTCGGACTGGCCAAACGTGGTCTGATGCAAGCCCTTACTCCTTGGCTCGCCGCAGGTACCCACCGGGTCACCGCTTTCGTGGACAACGAAATCGCTCGGCGCACGGTGCGCCTTGTCGCACTGAAAATTTACGCGCCTGCCAATGCGGCAGCAATTCTTGCCCGGGATAACAGGCTCATTGCCCATTCAGCAAATTCGCGCACCTCACCCGCCTTTATCGAAGGCTTTGCGCGGAATGTAAACTCAGTCACCATCAATGGAAGTCCGGCAGTAAATGGTACCGGTGGAGGGCATTGGTTCGCCAACGTCACGCTCGCCAACGACTCTGTGCCTCAATCCTACAGCTTGGTCTATGAACAGGGATGGGGGACCACAGGCACCTTAATCTGGCAGGCGACCAACGTGATGGATGGGGAAACTCTCACAATCCGCCAGGGAGATTCCCTAAGGGTGGGTGCGTGGGATGCGGACCTTATGCAAACTTCAGTTGTAACGCTGTCTTCGGGTGGCTCGTGGAGTAATACTGGGGACCTAACGACAATTATCCCGTTCAACACACCCGGAGCATTTACCATTAACGGCTTACTGCAAAATGGAAATACCGCCAATTTGGTGGTGAAAGTCATTCCTGCACCGGGTTTCTCATCGGAAATCATTGATGTCCTGAAAAATGCGATGCGAACGCTGTCAATTCCTGCGGCCGAGGAGGTCGGATTTTCTGTATCTGAAAAGTTGGCCTCGCTCGTCGCGGTCCGCAACGGAGCGAACACCAATGTTACGATTCTTGCTAGCTCCGCAGAGGAGTTCGGAGTGGCTGCTCGCTTGTTCGGCGGTGGGCCGATATTGGCGGTTCAGCGCGTCAATACGATCTGCGTGGCAGATGCTCTACAAAACGATATGACTACCTCCGGCATCAGCTCCATTGCTGGCTATAAACTGCTTAATACTCCTATGACCGTTCTCAACCTGCCGCCTGGAGGCCGCATTGACGTGAGAATCGTCCGGGCCGGGGTGATGTTTCCTAACGGGGCAACACTGAGGTCAATTTTTCCTGCAGATGTCGTCAATGGTGTAGTAAACCTCGAATTCCTTTTTCCTCTCGGGCAGGCGGGGGGCTATTGTCACAGCCTTCTGGTATATGACCGCAACGGCGTCCTTGTCGGGACCCGCTAGTTCTGCCGAGCAGCAGACTCTCTTCAGACTTTCCGACCCGCTCCACCATTCATAGAGCCCCATCGATTCAATACGCCCCTTGTCCCGTGATATTCCCTGCTAAAATCATCCTGCCTTTTCTCGCCCTTGCGCTCGGCACGGTGGGCTTGTATTCGTGGAAGACGAGCTGCCTGCCCCTTGGCGGAGCTGAGACGGAACCATCACCATCCAACGCCAACGCGCACTCGCCGGAAGTATCCGTGGCTCGGACGCCCACCCCAGAGAATCTCGCCTTTATCTCCGATCCCGGCCAGCCTTGGCAGGTCCGCATCGACCAGCTCCGCAGGACCCTTGAAAATGAGTGTAGCGAGCTTGAACTCCGGCATCTTTATCGACTTCTTGAAGGCGGGCCTCCCAAAGGGGAGCTTCCTGAGCACTGGTATATAATCGCCAACGACATCATGACCTGTCTTTACTATCATGAAAGTGACCCAGAGCGATACTCTAGAAATTTGATTCAGTTACTTAACTCTCCTAGCCAGCCGCTGGTTCTCCGCGATTATACGGTCCAGCACCTTGCCTCGTGGCTTGACCTGCGTCCTTCCGAGACAAACGGCTCCCGCGTCCCTCCCCCATCTGCGGAAATCACTTCACAAGTCCTGCAGGCGATGGTGGCTGCCACCACGGACCGAGATCTTGAGCAGACCAGAATCCCCGGCACCACTCTGATGATGCTTATTACTTTGTCCCGGGCTCCCGGTAGTGTGGATTGTTCTCAAGCCATTTCAGCTCTCACGCCTTGGCTGACACGTGCGCTTCATGAGGGGGCAATGCTTGATAACTCAGTCCGCGTCTCAGCGATTCAAGCTGCCGGAATCCTGCTGCCTGAAAGATTCCGACCTGTGATCCGCAAGATCGCCTATTCGGAGAATTCTCTCCCTTCTTTACGTCTTCCGGCGATCGCCGCCCTAGGACTTTGTGGGGAAGAGAAGGATGTTGAAATGCTTCGCGAAATCATAGCAAGTCGTCCTGAGTTCTCTTACGCAGCCGGTGATGCCTCTTCCCTGCTTGCCGGACGGGTTTCCAAATCCACTGACACAAGTTCAAAAAAATAGCCTTCGATCCACGGCAACCTCTTCAACACTCATGACACTATCCCGCATTTTCGTCGTCGCAGCCTTGTTTTTTGCGCCAATCGTTCCTCTCGCTGGCCAGCCTACCCAGCCTGTAAATGTGCCCGCCCCTTCAGTTCCAAAGAAAAAGGGCAAATGTAACGAAACGGGTGTCCCGTCAAATAGCAGTTTCAACTGGTCGCTGTCGTTAGGCCACGCTCGCTATGGGAAGCCCGATGGCCTAGGGGATCTCTCGCGGATTGCTAACGAAAGAGATGGAAGCTTGCCGATGTTCAAGGAGTTGCTCGAACGCACATTCACGCCAGACCCTCTACAAAGAGGCGAAGTCTATATAGAAATCCAAGAACCTCAGATAGGACCTTTCACCATCCTGCCTTCCTGTTTGTCCATTGATGCGGAAGGAGCTTTCGAAGTGATCAGGGTGAATGGTCCAGTTGTGGGAGGAGTGTTCATCCATCAAGTCTTGACCGATGACCGGTTCACTCAGGTGGATTTCCTAACCGCACCTGAGAAAGGTTGGCGGCTTCGCGTCTGGAATCGAAGCGCTGCTGCTTTGACGAAATCCAATGGCGTCTATGTCGCAACCGGATTCACCGCCGTCACTCCGCTCACCGACGTAAAGGTAAAATACCCGGACGGCGAGACGGTTAGCGATACCCTGCTTTTCATTCGTAAAGACGCTACAGGCATCGTTGGAACACGCACAGTGACCAACGAAATCGTTCAAACTTATGGCTTTATTGGCAAGCCAGCAACCCTGGTCTCCAAGGTTTACTCGGGTGAAGGTACTACAGGGCCGCTTCTCAGCCAAGAGAATCTCACCTACTCCGACCGCACCTCAAGAGCCTGGCACTACACCATTGTCCGGGAAGTCTTTACTGCCTCGGTCAATGCAGCAGGAACTATTGGCCCACTCGTGCGAACCGCAAAATCCCGTGAAGTCTACCGGGACTATTCACCGAACATCACTCAGAACTCTAGTGGCACCTTCACTGAGAATCTCGAAGGTGGTAGCCCTGGGATGAAGCGTTTGATTTCTCGAATTGATGCATACGACGTCCCAGGGCAGTCCCCACAGGAAACCACACATACTTACATGGACCTGGGAATAACTGCGGGCGTCGGAACAGCGGCTAACCCGGCAGTCCACGGTCGGCTCGAATCTACGGTGAATCCCGATGGCTCCTGGATCTACAACGAATATTCACTTTCCATGAATTCTCCCGTCTCGGTGATCACAAGCTATTCCGGATGGAAAGATCTTCCGCTCACCTCGAGAATCAGCGCTAGAAAGACTGTTACGATCGTAACTGGCAATGAAAGTGTCGAAAAACGTTACGTGGCGGGAAACCTGATCGGAGAGTCCAAGACCACATCCGCGCCCGGTTCCACTGAAAGACTGCTTAAAACCGAGAAACGGGACGGAAATACGTGGCACACTACCACCACCGCCTATTTCGGGGAGAATGTGGGTGCCCCTAGCACTGGCCGGATCAAGTGGGTTGAGAATACCGATGGTACCGCAGTCACCTACACGTATGCCATGGTTAACGGCAAATTAGTCGTGACCACCCGCTCTGGCGCAGGCTCCCGTAGTGGCGTCACGGCTGGGACCGAGGTGAAAACAACCTTCGGCCTTGGCGACATCGCCATCAGCGAGGTCACCAAGGACATCGCTTCGAATCTGGTCACCGAACAGTGGGATACTGATCTCAGCTACCATGGAGGTTTCGACCAAAGCGGACGGCCGATCAAGCGAATCTACAACGCGGATATGAGCGACTACGACGTCAACCAATACGCCTGCTGCGGCCTCGAGTTTTCTCGTGACCGCATGGGAGCTACCACCACCTATTTTCGCGATGGCCTCAAGCGTGTCTACAAGGTCGAGGACAAAGCTTGTGCGGCATCACCAGTTGTCGCGACGTTCACCGCCGTCGACGGGCTCACCACCACCCGGACCCGCAGTATAGCCGGCCAGTCACTCTTCATTGGTTCAAGCACGCGCAGCATTGACGGCCTCATCCGGACGACAGTGGGACCTTCAGAGAAATCCACCCTTGCCGAAGATCGAACGACGACCTCCAAGGTCATCACTCGCAGTGCCACCGGTGATATCGAAACCACCACCTACGCCGATCTTGCCACCTCCATCACTGCCAACTACCTTGACGGCCAAACCAAGTCTGTGACTGGCACCGCCGTCGCCGACATGAGCTACACCTACGATACCTACCCCATCGCCGGCAGCGTTCCTCAGGCCCATGGCCTGACGACCACCCAAACCGCCACCGGCATCGTCTCCACCACCTTCATCGACCTCCTCGGGCGCACTAGCAAGATCAACTCTGCGGCCACCGGCACCACCAACTACGCCTATCATCCCTTGAGCGCCGCTGCGGGTTCCCGAACTCAACTCAAATCTGTAACAGATGGCGATAACGTCACCCTCACCTATGACTACAATGCCGAGGGGCAGCGTACCACCACCTCCCGCAGCATCCCGATCGCGAATGGTGCTACCGCTACCCAGGTCACCACCACTGAGCAGGATGTGGTTTCTGACATGACCCTTCACGGCACTTCCCTCGGAATCGCCCGCCGCAACACCCAGACCATTTCTTCCACGGGCATCGACCCGGTCACCATTTCGCAGACTTTCATATCCCAAGATGGTCTCACCCGCGGCTCCGTCTCCTTGAGTGGGGCCACCCTCAGTGAAACCACCCGTCCCGATGCCACTTCCGGCATCGCCACCCAGATCACCATCCATCCGGACGGAACGAAGTCCAAGGCGACCAAACATCACGACCTTCTCACCACCGCCGCCACTCTCAAGACGGACAATTCGGTCATCACCAGCACTAACTACGCCTATGATCCCCTCCAGCGTCTTCTCACCAGCACCGACGCCCGCATCGGACTCACCACGTATGATTTGGATGCCGACGGGCTGGCCGATGTCACCGAGTCCGGACGCCCCCTCGCCGTGAAGACCCCTGCCAATCACACTACCTCCTACGCTTATGACAGCCTCGGAAGAGTCATCACGCTGGACGCACCCGACACTCTCGATGCAAGCGGAGCCACTCTTGCCAATATTTCCTACACGGCCTATTACCCTACCGGCAGCGTCAAGGCCACTTGGGGCAGCCAGACTTACCCGACTTGGAACGTCTATGATGAGCAAAACCGCCAAATCCGGCTTCACACCTGGAAGGTAGCCCCCACTTTCACCCTGGCGAGCGTTCCTGAGAATCCACCCGCCGGCTCGGAAGTCACCTCGTGGATCTACGGGCCTACCACCGGGCACCTCGTCGAGAAAAACTACCCGGGCGAAACTGACGACGGCGCTACCGACGCCGATTACGCCTACACCTCGGGCGGGCGTCTCTTCACCCGCACCTCGGAACGCGGCATCACCACCACTTACGGATACACCCACGGCCTCATGACCTCCACCGACTACAGCGACGCCACTCCAGACGTCACCATCCACTACGAACCGCTGGGTCGGCAGCAAAGCGTCAGCACCAGTGTCGCCAAGTCCGAGTTTACCTACGACCCCGTCACCCTCGCCACTGACATCGAGGCCATTTCCTACAACCTTGACGCCGTCGCCGGTTACGATTTCTACCGTATCCTCGACCGTAAGTCCACCAGCCTCGGCCGCGACACCGGCTGGGAACTGAAAAACGGCCCCACGATTGAAAATGAAGCCGGGTACCAATTTTCCAGCATCACCGGCCGCCTCGAATCCGTCACGAATTCCGCCGACGTATTCACCTACGGCTATCTCAACAACAGCGGCCTGCTTCAGACCGTCACCAAGGCAGCCCGCGCGGGAAATCCCGCCTTCGTGGCCGCCCGTGGCTATGAGGCAACCCGAGATACCCTCGCGTCCACGCAAAACAAAGTTGGCACCGACGTCGTTTCCAATTATGAATACGCCGTGAATGCAATTGACCAGCGCACCGGAGTCACCACCAGCGGCAGCGCATTCCCCGGTTTCCCAAGCTGGCTTTGGGGCTATGATCACCTTGGACAGGTCGTTTCCGCCAACAGCAGCGTCAGCACCAGCGACCGCGCCTACGAATACGACGCCATCGGAAACCGGAAAAAGTCTGCCAACAGTCTCACCCTTTCAGGCACCGACAATTACAGCAGCAATGCGCTCAACCAATACACGGCGGTCGACACTCTCAGCCCTGCCTATGACTTCGACGGGAACGCCACCGCCTATCCGCTTCCAGTCGCACCAAGTGCATTGAGCGGGCTTGGGTGGGATGGCGAGAACCGGATGATTTCAAGCACGGTTGGCACCACCACCACCACTTACCTCTACGACGCCCGGTCCCGCCGCATCGCGAAAAGCACCGCGGGAAGTTCCAACATCTATTTCTATCACACCTGGAACTGCATCGCGGAATACACCCAAAGCGCTCCGACCGCTCCGGTTGTTCTCGCCAAAACCCGGCTGTGGGGAACCGACCTGTCCGGGACCGCACAAGGTGCGGGCGGAGTCGGCGGATTGCTGGCGGAAGATCATCACTCCGGCACGGCGGCGACTTTCTATCCGACCTATGATGGCAACGGCAACGTGAGCGAATACCTTGCCGTTGACGGCAGACCCGCCGCGCACTTCGAGTATGATCCGTTCGGCAACACCGTGGTCGCTTCCGGAAGCGCCGGTCTGTTCGACTATCGTTTTAGCACGAAGCCAAGGGATTCCGAAACGGGTCTTTATTACTACGGTTACAGATATTATGATCCAGTCACCGGCCGCTGGCCATCTAGAGATCCGATTGAAGAAAAGGGCGGGATGAACTTGTATGGGTTCGTGAGGAATGATGGGGTGAATCTCGTTGATCTGAAAGGACTAACTGGCTGGGCTTTTAATTACCCTAGCGACTGGTCGGACAATAATAGCGGACCAGGTGCAAATGATGGAATTCCTAGAATGGATGATCATCTGCGTGGAAGTTATGAGCCTTATGATAATCTCGGCGAAAACGATTGGTGGGAAGAGAATCAAGCTGAGCTAATTGCGAAGCATAAGCAAAATGCTAAGAATGAAATATCGGCGCAAGTTGATTGTGATACTAAACCAACTCAGGTAGACGGTTATAGTCAATCTGAGTCCCCCACAGGCCAAAGGCTGCTTTTCGGGACTGTTGGGTTTGTAGTTGACTCAAAAGTAACAGTCAGTTGGGACGGTTGCGATTGGAAATGGACCGCCACATTGAATATTGAGGACAAGCTCGGAGTTGACCATACCGATTCTATTCCGGAGACAATTTTAACAATATTCGGATTTCCGCTTATCGCTCCACCAACACCAGTCATACGAGGTAGTTGGGAAATATCTGGTGAAGGAACGTGCCCAGAATAGAAGTCCAATAAAATGTCAAAGAACAAGTTGGCTAGCAGACTATTTTTTTTCGGAATCTTATGTTTTCTGTTGTGGATTATTGGTTGGCTTTTGGAGTTGCACGTAATTAAATCAATAAAGGGAAAATTTCTAACTATACCTGAAAGTATTGGGTGGCATGTTAGTCAACAAGGCAATCTTTGGGGCCTAGGACATCCTTGGATTTTGCTTGAAACCAAGAACGATGATTATGGTGAGTGGTCAAGAAACCTTGGAACGCTTAAATATCCTGATGAAGATGAACTTAAAGTGATTCCAAAGCAAGCAATGGACTTGGGAGCTGAATTTGATGCGAAATGGGGGAAATTTACTGGCGAGAGTAGCATCATCTATTTTAAGTCGAATCAAAATTCTAATAGAGAGTTCCCTGATGAGGATGGGAAAACAATGGTTCTTGTTGTAGTTGTGAATTTTTAGTGACAAAGGGCTCAAATTCAACAAAGCAGGCCTCTTGTGAGAAAACTCCGCACCAGCGCTCCACTAGCAAGACTCCCTCCCGGAAGATCGTCGCTCCGCCCCGCCAAGCATCCCGCTGCGTGCTGTCACGGGTGCTGCTAGCCTACGGGGCCATGTGACGTGCGCGGTGTAATTCTGCATCCAGTCTCTGGGGTCAGTCCCGAATGGCGCTAACTTAAGGGTTGTTTGGGATAAAATAACGTTAGATTTTCCGCAAGTTGGCTTGATTATTGCTCATTGACCCTCAATGACTTCCATAACGCCGATGTTTCCAGGCTGGCACCGAAAAC
>JANPKJ010000022.1:0-27399 GCA_031425955.1 Akkermansiaceae bacterium | reverse complement strand
CAAGCGCCCAACTGCTTGCTCAGGACTCAATTCATTGCGAATCATCCGCTCAACGCGGATGAAATCAGCCTTTCCATAGCGCATGTTGCGTTTCGAACGCTTCTGCCGACCACTTGCCTTCTGGCAGGAGTGGCTCGCACGGTAGTTGCCATCATGGGCCGATGCGTTTCTCTTGAGCTCCCTGTAGATCGTGCTGCGGTGCCTGCCGAGGCGCCTGGCAATCTCCGCAACCTTGACATACTGGCCCCTCATCGCGGCAATTGCATACCGCTCCTCTGTGTCGATGTGTTCGTAGTTCACGCTCGACATCCTGTCGCACTTTGGACTTGAATCCAAGAAGGCTAACAAGAAAGTGGTGGCAACGGTGCATAACGTCTCTCGTTCGCTTCGCTCTGGACGTCCAATCTCCGCCGTGCCACACTTTTGACGTTAGCGAAAAAAGAAATGAAACAACTCGCGATAATCATCTCCATTGTGCTCTCGGCCAACTTTGGTGCAAATGCGACCATTCAAATCAAATCAGAAGGCTCTTCGGTCTCAGATGTGAAACAAATTGAACGCTCCATAAATGCTGTTGAAATCACGGCGAAAAGTATATTTGGCGACCGCTGCGCCGAGCTTAAAAGTCGGATTGAATGTGAAGTGATTGTTTACGGAGATGAGACAGAGAAAGCAAATATGTCCACAGCGACTCTCGAATTGTCCGGACGAGACGGGAAGCTTTACGGAACCCTCCACATTTTGGGCCCCTCGAAGTATGGGCACGGTCTGAGATCCATGGGCGGGCAGTCCAAATCCAGTGACGAATACACTCTTCGACTCTTGGGTCATGAGATTCTCTCCTTGTATCTTGAAGCTCTTTCTCGCACGCGAGCCAAAGGATGGCAATATTACAGTGCTCCAAGTTGGTTCACACAAGGCAGTCAAGAATATGTCGCATCGCTTTGTCTAAAAAAACAACCCAGGGAGGAGATATTCAAAAGTTACTTCCAAAGTGCCAGTGTTCAGATTGAGTCTGAAATAAAAGTTTCAAACCCTTACAGTGGAGGACTCGTTATCATGCAATTCGTTGCAGACGAATTTGGGGAAGATAAGCTCATCGAGGTTATCGCCAGCGAAGCTGCGACGTTTGATGATGCATTTCGGGATGTCCTTGGCTCCAGGAGAGAATTTCAAACGGCATTCCAGGAGTGGCAAAAGCGGAAAATGAATCGCTAACAATTCGATGTGCCGACCCTCACCCGTGTCACGCGCCGTGTTTGGTCGCCGTCGCTCCCGGCACGGATCGCGCCAAGGGTGAGGGTCGGTGATCGTAGACGTTGGGTAGGAAGATGACCTGGATTTTTGACCGGAAAACTTTTTTCCCCTTGCGCGAGAGGTGATCATCCGTATCTACGCTCGATCTTTAACACTATGAAAAAAAGAACACATCCACGACTGATCCAATACGGCATCGCATCTAGCTTTCTCATGCTGGCGACTATGTCGCACGCCGTTACCACGCTCGTCAGCCCAAGTAGGTACTCGGTAAACGAGGGAGTTGCCTTCACTCTTGGAAATAATGGCGCGTCGGATTTCCTTTTTAACTGGACCGATCCGTCGGGTGCCCCTCCGCTCAGCTTTTCAACTATCGCTGACCCAACATTGATCCTGACCCTTGGGCAGACTTACACCTTCCAGCGAACTACTGGTGCGCATCCTTTTGCCATCATGAACAACACCGCCGCTGCTTTTATGAGCGGAGCAGACGGAACTTATTCTCGGACCACGAATAGCTCAACCGCTATTAACGATGCCACACTGACCCCGATCGCGGCTTTCACAGCCGACCCGGCACCAACGACCGACCTGATTAGCTGGACTCCGAGTCAAGTCGGCGATTTCTGGTACACCTGCACTGTGACGAGTCATCCGGGCATGTCCGGAAAGATCACCGTGATACCGGAGCCATCGGCTTTTGGTTTGATTGCGGGAGGGTTTGCGTTCGCTGCTTTTCGTCGCCGCCGTGGCTTTGGCCGATACAGCGATAAGTGATCTTATTGGAGTCAGCCAGCACTTTTCGTCTAGTTCAAGGCGCGTCGGAAGCGCTCTCAATATTAGTTTTATTGATGTTTCACTCATTAGTAAAAGGGATCAGTGCCATACCTAGCTGGTAATGCACGACCACAGTCACTGTGGCGATGCACCTAACAAAGAACCTCATCCGCTTCATCCGCAGCAGGAATTGATCAATACCGCGGCATTTCCGGATCGATCCGCTCCGCCCACGCCGCGATGCCGCCGTGCATGGAAAACGCGTTCGCCACGCCGATGGACCGCAGGAAATGCGTCGCCCGCAGCGACCTCACGCCGTGGTGGCAATAGACCACCACTCCGCGCTCGTTGAAGGCCAGCAGCTTTTCCCGGACTCCCGGAAACAAGCCCAGCGGATACCATTCATTTCCGGCGATCTGGCAGATCGCCAGCTCGTCCTCTTCCCGGCAGTCGATGAGTTTCGGCCGCTGGTCGCGAGGCAGGTGGACCCACTCCGCCACCGCTTCAGGCGAGATTTCCATCGTCGCTTCGGCGTCCTGCAGGTGCGTGCTCACTCGACGATGACGGGAGTGCCGAGCTGGACGTTTTCAAAGAAGTGCTCCGACATGTGGTGGGGCATTCGGATGCAGCCGTGCGAGGCCGCATAGCCGGGCAGGTAGCCGGTGTGCATGCCGATTCCGCCGTTGATGCGCATGAAATTCGGCATCGGGGCATTGTAGAAGATTTCGGTGGGCTTGGGCTTGTCCACCCGGATGTCCACGTTGTCGTTGGTGGTCATCCCCGTCGTGCGATCCTTGAAAACGCCATAAACGGAGGATTTGTGGTCTTTGTTCTTCTGGGTAATCTTGTATTTCCCGGCAGGGGTTCCGTGATCCTCGGTCCCGCTGGAGATCCGGGAAATCCCGACCAACGTGCCTCCTTTGTAGAAAAACGCCTTTTGCTGGCCGCGGTTGATCTTGATCAACGGGCTGCCCTGGGCGCTGTCGCCGTCCCAGTAGGAAACGTCATCGGGAATCGCAGGGGCCGGGTGGCCCGCTCCGCTGGAAGTCTGCTGATGGACGGGGCCTCCGACGCCGGCCAGATAATCCGAGCGCGCCGGGCCCGATGGACCGCATGAGCTCAAACTCACCGCCGCCAAAACGGGAATTGGCAAATAGTTAACGAAGGTTGATTTGAAACGTTTCATGTCGCGCGGAGACTGGACTCGGAAAGTGTCCAGGTCAAGCCAACCTCCGGGCCGTGCCTCACGTCTTGAAGTCCCGCGTTTGGAAGGAAAGCCAGCCGATGGTGAATAGGGTGATGTTGAGCCCGAGCAGGAAGGCGTAGGATTCGATGATTTTCGGCCACGAGATCGTCTGCTCCAGCAGGAAGACCCAGGCGCTCATCCGCCAAGTGATGAAGTAGCTTTCGTAGGGTTTGAAGAACGGAAAGCCCTGCAGGATCATGTCCACGAATAGGATGGTCAGCGTGATGATGGTGGCGGCGGCGGGCTTGATCTTGAAGCAGGAGAACATGAACGCGATCGACGACAGCGTGACCATGCTCAAACCGATGCCGGCGGCGGCCATGGCGAGCCGTCCCGCGCCTTCCCACCAGTCGGGATAAGCGGCAAAGACTTTCATTTTCGGCTCCATGACGAACAATCCGCCTTCCCATCCGACGGCCGCCACGGCCATGGCGTAGCCGGACGCGCCGACGAAGAACACGAAGGAGAACGTGTAGAGCGCGACGGCGGTGTATTTGACGAGCAGCAACCGCAGCCGACTGATGGGCCGGGCGAAGACCATGCGGAGGTTTCCGTCCTCGTTTTCCTTGGCGACGATGTCTCCGGCGACCAGCGCGAAGTAAATCGAGCCCAGCAGGAACATGCTCAGCAGCATGATGGTGAAGGTGATGGTGAGCGAGCTGTAGTAAGTGCCGAATTCCAGTCCATTGCGCTCCAGCATGCCCTTCATGTAGCGTTGGCTGCGATCAAGTTTGTAGACGAACAGGATCACTGCCTCCATGACGAGGAAGGCACCGTAGCCCATCCAGGTCCGCGGGCGGGCGAAGAGTTTGCGGAGCTCGCCGCGGAGTTGTTGGAGAAAAAGCATGCGACTGGAGCCGCCGATCAACCGGCGTGCCCCATTCATACACCGGAAACGCCGTAGTCAACCCGCTGCTGAACACCGGGTTCCACTTTCAGAGAATTCGAGAAGGGGTTGGTGCGTCATCCATTCCATTGTAGGCGGCGATTCATTTGAGCCGCAGCAATCCCCCTGCTAGCAAGAGGGGGGCGAGCGCGAATGAGAGATCGGAGAGGGGGATGCAGTCTACTAGAATAAAGTCGGATGGTACGCTGACTTTTCCCTCTGGCCGTCGGACCGGACCCGGCGCCTTGGTCTGTTTTGAAATGTCCGACCATCGCTGTCCGCGGTCCCAGAACGACTCGGATTCAGGACTCTGGATCAGTTCCCGGAATCTGGCGTGCTCCGGGCTGGCCTGGGATGTGCGGCGTTCCAGGGGAGCATCGGCCAGGTCCCAGTTCGATATCGATTTGCCGGGGTCGGCGGCAGCTGCGGACATCGTTGCTAGAAGAACCATTGCCAGGCTTGTCGCCCAGCGGCTGACGGCTCGTGATGGTGGCGTATGGATGAAGGGAGGCATTTCTTCATCCCTAACGCTATCCGCGTGCCAGAATCCGGCGATTCCCCGCAGATCCCGGCGTGCCTAGGAAGTTCGGGCTTCTGGCAGGTTCTACAATGGCATCCTATCCGCTTTGGACTCTGCATTTCCTGCAGAGCATCATGCAGTGCGTGCAGGGCGGATCGGGGAGCAACATGAATCAATTAGGACTCGGCGCACCGTTGAGGATTTCCATGTAAAGGTCCTCCAGCGAGCGTTTCACCGGCGAGAAGGCACGGACGCGGACGCCCGCGCCGACGAGGGTTTCCACGAGCGCGGCGGGGTCGGCATCGTGTTTCAGGCTGATGCGGGTGTTGGAAAGGATCTCGCCGCCGGTGCTGTGGATGATGCGGCATGCGTGGTCCCATGGTGCGAGATCGACCTCGAACACCGGGACGTCGTCCTGCAGGCCTTTGACGGTGCCTTCGAAGACGCGCTTGCCCTCGCGGAGGATGGCCACGCGGTCGCACATGAGCTCGACCTCGGCTAACAGGTGAGAGTTGAACAGCACGGTCATGCCGCGCTCGTCGCGGAGGTTGAGGATGAAGTCGCGGAACCACTTGATGCCCTCCGGGTCGAGGCCGTCGGTGGGTTCGTCCAGCAGGAGGACCTCGGGTTCCGGTAGCAGTGCCTGGGCGAGCGCGAGGCGCTGGCGCATGCCGTGGCTGTAGGTGCGGACTTTCGAATGGACGCGCTTGGTCAGGCCGACGCGGTCGATGACTTTTACCGCGGCGCCCGCGTCAAAGCCGCCGGAGTAGCTCATGAGGATCTTCAGGTTGTCCCAGCCGCTGAGGTAGTCGTAGAACGCGGGAGCTTCGAAAATGGCGCCGACTTTTCGCAGGGCTTTCGAGCGATGATTGAGGACGGAGATGCCGTCGATGGTGACGTCGCCTCGGTCTGGCATGACCATGCCGAGGATGATGCCGAGGGAAGTGCTTTTGCCAGCGCCGTTGTGGCCTAGCAGACCGTAGATCTCTCCGCGTTGGACGTGGAAGGATACATCGTCGAGCGCGGGTTTTCCGCTGAATTTCTTGAAGAGTCCGGTGGCGGCGAGCATGGTGGTTCCGGGTGTTAGTTTCCGGTGACGAAGCGCGGTTTGTTGGAGCTCCGGAAGTCGGCGTAGAGGAAATTGGTGCCGGATGGGTGTCTGGATTCTCCGTCGAAAATGAGTGGGATAAGGTCCTCGCGGACGTCGAAGAAGTAGAGATCAGAAATCGGGCGTTTGTTCTGGGTGGTATTCCAAGAGTAGCTGGAGTTGGATTTTTCAAACTCGATCTTGTCGGCGGGACAGCGGAAGGCTTCGGGGGATTCGAGGTAGGGGAGTAGGACGGTTTCGAGGGCCTCGACGCCTTCAATTCTGGATGCCCGGGCGATCACGAGGTCCGGCATGATGTTATTGTGTTCCTGCAGGTAGCTTTGCAACCCGACGCCGAGTGAGCGGAGGTTTCCGATGCAGGCGGCTTCTTGAGATTTCGCGATGAATGATCGCGCCGCCGGGTAACCGATCCCCGCGAGGGCGGCGATGATCGCGATGACGACCAGTAGCTCGACCATCGTGAATCCGCGGAATTTCTTCATGGGCGTGGGCCGAATTCGTTGCCGCGGAGACCTTGCATGGTTTCGTTCATGGATTCCATGAGCGGAGCGAGATCAAGCTTGGTATCGGCGCTGGATTTTTCGAAATACGCCTTCATGCCTTGCTGGCTGATCTGGTCGAGCAGGTCGGCACCAAGTTCGTCGGCGCGTTCCATTTCGTCCTTGGTGCGACCTTCGTTGATTTCTTTGAGTCCCTGTTCGACGAATTTTTTCCGTTGCTCGGGCTTCATCGCGTCGAGAGCTTCCATGAAGCGGCCCATGGACTCGACGATGGTGAGGTCGATGAAGAGGCTCTTTTCATCCGGCGAGAGTTTGCGGAAGAAGTTCTCGCCGGCGCGGGTTTCGCGGTTTTTTTCGCGTTCCTGGAAATCGAGGCGGTTGACGAGTGTGGCGATGTTCCGGAGTTCCTTTTCCCGGCGTGTGGCTTCCGCGGCGTTTTGCGCGGATTTCTCCCCGGACCAGTCAGTGAAATTCGCCTCGGCAACGGTACGGTTCACTCGCTCGGCGGTAATTTTCCGGGATCCGGCGTAGGCGCGGATGCCCCAGACGCAAGCCCAGACGACCACGAGAACCAGTGCCGCCTTGATAATGACATCCTTGTGTCGCATTTCCTTCATAGATTAGGCGAGGACGGTTTTCGCGCAAGCGGACAAAATCAATCGGTGTTCAGGGCTGTCGGAAATCAACCTTGGCGATTTCGGGGGAAGGTGTTTGAATGGACTGGATGAAAGCAAATCCAAGCTTGTTGCTGTTGCTGGCGCTCCTGTCTTCACCGATTTCGAATGCGGACGTGGTGTCCGATCTGACGGGGCGGGCGGAAAAAGGCGATGCCGTCGCCCAGTTGGAGTTGGCTGGGATTTATGCGAAGGGGGAGGGCGTGGCCAAGGACCAAACGGCGGCGGCGGAGTGGATTCTCAAAGCGGCAGGGCAGGGGGACGCGCAAGCACAGGTCATGCTGGGTCAGCGATATCTCAAAGGCGAGGGCGTGCCCAAGAACGCCGAAGAGGCGTTGAAGTGGTTTTCCAAGGCGGCGGAGCTGGGGAACGTTGATGCGCAAATGGCCCTCGGCGGGATTCACCTCGCGGGAAAAGGCGTCAAAAGAAACAGCATGGAAGCCGCCAAGTGGTTTTTAGTGAGCGCGGAGCAGGGAAATCCCGACGCGCAGTGTCAGATGGGGCGGATGCACATGATCGGTGCTGGCGTCTCGCTGGACGTGGTCGAAGCCTATAAATGGTCATTTCTCGCCGCGGCGCAGGGAAATGCGGCGGCGAAGAACATGATCGCGGTCCTGACCCGGCGAATGACCCCGAAGCAAATCGAGTTTGGCCAGCAGCTCGCCCGCGACTTCGAGAGCCTGAAGAAGGCCGGGAGTCCGATGGAACTCCCGGTGGAGGTTCCGGAAGTCCTGCCGACGGAACTCCCGGTGGAGCCGGAGTGATGGTCTGCCACTCCGCTCGGGCGGATGCCTCAGGGGTCAACCCAAACGCTGCTGAAATTCGCGACGGTCTGCGAGTAGTCGCTCCCACTGGATACGGCCAAACCGATGTGGCAGGTTCCCGGCATCGTGATCTTTACGCCGCCAAGGTAGGTCCAGTTGGTTCCGTCCGTGCTTTTGTGGGCGTAAATCATACTCTTTTTGATATTGCGGGTCAGGCGAACCCAAGTGGCGGAACCTGGATCGCTTGCGAAGCCTTTGATGGATGCTCTGCGGCCAGCTTGTAATCGGCTCACCAGTCGATAGGAACTGTCATTGCCAAGTCCGAGGAAGACCTCGCGGGCCTTTGGAGCCATCGATTCGCGGATCATGATTCCGGAGTAGCTGGCAGGCCCTGAGTTCTGATTCAAGCTGACTTGGGCCGTGATCGAACCGTCGCCGCCGAGGGTCTGGTAGGTAAAGCGGGTCTTGTCACTCATGCCGCCGAGCGCACCGGATCCAGTTTGGGTGTAGGCTCCATTGAGAAATGAAACAAAGCCGCCGAGCTGTCCGATACCGAGATCGCTGCTCCTCCAGGGCAGAGGCAGGCCGGCGACGTAAATGCGGAGCTCGGTATCCATGGTCGCCAATGCGCGGTCTGCGGCGCGGATGTGGAAGCTATTGGTGCCGGCGCTGCCTGGAGGTGGGGTTCCAGAAAGTTGGCCATTTCTGTCGATGTTCAGCCATTCCGGGCCTCCCACTTTCCAATAGGTGATCGTGTCGCCGGGATCGGAGTCGATCGCCTTTCCTGCCAAGGATTGGCCGGTGTAGGGAGCGTTCTCACTGGCTTCGCCCGCAAATACAGGATTGCCGACGAAGGCGGGGCCTTGGTTCACGGTTGTTTCGGATGAGTCGACGTTTCCTTCGGTAGCGAGGGCGTTGATCGTGATGTTGAGCGCTGCTTCGGCGAAGGCTCCGCCGTTGTCGGTTACTCGGACGACGAAGTTGTTGCTCCCTGCATTCGATGCTAGCGGAGTGCCGCTGAGAGTTCCCGATGAAGATATCGCAAGCCAAGCCGGGCCGGAAATTTTAGAGATGGTGAGAACGTCACCGGCGCCGGGATCCGTGGCGGAAAGTTGGCCGCTGAAGGGGGCGCCTTCGTTACCGCTCAGGGAAATCGGGTCCGTGGCGAAAACAGGGGCCAGGTTTTTAACGACAGTCGTCGTCGTGGTGATGTTGATGGTAACCGTGGCGAGCGACGAGATCAGGCTTCCGTCACTGATCCTGAAGGTGAACTGGTCATTGCCGGTGGCGCCTTCGTTCGGCAGATAGGTCAGGTCCGGTGCGGTACCACTCAGGATGCCTTTGACCGGGCTGCCGACGACGGTGAATGTGAGGGCGCTTCCATCCGGGTCACTACCCGTTAGCACGACGGCCCGTGGAGAGCCTGCGGGTGTTTCCACGGAGAGGGAGTTGGCGATGGGAGCATCGTTGACTGGAGTTACGATGAGTGAAACGGTGGCTGGCTGGGAATTTAAAGCGCCGTCGTTGACCCGGTAGGTGAAGCTGTCGCTTCCGTTGGAATTCCGCGTCGGTGAGTAAGTCAAGTTGGGAGCGGTGCCGCTGAGGGTGCCCTTGGTCGGGCCGTAGACGATGGTGAGCGTCAGCGGGCTGTTTTCGGCGTCCGTGCCGCCGAGGGTGACCTCGACCGGGATATCCTCGAGGGTCGTTAGGGATGTTCCAAGGGCGACCGGGACATCGTTGACGGCCGAAACAGAAATCGAGACAGTGGCAGCAGTCGAATTGACGGTGCCGTCGTTGACCCGGAAGGTGAATTGGTCAGAGCCGGTGAAATTCGCCGCCGGGCGATAGGACAGGTTCGGAGCGGTGCCAGTCAGCACGCCGTTCAAAGGTGCGGCCATGACGCTGTAGGTGAGGTTGTTAAGGTCCTTGTCAGTGCCCGCCAAGACAACTTCCACGGCGGTGTCCTCCGGAGTTGTCAGGGACTTCGGAGTGGCCACTGGAACGTCGTTTACGGGAGTGACGGTGAGTGAGACGGTGGCAGGTGGGGAATTCGAAACGCCGTCGTTGACCATAAAGGTAAAGCTGTCCGAGCCGTTGAAGTTGGCGGCCGGCGAGTAGGTGACGTTCGGTGGCGTGCCGGCGAGCGATCCTTGGGTCGGACCGGTGACAACGGTGAAGCTCAAGTTTGCCCCCTCTGGATCCGTGCCGCCGATCACGATGGCGAGTGGTGTGTCTTCGGCGGTTGTATGATTGCCGGCAAGCGCCACCGGGACGTCGTTGGAGGCGCTGACCGCGATGGAGATCGTGGCGAGCAGGGAATCCAACGTGCCGTCGTTGACTCGAAACGTGAATTGATCGGAGCCATTGAAATTTTTTGCCGGGCTGTAGTTGAGATTCGGAGGGGTTCCGGTGAGGGTCCCGTTTGATGGGCCAGACTCCACACGGAAGGTCAAATTGTTCGAATCCTCATCGCTGCCGGTCAGGACGACCGTGGCGGTCGTGTCTTCCAGGGTGATCAGCGTGCCGGCGATGGCGCGGGGCGCGTCGTTCACCGGTGTGATCGTGATCGAGACCGTGGCCACCGTGGAGTCCTGAGTGCCATCATTGACCCGGAAGGTGAAACTGTCAGCGCCGCTGAAGCCTGCTGCGGGTAGATAAGTGAGATTCGGAGCGGTTCCTGTCAGCGTCCCGTTCCGCGGTGTGGTGACCACGGTATATCCCAGGGCGGCTGTCTCGGCGTCGGTGCCTGTCAGAATGATTTCGAGCGGGTTGTCCTCCGCGGTGCTGCGGTTCTGGGCGATGGCGGAAGGGGCGGTGTTGGTGACACCTGTGGGCGGGTTGTCCGCCTGGAGAAGGGTGAGCTCGGCAACATTGGTTATCGGTCCGCCATTGGCCTCACTGAGCGCCACCAGTTTGATGTATCGCCCGCCCTTGGAGTTAAAAAGGACCTCCTTTTCCTCTTTCGTGTTGGGGAAATAGCCAGTCGCGACCGCAGCTCCCCAGCTGACTCCATCAATACTGACGTGGAATTCATACTGACTGATATTTCCCGAATCATAGGCGTCCTGGCGGGGGAGATAACGAAATCCGCGGAGGTTCTGAATCGATCCCAAGTCGATCTGCAGTTCATGGGGCGGCGGCGGGGCGTTCGTCCTCCACTCGGTGTGCCAGAAGGTGTTTGGATTTCCGTCGAAAGCATATTCGGCCAAGTAACCGTTCGGATCTTCGCTGTCGACATAATGGAGGCTCAGATTGCCGGTGGGAACGACGACGAACGCGTAAGAAATTTCCTGCGAAGGCGGACTTTTAAGACCCTCGCTGTTGTAGGCGGAGACCGCGAAGTAGTAAGTTTTCCCCTCGGTGAGGCCGCTGACGGCGGCCGTCGTGTTGTTCCCTGCATTGACGACCGATGAGTAGTTGCCTGGTGACTCGCCGTAGCTGAGTTCATACCCGGCGATGTCCGGTTCCGGATTGGCATCCCATGCCAAAGTAACGGACGGCGCTCCGGTCGCGTGGGCTGCCGCAAGAATGCAGGTGCCGGCCAGCATCAATCTCCTCAGATTGGCTCCGATTCGGGAGCTGGCCCCTCGGGCAAGGAGTCCGAAGGATTTGAGGCATGCGGAGCTGCGGCGTGACAAGGCTCCGCCCGGGTTGGCCCGTGGGGCCAAATGGCTGGTGTTCATGGCTGGTTGTAAGGGTGGCGATTTTGAGAAAAGCCTCCCGTCTTGGGCCTCCGGAGCGGGACTCTCTGGAGAGACGGACAACCCGATTTCGGAAATTGGCGCAGCTACCGGGAGAGTTTCTCCAAGCAGACCCCGCCCGTTGGGACAGATCCGGATTCGGGCCGCCTGAATTGCGAAAGGGACTCGCGCATCAGGAAGATTTCAGACTCCATTCAAGTTGGACGGGTAGGTCGTTTGAATCTCGTCAGGTGTGTATAACAGTTGATGTTTTAGTGATCGTTGACTGTTTGGGTCTCTGATCTGTCGCGGAGCATAAAAATTAAAGAGATCTTAACAAGAATATTCTTCTAATTTTTTGAACAATTTGACTCCGCCGGTGTCAGGAATTCAAAATTTCGCCACTTGGACGTGGGTGAGATAACCGACTTATCGCGATTTCCTGGGGATTATTCGTGATTTTTCATTGAAAATGAATAGGTTGTGATCTCAATGTTCGTTGGAGACTTTGCGGCGGGCTAACTCCCGGTGAATATGAGAAGTTTTCAAAAAAAGGACTGCTGATGAAGAATGGGAACGGTGGTAGCCGCTAAAAACGGCCTCAAATCGCAGCAAAATGGCGGGTCTGCAGGATCGCACGGGAGGTAAATAGATTGACAGCGGCTGAGGGTTTCCATAAAAATTACTGCGGTAATTAAGAATTCTTAATATGTTCGCATTTCTCCGATTTCCCAACCCCAAGACCACAGTTTCTGCCGCTGTGGTCTTCCTCCACGCGGCATGCGGACTCAGCGCGCAAAATTTCACCGCACGTTCAGCAAATCTGAACCCTTTCGGTGTCAATGGCCCGCTGCCGTTCGGCCAGTTGCCGGAATTTGGGGGAGGTGCGGGCCTGAAAGGTGGTTTTGCCTATGGAATCGGACTTTCCTCCGTCTACAACTCCAACGTCCTCCTCTCGGAAAATGATCCGGAAAGCGATGTTTCACTCAGTGTGTTGCCCACACTCAGCTACACTTCCGATCCCGAGGGAGGTGCGCCGATGGTGATTTCCGCCAACTACTCGCCATCCGCCAACGCCTCCCTGAACAACTCGGATTACAATTCGTTCGATCAGACGGGCAGTGTTTCGATGATCGTTTCCGGATCGCGAACGACGCTTAGTGCGTTTGCCGGCATTTCCCAGGCGTCCGGCGCCGACAGTCTGGCGGCTTCTCAAGGGTTTTTCACGGGGACCGCCATCAGCCTGGGACTTCAGGGGAGTTACCAACTTGCCCCGAGAACGACCGTGAACGCGGGTTGGTCGTCATCCGTGACCGATTACGGGGAGAGCGTGGGAGATACCGGTACCGCGGGTGGCTCGTCCGTCGGCTTCAACGGCTATTCTGCGAATCTTGGGGCTTCCTGGGCTGCGACCGAGCGGTTGAGCTTCGGGCCGAGTCTCAGCTACTCCACCAGCAGTTCCGACACCACAGAGGATTTTAGCACCTGGGGGTTCTCGATGGTGGGAAGTTACAAGATGAGCGAAAAGATTCAGGTGGCCGCTTCGATGGGAATCCAATATGCCGATTACTCGCAGGAAGGGGAATCGGGAGGTCTCTCACCCACGGGAAGTCTGAATGCCAACTACCAAATCAACGATCTCTGGTCTTGGAGCAGTTCGATCCAGTCGGGCCTCACACCATCGCCCACCGGATCGAATTACGTGATCAACGGCTGGTCGGTTTCCTCCAATTTAAGTCGTCAACTGCTGATCGGATCGGCGGGAATCGGCGTGAACATGAATTTTTCAAATTTTGACAGCGTCGGGCCGCCCGGGGCCTTCCCGGAAAGCCAGGAAGCCCAACAAAATCTTGGATTGACGCTGAATTATTCGAGGCCCCTGTTCAACGATCGTGTAGACTTCACCTCCTCACTCCTTTATAACCTCAATTACGGTGATATTGAGTGGTCGCAGATCCAGATTAGCGCTGGCCTGAACATGGCGTTCTGAAGCTGCCTCGGGAAATGGTTCGCGGATCCAAGCATGATTGATCCGGGCGTCGGGGTTTCTCAACACGATTCACTGTCAAGTGCACCGTCACTTCGACTTGTGGAAATCTTTGATATTGAGCGATTTGCGTAGTTCATCGAGAAATAATTTTTTGGGTCAGGATATCCAAGTTCCCCTGATACCACGCAATCACGTAGTTGTCACTTCACGAAAATGTGACATCATTCGCGTAGTCAAGAGAGGTTCTGCAACCACATTTCTTTTGAGCACCCGTCCTCCCTGCGTATCACTGCCCCACAAATTTTTATTTTCACTTCACCCCCAACCTCCAAAATCTCGCGATCCCGCCTACCTTAAATCTTGCCGGGGATGATTGATTAATTAATCCGTATTAAATATTGCTCACCCTTTCGAGTTTGTTATAAGCCTGCCGCCAACTCCCCCTCCGCTGTTTCAGGAAACTCCAACGACTTCCTGAAGCCCTGACTGTTAAAAAGAATCTGTCGACCTTCCAGGTCATGGAATCTTCCCCCCCAGACCCACATCACCCGTTTCTTTTGGTTTTAGTGCCCGCCCGCTCTAATCGACCAAGGGCGGCAGCTTCTCAGGCCCATGTCCGCATCCTCTTCCGAAATGGGTTTTTGTCCCGGATTGCACGCTTCCTGCTGACTCTCTTGGAAGGTGATATCCCTGCGGGTATCAGGTCGTTCGGTCCCGATGTCCTGATTTTTTCAGGACGGGTCCTTTCAAAAAAAACTTGCTCCTCATTCTCAATGTTGCTAACCGTAAAGCCGCTGAAAGCAAGCAGCACACAACCGTTCAAGGTCCCCAACCTTTTCGGATGTGAGATGTTCCCCCCACCCCCCCCCAATAACAGTGACTCCTACCTCCAGGCGGCTCTGCCGTCGTAAATCCCCCCAGACCCGTTCGTGCCGGATTCTTACCACTCGGCACTCTCGAAATCGCCTGCCGGAAGCGTCTGGCTCCGAAGCCCGAGGCTTTGAAAACCAAGAGGCCGGCCCTGAGGACCGCGAGACCAGCGAGGCATCCGCGCTACTCGGATGGAAGCGTGCTTCCGACATCGCGTTGGTGCTGCTGATTCTTCCATTTGTCGCATTTTTTGCCTTCATCGTCTATTGCTGGATTCGGATCGTATCGCCCGGAAGCGTCCTTTTCCGCCAGACCCGCATCGGTCGCGGTGGCAAGCCGTTTACGATCTACAAATTCCGCAGCATGAAACTGCAGGCGCTGACGGACGTGCACGAAGCCCACGTCGAGCACCTGATCAAATCCAACCTGCCGATGACGAAATTGGACATGGTGGGCGACTCAAGGTTGATCCCGGGTGGTTGCTTCATCCGCACCTCAGGTCTCGATGAATTGCCCCAGTTCATCAATGTCCTGCGCGGCGAGATGAGTCTGGTCGGCCCACGACCTTGTTTGCCCAAGGAATACGACCTTTATGATGAGTCGCAGCGCCATCGGTTTTCGGTGCAGCCCGGCCTCACCGGCCAATGGCAAGTCAACCGCACCGAGACCACGACCTTCAGCGAAATGGTCAGGATGGATGATGAATACGTGAGCCGGCTTTCCCCGCTGGCGGATTTGCAGATCATCCTCCGGACCCCCGTCGCCCTGCTCCAGCAAATGAAGGCCTGCGCGCGCTCCAAGTCCGGGTCCCGCGGGTTCGTCATGCGGCCCGTCCCCGCCCGCGCTTCGCGCATGGTGCCTCCCCCGGTGTTCTCGCTGCCGATGAGCGCCACTCAAAAACTGTCCGATTGATTGTTATGAGCCATGGCTTGTCCATTGGCGTGGTGGGCCTCGGTTATTGGGGGCCTAACCTTGCCCGAAATTTCAGCCAACTGCAGGGCTGTAACCTGAAGGCGCTGTGTGACCTCGATCCTGATCGCTTGGAAAAAATGCGCCCCTTGTATCCGGCGGCGGCGAAATTTTCCAGTTTTGAGGCGATGTTGCGGGACTCCGATCTCGATGCGGTCGCGGTGGCCACGCCGGTGCCGCACCATTTTCCGGTAGCCAAGGCCGCGCTGCTCGCCGGCAAACATGTGCTGGTGGAAAAGCCCTTCGCGGCAAGCGTCGCCGAGTGCGAGGAATTGATCGAATTGGCCGCCACCCGGGGACTGACCTTGATGGTCGGCCACACCTTTCTCTATTCGGCACCGATCCAGATGATCAAAAGGATCATCGACTCCGGCGATATCGGGGAAATCCGCTACATCAATAGCCAAAGGCTTAACTTGGGCTTGTTCCAAAAAGACATCAATGTGGTCTGGGATCTCGCTCCCCATGACATTTCCATCATCCTGCATCTGCTTGGCCGCACGCCGGATTTCGTCAATTGCCAAGGAAACGCCCATATCACGCCTGGAATTGAAGATGTTTCCAATCTTTCACTGAGTTTTCAATCCGGCCAGTTTGCGACGATCCAGAGCAGCTGGCTGGAACCCCGGAAGGTCCGCCAGATGACCATCGTCGGGACCCGGAAAATGATCGTTTACGATGACATCCAGCCGATGGAGAAAATCCGGATTTATGACACCCGGATCGAGCGCCCGCCTCACTACAACAGTTTCGGCGAGTTCCATTATTCGTATCATTACGGGGACAGCTTCGTTCCCTACATCGAACAATCCGAACCGCTGCGCCAGATGTGCCAGCACTTCATCAGCCGGATCCTCGACGGGGCGCCGTCCCTCAGCTCCGGCCAGAGTGGCCTCGAAGTCCTGAGAATCCTCGAGGCCAGCTCGAAATCCCTCAAATCGAACGGCGCGGCTGTGAACGTCGCGGTTCCCGTCGATGCCCGCCCGGCCACCGCAGTAATCAACGGCGGTATTAGGGGAGGGGATGGAAAACTCAATGGACACTACACTACGAGTCTCTCCTGACGTCATTCTGGGCAGGGATGTGAAGCTGGTCGGCTTCTGCAACCTCTACGGCTGCGAAATCGGGAATGAAACGAGAATTGGAACCTTCGTCGAAATCCAGAAAGGTGCCAAAATCGGCGCGCGGTGTAAAATTTCCAGTCACTCCTTCATCTGTGAAGGGGTGACGATCGAAGACGGGGTTTTCATCGGGCATGGAGTCATGTTCGTCAATGACAGGCGGCCCAAGGCGCTCAATCCGGATGGCAGCTTCCAAACCGATGCGGATTGGGAATGTCAGCGCACCCATGTCGGACGCGGTGCTTCGATTGGATCCGGTGCCACCCTGTTGGGTGGCATCACCATCGGCGAGGATGCGCTTGTCGGGGCCGGCAGTGTGGTGACGAAAGATGTTCCGGCCGGCTCGACGGTTGCCGGAAATCCAGCACGGGTAATTGATCCCCATTGATTCTAACTGCGATGAGTGTTCCATTTCTCAATCTGAAGGCGCACCACGCCCACCTGCGCGGCGAGTTTGCGGCCGCCATCGAGGAGGTGATCGACGCAAGCGCCTTTGCCGGCGGACCTTTCGTGACCCGCTTCGAAGAGGATTTCGCCCGTTTTTGCGGGGTGGAACATGCGGTGGGTGTCGGCACTGGCACCGATGCCCTCTGGCTGGCATTGCTCGCGCTCGGAATCGGTCCGGGAGATGAAGTGATCACGGTGCCGATGACGTTCATCGCCACCGCGGAGGCGATCAGCCGCACCGGCGCGACCCCGGTTTTCGTGGACATCGACGAAACCACCTACACGCTCGATCCCCGCGGACTTGAGCGCGCGGTCACCCCAAGAAGCAAGGCGATCCTACCCGTGCACCTTTTCGGCCAGATGGCCGATATGGAGCCGATTCTCGCGTTCGCCAGGCAGCACGGTCTTCATGTCATCGAGGACGCGGCGCAGGCCCACGGAGCCACCTATCAGGGAAGGCGTGCCGGGAGTCTCGGCGTGGCGGGCTGTTTCAGTTTTTATCCGGGCAAGAACCTTGGCGCATTCGGTGAGGCTGGCGCGGTGACGACTTCCGACATGGAACTTGCCAGCCGGATGCAGATCTTCCGGGACCATGGGCAAAGCCGGAAATACCAGCACTCGGTCGTCGGTTGGAACTGCCGGATGGACGGGATTCAGGCGGCGGTTCTCAAGGTGAAACTGCGCGAACTCGACGGTAACAACGCGAAGCGCCGCGAAATCGCCGCACGCTATTCCGAAGCGTTCGCCGGGATTTCTGACCTCATCCGGCCGGTTTGCGACCCCAGAGGGGTCCCGGTTCATCATCTTTACGTCATCCGTGTGCCCGATCGTGATGGATTGATGCGCTCGCTTGCTGAAAAAGGCATCGGCACCGCCATCCATTATCCGGTCCCGGTTCACTTGCAGGCCGCCTATCAGTCTCTTGACCTCGGACCGGGATCCTTCCCGGTCTCGGAACGCTGCGCGGAGGAATTTGTCTCGCTGCCCATGTATCCGGAACTCACCTCGGCTCAAATCAACGCCGTCGTCGATGCCGTAGTGGAAACGCTCGGGGCCGCGCTTCCAGCGTGATAACTGCCGGTTTCAGACTGCCACCCTCCAGATTCGCGCAAACTGAGATCTGATGGCTGCATCCACCCAGACCATCCGGTTCACACGATCGCAGCAGGGTAACGTCACGATCGAGCGGATTGATCCTATCGCGGATGGCCGTTGGGACGAGATCGCGGGCACCCGTGAGGATCACACGGTTTTCCATCATTCTGCCTGGGCGCGTGTTCTGGTGGAAACTTACGGTCACCAACCCTTTTACCTCAAAATTTCGGTTCAGGATGCGGAAGTCGCGTGGGTTCCCTTGATGGAAGTGAACAGCCGCATCACCGGCCGCCGGGGAGTCTCGCTGCCGTTTTCAGATTTTGCCGGGCCTTTGTGGTCGGATCCCCACCATGCCCCCGTGGTTGATGCGGCGCTCCTGGAACTTGCCGCCTCCCGCGATTGGAAACACCTCGAAATCCGTGGCGGCCTCATCCCACCCGCCGGGGCGAAACCCTTCCAAACCTACGACAGCCATCACCTGGATCTCCGGCAGGGAACGGCATCGATCCTCCAAAACCTCGACCCTTCGGTGCGCCGGGCCATTCGCAAGTCGGAATCCAGTGGCATCCAAGTCACGGTGGATCGAAGTCTGAAGGCGATGGAGGATTTCTATCAACTCCACGGCAGGACCCGCAGGCGTCACGGGCTCCCACCCCAGCCATTCGCATTTTTCAGGGCCATTGCAACGCACCTCGTCGACCGCAACCTCGGCACCATCGTGCTTGCGAAACTTGCGGGCGTCCCCGTCGCAGGTGCGGTTTTCCTCCACTCAGCCGGACGCGCGATCTATAAATTCGGCGCTTCGGACACGGCACACTGGCCATCGAGGCCCAACCATGGAGTCATGTGGACCGCGATTCGCGAGTTGGTGGACATGGGCTGCGAAGAGCTTCAATTCGGTCGTACTTCCCAAGCTGACCAAGGCTTGGCCCGGTTCAAGCTTTCCTGGGGGGCGATCTCCCGCCCGTTAGCCTATTTCCGCCATGGCCGCCACGCGGACGGTTGGCTTTGTGCGGACCGCCTTCCATCTGAAAGCCATCCTTTGATTTTCGGGCACCTGCCCGTCGCCTGCAATCGTCTTGCGGGCCGCCTGATTTATCCTCATCTCGACTAAACCCCTTTCTCCCCCAGCGAATATGAAACCTCAGAACAAGGCACCCACCACAGGTGGATTCGGAATTCACGATGTGATTTACATCGTGTTCAAGCACAAGTGGAAGATCTTCCTCCTCTCACTGATCGGATTTGGAGTCGCCGGCTTCATGGCATACCGCATCATGAAGGATCCGACCTATGAATCCGTCGCAAAACTGATGGTACGTTATGTGGTGGAGCGCTCGACGGTGGATCCCGAAGCGGGAGAGCGGATGATGAGCGGCGGCCTCGGAACCGAGTTTGAGATTCTCACCAGCCGCGATACTGCGATCGAAGTGGCGGAAGCCGTGGGGCCTGAAAAGCTCCTGCCCGAGTCAGAGACTCCACCCACCGCCGCCGAGGCTGCCGGCAGAATCCAAGGTGGCCTCGAAGTCGAGTCTCCCGGGCCAGGCTCAAACATGATCTATCTTAAATATCGTGATTCGGATCCCAAGCTGGCTGTGGATATTCTGAACCAGGTGATTCAAACCTATTTCAGCAAGCACCTCGCATTCCACCGTTCGACGGAGGCATTCGCTCAAGTCTCCAAGCAGACCGACGAGGCCCGCAGCAAACTGCGGTTGACCGAGGAGGAAATCAACCAACTCAAGGAGAAATCCGGAGTCCTCACCATCGATGCCACGATGAAGGAATTTGAATCAAGAAAGCGTTCGATCCGGGAAAACCAGTTAAAGGCACAATCCCAGTTGGCGGAGCAGACCGCAAAAGTGGCCTCCCTGCGAAAAGCTCCTCCCAAAGCCACGGTGGTCAGCGGTGATCCTGCCGATCCGGCCGTCACCGGAGAGCCCGCCACCAGCGATCCGGCGGTTACACCGGCGGAGGCGGAAGCCAAACGTGCCCGGGCGCTTGCGGCCAACGAGTTCAACAGTCTCGCACAGCGTTTGGAGATGTTGCAGGAGCGCCGAAACGAATTGCTGGTCGGTCGCAAGCCCAACGATCCGATGATCGCGTCGTTGGATCGCCAGCTTGCCCAAGTGCAATCCCGCGGCTTGGACCTCATCGAGCTCTATCCTGAGTTGGCAGGCAAGGTGGCGGGTGGCAACGGTCGAACCGGCCAGATGATGGCACCGGCGTTGAGTCTTGATGAGGAGATCGCCCTGGAGTCCGCCTTCAAGGCGAGGTTGGATTCAGTCGTTGTCCAGGCGAAGGCGCTGGACGCCGAAGTGACGAAAATCTCAGCGCTCGGCTTCCAATTACAGGATCTCGAACGCCGCCGCAGCCTCGAGGAAGACAAATACCGTTATTTCCAATCCAGTCTTGAAAAGGCACGGCTCGACGAAACCCTCGATCCCAGCAAGATTCCTAACATCAGCATCGTTCAGAATCCGACACCGCCCAGCAAATCCATTGATGACAAGTCGCTGAAGATGATCATCGGAATCGCATTTTCCGGACTTGCGGCGGGCCTGGCCCTGGCGTTTCTAATCGAAATGGTGATCGACCGCCGGGTGTCGAGGTCGGTGGAAATCCACTCGCGCCTCCAGCTCCCGCTGATGTTGTCCATTCCCTACATCCGCTCGAAGGACGGAATCGGCAAGCTCCTCGGCGGTGGCCCGGCTCTGGATGTGCCTGCGGAAGGCGGACAATTGATCCTCCCTCCGGTTTCCCACGGCGGGATTGTCGCGGCGGACCAGGCTGGCGAACATTTCATCGCACCTTACGTCGCCGCCATCCACGACCGGATCGTTTTCAATTTCCAGGTCAACAACATCAATCACAAGCCCAAGCTGGTGGCGCTCACCGGTCTATCCGAAGGAGCCGGGACCTCGACCCTCGCCGCCGGATTGGCAAAGGTTTTTGCGGAAAGCCGCGGGCAGAAGGTGCTGTTGGTGGACCTCAACGCCAAGCCGGATCCCTCGCTGGCCCATCCGGCCGAATCGCTTTACAAGGCCCTGAAGCTGTCGCGCAACGAGCAATTCCGGCAGACTCCCCACAACCTTTACTTCGCGGGAGCCTCGACCCGCCGGGATTCGAAGAACAGCACCGCGCTGGCCCCCGCCGCCCTCCGGGAGCTCATGCCCCATCTCGTGGCAAGCGACTTTGATTACATCGTTTTTGATATGCCGCCCATCGGCCCGACCAGCCCCACGCTGACCATGGCGGGCTTCATGGACAAGGTTCTCCTGGTCCTGGATGGTGACAACACCACCCGCGAGCACTTGAGCTGGGGTTATACTGAGCTTGAGAAAGCCAAGGCGGACGTTTCCTGTATCTTCAACAAGGCAAGGAGCCACGCGCCGCGTTGGGTCCAGGGAGATGTCTGAGATCACCGCGGTTTATCCACCCCCATTCGAGGATCATATCAGTTGCATGCCTGAAATTTCCGGATCGTTCCTGACAAGGTTTTATTACAGCGTGAAACCCTTCGTGCCCCGCAGCCTCCGCTGGGCGCTGCGCCGCAAAAGGGCGGTGGGCATTCGGGAGCGGAATACCGCAACCTGGCCGATCAACTCAGCGGCAGCGGCCACCCCCGTGGGTTGGCAGGGTTGGCCCGGTGGAAAGCGCTTCGCAATCGTGCTCACCCACGATGTCGAAACCGGCGAAGGTCTCACGAAAGTCCGGAAACTCGCGGAACTGGAACAGTCCTGCGGCCTCCGCTCCTCGTTCAACTTCATTCCCCAGGGCGGCTACGGCGTGCCCGGAGAACTGCGGACCTGGCTGGCGGAACAGGACTTCGAGGTCGGGGTCCACGATCTCTATCACGACGGCAAGCTCTATCACTCGCGCAGCGGATTCCGCGAAAAAGCCGCACAGATCAATCGTCATCTCCGCGAGTGGGGGGCCGTCGGTTTCCGTTCCGGATTCATGCTTCGCCAGCTCGATTGGCTGCACGACCTGGATGCGGAATATGATGCATCCACTTTCGACACGGATCCCTTCGAGCCCCAACCGGACGGCTGCCGGACGATCTTTCCCTTTTTTGTCCCGGATCGCGACCGTCCCGCCGGCGCCGGCTACGTTGAACTGCCCTACACCCTGCCCCAGGACTCCACTCTCTATCTGCTGCTGGGAGAACGCTCGCCGGAAATCTGGCTGCGTAAATTGGACTGGATCGCTGAACACGGGGGGTTGGCTCTCGTGAACATCCACCCGGACTATATCGACTTCAATCGATCGGATTTCGCGCATTTCCGCTATCCTGTCTCACTGGTTAGCGAACTTCTGAACTATGTGAACAGCCGCTACGCCGGCCAGTTCTGGAATCCCTTGCCCAAGGAGCTCGCAGCTTGGTTCCGCCACTCCGGAAACGGCGATTGTTCCGGTGCCGCGGATTCCGTGTCTTCTACCCTCTACTCCCCCCGTTCATGATTCGTCTCCGCCATAAAATGTTGATCCGGGCGATGCGGTTGCTCGATCTCGGCCTGCTCATCGCGACCGCCTTGGGCGTGATCTATTATCGTCCCGGCATTGCCAATCTGGTCGAGCGGAATTCCATGCCGATGCCCATGCCGAACCGCATGATGGACACGGTGGCGATTCTCATTCTCGTCATCGGGTGGATCGCGATTCTGGATTACTGCGTGCGTTATAAAAGTGACCGGCTCGTCAGCTTGCGCATGCAAATGAAGAGCTTGGTCAAGGCTACCACTCTCGCTGCGTTCTGGTTCCTGATCATCAGCGCCGTGTTTTCCATCGGCAGCGTGGACACCATCGGGGTGGCCGTTTTCTGGGTGGTGGTTACGGCCATCGGCATGCTGTCACGCGTCGGATTGAAGGGCCTTCTGGTGAATGCCCGCAAATCAGGGTACAACTACCGTTACTTGCTGATGGTGGGAGCCAACTCTCGCTCCGCCGAGTTTGCGCGGAAGATCGGCAAGCGCCGGGAACTGGGCTACAAACTGGTAGGTTTCGTCGCCGAGTCAGCGGAATCCAAGCAGGCGTGGGAAGCGGAGGGGAGGGATGGCAAGATCATCGGCATGGTCGATGACATCCGTGGGATCCTCGAGCGCGAGCGCGTCGATGAAATGTTGGTCTGCCTCTCGGTGGAAGCCAAATTCAGCACCGTCACCCGCATTATCGCGGACGCGCGTGACCTCGGCATTGTTCTACGGATCGTTCCGGAAACTTCCGAAGGAGCGGTTCTCAAAAAACTGGACATCGAGGAGTTCGAAAACGAGTTCGTCATCACGTTTTTCCGCGAGCAACTGCTACTGCAACTGCTTGTCAAACGGATCGTCGATATCGGGATCTCCGCGACGACCCTGCTCGTGATGTCACCGGTGATGTTGATCACCGCCCTGATGATCAAGCTCACTAGCCCGGGACCGGTATTGTTCGCGCAGGACCGGGTGGGCATGAACCAGCGCCGGTTCCGGCTTTATAAATTCCGCTCGATGGTGGTCGACGCCGATGAACGGAAAAAGGAACTCGCCCACCTCAATGAGCTCGACGGGCCTGCCTTCAAGATGGGCAATGACCCGCGGATCACCCCCATCGGCCGCATCATCCGCAAGACCAGCATCGACGAACTGCCTCAACTTTTCAATGTGCTCAAAGGTGAAATGAGTCTCGTCGGCCCGCGTCCGCCCTTACCAGACGAAGTTAGCAAATATCAATGGTTGTTCCGCCGCCGCCTCTCGGTGAAGCCGGGCATCACCTGTGTCTGGCAGGTCAGTGGCCGCAGCGGGACCACCTTCGACGAGTGGATGAAAATGGACAAACAATACGTCGAAAACTGGTCGCTGCTGCTCGATTTCAAGATTCTTCTCAAAACCATTCCCGCGGTTCTCCTTTGCCGTGGAGCGTCTTAGCGGTTGTCGGTTGTCGGTTGTCAGTTGTCTGCTTTCTGCTTTCTGCTTTCTGCGGGGCCTATCACCGGAAGCTTCACTCCAGATCACGCACCGTTTCTTCCGCTGCCAGTAAAAGCTTTCCCGCACGTTTCAAAAACTTTCCCGAGGATTGCAAAAGCCTTCCAGCGAGTTGCAAAAGCCTTCCCCTAGGAGAGGAGGCCTCCGATCCGCCGATGCCAATGCTCACCCGAATCAATCAGCAGCGAATGAGGTGAGAAAGAGGAGCTAATCTTAAACGTGGCTGTGGCCTCCGGCCGCAGAGCGAATGCGAGGAGAAAGAACAGCCTGAAATTAGCCGGAACGCTTCCCCCATACACCTCTTTCACCCCTCATTCACCCAGCGGCGAGACGCCGCAGCCACTTTCCGCTTTCCCTCATGCCCCGCCTCAAACCCAAAATCGTCGCGCTCTCTTCAGGTGGTGGTCACTGGGTCCAATTGCTAAGGCTCCGACCGGCGTTCGAAGACACGAACCTGATTTTCGCGACGGTCCATGAAGGCTATCGCGCCGATGTTCCCGGCTATGAATTCCGGGTGATCCATGATGGAAACCGTTCACAGAAAATCGCCCTGCTCAAATCCGCCGCCTCCATCCTCTTCCTCCTCCTGACTGAAAAACCTGATGTCGTGATCTCCACTGGCGCGGCTCCGGGATATTTCGCCATCCGCCTCGGCAAGCTTCTCCGCATGAAAACCATCTGGGTCGACAGCGTCGCCAACGCCGAGGAACTCTCCATGTCCGGCCGCAAAGCCGGTCGTTGCGCCGATCTCTGGCTCACCCAATGGCCGCATCTCGCCAAAGAGGGCGGCCCGAAGTGTTTAGGAGACGTTCTCCAGTAAGCGGTTGTCAGTTGTCAGTGGAGAAGAGCCGACAGACCACTCTTCTTCTTTCCTCTTCACGGACAACCGACAACTCTCCATCCACTCTCCCATGATCTTCGTCACCGTAGGCACCGACCAACCTTTCGACCGCATGATGAGAGTGGTGGATTCTTGGGCCGCGGAGCGCTCTCGAATCGACATCTTCGCTCAAATCGGTGAAGGCGGCTGGGAGCCCTCCAGTATTCCATTTTCCCCGTTCCTCACACCGCCGGAGTATAAAGTGCGCTTCGACCAAGCCCGGGTCATCATCGCCCACGCAGGCATGGGAACCATTCTTTCCGCCCTCATTTACGGCAAGCCCATCCTCGTAATGCCGAAGCTCGCCAGCCTCGGCGAGCATCGCAACGAGCACCAGCTTGCCACTGCCCGGCGCATGATGAGCCAAGGCACCGTCAGCGTCGCCTTCGATGAAGCCGAACTCCGCGAAAAGCTCGACCAGCTCGACACAATCGTTCCTCGCGAGAAAATTCACCCCGTCGCCACCGGGCCCCTCATCGACGGGTTGCGGGATTTCATTTTTCAAGCCAAACCGCGTTGATGGGTCGGTTGTCAGTTGTCAGTTGTCAGTTGTCAGTTGTCAGTTGTCAGTTGTCAGTTGTCAGTTGTCAGTTGTCAGAGGTCGGTTGTCAGTGATCAGTGATCAGTGTGAAGAGTCGACACAACGGCCAAGAAATATCAACTGTCAGTTCTGAAGAGCCGACAGACCACTCTTCTTCTTTCCTATCCACCGACAACGGACGACAGACAACCGACAACTCTTCCCCTCCCACCCATGCCACTTGCGAAATGGACCCACGCACTCGCATCGTTCTGCGATCCGCGGTCTTATCTGCATCTTTTCCGCATGATCCACTATTACGGCTACAGCCACGTGCGGCCGCGGGCTGAAATGCGGATCGGGGAGGGGACCTCCATGGCTCCCAACGTCTCCCTCCGCAATGGATCGAGAATCTCCCTCGGGCGCGATTGCCACATCGGCGAAAATTGTTTCATCTGGGCCGGCGATTCCACCGGGCGCATCGATTTCGGCGACCACGTCTCCCTCGCTCCCGGCGTGTTCCTGACCTCTTCCGACTATCAGTTCGCCGCCGGGATCCCTTTCCGGGAGCAGCCCAAGCGCGAGCGCGACATCCGTGTTGGAAATGATGTCTGGCTCGGTGCCGGCGTCATCGTCACGGCCGGTGTCAACATCGGAGACGGCTGCATCATCGGAGCCGGAGCCGTGGTGACCAAGGACATCCCAGCGGGTAGCATTGCCGCAGGTGTTCCAGCCCGCGTCATTGGGCAACGAGCGCCGTGAGGTCAGTGGGCGGTTGTCAGTTGTCAGTTGTGAAGACAGACAACTCTTCTCTTTCCTCTTCACGGACAACAGACAACAGACAACCGACAACTCTTCACTCCCTCCCCATGCCCCCCGACGTTTCCGTCATCATCGTCACCTACAATTCGGAGAAGGACATCCGTGGTTGTTTGGAAAGCGTTTTCAAGGAGTGCGACCATGTCTCCCAGCAGGTCATTGTACTGGATAACAACTCCAGCGACCGGACCGCTGCCATCGTCCGCGAGGAATTCCCGAAAGTGAAGCTTCTCATCCCCGATTCCAACTTGGGATTTGCCGGAGGGAACAACGAAGCCGCGCGCCATGCCGACGGTGAATTCCTGCTCCTTCTCAATCCCGACACCGTGATCCTGCGCCATGCCATCGACCACGTGGTCGATTTCGCCAGGGCACATCCGGGGCACGGGCTCTATGGCGGCAGGACTCTCAAAGTGGACGGTAGTTTGGAACCCTCCTCCTGCTGGGGATTGCCGGGACTCTGGAGTCTCGCCATGTTCGCCACCGGATTGAGCACTCTCTTCCGCCACCATTGGGTTTTTGATCCCGAATCACTGGGATCTTGGAAACGTGACAGTGTCCGTGAGGTCGGTGTCATTACCGGCTGTTTCCTCCTCACCAAAAATGAATTCTGGAAGCAGCTGGGTGGTTTCGATGAACGGTTTTTCATGTATGGCGAGGACACCGACCTCAGCCTGCGCTGCCATCGTGCCGGCTGCCGACCCATCATCTGCCCGGATGCCGAGCTGATCCATGCCATTGGAAGATCCTCTGCCCAACCCATCCACAAGGCGGTTCTGCTTTATGCGGGCAAGGCCGAATACATCCGCCGCCGGTGGAGTGGTCCGCTGCAGGCTCTGGCCCTTGCCTTGCTGGCCACCGGTGTCCGCCTCCGCGCCTTCGGGGTCCATGCTTCCCGGGCTCTCGGCGGTTCGCCGGCTTCACCCTGGTTTGAGCTCTGGCTGCGCCGGGACGAATGGCTGCAGGGGTATAAAGATGTTGTCAGTGGTCGGTTGTCGGTTGTCTGTTGAGACAGCGAAAGAGTTGTCAGTGGTCAGTTGTCAGTGGTGAAGAGAGCACGGAAGAGTTGTCAGTGGTCAGTGGTCAGTTGTCCGTGGTGAAGAGCCGACAGACAACTCTTCCTCTTCACCGACAACGGACAACGGCCCACTTTTCCCTCTTCACCGCCAACCGCCAACCGCCAACCGCCAACCGCCAACCGACAACCGCCAACCGACAACCGACAACTCTTCCTCTTCCCCTCATGCTCTCCATCGTCATTCCCTGCTACAACCGCCGCGACCTCGTACTCGCTTTGTTGCGGGATGTCTATG
>JANPKJ010000021.1:0-9827 GCA_031425955.1 Akkermansiaceae bacterium | reverse complement strand
GACCGTTATTTCCTCGACAATGTCGTCGGCTGGATCCTCGAAATCGATCGCGGGCGCTACTTCCCGTACGAGGGCAATTATTCGACCTATCTGGAAAAGAAGGCCAAGCGACTGGAGCAGGAGGACCGCGAGGATTCGAGCCGCCAGACCGCGATCCGGAACGAGCTCGAATGGATCCGGCAGGGCGCGAAAGCGCGCCAGACCAAGTCGAAAGCGCGTATCGCCAAGTTCGACCAGCTCGTCGAACAGCAGAAGAACCGCACCCCCGGCAAGGCGCAGATCGTCATCCAGGTGCCCGAGCGCCTCGGCGGCAAGGTGATCGAGGTCGACAATATCTCGAAGGCCTATGGCGACAAATTGCTGTTCGAGAATCTGTCGTTCACCCTGCCCGCGGGCGGCATCGTCGGTGTCATCGGGCCGAACGGCGCGGGCAAATCCACCTTGTTCAAACTCATCATCGGCAGCGAGAAACCCGACACCGGCAAGATCGACATGGGGAGCACGGTGCGGCTGGGCTATGTCGACCAGAGCCGCGACCACCTCGACGACAAGAAGAACGTCTGGGAGGAAATCTCCGACGGGCTCGATTACATGAAGGTCAACGGCCACGACCAGTCGACGCGGGCCTATGTCGGCGCGTTCAACTTCAAGGGCGGCGACCAGCAGAAGAACGTCGGCAAGCTGTCAGGCGGCGAACGCAACCGCGTGAACATCGCCAAGATGCTGAAGCGCGGCGGCAACGTGCTGTTGCTCGACGAGCCGACCAACGATCTCGACCTGCCCTCGCTGAGGATGCTGGAGGAAGCGCTCGCGGCGTTCGACGGCACGGTGATCGTCGTTTCCCACGATCGTTATTTCCTCGACCGGATCTGCGACCAGATCATCGCCTTCGAGGACAACGGCATCGCCGTGCAGGCGGGAAATTATTCTTACTATCTGGAAAAGCGCCAGGCCCGCGAGGCGGCGGAGCGGATCCAGGCGCAAGCCGCCGCCCGCGAAGCCGCTGCCCGCCAGAAAGCCGCGTCCGCAGCGCCTGCCGCGAAGAAAGGCCGCAAGCTGACCTTCAACGAGAAGAACGAACTGGAAGGCATGGAAACCGCCATCCTCGCCATCGAGCAGGAAGCGGAGTCCCTCGAGGCGCTGCTGCATGACCCGGATTTCCAGGCAAAACGCTTCACGGAAATCCCGGAAATGGTCGAAAAACTGGATGCTGCGAAAGCAAAGGTCGCTAAACTTTACACCCGCTGGGAAGAACTCGAAGCCATTCGCGAGGCCGCGGGGGCTTGATTCCGCGTGGCGCTGGCGGCTTGGTCCGGGTCATCTTCCCGGCGCGGTGTTGGCTTCGTGGAAAACATTTGAGATTTTCCAAGTGCGGACCCGTTCGATTTCGTTGTTTCTTGTGCCCCTCAACTTACGACGATGATCATTCCGACTACCGAAAACTCTCCCAACAGTGAGTCGCTGCTCGCGGTCTGCCTTTTTGCGGCATTCTCAGACGGCGACCATTCCGACTCCGAACGTGAACAAATCACCCGCATCGCCGCGGAACTGGAGTCGGAAAATCTCGCGGAGATTTCCCGGAAAATCCTGATGGGGAAAATTTCCATTGAATCCGCGGTCAGCGGTCTGGAGTCCGACCCAAACCGTATGCTGGCTTACGAAATGGCGAGGGCGATTTGTGAAGCCGGGGGAAGCATCACCGCGCCCGAGCAGGAGTTTCTCACCCGCCTCCGCGGTGCGCTGGGTCTCTCCGCGAGTGATTCAAAAGCCGTCGACGATGAGGTGGACGCTTTGTCGCTGGCTCCCGTTTCCAACGAATCAGCCCCGGCGGGTGACGTGGATAACAGCAGCATGATCCTGAAGTATTCCATTCTCAACGGTGCCCTCGAGTTGCTGCCCGAGACCTTCGCGACGATGGCGATCATTCCGATGCAGATGAAGATGGTCTATCGAATCGGCAAGGCGCATGGCGTGGAACAGGACCGCTCGCTGATCAAGGAATTTCTGGCAACCGCCGGGGTGGGGATCGGATCCCAGGTTGTCGAAGGATTCGCCCGCAAGCTGATGGGCGGATTCGGCAAGAAGCTCGGCGGCAAGACAGCCGGGAAGATCGCCAACCAAGTGACAGGCTCGGCCTTTTCGTTTGCTTCCACCTATGCGATCGGC
This sequence comes from Akkermansiaceae bacterium, assembly GCA_031425955.1. GTDB lineage: Bacteria > Verrucomicrobiota > Verrucomicrobiia > Verrucomicrobiales > Akkermansiaceae > Luteolibacter. The sequence goes on along the minus strand of JANPKJ010000021.1, from coordinate 7,661 downwards.
CATGTCGCGGAAAAGTATCACTCCGGAGGCAAACGTCTGTCCGGGCCCGAGATCAAAAGCCTTTTCAACACGCTCAGCGAGCAGGCGAAGGGTTTGCATGCGCAGCATCTGCCCGCCATTCAAGAACGTGCGAAGGGTCTCAATCCGGCAAGTATCCTGGCCATGGTGCGCGGCAAGGAAGCCGTTTGATGTCACGGCCCGTTTCCTAACCCCCATCATGGAAGATCCCGTAGACGCCGCTTCGGAAGCCACAGCCCACGTTTCCCTGGCCGAGGAGTTGCGGGCCTTGGGCCGGCACTTCGAGGGCCGGCCGGCGGCTTTGGGCGAGGTGTTTGATACCTTGGGTGCGAGGGCTTCCGCGCTGTTGGTCGTGTTGTGCGCGCTGCCGTTCTCCTCGCCGGTCAGCATTCCGGGACTGTCCACGCCGTTTGGTCTGGTCATCCTGCTGCTGGCTTCGCGCTATTTCATGGGGCTTCCGCCTTGGTTGCCGGAACGCCTGAGGCGGGTGCATTTGCCATGTGATTTCTTCGCCAAGGTGATCGCGGCGAGTAGCCGGCTGGTCGGTTGGCTGGAGCGGCGCCTGTGCACCCGCTGGGCGTTTTTGACCGATGCCAGCTGGAAACTGCGCCTGCACACGGGGGTGGTAATCATGGCCGCGCTGTTATTGATGCTACCGTTGCCGCCGCTGCCGCCTTTTACCAACACCTTGCCGGCGCTCGTCGCCGTGGTGCTCACCTTCAGCGTGATGAAGCGCGATGGTCTCGGCATGCTTGCCGGGCACGGGTTGTTTCTCTTCACCGTGGGATACTTTATCTTTTGGGGCGAGGTCGTCATTCAGGTGTTTCAACAGGCCTATGCACGGCTGTGGGGATGACCGGCATGACTGGTGAAAGATTCCGAATTCATGCGCCTCAACTGTGATTTGGCGCTTCATTCTTGATCGGTCCGCCGCGGCATCATACGCGCGGCGGATGGATCACGCACCCGCCGCCCCAATCACGGAAACCAAGATCGTCATGTCCGACCCCACCGCGCTGGGCGTCTTCGGTCTTTCGATGGTCACCTTCGTCGCCGCCTCCCAGAAAATGGGTTGGACCACCGGCGTCACCTATCTCATTCCGTGGGCGCTTTTCCTCGGATCTCTCGCGCAGATCTGGGCCTCCACCATTGATTTCCGGAAAAACAACTATTTCGGCGCGATCGTGCTCGGCGTTTATGGCTTGTTCTGGGTGGCTGTCGCCATGCACTGGGCCACCAGCCTTGGCTGGTGCGGCAAGGTCGATGCAAACGCCGATCCTCGGCAACTCGCCTTCGCCTGCATCGGGTATACCATTTTTTCGTTGTTCATCATGGTGGCCGCGTTCGAAGCCAACAAGGTATTCGCCGCCATCCTCGTGCTCATCAACGTCCTGCTGCCCACACTCGCGCTCAGCATTTTTTACAAAGGCACCCCGCTCGGTGAAACGAGCCATCATCTCGCCGCCTGGTCGGAGTTGCTGATCTCGCTGCTCGGGTTCTACGCCGCCGGTGCCGTTTTTCTCAACAGCTCCTTCGGCCGCACGCTGCTGCCTCTGGGAAAACCAATGGGCTGGATCCGCAAAGGCCCCGCTAAAAAAGCCGCGGCCTAAATCTTCGCTGGGGTCTACTGACTGGGGTCAGTCATGGTTCGCTTTTTTCTCCAGTTTCGCCCGTGCGGCGGCGAGGGTGGCGAGTTGTTCCGCCGAGACCTTCGGATACTCCAGCCCGAGGTTTTTGATCGCCTTGGTGACGATATCCGCGACGAGGGCGCGGGCGACGTATTTGCGGTCGGCCGGGATGATGTTCCACGGAGCCCGCTTGGTGCTGGTGGCGGAGATGGCTTGGGCGAAGGCCTTTTGATAGGCATTCCAGTGTTCGCGTTCCGCGAGATCGGCCTCGGAGAATTTCCAGTGTTTCTCGGTGTTAGTCAGCCGTTCGAGGAAGCGGCGCCGTTGTTCGTCCTTGGAGAGATGGAGGAAGAACTTGAGAATGAGGGTGCCGTTGCGGGTGAGGTGTTTCTCGAAGTTGTTGATGTCCTCGTAGCGCTTCTCCCAGAACTTCTTGTCCGGATCGGCGGGTGCTCCGGGGCCGAGCCATTCCGGGTGGACTTTGACGACGAGCACGTCCTCGTAGTAGGAGCGGTTGAAGATACCAATGCGGCCGCGCTCGGGCAGGGACTTCATGTAGCGCCAGAGGAAATTATGGTCGAGTTCCTCCGTGGACGGCTTCTTGAAACTGTAAACCTGGCAGCCCTGCGGATTCACGCCGGACATGACGTGGCGGATGGTGCCGTCCTTGCCGGCGGCGTCCATCGCTTGGAAAATGAGCAGCACCGAGTGGGTGTCGCTGGCATATAATAGTTCCTGGGCTTCGCTGAGCTGCTTGCGGGTTTCCTCGAGAATTTCCTCGGCGCGCTCCTTGATGACGTCCTTGCCGAGTTCCTTGGCCGCATCCGTTTCGGTCCAGTCGGTGACGTAGTCCTTGAGGTTCACGATGGTGCCGGGCTTGACGTGGAATTGATTGAGCAGTTTGGGATTGATCATGGGAGTGGGGGTTTGATTCGGAGGAACGGTCGGACGCCGTGGCATGGGGAAGTTCGCAAATTATCAGATTCCGAAATCCTATGTGAGGATTCCTGATGAAGCCGGGGGTGGTCAAGCTTGTTGGTGGGGAACAGATGAAGCCGATCATTTCGGTATTTCCACGGGCTTCGGATTGGCTTATACCTGCGAAGAAATTCGGCATCATGAATCCGCCCACCGAACTTCCCATACCGCGTCGGACTTGGTTCACGAATCTCCTCGGCACGGCGGCGATTTGTTTGGGCGGGATCGGTTCCTTGTTCAGCGCCTTCGCCATGCTGCTGGCCATCGGGAAACCTTATGCGAACTCCGCGACTGATCCGCTCGGCATCTTCCTGATCTTCATCCTGCCGCCAAGCACGCTGCTCGCGGGTATCGGCCTGCTGCTGCGCCGCCGCTGGGCGCGGTGGTGGATGGTCCTGCTGATGTCCGGCCTCGTCGTGCTCGGCGTGAAAGGCCTGATCGCGGCGGATCCGGTGAACGCCGCGTCTGCATCCATGCCCGGCACCGCCATCGGCTCCATCGCGGTGGGCGGTCTCATGCTTCTCGGCTTGTTCTCGCGGCCGGTGCGGCGGGAATTTCTAACTTCGAAGAAATCCGCGGTTGCGTTCGTTCCCGGCGTTCCACCGCCGTTGGCAGCCCCGTCATCTCACCATGAAGAGAACCAGGGCTGGCGTGTCGGTCATCGCGGGCGGGACCTGATGTTTTACGACGAACTCCACGGCGGTGCATGGCAACGGATCGAAATCGATGGGGAAATGCTCACGGGGCGCGCCCACCACGTCATCTACTTCGCCAACGCGGAAACTTGGCGGGGCTATCCCGAATGGGCACGGGAACGGCGCGAGGAAATCATTGCCCGCATCAAAAGCCGCTTCCGCGAGCCGGACTACGAACATCAGGGAGGTGGTGCCGTGCCCCGGTCGATCGCTCCACCGCAACCCGTTAGGACGGCGCTTTCGAAGCGGGACGGAAGCATTCTGCCGATGCTTCTGTTTCTGCTAGCCATCGCCGCCGGTTCCTTCTGGTTCGCGGCAAAGGGAGTGAAGGAGGGCGCAACCCGCCTGCCTGTGAAGCACGCGGCCAATCGGGAGGTGTCACGTGCGGAAAAGCCCGCGCTGTTCTGGACCAGTATTTCGGTTCTTTCTGCTCTAGGCACCGGCTGCACGGTCTTCGCCGGCTGGCTCGTCATCGGCCAACTGCGTGGTCGCTAACTGGAACCTGGGGTGGGTGCTCGCGGAGTCACCTTTTTGTGGAATGGAGCGGGATGACCCCGATGAGTCCTTAAGAGCAATGGCGCTTTTTCGGGCATTAGCCGTCTCGCCGGTCCCGCCATCGGCATGGACCTGGTGGCGGTATGTTTTTGCGACGACCCCATTTATGATCCAACTGAGATAGAGAAGGGAAATGAACCGGCTTGGATTGCTGTTTCCAGAGGAAATGAGATCGCCGTGAAAATCCAAAAGGATTGGGGACTAGGACTGCCAGGGTTCATGTGATTCAGCGCGTACGCCCTCGACGCCTCCGAGGAGGTCCAATTTCCAAATAGGGACGCCAGAATCGGCTCCGCACCTGCCTTGCACGGGTCTTCCAAAATCCCCGTTTTTTTCCCTCGCCGCCCCCTCCGCCCACCGATTAGATTCACCGCAATTCATGAGTCCCCTCCAAAGCATCCTCGCAAGTTTCAGCGTCTGGCCCCCATCTCCTCCAGCGGACCGATTTCCCCGCAGGAATCCATAATTCTCTTGGCGTTCCGTCTCCAATCGCAGCAGTCTAACCCCATCAATGAGTCCCCCAAAAGTTTCTTACCACGATGCGCCGGACCTCCCCAGTTCCGTCGTCCGGGAGGACCACATCGAATACGGTTTTATCGGCACTCTCCAGAAGCTCAAATACGAATACCGCCCGGACATCACCAACCGCGCCACGCTGGTAGCCAACTTCCGGGAAAAATTCGAGGCCCTCAACCGCGTCCACCTCACCGACTCGGAGTTCGCCCGCCTGCTCGACGAGATCGTCACCCCGGACGTCTTCACCGCCTCCAAGACCCTGCGCGCCATCAGCAGCTTCACCCGCGATGACGGCACGCCGCTGAACTACACCCTCGTCAACATCAAGGACTGGTGCAAAAACACCTTCGAGGTCGTCAACCAGCTCCGCGTCAACACGGACAACAGCCACCACAGCTACGATGTCATCCTCCTCATCAACGGCGTGCCTTGCGTCCAGATCGAGCTCAAGACCCTCGGCATCAGCCCGCGCCGCGCGATGGAGCAGATTGTCGAATACAAGAACGATACCGGCAACGGCTACACCAAGACGCTGCTCTGCTTCATGCAGCTCTTCATCGTCAGCAACCGCGACCGCACCTACTACTTCGCCAACAACAACGCCCGCCACTTCGCCTTCAACGCCGACGAGCGCTTCCTGCCCGTCTATGAGTATGCCGATGAGGCAAACCGGAAGATCACCCATCTCGACGCCTTTGCAGACGCTTTCCTTAAAAAGTGCGACCTCGGCCGCACCATCAGCCGCTACATGGTGCTCATCGCCAGCGAGCAGAAGCTCATGATCATGCGGCCCTATCAGGTCTATGCCGTCAAGCACATGGTCACGTGCATCGATGACGACAATGGCAACGGCTACATCTGGCACACCACGGGCAGCGGGAAGACGCTGACATCATTCAAAGCGGCACAGATCCTCACGGGGTTGCCTTCGGTTTATAAGGTCGTCTTCGTGGTGGACCGGAAGGACCTGGATTACAAAACGATCCAGGACTTCAACGACTACAGCAAAGGCAGTGTCGACGGCACCAACAACACGCAGAAGCTGGTGCAGCAGTTCACCGACGGCACCAAGTTGATCGTGACCACGCTGCAAAAGCTGAATACGGCCATTAGCAAAGCCCAGCATCTCGCCCAGATGGAAGCGCTGCGGGATGAGCGGATCATTTTCATCTTCGACGAGTGCCACCGCAGCCAGTTCGGCGACACCCATAAACGCATCACGGCCTTTTTCCGGAATCACCAGATGTTTGGTTTCACGGGCACCCCAATCTTCGCCGAAAACGCCGCGACGGGACAAAGCACCCAACCGAAACCGGTGGCCGATATCTTCAGCGGGCGGATGAATGAGGAAGGCTTTCAATACCGCACGGCCACGGACAAGCCTGCCGGCCTGAAGCGGACCACCAAGGATCTTTTCCATCACCGGCTGCACAGTTACGTCATAACTGATGCCATCAAGGACGAGAACGTGCTGAAATTCGCTGTGGAATATGTGGGCCGCTATCAGCGGAAGACAGGGAGCGCCACGGAGGTGGACATTGAGGTGGAGGGGATCGACACCAAGGAGCTGATGGAGTCGCCGCAGCGGCTGGAGAAGATTACCGACTACATCATCGAGCACCACCCGGTGAAGACTCGGAACAAGGAATTCACGGCGATGATGTGTGTCGGGTCGGTGGACGTGCTGATCAAATATTACGAGCTTTTCGCGAAGCGGAAAGCCGAAGGGAAACACAAGTTGAAGGTGGCGACCATTTTCAGCTATACCAGCAACGAGGAGGACAAGGACGCTGACGGCATCCTGGACGAAGGCGCCGAGATTGCGGGCGGCGACGGCGGAAACCCGCACACTCGGGACAAGCTGGAAGGCTTCATCGGCGACTACAACGCGATGTTCGGCACGAACTACTCGACGCGGGATACCGACAGCTTTTACGGCTACTACCGGGACATCGCCAAAAAGGTGAAGGAGCGGAAGGTAGACATTCTCCTCGTTGTGAACATGTTCCTGACAGGCTTTGACTGCAAGACGCTGAATACGCTCTACGTGGACAAGACCCTGCGGTTTCACGGTCTGGTCCAGGCCTATTCCCGCACCAACCGCATCCTCAATGAGGTGAAGTCGCAGGGGAACATCGTGGTCTTCCGGAACCTCAAGACGCGCACCGACGAAGCCATCGCGCTTTTCTCCAACGTGAACGCGAAGGAGGAGATTTTCATCCCGCCGTATGACGACTACGTTTCCAAGTTCAATGAGGTAGTAGCGCAACTGCTGGAGCTAACACCCACGGTGGATAGCGTAAAAGACCTGCCGGACGAGGAAGCCGAACTGCTGTTCGTGAAGATCTTCCGCGAGCTGATGCGCCTGCGGAACATCCTCGAGTCGTTTTCTGAATTTGATGGCGCGCACTTGGTGCTCCCGGCCCAGCTTTTCGAGAACTACAAAAGCGCCTATCTGGATCTTTACGACAAGGTTAAGACGGACACGAAAAAGGAAAAAGCTTCCATCCTGGAGGACGTGGATTTCCAACTGGAACTGATCCACCGTGATGTGATCAACGTGCAGTATATCCTGACTCTGTTGGCCAAACTCTATGGCGCAGACCCCGCCGAGGCCCCGCAGATCCGTAAACTCATCCTCGAATCCGTGGCTGGAGACTTCGACCTACGCAGCAAGAAAGAACTGATCGAGAAATTCATCGAACAGCAACTGCCGAAACTGACCGATGCCACGGAAATCCCGGAAGGGTTTGAAACCTTTTGGGAGGAAGAGCGCGTCGCCGCCTTTGCCGCCTTGGTGAAAGAGGAACAACTCGATCCTGACAAACTATCGAAAGTCATCGACCGCTACATCTACACCGGCAAGGAACCGCTGACGGACCCGGACATCGTGGACCTCATTCAAAAACCCATGGGAGTGTTGGAACGCGGGCCGACCAAGAAACGGGTTTATGAACGGGTGCTGGACTACGTGGCGACCTTCATCCGGGGGATGGCGGCGTGACCAATGGGCTGACGGTGCAGCGGGTTTCCGAGCCGGCGGAATGCAATTCCACTTTGCCTCCATGCGCGTGGGTGATCTCCCGGACGATATACAGCCCGAGGCCCAATCCCCGGCGGTTGGCGCGGCTGCCGTCGGTGGTGTCGCGTTGCATCGGCTCGAAAATCCGTTGGACGCTTTCCGGATCGATGGATGGCCCGGTGTTGCTGACTTCGATGCGGACCCCGCTCACCCGACCGGAGGTGGAGGCTGAGCGCGATCTTCTGGCGG
>JANPKJ010000020.1:0-144332 GCA_031425955.1 Akkermansiaceae bacterium | reverse complement strand
GGTTTGACATGCCGTTCCCAGATTTGCCGCATGGCGTCCCGCTTGCCGGGCAGGGTGCGGTGCTGGATAAAAAGCGCGGTGTGGGTCATAGCCTAGTGGTGGCCGGGTTTGCGTTGATGGATGATGAGGGAATTGCCGGCGGGGTCCGCCACGATGAGCATGTGGCACACCGGTGTTTCCATTGGCCCCATCAAAAAGGGCACGTCCGCCGCCTTCAGCAAGGCGACGGTGGCGTCGAAATCCACCGCTTCCAAACCGCAGACCGGACCATCCGCGCTGGCCTTCCAACCAGGAGCCTGACCAATTCCGAACGTGTGCGCGCCCAGTTCGTATTCCACCCAGAAACTGCCGCCCTCGCCCTCATGGGCCATGGTGGGCACGAGGCCGAGCAGGCCTTCGTAAAACGCGCGGGAAGCGGCGATATCGAGAGCGGGATAGGAGGTGAAGGCGACTTCGGTGAATAACATGGCTTGCGGTGTGGTTAACGATTAGTGAGACGGGCTGATGGGCTGAAAGCTCCCCGTCCCGGCGAGATTGCGCCGGGTTCCGCCGGTCCGCAAACTGCTTCCTCCCTGCTACTGACAACCCTATGTCAGGAGTCATGGCGCCACCCCATCCGCCAGCGACCGCATCAAGGCTTCCGCCGTGTGGTGGCGCAGCAGTCCCGCCCCCTGGCCGGCATACAGGGGCAGCCAATCCGCATCATCTTTTTCCCGTGCGGCGAATTTGATGGGAGTATTGAACCATCCCTGGTGCGGATAGGGCAACGGTGCCGCGCCTTGGCTATCAAGGCCTTCCAATAGCGGATTCACCATGAAGCGCGCGAGACGTCCTGTTAGCTGCCGCGACAGCCGGGTCTGGCTGGCGGCTTGGGAAAACAAGGCCCGGCGATGCGCGGGGGCGCACCCGGATTCCCCGCAGGCCAGAAAGGCCGTGCCGATCTGCACCGCCTGCGCCCCCAGCCGCAGGGCCGCCGCCACTCCACGCGCATCGGCGATGCCTCCGGCGGCGATCACGGGAATGCCGACTGCATCCACTACCTGCGGCACCAGCGCGAGGGTGCCGGTCAGCGATTGCTCCGCCGTGCGCAGAAAGGAAGGTCGGTGTCCCCCCGCCTCACCGCCGGTCGCGACTAGCATATCCACGCCCGCCGCCTCAATGGCGACGGCTTCCTCCACGGTGGTGGCCGCCCCCAACGTCAGGATCCCACGTTTTCGGCAATCCTTAAGAACCTCCTCGTCCGGGATTCCGAACACAAAACTGAAGACCGCAGGCCGTGCTTCAAGGATGGCTTCGGCTTGTTGGGCAAACGTGAAACTCTCCGGCGGTGCCATCGGCGGCGGCTCGATTCCCAGCTTCCGGTAGATACCCTCGAATTGCGCCAGGCCTGCGGCATGTTGCTGCGGCGACATCGTTTCGCCTCCCGGATCATGCGGGGAAACCCATAGGTTTAAATTAAACGGACCCGTTGTGGCGGCCCGCAATTCCCTGGCAAGGCGGATGATCGCTTCCGGCTCCAGTCCATGGGCTCCGAACGATCCCAGCCCTCCCGCATTTGTAACCGCCGCCGCCAAAGCCACGGTGGATAGTCCGCCCCCGAAAGGGCCCTGCACGATCGGATAGCGCAATCCCAGGCGGTGCATCACGTGATGGTCGGGATCGGACTTCATGGCTCAGACGGATTGGGGGAAGCGGTCGGTGAACACCGTTTCGCTATCAGCGAGACGCGCTCCCCTCGGCCAGGCTGCGGTGGTGCCCTTACCTATTGCTAGAATGAAGCTCAGCGCAAAGTGGTCCGGCAAGTGAATCAACTTCGCGACCGCCGCCGCATCGTAGCCGATCATCGGGCAGGAATCGTAGCCCAAATCCCGCGCCGCCAGCATCAGCGTCATGCCGGCGAATCCCGTGGAACGCATCGCCTCGTCCCGGATCAGGCGCTCATTTCCTTCGTAAAAAGGCGTCAGGGCCGGCACCAGAATATCCTGCACCGCTTGCGGGGCGTGACTCCAGTAACGTTGCGGATCATCCGCGTGCGCCCTCAAGTCCGCACACATCACCACCAGCAGGGAGGCATCCGTCACCTGCGCCTGGCCCCACGCCACGTCCCGGATTTGCTGCCGCAGTTCCTTTTCGCGGACGAGAAGAAACCGGTAGTTCTGCATGTTGAAGGAGGACGGGGCCAACTTCGCGAGATGCATGAGCCGGGCGATATCCTCTTCCGGCATCACATGGTCGGCACCATAGTGTTTGATAGAGCGGCGGGTTTCGATGGATTCGATGACATTCATGGTTTCGGATTCGATGTTGTTTACCGGCCCATTTTAGCTCCCGGTGGCGTAGATTTGGCCAGGTGGTTACTTTTGTAAACCACGTGGGTTGACCGCGCGATGGATTGCGGTCACCATCCGGTAACCATCCCCTATCCGCCATGGTCCCCAGAAGAAAGAATCGCGTCCCGCCTCCTCCTGCCAGCTGTCCGCTCAAGGTCTGCATGAGTTATCTCGGAGGCGCATGGACGCCGAATATCATCTGGTATCTCAGCGCTTCTCCCCGCCGTTTCACCGAGCTGAAACAGGATCTTGCGGGAGTCTCCGCCAAGATGCTCACACAACGCCTGCGGGGATTGATGGACTCAGGCATCGTCGGACGCACGGAGCGGGAAACTTCGCCGCCCACCGTGGAATACCATCTCACCGCCCTTGGGATGGAACTCAAACCCGCTCTCGAAGCCATTGTCAGCGTGGGCTTGCGGCTCAAAGCGCACCAAGCCACCGGTAAAATCCGCCAGGCTCTGCCGGATGCCGCGCACGGTGAAGCGCCCCCGCAACTGCTGCCCTGATCCTGCAAAGCTGTCGGAAACACCGTGAATGAGGCCATTGTTCATGGGGGAATTCTTCTTTGACAGTTTTCGGAGGCATTGTGGGCAACCAACGATCAATGCAGACCGCGCTCCAATTCGCTGTGAGCGGTGACTTCAAGTCGGTTGGGATCGAGCCAGAGGGATCGCCCCTCCGAAAAATCCGTTCCGTGCTTTTCGAGAGTGCTACGGGATTTATTCCCGTCGAACTCAAACTCCATTCGGGTATAATAATTGCCATTTTTGACGTCAGGTTGCGATTAAATGGCGAGACCGAAGATTTAGGTCGCGTGAAAGGAGGGGATTGTTGACGCCATCTCCCCCGCAAGCCATCCTGCGGCCGCGAATTGCGGAGAGGTCCGTGCTCCAAGCCGGTCGTGTGGGAAATCATGCGGCCTCTCCGGGGTTACCCCGGGGGATCGACTAACCAAGGCATCACGAGGCGAGGGCGCCATCACGCTTCCGCGTGACCAAGCCCGCGCCGGACAGGACGCGTTGGCGCGCGGTGCTTCTCCGCATTCGCAATTTTTCCGATGTCCTCCCAAGCCCATCACATCCGCCGCCTGGCCACCGCCCTCGCGGCGGGGCCAATGGAGGATCGCGAGACGCTGGTGGCCCGGGCAAAGCCGTTGGTGGGTGACTTGCGAAAAGCGCGGTGGTTGGCCTCGCTGGCGAGGAAACTGAGCTTGGAATTCGGCGAAGCTCCACGGCCGACGATGCGCCGGATCGCCGAGCGGATCCGGGCGCACGAGGGATTCGTGGATGCCTGGACGGAGGGGCGAGGCAGGATTTCCATCGGTCAGGTCGCACGACAGATGGCACCGGCAGCGGGCGCTCCGGAGACGTGGGAGATCCCGGAAATCACGACTTTGAGAGATCTGGCGGACACGCTGCGACTGCACCCGGATGATCTCGGCTGGTTGATTTCCCGTGGCAAAGCAGAACACTATCGGCACCGCTGGCAGGCGAAGCCAAAGAGCGGGCGCTTCCGCTTGATCGAGAGACCGAAGGTGTTGCTCAAGTTCGCGCAGCGGCAGGTGTTGCGGAAAATCCTTCACGCCATCCCACCGCATGACGCGGCACGGGGGTTCCGGACTGGATGCTCGGTGCGCGATTTTGTGGAACCGCATGCGGGAAAGGAAATCCTAGTTCGCTTCGATTTGGAGGACTTTTTCCCGTCGATTTCAGCCGCGAGAATTCTGCAGGTTTTCATGACGGCTGGCTACCCCGAGACCGTCGCCCGCGCCTTGACCCGGCTGACCACCCACGCCACACCGCCGTCGTTCTTGGAGGAAAAGCCGCTCACCTGGCCAGAACGCCGCCGGCTCGCGACTCCACATCTGCCGCAGGGAGCTCCGACTTCTCCGACGCTGGCAAATCTCAGCGCGTTCCGCCTCGATTGCCGCCTAGCCGGCTTGGCAAAAGCGGCGGGCGCGGACTACACGCGCTACGCCGACGACCTGCTCTTCTCCGGCGGCGAGGATTTCGCGCGGCAGGTGCGGCGCTTCGAAGTGGCGGTGGGAGCGATCATCATCGAGGAAGGCTTCCGTCCGAATCACCACAAGACCCGGGTTTTGCGGCAGGGCCAGAAGCAACACGCGGCCGGCCTCGTTTTGAACGAAAAGCCGAATATCGATCGTCGCGAGTTCGACCGTCTTAAGGCGATCCTCACGAACTGCGCGCGCCACGGTCCTGCTCCACAGAATCGGGGAAATCACCCGGACTTCGCCGCCCATCTCGAGGGCAAGCTGGCGTGGGTGCGCTTCATTCACCCCGGAAAGGAAGCGAAACTCCGGGAGATATTCGAGCGCATCGACTGGGAATAAATCCCCCCGCCCCAGTTCCAGCCTTGCCATCACTTAAAAAGTCCGTAGCTTACCGCTGAGCAGGGAATTCCCAACCTCCTACACCCGCATCCGGCCGAGTGCCTACAGATTCACCCCAATTTCCCCGGGACGTGAAATCGGCCTGCGACTAGGAAGCACCGGACCACCTGCCTCAACGGGCGGCGGCGCAAGCCGGCTTGTTCCGACATGGGTGAAGTCTCCTTCCGCAAGCTGCGGAGCTTCCCCCCGGCACCAAAAAGCCGGATTGTCGGATCCATGTCGGTCAGCACGAGGTCCTTCCAGCATTGCCGGATCCGCCTGGATCCGCCGCGCCGGGCCGCCTGAAACACCAAGACCCCACTGACAACATGTCAAACGCAACACACGATTCCCGCAATTCGGGAGGAGACAGCCGTCGCCGCCGCTCACGCGGAGGCCAAAACCGTAACAATAATAACAACAACGAACGCCGCGGCAGCGGTGGTGGTGGTGGAGAACGCGGCGAGCGCGGCCCACGCAACGATCGCGGCCGCTCACAGGGCCGTGACAACAGCAACCGCTCGGAGGAATTCCGTCCGCAAGCTCCCCGTCCGCCACGCACTTATGCGCCGGCCAAACTGAGCTTGTGGCAGAAAATCCTCAAGGTCATCGGTCTTTATAAGGAGCCTGCGCCGCCGTCCCGCATCGAGCGGTCCGAGCGCCCGGGTCGTTCCGAGCGTTCCGAGAAAAACTCCGAATCCACGCCGTTTCCAAGCGGTGAGCGCGGGCCCAAGTCGAACACCCGCAACGCCCGTTCCGGCGAAGGCGAAGCCCGTCCGCCTCGCGAACCCCGCGAGCCGCGTCCACCCCGCGAACCCCGCCCCGAAGGCGAGCGCGAGCGCAAGGAACGCGCCCCGCGCAACAACGACCGCCCACGGGGTGGCGACCCGAAAAGCGTCGAATCCACCCGCGTTTACGTCGGAAACCTGTCCTACGACGTTTCCGAACAAGACCTCCAGGAACTCTTCAAGGGCATCGGTGGTGTTCGCAATATCGAGATCGTTTACAACCGCAGCACCCACCGCTCCAAGGGTTATGGGTTTGTGGAAATGCTCCGCATGGACGAAGCGATGCGCGCCGTGGAAGTCCTTCACGACCAACCGTTCATGGGTCGTAAAATGACCGTTTCCGGTGCCAAATCGAAGGGCCAGGACGAGCGTGAGGACATGGACGAACGCGACCAACCGGAACCCACCCGTGTCGTGCTCGCCTCCACCGCCCCGGCGGTTGCAGCCGTCGTCGCCGAGCCGGTCATCGAAACCATCGTCGAAAACGTCGCGGAAGTGACGGAAGAAGCACCGGTCGCCATCACCGAGGACCTCGAAGCCAAATACGGTTTCGACGAGCCCAAGGAAGAAAAGACCGAGGAAGCCTGATCCGACGTCCTGATTCTCTCAAAACCTCCGTCCGGCTCGCCGCGACGGAGGTTTTTTCTTTGAAAAAAGTAGTCCAGGACTTCAGTCCAATGTCTTTAAGGATTCGACCTCTAATTACATCCATTGGCTACAATCCGCAAAAGCCAGGTCGCCCCAGCCATCGTCCGCTCGCCTGAAGCCTGCATCGAACGCCACCTCACCGGCGTCGTGAGCGTGATGCCTTCATCTGGCGGTCATCGACGAGACGGTCGCGCGTTTCGACATGATCGAGGACGAGGAGGACAAGATCGACTTCAAGATCAAGGCCAAGCAGTTGGTGAAGCTTTACGTCCAGCTCGCGTGCATCATGCCGTTTTCAAATCCGGCATGGGAAAAGCTCCATTGGTTCCTGAAATTCCTAATTCCCAAGCTCAAGGTTGTGACCCGCGAGTAGGACCAATTGGACGAGCTGTTGGAAAGCGTGGACCTCTCGACCTCCGGCCTTGAACGTGTCCGCCTCAATCTGCACATCGAGCTGAAAGCCGAAGAAACCGAACTCGAACCCGAGGACCCCAACGTCCGCGGCCACCATGGCGGCGACGAGGACGAATCACCGTTGGATGATATCATCCGTCATTTTAACGAACGCTGGTTCTCCGCCTGGGACGCCACACCTGGAGAGCAGCGGGTGAAGTTGGTCGCCATTGCGGACAGCGGTGGCGAAAGCGCCGTTTACAAAGAGCAGGTGGAAGGGAATGCCGACGAACAGAACCGGAAGTTGGCTCAGGAATCGATCATCGGAGAGATTGTGACAAAGCAACGCCGGAAGGACGTGTCGCTCTACAAAAACTACGCGGGGGATCCGGATTTCAGAAAATCCGTGGAAGAAAGCATTATCCGAATTCTGGCACTACACGACAAGAGCAAGCCCGCGTGAAATCAGCGGGTGGTGAAGCAGGCGCTCGGGTCGCCGACACTGCAATTTCACGACCCCTCAAACTCCTGCCAACGCCTCGTCGATCACCGAGAGCATGAAATCCGCGTCTGCCTGATGGATACACATCGGCGGCTTGATGCGCAGAGTGTTGCCGAAAAGGCCGCCCTTGCCGATGAGCAGGCCGAGATCCTTACATTTTTCAAATACCTCCGCGCATTGTTCCTTCGCTGGTTCCTTGGTGGTGCGGTCCTTGACGAGTTCCACGCCTAACATCAGCCCCTTGCCGCGGACTTCGCCGATGATGGAATGTTTTTCCGCGAGCTTGTGGAATCCGGCGGTGAGATAAGCGCCGATTTCGAGCGAGTTCTGTTGGAGGCCTTCTTTTTCAATGACACGCAGGACGGCGCGGCCCTGGGCCATGGAGACCGGGTTGCCGCCGAAGGTATTGAAATGGATGCGCGTGGCTAACACCTGAGCGATTTCCGGTGTGGTTACCACGGCGGCGAGCGGGCAGCCATTGCCGATGCCCTTCGCCATGGTGACGATGTCGGGCATGGCTCCCTGGGTTTCAAATCCCCAGAAGTGCGTTCCTGTTCTTCCGAAGCCGGCCTGCACTTCGTCCGCGATGCAGAGTCCGCCGAAAGCGCGGGCTTGGGCGTAGGCTTCCTTGAGATAACCGTCGGCGAAAACCACGCTGCCGCCGACGCCTTGAATGGACTCGGCGATGAACGCGGCGATTTTTCCCGGCGTGGCATAGCGCACGGTTTCGCCGATGTCGGCGGCGTATTTTTTCCCGGCGTCCGGATCATCCATGCCGAAGGGGCCGCGGTAGCTGTCCGGCATCATCGCGTGGTGGACACCGTGGGAGTGCGGGACGTTGAACTTCCAAGTGTGGTGGGAGGTGAGAGCCATCGAGCTCGGGCTGCCGCCGTGATAGGCGTTGCGCAGGGCGATGACGTCGTAGTTCTGCGTATAGGCGCGGGCCATCAGCACGGCGAGATCGTTCGCCTCGGAGCCGGAGTTGACGAAATAACAGACCTTGAGATCGCCGGGCATCTTCGCTGCGAGTTCCTGGGCGTAGAGCGCGATCTGCGGATTCAGATAGATGGTGGTGGTGTGACTGATCGTCTCGTTCTGGAGCGTCGCGGCGGCGAGCACTTCCGGATGGCAGTGGCCCACGCTGACGGTGACGATGCCGCCGAAGCCGTCGAGGTAGCGGCGGCCGGTTTCGTCGAACAGATACTGCGCCTTGCCTTCCACGATCGCGATCGGCTTTTTGTAGTAGTGGAAAATCGCCGGGTTCACGAACTGTTTGCGCAGCGCGAGGATTTCCTCGGGCGACGGGCCGTCGTATGGCATCGGGGTGTAGTCGAATGGAGGAAGCTGGGGCATGGTATCAGATCGGTGTGGGTGAGATTTTCCTAAAAAAAAGATAGAAGGCGAATGCGAGGCCGAATCCGACGAACCAAGCTTGTTGATAGACGGACGTGAGGAACGGATGCGCGCCGGAAATCACTCCGGTCTGCACCAGGAAGCCGGGAAGGTTCGGCAGCACGGCAAGGGCGAAGGCGGCGATGGCCGCGACGCTGAAACCCGCGGTGTAGGTATAGATGCCGTCGGTCTGGTTGAGTTGCGCCACGTCGAGGTGCTTTTTACGAAGCACGTAGTAGTCTGCGATCATTATGCCGGCGATGGGCCCGAGCAGTGCGCCGTAGCCGATGAGCCAGGTGAAAATGTAGCCGCTGGGATCGGCGACGAGCTTCCATGGCATGATGAGGATGCCGATGAAGGCCGTGATCATACCGCCGGCGCGGAAGCTGATTTTCTGCGGGGCGAGGTTGGAAAAATCATTGGCCGGAGAAACGACGTTGGCGGCGATGTTGGTGGAAAGCGTGGCGACGGCGAGCACGACGAGCGCCAGCGCGGAGAGCCACTTGCTGCCGATTTTTCCCACGACCTGCACCGGGTCCCAGATGGCCTCGCCGAAGATGACCAAGGTCGCACCGGTGACGACGATGCCGACAAACGAGTAGAACGTCATGGTCGTCGGGAGCGCGATCGCCTGGCCGAAGATCTGGTCGCGCTGGGATTTCGCATAGCGGGAAAAGTCCGGGATGTTGAGCGAAAGCGTCGCCCAAAATCCGACCATCGCCGTGAGCCCCGCTCCGAAGCCGACCCAGCTTGTAGCTTTGTTAGGCGAGGATGCGGCGAACACCTCACTGAAACCGCCCGCTTTCGTGACCGCCCAGATCATCATCAACACGCCGACCAGTAACAGAAATGGTGCGCTGAGTTTCTCTAGCCACTTGATGGATTCCATGCCCTTCCAAATGAAGAATACGTTCATCAGCCAGAATAACAGAAAGCAGGTGAGCTGCGCCGCCGTGATGCCGAGGCCTGCGATGGGGGCTCCTGCGGTGACGTCGAAACCCAAAATGATCGCCAGCGTGGCATGCAGCGCCGCGCCGCCGAACCACGTTTGGATACCGAACCAGCCGCACGCGACGACACCACGGAGGAGGGCGGCGATATTTGCTCCACGGATGCCGAAGCTGGCACGCAGCAGCACGGGGAAGGGGATGCCGTAGGCGGTGCCCGGGTGGGCGTTGAGCGTCATCGGGATGAGGACGATGAGGTTGCCGAGAAAAACGGTTAGCAATGCCTGCCACCACGTCATGCCGTTGCCGATGAGGCTGCTGGCCATGGTGTAGGTGGGGATGCAGACGGCCATGCCCACCCACAGCGCGGCGATGTCCCAGCGCGTCCACGTCCGCTGGTCGAGCCCGACCGGGGCGAGATCCTTGTTCGTGAGAGAGGCGTCGGCGTGCATGTCAGGGTTTCGGCTCGCGATGCAGGAAGGTTCCCCAGCCGGTTTCTCCGCACCATGCGCCGTCGCGGACCATTACCTTGCCGCGCACGGTGACGAGCTCGGCACGGCCTTGCACGAGGCGTCCTTCGAACGCGGAATAATCGGTGGCCATCGAGTGGGTCGCGACGGAGATTGTTCCTGTCCACTCGGGATCCCAGACGACCAGATCCGCATCGCTGCGGACTTCGATAGCCCCCTTGCGCGGATAGAGTCCGAAAATTTTCGCCGCCTGCGTGCTGGCGCAGCGGACGAGCGTCTGCAAATCGATGCGGCCTTTGCAGACGCCCTCGGTGTAGAGCAGTTTGACACGCTCCTCGATGCTTGGGATGCCGTTGGGGATGAGGGTGAAATTTCCCGGTTTGCCGGTGGGCTGCATGTTCGCATCCACCGCCTTTTCGGGGTGGCCCATGTGCTTTTGCGTGGCGAAGTCGAACGGCGCGTGGTCGGTTCCCACGGTGTCGACGGAGCCGTCGGCGAGGCATTTCCAGAGGAAGTCGCCGTGCTCCTTCGTGCGGATCGGCGGGCTCATGACATACTTGGCTCCCTCGAAATCGGGCAGCTCCGCGTAGCTGTTGTCCAGCGTGAGATAGGGCGCGACCGTTTCGATCCACGCCTTCACCCCGCGCTTGCGGGCGGCGGTGATGGCCTCCACCGCCGGGATGCAACTGGTGTGCACGACGTAAACCTCCGCGCCTGTTAGCTCGGCGAAGGTCATCAGGTGGTGGCAACCTTCCGCCTCGACCGTGATTGGACGCGACGGCTCGTGCCATTCCGGACCGGTCTTGCCCTCGGCAACGAGTTTCTTCTGAGTCTCGGAAACCAGATCCGCATTTTCGCAATGCGCGGTGACAACCACTCCGAGTTCCTTGGCGAGCGAGAGTGTTTGATAGAGCTCCGTGTCCTCGATGCCGAACGCGCCCTTGTAGGCGAGGAAAACCTTGAATGACGTGATGCCTTCCTCCGCCACGATGGCTTTCAAAGCGTCGGCGGTTCCGTCGTCAAACCGGGTCACGCCCATGTGGAAGGTGTAGTCGCACGATGAAATTCCGGCGGCTTTGCTTTTCCAAAGCCGGATCGCCTCCAGCGGATCGTCGCTGCGTGAAGGACAGCACATTTCGATCAGGGTTGTCGTCCCGCCCATCAGCGCGGCCTTGCTGCCGGTGAGGTAGTCATCCTTGGAAAAGGTGCCCATGAACGGCAGATAGATGTGCACGTGCGGATCGATGAAACCGGGGAAAATGAACTTACCCGTGGCGTCGATGATTTCGGAATCGATCGCGGAAAGATTTGGCCCGATTTCGGCGATCAGTCCGTCGCGGCAGAGGATGTCGCCGGTGAACTGAGCGTCGGCGGTGACGATGGTTCCGTTTTTGATGAGCAGGCTCATGATCCGTTACTTCGCCCAGATTTCCCCATCGCCATAGCTGAACCAGCGGGTGGTGGTGGTTTTCCGCTGGGTGTAAAATTCGACGCCTTCCTTGCCTTGGATGTGCAGGTCGCCGAAAAACGAATCGTTCCAGCCGCTGAATGGGAAATAGGCGAGCGGTGCCGGGACACCAACGTTGATGCCGACCATGCCCGCGCTGACGCTGCGGCGGAACTCGCGGGCGGCCTTGCCGGAGTTGGTGAAAATCGCCGCTCCGTTTCCAAACGCCTGCCGGTTTGCGGCGGCGATCGCTTCGTCGAGTGTCTTCGCCCGCATCACGGCGAGCACTGGACCGAAGACCTCGGTTTCCATCAGCGGGTTGGATTGCTCGACGTGGTCGATCAGCGTGGGTCCGAGGAAGAAACCTTCGGGTGCGTCAGCGACCCTGGTGGTGCGACCATCTACCAGAACTTTGGCACCGGCATGTTCTCCTCCGTCGATCAGACCGGAGACCCGTGACTTGTGCTCGGCGGAAATGACCGCGCCCATGTCCGGCTGGGATTCTCTAACGTCGGTGGGGCCAGTCTTCATGGACTTCAGCAAATCTGCGAGGGCGGGCAACAGTCTGTTTCCGGCATCTCCTACGGCAACTGCGGTGGAACCCGCCATGCAGCGTTCTCCGGCGCAACCGAATGCGGCGTCTTTCATGGCTTCCACGGTGCGCTCCACATCAGCGTCCGGCATGAGGATGATGAAATTTTTCGCACCACCGGCGGCTTGCACTCGCTTGCCGTGGAGAGTGCCCTTGCGGTGGATTTCACGGGCGACCGGTGTGGAGCCGACGAAGCTGATCGCCTTCACATCCGGATGTTCGAGAATGGCATCCACGCATTCGCGGCCGCCGTGGACGATGTTCATCACGCCGGGTGGCAGTCCCGCTTTCTCTAGCAGGGTGATCACCCGCTGCATGGTGAGCGGGACTTTTTCACTCGGTTTGAGGATGAAGGTGTTTCCACAGGCGATGGCGATGGGCCACATCCACATCGGGACGAGGGCGGGGAAATTGAACGGACAGATCCCGGCCACGACGCCGAGCGGATGGCGGTCCGTGTGGCAATCGATGCCGCGGGCGATGTTTTCCAGCGACTCGCCCATCAGCAGCGTGGGGATGCCGCAAGCGAATTCCACGACTTCGATCCCGCGCCGCAGGTCGCCACGGGCTTCAGATAGGGTCTTGCCGTGCTCGGTGGCGATGCCGAGGCAGAGTTCCTCGAATGCGTTGTCGAGCAGGATCTTCGCCCGGAATAGCACCTGCGCCCGTTCGTTCGGCGGCGTGTCGCGCCAATCCGGGAAGGCGGCTTTCGCGGAAGCCACAGCGAGGTCGACCTCCGCAGCGCCGCACATCGGGACGCTGGCGATGACGCTACCGCGGGAGGGATTGAAGACCGGACTGCCGGCTTTGTTCGCGGGATTCACCCACTTGCCGCCGATGTAGAGCGGGCAGACTTGGTTTTGAGTCATGATCGAAGACGTGAGGGTCAGCGCGAGAGGGCGTTGGACTGTTTGACGAAGTCGTCGCCGTCCCACTCGGCGTCGCTCTTGACCATGGTGGCGCGTTCCTTGGCGGCGGCTTCGTCGGCCTTGCGGGCGAGCTGTTTGGCGACGAGGTCGGCGTGGGTGGTGAAGTAGGGGAGGCTGAGGCCTTTAAAATCACTGATGGTATCGAAGTTTTTTCCTTCCATGAATTCCAACAGCCCTTCGCAAAGTTCCTTGGCCATGCCGTAGCCAAATTTCATCACGCCGGTGCAAACCTGCACGGTGTCGCTGCCTAGCAGGATGAACTGTGCGGCATCGGATCCGGTTTCGACGCCGCCGAGACCGGATAGAGTGCGGCCGGGGAAATCCTTTTTGATGAGCTGGGCGATTTCCATCACCATGCGCAGGGCGATCGGTTTCACCGCCTTGGACGAGTAGCCGCCGGGAGTGGTGTAGCCTTCCACGCTCGGCTCCGGGCGGAGCGTTTCCAGGTTTACGCCCATCACACTGCGGATCGTATTGATGGCGCTGACGCCATGGCAGCCGGCACGCAGGGCGGCGGCGGTCGGCTCCTCGATGTGGGTGACGTTGGGCGTCATTTTCGCCCAGACCGGGATTTTTGAAACGCCCATCACCCAGCCGCAGACTTCTTCGAGGATGGCGGGATCCTGGCCCATGGCAGCTCCCATCTTGCGCTCCGGCAGGCCGTGTGGGCAGGAGAAATTCAGTTCGAAGGCATCGACGCCGGCGTCCTGGCAGCGCTCGATGATTTCGCACCAGGCGTCTTTGTTGTATTCCTCCATGACGGAGGCGATGAGCATGCCCTCAGGGTGCGCGTCTTTGGCTTCCTTGAATTCGTCGAGCCAGACTTCGAATTTCCGGTCGCTGATGAGCTCGATGTTTTCCCAGCCGATGACTTCCTTGCCGTCGCCGGCCATGAGCTTGGCGTAGCGCGGGCTGACGTTGACGACCTTGGAACATTCGAGGCTGACGGTTTTCGCGATCACGCCGCCCCAGCCTTCCTTGAAAGCACGCTTGATGACCTTGACGTTGGTGCCTGGAGGGCCGGAGCCGATGACGAAGGGGTTAGTGAATTTCAGCCCGTCGACGGTCGTTGCTAGGGTGCTCATGATTTTTACAAGGATTGGGATCCGAGGCAGTTGCAGTAGCTTGAATCGTACCGGAATTGACGGATGCGAGGCAAACCTTCATTTGGAAACCGCGCCAAGGTCTTCGATTTACCCGTGCGAGCATCCAAATTTGATGAGATCCTGCTTTTCTTGTTGC
The DNA here is from genome assembly GCA_031425955.1 of Akkermansiaceae bacterium. Classification (GTDB taxonomy): domain Bacteria; phylum Verrucomicrobiota; class Verrucomicrobiia; order Verrucomicrobiales; family Akkermansiaceae; genus Luteolibacter. Next base: position 130,260 of record JANPKJ010000020.1, on the reverse strand, counting down.
AAGCCAATCTCAATTGACGATCTTAGCGCCAGATGTCACCCGCACTTGCAGCCGATTTGGAAATCGACAGCGCCATGACCCTGAATCAGGCGAGGGTCGGTTGTGACGTGAAGATCCGAGTCCTTAGCGGACCAGGCTGTGATCGGCTCCGTGACCTCGGGTTTTGTGAACAGCTTCAAGTTCGCAAACTCGCAGGAGGCCGCAATTTAATTTGCTCGATTTGCGGCACCCGGATGGCGATCAGCCGCGAGTTGGCGGAGCAAGTGCTGGTTTCACCCGTGGGTTGATCGATCATGTCGCCCGGCTCGGATGCACCCTCGACGATCGCGCTGATCGGCAATCCCAACTCCGGGAAAACTACCCTTTTTAATGCCCTAACCGGGGCGAACCAACGCGTCGGCAACTACGCCGGCGTCACCGTGGAGGTGAAATCCGGCGAAACCTTCACGCCGCACGGCCGTAAGCTGCGGGTCCTCGACCTGCCCGGCTGCTACTCACTGAGGGCGAATTCTCCGGATGAAAAAGTCGCGCTCGACGCCCTCAACGGCCTGCTCCCCGGCGAGCAGGCACCCGACCTCGTCGTCTGCGTGGTGGATGCATCCAGCCTGGAGCGCCATTTGCAACTCACCCTGCAAGTCATCGAGCTCGGCCTTCCTTGCGTGCTGGCCCTCAACATGGTGGACGTCGCGGAAAGGAACGGCCTGCGGCTTGACCCTGCGAAAATCTCTGAAGAACTCGGCATCCCGGTCGTGCCGATGCAAGCGAACGCTAAAAAGGGCGTCGTCGAGTTGAAACAGGCGCTGCGGTTTCCCCATCCGCTTGCCTCCGAAGCCACGTGGGTCCCGGATGCTTCGGATCCCGAAGCGGGACGCCGCGCCTTCATCACCGAGCTTTGCGAACTGGCAGCGCGCCGACCGGACGCCCACCAGCAGACGCTCTCGGACCGAATCGACTCTGTGCTGCTGCATCCGTTTTACGGCTGGATGGCCTTGGTGGGCATCTTCTTCACCGTTTTCTGGGCCATCTTTTCCTTTGCGGAAATCCCGATGGGCTGGATCGAGTCCGGCCAAGGTGCTCTCGGGGGCTGGGTGGAATCGCTGATGGCAGACGGAGATCTGCGCTCGCTGGTGGTGGACGGCGTCATCGGCGGAGTCGGTGGCGTGGTCGTGTTTCTGCCGCAGATCATACTTCTGTTCCTGTTCATAGGTCTGTTGGAAAGCTCCGGCTACATGTCCCGTGCGGCCTATCTGATGGACGGGGTGATGGCGAAGGCCGGTTTAAGCGGGAAATCCTTCCTACCGCTTTTCAGCTCGTACGCCTGTGCGATTCCCGGCGTGATGGCCACCCGCACCATCGACTCTGCAAAGGAACGGCTGGTCACCATCTTCGTCGCGCCTTGGATGAGCTGCTCGGCCCGGCTGCCGGTCTATTTCCTGATCATCCCGCTGCTGCTGCATGAAAAGGAAGGCACGTGGAAACAGGCGATGGTGCTTTTCGCGATCTACGCGCTGGGCACGATCACCGCGTTCATTGTCGCGCGGATCCTGCGCGGAAAGCTGGGTGAGGACATCAGCCCGGGGCATTTCCTGTTGGAGCTTCCGCCGTACCGCAAGCCGCAGTGGAGTTATATTTTCCGCCATGTGTTGGACCGCGCGTGGTCGTTTGTGAGAAAGGCGGGAACCATTATTCTCGGGCTTTCCATCCTTCTGTGGGCCTTGAGCACCTATCCGAAAAAGGACGGAGCCGATGACGCGGAGGCACTCGCACATAGTGCAATGGGCCGCATCGGTGCGGTGATCGAACCGGTCGTGAAACCGCTCGGATTCGACGGCCGGATGGGCACCGCGATCCTGACGTCATTCGCCGCGCGCGAGGTATTTGTTTCCTCGATGGCGATTCTCTATCGGGTCGAAGAAGCGGACGACGAGGAGCAGACTCGCAACGTGCTGCGCGACCAGTTGGCCGCCTCGAAGTGGCCGGACGGTCGCCCGATTTTCACGCCGCTGTCGCTCGTTTCGCTGCTGGTGTTTTTCATCTACGCACTGCAATGTCTGCCCACCAGCGCCGTCGTCGCCCGCGAATCTGGATCGTGGAAATGGGCGGTCGGACAGTTTTTCTTCATGACCGGCTTCGCTTACGTGGCGTCGCTGGTGGTGTTCCAAACCGGCAAACTCATCGGGCTCTAACATGGACTGGCAAACCCTCACCGCAGCGGGCGTCGTGATCATCACGCTCACCATCTTCCTCGTCCGCCTCGCCCGCCCGAAGAAAAAATCCGGCTGCGGCCATGGCTGCGGCTGTGAGAAAACCCCCAAGCCGTGAAAATCGAGCACATCGCCTTCAACGTCGCCGATCCGGTGGCAGTCGCCGCCTGGTATGTCGAGCATCTCGGGCTGGAAATCGCCCGCCACATCCCGGTTCCCACCCAGACCCATTTCCTGCAGGACGATGCTGGCGAGACGGTGTTGGAGATCTACTGCAATCCCCCGGAGCTGGTTCCCGACTACGCCGCGATGAATCCGCTGCATTTCCACATCGCTTTCGTTTCCGCATTTCCGGCTGACGACAGCGCCCGGCTCATCGCGGCCGGTGCTTCGTGGGTCGAGGAAATCAAGATTCCCGATGGCGGTCATCTCGTCATGCTGCGAGATCCATGGGGACTCGCCCTGCAACTTTGTAAAAGAGCGACGCCGCTGGTGCGCGTTATTTGACTTGGTGAGTTTGCGGTTTAGCTAGCCCAAGGCCAATTTTCCCGATCACCGTTGGCAATGCGTCTAGCGCCGGCACTTTTCCAACAGCCCAGCGAGGAACCAAGTGATCTGGGCGAGCGCGTCCGAGTGGACCGAACTGCCAAGCGGGGCGAGGTCCTCGCGGCATTCGGCGAGCAAGTTCATGGCGGTGTCCACGGCGCTTTCGATGGCTCCCTCGTATTCGGCGATGCCGAGCAGGATGGGGAGATCGAGCGGTTCCTGGTCGAGGATGCGCTTGTTGAGCTTCATGCGCTGGGCCTCGGAGGCGGTTTCCAGCAGGTTGAGGATGGGCAGGGTGAGCTTGCCCTTGAGTAGGTCGGTGCGGAGCGTTTTTCCGACGACTTCCTCGGAGCCCACGAGGTCGAGGCAGTCATCGTAGATCTGATAGGCGGTGCCGAGTTTCATGCCGTAGCTGTAGAGGCGCGCCTCGGCAGCGGCATCCAGGCCGGATAGATTCGCGGACAATCCGGTGGCGGCAGCGAAGAGCGCGCCGGTTTTCATCTCGATGACGCGGAAATACTCGGCTTTGGTGAAGGTCAGGTCGAAGCGGCGCTGCGTCTGGATGATTTCCCCTTGGCAGACTTCGCGCGCGGCATTGCCGACCTTGCGACAGATGTCGATGCTGTTGAAGTCGGTGGCGAGGGTGAGTGCGTGGGAAAACAGCACGTCGCCTAGCAGGACGGAAAGGGCGTTGCCCCATTTCGCGTTGGCGGTGGGGACCATGCGGCGGGTGTTCGCGCCGTCCATGATGTCGTCGTGGACGAGCGTGGCCATGTGGATGAGCTCGAGGATGACGCCGATTTTCAAATGGTCGTCGTTCGCGCCACCGGCCGCGCCGCCGACGAGGATGGCGAGGGCCGGGCGGATGCGCTTTCCGGAAGTGTTGCAAATGTAGGCGACGTAGGGCTCCACGGCGGGATCGAAGGCGCGGACTTGCTCGCGGATCGAGATTTCCACCCGCTCCAGCTCCGGGCGGACAAGTTCGAAGGGGAAAAGAGCGCTGCTGGGAGGCGGTGTGGTGGTGGCTGCCATGATGAGTCGGACTTGCCCCTAATTTCCACAGGCCGCGCGTTCCCGCAACCTTCGATATGCAAGGATCATCGCCGAATGCCGTGAAATTAGAAATTTTTGCGATACTTCCGACCAATCTGCTTGCTGGATTCCGCCCGGCCCGGCTAACTGCCGCCACGATGAAAATGCGAGAGATCTGGCTGTTGATTCCTGCTGTGGCCCTGACTTTGGGGGCTTGTAAGAAAAAGGAGGAGGTCAAGGCTCCGGAAGCGCCGCCGACAACCGCCGAGGCTCCGGCCAGCGTGGTTCCCGCGCCGGCACCGGTCGCCAAGGCTCCCGCGATGAGCGCGGAGGAGCGAGCCGCGAAACTCGGATTCGTAAAGCATCTGCCGCAGGACACGGAAGTGGTGCTGGCCTTTCATAACGGCACGAAGACGGTCGACCGGGTCAAGGCGTCGAAGCTGTGGAAACTTGTCCAGGAACAAATGGGTGGCGTCGGCATGGGCATGGGTGCTGCCGATGAGGAGGCCATTGAGGAAGAAGCGGCGGCCCAAGAGGATGGAGCGGTGGTCGAAGCAGCTCCCGCTGCCGATCCCGCGGTGCCGGATGAGGAGAAGGAGCCGGTGGGCCCGGCCGGATTGTTCGGGACTGAATTCACAATGGCGCTGGGCAAGACTTCCGCGGATCAACTGGGCAACTTGCTGACGGTGAACCGCCGCATGGGGTATTTCCAGATGCGGTCGGCGGCGAAGGCCTTCGTAGCGGCGATGAAGTCCGGCGATGCCAGCGGGCTCACCGAATCGTTCTCCAACGGCTACGGCACGGACCTGGCCAAGAACTTGCTCGAGGATCCGGAGTCAGGCATCCCGCTTTTTGAAAAAGCCAAGATGCCGCCGGTTTATCTGGCATTCAAGACCGCGGAGGCGGACCGTGCGGTCGCGGCCCAACAGGTGGCGTCGATGGTTGAAAACGTCAATCTTCTGGGTGAAATGGTCGAGCCGGTGGAAGTCGAAACCTCGGGCCTGACCTTCCAGGGATTCAAGATTCTCGGCACCAAGGTAGCCGCAATGATAGCCGAGGACCGGGAGAGCATGGAGGAGGATCTGGAGCCCGCGAAGGTGGATCAACTGCTCGCTGCAGTGGCCAAGAAGGATATCGTCGTCGTCAGCGGCACGGTCGGTGACTACGTCGTTCTTTTCTTCGGGGGCTCGGTGGACGACCTCAAGCTCTCCGGTGCGGTGAGCGAGTCCTTGGTCGCGACAGACGCGCTGGCCTTCACCGACTCCTATGCTTCCAAGGAACTGGCGGCGGTGGTTTACGGTCAGAAAGAGGGAATGGACACCCTGATCGGCGCGGCCGGCGGGTTGGCGGACATGACCAACGGACTGCGCGACGGCCTCGCCGGTGCGGACGGTCTGGGCGATACCCGGGATCTGGAAGCCATGTTCAAAATCGTCGCGGAACGGGAAGCCGCCCTGCGCGCGCTCTCCGGCAATGACTCGCTCGGCATGGTCGCCTTTTTCGAGGAGGGGCTCAAAATCGAGTCATACGGGGGTACCGACTCCGGCATGGTCGACTGGAAAGCAACGAACAAGCTTGCCTCGCTCGGTGATTCCGAGGACCTGCTGATGTTTGCCAACGTCACGGCAGATGCGGCTTATGACGAAAAAGCCCGCGCCTATTTCGAGGCGCTGTTGGAGACCGCCTATGCGATGACGATGAAAGTGGCCGAAGCGCCGGTGGAAGGCGAGCAGATGGCGCAGTTCAAGGCGATGGCGACGATGTTCGACGGAAAGTTCCGCCCGGACATGGTGGCGCTGTGGGATGCCTTCGGCAACGATTTCGGCGGTGGGCTCGGTCATGAGAGCGCTCTGGTGGTGGATCTCAAGGGCGGTGCTCCAGCCGTCCCGGGCATCCCGCAGGCGGTGGTGGACAAGGCGAAGGTGCCGCGCATTTCCATCGTCTCTCCAGTCACCGACCGCGCCAAACTCGCGGGCTCGTGGGACAAGATGAATACCACTCTCACCGGCACCCTCGCCAAAGTCAGCGAGATGACCGGCCAGGAAATCCCGATGCAGAAGCCCATCAGTTCCGAGAGAAGCGGCAACACCACGTGGTTCTTCCCGATGCCGTTTTTCACCGATGATTTCCTACCTTCCGTGACCGTGGGTGACAAGTGGTTCGTCGCTTCCACTTCGAAGAACCAGGCACTCGACCTGATCGCCAAGGCCGACGGCGGCGGCGCGACCCGCGACGGACTGTGGTTCGCCATGAACTTCAGGACTCTCGAAAAATACGCGCAGGAAACCTCCGCGCTGATCGATGAGAACGCGGAAGCGCTGATGGGTGCCCCTCTCACGGACCAACAGAAGAAGACGATCAAAAACGCCATCGCCATCCTCGGAGATCTCGACAGCCTCACCGCCCACAGCCGCCGCGAAGCCGGTGTGCTGCGTTCGAGTTTGCATTTCAAGACGCGCTGAGAAGAGTGAGAAACTGCTTGTGCGGATCTGGTGTGGTATTACAGTATTACCTATGAAAACCATCACTTTTAAAGTGAGCGATGATGAGGCGCGATTGATCCGTTCTTTGGCCAAAGAGGAACGCACAACCCTTTCAGATTACTTGCGCCGCCGGGCGACGGGCGTGGCACAACCGGCGGCCTTGCCACAGCGCGTTCGTTGCGAGTTCACCGGAGCGATGATTTTCGGCGCCACTCCCGGCCTTGCACCGCTGACGACAAAAGCCGTGCGTGAGATGCTCGCCGACTTCCCGTGATGCAATATTTACTGGATGTGAATGTGTTGGTGGCTTGGGGCTGGTCCGATCATTCGGACCATCGACGGGCTGCGAAATGGATCGGGTCGATGATGAATTTGGATGTCATGCTGCTGACCTCGGCGATCCCGGAATTGGGATTCGTTCGCGTTTCGGTGCAGCGAACCGGAGGACGTCTCTCAGTTGCAGAGGCGTCACAGACGTTGGCGGGGATGATCGAGACTCTCGGCGAGCGGCATCGGTTTTTGGACGACAATCAAGCCTCGGTTGTGAACTGGCCCGACTGGTGCCATTCCGGTTCGAGAACCACGGACGCCCACCTCATGAGTTTGGCGAATCAGCACGGGATAAAACTGGTAACTCTCGATGAGGGAATTCCCGGAGGATTTCTGATTCCTTCGGAGACAACTTTGGAGTGATTTTCGGCAAGAATGACCATCGACCCCATCGCCACCGTCCGTTCCTGTTTCGGCGCGAAATTCGCGGTGCCGCGGCAGCCGGGGCTTTGTCCGAGCGCGTGGGGGCGGCTGGTTTTCCATCCGGAATACCGCAGTCCGGAGGCGGTGCGGGGGATCGAGGGATTTTCGCATTTGTGGCTGATTTTCGGGTTCCATGAAACCGTCGGACAAGGCTGGAAACCGACCGTCCGCCCGCCGCGGTTGGGGGGGAAACGGCGGATCGGGGTTTTTGCGAGCCGCTCGACGTTCCGGCCGAACGGGCTGGGGCTTTCGTTGGTGAGATTGGAGGGAATCGATTTGAAAGCTGCTGAGTCGCCGGTGTTGTTGCTTGGTGGGCTGGATTTGTTGGATGGCACGCCGGTTTATGATGTGAAGCCGTATCTGCCGTATGCGGAGGCGGTGCCGGAGGCTGCGGGAGGATTCGCCGGGGATGTGATCACTCGCTTGCCGGTGGAAGTCGCACCGGAGGCGGAGGAGAATTTCCGGCGGTTGCCGACAAGGTCGCGGGCGGTTTTGATGGAAGCGTTGTCGCTGGATCCTCGTCCGGCGACCCGGGCGGAGGACTCGGAGCGGGTCTTCGGCGCTTCACTGTGCGGCTGCAATGTCCGGTTTGTGATCGGGGAGGGGATTTGCCGGATTTTGGAAATCATCCCGGCAGCAGCTTCGGGGTTGAATGCTTAGGAAACCCGAAGTATTGCTCTGTGTATGAACAGGATTTCGGGAAATGTGGCGGGTGTGGTGGCGATCGCACTTTCCCTGGCCTTGATTCCGTCCTGTCGGAAGAGCAAGGACACGCTGAAATCCGATCTCGAGGAAGCCGGCTACCAACTCACGGCAGACGATTGGTTCCGTGCCAGTCGCAGCAACGATGTCGCGGCTTTGAAACAATTTGTTGCGGGGAAATTTTCCGCCGACACCCGGGACGCCGCGGGGGATTCCGCGCTTCACGCCGCAGCGGCTGGCGCAGCACAGGCCTCGGCGGACTATCTGCTCACCCGCGGGCTTTCAGTGGATTTGCGCGGCGGTGCGGAGCGCACGCCCTTGATGGCGGCGGTGTTGGCGGATCAAACCGGGATGGTGCGCTGGTTGCTCCGCCAGGGCGCGGATCCCAAGCTCAAGGACAAGGATGGTTTCCGGCCGCTCATGCTCGCGGTGCGCGAGGGGAAATCCGGCTCCGTCGGGGAACTCGCATCCTACAACCGCGAGGATCTCGATCCCGCGCTTTTGTTAGCCGCGCTGGTCGGGCGGGCGGATGTGATCGATGCGCTGACGAATTTCGGGGCGTCGGTTTACGCGCGGATGGAAGATGGGCGCACCCCGCTGATGATCGCAGCAGAGAACGGTCATGTGGATGCGGTGAAGCTTTTGATCGACATCGGAGCCAGTCGGTTCACCACCGACCCGGACGGCCACACCGCGGCGGACCTCGCGACGACGGCGGGTCATCCGGAAATCGCCGAACTGATTTCCCGCGATCCGCGGCCCGAGGAACTGGTCTTGGAATCGCCCGAGGAACTCGCGGAATCGATGGACGCGTTTGTCGATGAGGCGGTCGCGAAATCCCCCGGCAGTCCAGCTCCGGCATCGGCTCCAGCACCCGTGCGGACAGCGTCGAAACCGATCGCCGGCGAGACGCTGAGCGGGCCGGTCGCCACCTCTGCTTCATTCCCGCTGCCACCGCTAGTGATGCGGCATTTCCGCGAGAAGGAAATGCCCTTGAGCGTGAAAACCGTGCAAGGTGAAGTCGCCACGCTGCGTCTCTCCGGAGCAAGCGCCCGCGAGGTGAAAGTGCGAGCGGGTGACCGGATTCCGGGATCCACGATGGTCGTTGTCCGGGTGCGGCGGCGGATGGAGGAGAGCAAGGTGAACCCGGACCGGGCCGTGGAAATCTCGGTGGTGGAAGTCCGGGATTCGTCCACTGGCACCACCCGCGAGTGGATTGCGGGAGTCCCTTCCAAGGCGCATGATCCCGTCGCGCTGGTGGAGGATTCCGCCACCGGAAAACGTTATTTGGCATCGCCCGGCCAGCGTTTTAAGGGGGCGGACGGCACGGAGTATCTGATTTCCGACGTGCGTCCCAATCAGATAGTCATTCAGGAAGCTGCCAGTGGCGCGGTCCAGACGATCCCCTTGCGTGGTCCTCGCGGTTAAGATAGCGTCAGCCGCATGGAGTCCGACACCATCATCGACCATAGCGAGCCAGTCCGCCAGTTTTCCGTGCTGTTGCCCAATCGGGCCGGAGCCTTGGCGGCGATGGTGAAACTGCTCCGCTCGCTGGCGATCGAGGTCATCGGCCTGAGCGTGCAGGATTCCCGGGATGCGACGGTGGCCCGATTGGTGGTTTCGGATCCGGATGGCACCGAGCAGTTGTTCATGGAAAAAGGCATTCCCTACACCACCTGTGAGCTGATCGTCATCGCGATGCGCGAGTCCGGCCCCGGGCTGCTCCAGTGTCTGGACACGCTGATGATCGCAGAGACTAACATCGACTTCGCCTACGCCCTGATGCCAAGCCCGGAAGGCCGTTCGATGCTGGCGATGCACGTGGAGGACTACGAGTTCGCCGTGGCAGTGCTTCACCAGAGCGGATTCAAGCTGATGTATCAGGAAGATCTCAGCCGATAAATGGTGGAGCCTGATTCTTCGGCCTAGACAGTGGTTGCGTGAGATCCGAGGTCCGGCTATCACCCGGCGTGGAAAGTATCGATTTGAATTCACCCGCCCGGTCGTCCGGCACCTGGCTGATCCGGATTTCAGAGGTTTTTGAGCCGTTTGCCGCCGAAATCGTCGCGGGGTCGGGCGGAGAAATTTCCAAGAAGCTCGGCAGCGAGTATTATTTGATCCAGACCTCGGTTCCGGCGGCGTTGCTGCATTCCGAGGCTTCCAAATTCGTCCGGTGGAATCTTCCGGTGGAACACGCGTGGCCGTGCAACCCGGAAAAAATGGAGGGATTCGTCGAAAAAGCCGCTCAAGCTTTGGCCCGGAAATTCGGAGCACGCGATCCCCAGGCCATCTTCATCGGCCAACTGGATCCAAGCGCCACGAACCGCTACTACAAGACGCTCGCGTCCAACCTGCGCGGGCGCACGCTCCAGCTTTTTTCCAAGCGGATCGCGGAATTTAAAGACGTGGAGGCTCAGGACCGCCATCAGCCCACGTTGTTCTGCCTCGTCGGAAAGGAAGGCCTGTTCTGCGGCATGCAGAGCCCGAAATCCTCGAACGGCCTCTATCCCGGCGGCACGAAATACATCAGCCAGAATTCTCCGGACACCATCAGCCGGGCCGGCGCGAAAATCGCTGAGGCTCTGCATTATCTCCTGATGCATCGCAAGCCACTGCGCAAAGGCAGCCACTGGCTGGAGCTCGGAGCCAGCCCGGGCGGCATGACTTCCGAGCTGCTGGCAAGGAAATACAAGGTGACCGCTATCGACCGCGCACCGCTCGACAAGCGGCTGGACCGCCAGCCGGATTTGGTTTTCGCCCTGCTCGACGTGGCCGCATTCAAGCCGAACTCCAGCATGAAATACGACGCGATTCTCTCGGACATGAATGGAGATCCGTCCGAATCCATCCGCCAGGTGGGCCGTCTTTCGAAGAACCTCAACCCCGGCGGCTTGGTCATTTTCACCCTGAAAACCACCGGAATCTCCACCTTCCAGGAAATCAACGCGCTGTATCAATCCGCTGTGGAATCGGCCGCCGGAGCCGGACTGAAACTGATCGCGAGGACGCACCTCACCTACAACCGCCACGAACTGACCTTGTTTTTCGAGTCCGGATCAGCCGGGTCGCCGGAGCGGTCCGTTTCTGCCGCTTGACTCGTCATTCCCGATGTGAAAGCTCGATTCCAATGAAACGAATTCTCAAATACTCCGCGCTCGCGGCGCTGTTGCTTTCCCTGAATTCCTGCGGATTGCCAGCGGCTCTCGGCCGGTCCGCGGGCAGCTTGTTGAACAGCGCGGGCGGCCTGGCAAATGCCGCCAGTTCCCTAGGAGCGTTCTAACCCGGCTTTTCGCAAAGTCCGGCTGCCGTCCGGCTCGACGGCGAATTGCAGCCAGAGAGTATCCGGCGGGAGCAGCTCAGGAAATTTGTCCGCCCACTCGGCGATGACCACTCCGTCTTCTTCTAATAGCTCGTCCCAGCCGAGCGCCACCAGCTCGGCGGCGGCGTCGAGGCGATAGAAATCGAGGTGAAACACCGGCAGCCGGCCACCGGAATACTCGTGAATCAGGCCGAAGGTCGGGCTGGTGACATCGGCCACCGAGCCGATTCCGGCCACGAAGCCCTTGGTCCAATGGGTTTTGCCCGCACCGAGACCGCCGACCAGAGCGATGACCATGCCGGGGCGCGCCTGCGTGGACGCTTCCCGACCGAGCGCCTCCATGGCTTCAACTGATTCCGCACGTCCTTCCATCCGCGCCATCGCAAGGTGGAACGACCGGTGAAGTCGATTTCAAAAAACAGATTCCACTTTATCCACAGCTTTTCTTGCGGTCACGCCGGGATCCTGATAGGGACGTGCATGGTTAGAAACTTCGTCGCCGCCTTGTGGGTTTTCTCCACCTTCGTTCACGCCGGCGGGCCGCAGCCGCTTTTCAACGGCAAGGACTTCGAAGGGTGGACTTTCGATGTGCTCGATCCCGAGGTCAAACCGGAGGCGGTTTGGTCGGTTGCCGAAGGGGTCCTGGTCTGCAAAGGCCGCCCGCCCGGCGTCATCCGCACCGTGAAGGAATACTCGGACTACGAACTCGTCGTGGAGTGGCGGTGGGCTCCTGCCACCAAACCCGGTAACAGCGGGGTCCTCATCCACGCGTCCAAACCCCGCGAGATGTTTGCCTGGCCGAAGTCGATCGAAGTCCAGCTCGCCCACGAGAATGCCGGCGACTTCTGGACCATCGGCGAGTCACTCACCGTCGCTGACAGCCAGCCGCAGGGCCGCCGCTGGTGGAAAAAAGGTGGCAGCCATGAAAAGCCGCCCGGCGAGTGGAACACCGCCCGCATCCGCTGCGAGGGCAGGACAGTGAAAGTCTGGGTCAACGACAAGCTGATGAACGAAGGCACCGGCCTGAGCACGGACAAGGGCGCGATTTGCCTGCAAAGCGAACTCGGTGAGATTCAGTTCCGGAAGGTCGTGCTCACGCCCATCAAATGAGTCTTGTCAGGACTGGACCCAGAGTTTCCTGAATCCTGCTAGCTCCTCAGGCGTGTAGAAATGCCGACAAACCCGGCTCGAATACACCTCGTCCAACACCGCGGCGGGGATCTTCAAACTGCGTTTCACCTGATCATAAAGCGCCGCTTCCCCCGTCGCCGAGCGGGCGCGGGAGCTGGGAATCGGGAAGTCATGGCCGAGGTCGAGAAACCGTCCCAGGTAGCCGGCACCGTTTTCGGAGAGTCGTTCCAATTTTCCGGCTAGCAGTTCGAAGCGCCCCTCCCGGATGATTTCAAAACCGCTCTTTCTATCGAAATCACGGGCGAAAAGATCAAAGCCCAGCAAGCCGCCCAGTTCGCGGTCGAACCATCGTTCCGTGTAAGCCAGGCTGCCCACCACCTGCTCGGCCGCGATTGCCACTACCGCCTCAAGCGGCATCTGGCGGACATCGCCGAGAAGCGATGGATTCTCGAATAGATCCGACACCGCGCGGGCGACCGGATCCCTCACCAGGGTGATCACCCGGATCGGTCTATCAGGATGTGCCTGCATTTCCCGACGCAGCGCCTCCCCTTGAAGCATGTGAATCGGCTCATGGTCCTCCTGATGCAGCAGTAGGGCCTCGGCGACACCTTCCTCCGAGATGAAATGGGTTTGAAACGACGCGTAACCGGGCAGTTGGCTGATCGCCTTGTGAATCGCGGTGGAGCCGACTTTCCCGTAAGTGTGCGTGACCACGATCCGGTCAGTGCCTTGGAACGTCTCCCGGACGCGGGACAACTCGCGGTCGAGTCGTCGCTGATAGCGGCGTGAAACATCGGCAGGACGGATCTTGTGCTTCAGCCCGCGGATCGTCCGCAGGAGGCGTTTGCCGGGAGAATCACTCATTGGCGTAGTCTGCGGGGAAGATGGGGCTTGTGAAAGAACAGGCAGGAATGCCCGTGTCACTTCACCCCTTGATCTCCATCAGCATCTGCGGGTTGTTCGGGAATTTCTTGAGGAAGAACAACAGGCGTTCCATCGCCTCGGCCGGGCGGTGGCCGGAGAGGCCGCGGCGAATGAGGTGGATCTTGTGAAGCATGTGGTCGGCTAGCAGAAGCTCCTCGCGGCGGGTGCCGGACTTGAAGATGTCCACGGCCGGATAGATGTAGTTTTCCGCGATCTTGCGGTCGAGCACGAGCTCCATGTTGCCGGTGCCCTTGAACTCCATGTAGATCGCCTCGTCGGCGCGGGAATTCGTCTGGATCAGGGCGGTGGCCATGATGGTGAGCGAGCCTCCGCCGCGGGTGTTGCGGGCGGCGGCGAAGAGCCGGCGCGGCACTTCGAGCGCGCCGATGGTAATACCGCCGGAGCCGGTGCCGCGACCGCGGTTGTTCATGTTCCCGTTGTAGGCGCGGGCGAGGCGAGTGATGGAATCCATGATGAGGAAAACATCCTTGCCGGCTTCCACCAGTCGCTTGGCGCGCTCGATGGCGATTTCCGCGATGCGGGTGTGGTTGCGTGCCTGTTCGTCATTCGAACTGGCATAAATTTCCGCGCCGGGCAGGGCGCGGCGGAACTCGGTGACTTCTTCCGGGCGCTCGTCGACAAGCACGACCATGAGGTGGATCGCACCTTCGTCATATTTCTCGCGGATCGCTTCCGCCATGTGGAGCAGCAAGGTGGTTTTTCCCGAGCGGGGCGGGGAAACGATCAATCCGCGCTGGCCGCGGCCGACGGGGGCCATGATGTCCACAACGCGGGTGGTGAAGCGCTCGGGCGTGGTTTCGAAGCTGATCCGGCGGGTCGGGTTGATCGCCTTGAGTTCGTCGAAATGTGGGAGCTTGGCGGCCTCCTCGGGTGTCATGTCGTTGATCTTGCTGATCTCGACAAGCTGCGGGCCGCGCGGGCCTTCCTGGTAAACTCCGTGGATCCACTGGCCGAGACGGAGGTTGTATTTGCGAATGGTTTCCGGGGTGACAAAGACGTCGTCGCGGGCTTGTTCGAAATTCTTGCCCGGAATGCGGAGAAAGCCGAAGCCTTTGGGGGCGAGTTCGAGCAATCCATCGGTCTCGATTTTCGGGCCGGAAAGCAGGATCGGGCGGCGGTCTTCGGCATCATTGCCGCCGCCTTGCGGGGCGGGTCCATCGTGACGTTGGCGGCCGGGTGGATGCTGATGTCCATGGCCGCCGGGTGGATCAACCCGTTCCATTTTCCGCCGTTTGCGTTTGTCGCGGCGGCGCTTGCTGCGGCTTTCGACGGGTTGCCCCTGGCCGTTGCGCGGCTGGCCCTGGCCTTGGCCATGACCCGGGCGGTTCTGTGGGTTGTGAGGCTGGGCTCCCTGCGGTGGGCGCTCGCGGAATTCAGGTTCACGCGGCTGCGTTTGCTGCTGTGGGTTTTCGCGATCCGGTGGTGGAGTGATGGGTTGGGGAAATGGAATGGATTCGGGAGCGGCCAGCGGTCGCGGAGCGGGGACTTCACGGGTCACGACGGGACCACCGCCGGGCACCCGGCCAAAACGGCGCGGGGCGCTTTCCTCCGGGCTGGGTTCCGGCGCGCTGGCTGGAGCCTCCACCGCGACTTTTTTCGCCCTCGACAGACGAGCCGGGCGTGGGGCGGTCTCGGCAGCGGGAATCGTTTTGGCCTCGGGAGTCGAGGCGAACGGCAGTTCGGGGCTGCTCATCGCGGGATCAGCTTTCGCAGGTGCCTTCTTCGTTGCGACCTTTTTCACGGTGGCTATCTTGGCGACTGCCTTTTTGGCGACGGTCTTGGTGGCTTTTTTAGCGACCGCTTTTTTCGCCACGCGCTTGGGGGCGGTGTCGGTGGGTTCGGGCGCTGGGTCCTGATTGGTGGTATTGCTCATCCGGGATCGATTGAAGGGTGAAAAAGGGTTTTAAGAGGCGAGTTGGTCGAGAATCTCGTCGGCAACCTCGAAATTGGTGAAAACGTTCAAGGTGTCCGGGTAGTCGTCGAGCAGGTCGTGCAGTTTGAGGACCTGGCGGGCGATGGTGAGATCGCTGACCACCGAGAGGGTTTGGGGGATGGAAACGAGTTTTTCCGAGACCGGCGTCAGGCCGTTCTGGCGGAGGGTGTTGGCGACCGTGCCGAGTTCGTTGGCGGCGGTCAGGATGAGGTGTTCGTCGGCGTCGCTGAGCACGTCGTCCGCCCCGGCCTCGATAGCGACTTCGATGATTTCCTGCTCGGGAATGTCGGTCGCAGGGATGCGGATCTCGCCCTTGCGGTCGAACTGGTAGGAAACGCTGCCCGGAGTGGCGACACTACCGCCGTTTTTCGAGAAAATCAGGCGGATGTCGGCGGCGACGTGGTTGAGGTTGTCAGTGGCCATTTCGATGATGAATGCGATACCTGCGGGGCCGTAGCCTTCGTATGAGATTTCCTGGATGGCCTCGCCGCCGAGTTCGCCGTTGCCTTTCTTGATGGCGCGGTCGATGTTGTCCTTGGGCATGGATACGGCCTTGGCGCTGTCGATGGCGGTGCGGAGCCGGGAATTCGCGCTAGGGTCGCCGCCTCCCGCGCGGGCGGCGAGGGCGATTTCATGCGCGCACTTGCTGAAGACCCGGCCTTTGATGGCGTCGACTCTGGCTTTGATGTGTTTGACCTTGGACCACTTGTTGTGACCGGCCATGAGGAATGGAAATAGGGGTTGGGGTGGGGCGAATGGGGCAGGCGGGCAAGTGAAACCACTTGCTTGATTGCACCACAGGTAGGGACAGGACGTGTCTGCAGGGTCGCCGGAATTGAGGTGCTTGAAAAAGCTTCCAAGGCCCGGCAGGGCAGGTGGGCGTCAGCCCGGGTGGTTGTTCGGAATGGCGACTGGGAGCACCGCTCCGTCGTTCCAACGGGCAAAGACTGCGGTAGGTGCGGGGACTTGGCAATTCAAATTTTCACCCCGATCCTGCCGGTATTTCGACGGGAAATTGACGGAATCCCGCCTGATTTTGTCAGTTGCCGAACGTGGGTGGGGGTGCAAGACTCCCGCCATGAAATCCTGCCGCCTGTGCCTGTTAGCGCTTTCCGCCGCATTGACGCTTCCCTTGGCCGCGCAGGTGCAGAAAGCGGAGGAAAAAATGCCAATCCCGAAGGATCTGCTGGATGACAGCCACGTGCGCGAGGAGCTGGCGGTGAATGAATTCACCGCGCCGTTGATTTCGAAACTGTTTGATACCTTGCAGTTTCTGATGCCGCTGCCGATCGCGGAGGTGGAGCGCAAGATGCCGGCGCGCATGTCTCAGGATCGCGCCGATCTGGCGGTCGAGTTGGGATTCCTGATCGCGGATGGATTTCTGGTGGTGCAGGCCGAGCAGTTGGACAAGGTCGAGGAACTCGCCAAGGATCTGACCCGTTATGGCAAGGCGCTTGGTGCCGGCGACCGGGTGAACCGGCATGCCGCCAGTCTGCTGGACAGCGCCAAGAACAAGGACGTGGCGCAATTGAAAAAGGAGCTTTCCGCCACCCAGCGCGACGTGGAGGTGGAGTTGGTCAGTCTGCGCGACGCCGATCTCGCCCATTTGATTTCGCTCGGCGGATGGATTCGCGCGCTGGAAGTATCAACCGTCGCCGTGGACAAGCAATTTTCCGTCGAGCGCGCCCGCAAGGTGATGCGCGAGGACATCGCGGACTATTACACCGAGTCGGTGGCCGGGCTGGAGCCGCGGATTTCCGAGCGCCCGAACTATCTGGCGATGCGCGACCTGCTTGCCGGGCTGCGCACGGAGATGGTGCTGGAAGAGGGCAAGGATCCGACTCCCGAGCTGATGGCCGAGATCCGCAAACAGGCGGCAAAGCTGGCGGAACTCGCACTGCAACGGCAACAATGAGTTTTCCAACAGACAAGCGCGCTGCCGTGCTCGGGCTGGGCATCATCGGTTCACGCGCCTGTTCCCGGCTAACCGAAGCGGGCTGGCGGGTATCCTGTTGGAACCGCACGCCGAAGGGTTTTGCCGGCGAGGCGGCGGCTCCCGAGGAGGCGATCGAAGAGGCTGCGGTCATTTCGATCTATCTGAAAGACGTCCCCGCCGTGCGCGAGGTTGTCGGGCGGGTTGAGAGTTTCCTCAAGCCAGGCCAGATCATCCTGAACCATGCGACGCTGGATCTAGAAACCACCCTGTGGTTGGAAAAAGTCGCGCACGTGCATGGGTGCCGGTTCCTGGACACGCCGTTCACCGGCAGCAAGCTCGCCTCCGCGAACGGGCAGTTGGTCTATTACACCGGCGGAGATGTGGATCTCGCCCATGAACTGGAAGCTTATCTCAGCGTCACCAGCAAGAGCCGGCTCCATACCGGCGGTGTCGGCACCGCGACCGTGACGAAGCTGGCGACCAACCTGATTTCCGCCTGCACCGTGCAGGCGCTGGCCGAGTCGCTCGCGATCGCCACCCGTCACGGTGTCTCCGTGGATTGTCTAATCGAAGCGGTTTCGCTCAACGCCTCTTCATCCGTGCTGGCCGGCATGAAACTCCCGACGATGGCTGTCGGGAATTTCGACACGCACTTTTCCCTGGCGAATATGGGCAAGGACAGCCGCTACATGCTCGCCCTCGCAGAATCCGCCGGACTGGAAACTCCCGCCATCGCCGCGGTTTCGAAACGCATGCACGAACTGACCGGGCAAGGACTGGGCGATCTCGATTTCTCCGTGTTGGCGAAACCCTACCTGTCGGAAACGTGAGCGGCCTTCGCATGGTATCTCCGGTCACACCGGCGTTGTTGGAGTTCCGTGGGCCGGATGCCGTCCGCTTCCTGAACGGCCAGCTAACACAGGATGTCCGGCGGGTGGCGGGAGGGAAAATCTCGCTGCCGTCCTGCGTGACCGACGCGAAGGGAAAACTCCAGTTCCGGGTGACGATCACAGAATCGACTGATGGAGCCCTGTGGATCTCGGGTCCCGCCGGTTCGCAGGAAGCGCTCGAAGCCCGGTTGACCCGCTATCTGATCGCGGATGATGTGGAAGTCACCGGTTTGACGGGAAAATACGCAGTGGCGCATTTCATCGGGCCGGTTCCAGATCCTCCGCCGGGAGTGATGGCCCGCGGCTCGAACCGTTATGGAGTTGCCGGAACCGACTGGTGGATGCCATGTGGTTCGCCAAGCGGAATTCCACCGCACACCCTGATGTCAGAGGGTGAATTGGAAGCGCTTCGAATCGATCATGGAGTGCCGGTGTGGGGGCACGAGTTGATAGAAGGCATGCTTCCTCCCGAGGCGCTGTTGGATGTGACGGATATTTCCTACAACAAGGGCTGTTATATCGGCCAGGAGGTGATTTCACGGATCAAGTCCGCCGGAAAAGTGAACCGCCGGCTGACGCGTTTCGCCTTCGATGCGAGCGCGCCGATGGTTCCTGGTCCGCTCGTCGATGGGGGAGGTGCGAATGCGGGCGAGTTGACAAGCGTCTCGCCGGCTGTCGTCGATGGCGTCCGCCACGCGCTCGGCTATTTGAAGCGCGGTGCCCCGGAGGTTTTTTCAAAAGCGGCGGACGGTTTGTTATATCAAGCTTTGATTCGCTGAGCTTGCACAGATCGGCGATAGATACAAAAACGGCCGGGATCGCTCCCGGCCGTTTTGATGGAAAGAAGACTGCAGGCAGGAATGCCCACATCACTCAGCCGATGACATCGGGCCAGTCGGTGTGGAACATCTCGCCGCGCTTCTTGTCGGTGCGCTCGTAGGTGTGGGCGCCGAAGAAGTCGCGCTGGGCTTGCAGCAGGTTGGCGGGAAGCACGGCGCTACGATAACTGTCGTAGTAACCGAGCGACGCGCTGAACGCCGGGACCGGGATGCCGGCGAGGGTGGCGATGGAAATCACCTCGCGCCAGTTTTCCTGAAAGCCGTTGAGCAGGTCCGTGAAGAACGGGGCGAGCATCAGGTTTTCCAACTTCGGATTCTTACGATAAGCCTCGGTGATGTCGTTGAGGAAGCGGGCGCGGATGATGCAACCGCCACGCCAGATGGCGGCGATTTTCGCGAGGTCGAGGTCCCAGCCTTTTTCCGCACCCATGGCCGTGATGAGGTCAAGGCCTTGGGCATAGGAAATGATCTTGGAGGCGTAGAGCGCGTCGTGGACTTTTTTAACGAGCTTCTTCTTTTTCACGTCGATCTCGGGCTTCGGCCCCTCGAGGACCTTGCTGGCGGCGACGCGTTTGTCCTTCATCGAGGAAAGGATGCGGGCTTCGACGGCGGCGTTGATGGTGGAAACGACGACTGCGTTTTCGATCGCGTTGATGAGCGTCCACTTGCCGGTGCCTTTCTGGCCGGCGGTGTCGAGGATGAGGTCGACGAGCGGCTTCTTGGTCTTTTTGTCCTTCTGTTTGAAGATCTCGGCGGTGATTTGGATGAGGTAGCTCTCGAGGTCGCCCTTGTTCCAGTCGGTGAAGACTTCGGCGAGTTCGTCCGGGGTGAAGCCGGCGGCTTTGAAAATGTTATAGGCCTCGCAGATCAGCTGCATGTCGCCGTATTCGATGCCGTTGTGAATCATCTTCACGTAGTGTCCGGCACCGCCGGGGCCGATGTGGAAGACGCACGGCTCGCCCTCGGCTTTCGCGGCGATGGAT
Organism: Akkermansiaceae bacterium; assembly: GCA_031425955.1. GTDB lineage: Bacteria > Verrucomicrobiota > Verrucomicrobiia > Verrucomicrobiales > Akkermansiaceae > Luteolibacter. Next base: position 110,561 of record JANPKJ010000020.1, on the reverse strand, counting down.
TCGAAAATCGGCTTCATCACCTCCCAGGTGGAGGCCGGGCCGCCGGGCATGATGGACGGGCCTTTGCGGGCACCTTCCTCACCGCCGGAAACGCCGGCACCGATGAAGCGGAATCCAAGATCGCCGAGCCACTTGTCGCGGCGCTCGGTGTCGGTGTAGAGCGAGTTTCCGCCGTCGATGATGATGTCGCCCTTGTCGAGCAGCGGGAGGAGCGACTCGATGACGGCGTCCACCGGGCCACCGGCTTTCACCATGATCATCACCTTGCGCGGCGAAGCGAGGGACTTGACGAAACCTTCCAACGTGTGCTCGCCGACGATTTTCTTGTCGGGATGCTTGCCGACGAATTCATCGGTGACCGAGGTGGTCCGGTTGTAAACCGAGACCTGGAATCCGCGGGATTCCACGTTGAGAACGAGATTCTGGCCCATGACGGCCAGACCAATGAGTCCGAAATCGCTATTGCTCATAAATAAATTGCCGTTCGATAGGCGGGCGAGGAAGTAGGGGAAATGGAGGTTTGGTGCAACCCCTTGTTGCCATCCGGCCATTCATTTCACAAATTGCCGGAGTGAATTTACCGAATGCGATCACGTTTTCCCGGCTGGTGATGACCGCCGCTTTCGTCCTCGCGGTGTCGCAAGGCTCACTCACCGGCTACGGCACCGGCCTGGTAATGTTCATCGTCGCGGCGGTGAGCGATTTCGTGGACGGCTATCTGGCGCGGAAAATGGGTCTGGTCACACCGCTCGGAAAACTGATGGACCCGCTCGCGGATAAGATTCTGGTGAGCGCGGCGTTTGTGTTTTTCACCGAGCAGGAACTCTGCCCGGTATGGGTGACCGCCCTGATCATCGGGCGCGAATTCCTGGTGACCGGCCTGCGCCAGATCGCGGTGGAAGCCGGGCACGTGCTGGCAGCGGACAATCTGGGGAAATGGAAGACCACCTTCCAGCTCTCCTACCTGATCACCGGACTGATCTGGCTGACCGCGGAGCACGCGAAAAAACAAAACGCCCCGCTGGAGTGGCTGGGCAATCTCGCCCGCCCGTCGTGGGAGGGCGGCTGGTTGCAACCAATTTTCCTGTGGGCAGCTGTCGCACTGACGGTGATCTCCGGTTGGAATTACCTATGGAGCTCGCGGAACCTGCTGCACGGCAAGCGTTAGCTGATCGCCGCTCCGTAAGCCGCGGCGTCCATCAACTTTGAAACGTGCTCGGTGTCCTTCACCTTGAGCTTGAAAATCCAGCCCTTGCCGTAGGGGTCGATGTTGACCAGCGACGGATCGGACTCTACTTCTGGATTCACTTCCACGACTTCACCGCTGATCGGCGCGTAAATGTCGCTGGCGGCTTTCACGGATTCCACGACGGCGGTCGGATCACCGGCGTCCACCGCGCGGCCCACGGCGGGGAGTTCGACGAAGACGACGTCGGTCAGTTCTTCCTGGGCGTGGTCGGAGATGCCCACGGTGGCGATGTCGCCTTCAAGGCGGACCCATTCGTGAGAGGTGGCGTAGCGGAGGTCGGCGGGGTTGTTCATTTTTGGTAATTTTGAAAGTTGAAAGCTGAAATCAGACAGACGGCGCTGGTTTGTAAAACGGCTTTTTCACGACTTCCGCCGGGAACAGCCTGCCGCGGACTTCGATCTGGAGTGGGGTGCCGGGTTTCGAGAATTCCGCGGGGAGGTAGGCCATGCCGATGCCAGTCATCAGCGAGGGCGAAAGCACGCCGCTTGCCAGTTCGCCGAGCACGGTGCCATCGGCGGAAACGACCGGATAGTGCGCCCGTGGCGGAGCGCCTTTTTCGAGATAGCGGATGCCGGTGAGCTTCACGGCGGGGCCATCTATTTTCTGGCGAACTAGCGTTTCGCGGCCGATGAAATCGCCTTTTCCGAGGTCACAGAAGGACCCGAGTCCGGCTTCGATAGGTGAGCGGTCGGGTAACAAATCGTTGCCATTGAGCGGATAGCCCATTTCCAGGCGCAGTGAGTCGCGGGCACCCAGTCCGCAGGCTTTTGCACCTGCTTCGAGAAATTTTCCCCAACAGGCGATGCCCTCGGCGGCGGGGCAGAAAAACTCAAATCCATCCTCGCCGGTATAGCCGGTCCGGCAAACCACTGCTCCAGCGGCCGTTCTCATGATTCCATTGCGTGGCGGAAGCGTTTCACCGGGGTAGGCTTTGGCGAAAACCTCGACCGAAGCCGGTCCTTGAACGGCCATGCCGGCCCACAAATCACTTTCGTTGCGCAGCTCGATCCCCGCGGACTTGCGGGCGTCCATCCATGCGAAGTCTTCGTCGATCATCGACGCGTTCACCACCAGGAAGAAATCGTTTTCACCGTCGCGGTAGGCGATCAAATCATCGATCACACCGCCGTTTTCGTTGAGCATCAGTGTATATTGCCCTTGGCCGATGCCGAGCTTGGCGATGTCATTGGTCAGCATTCCATTCAGCCAAGCCGCAGCCGTCGGTCCACTGACGATGAACTGCCCCATGTGGGAAATGTCGAAAATCCCGCAGGCGGTGCGGACGGCGGTGTGTTCGTCGATGATGGAGGTGTACTGGACCGGCATGTTCCAGCCGGCGAAGGAAACGAGCTTGGCACCGAGCGCCACGTGGGCGTCTTCGAGGGGAGAATGTTTGATTTCAGGAATCACGGGGCGGAGGGTGAGAGTCGGCTGCGACCTTGTCAACTGGAGGGAATCGCGCGCCTACTTCTTCCACCAGTCGCCCTCCCGTTCCCACGGTTCGGGCTTTGGGGCTTCGCTTTTGGCGGGCGCGTGTTTTTCCCGTTCTTCTTCCTGTTTCACCTCATCGAGCAGATCGTCCACCTCCCGATTCCGGCGGGCGGCGTTGCGCAGGCCACAGAAAATCAGCAGGGCGATCACCCCGGCGCTGAGCACCATCATCGCGATCATTGCCAGGACGAAGCCGTCCACTGCTGATAGGTGCTGCGTATTCATCGTCCAAATCTCGATGGGAAACCATGCAGCAATTCCCCCGCCGGGCACGGATTTTTTTCACGCATCGCGAGTCTCGAGGCCAGCCTGCGGGTTCTCGGCCTTCACTTTCGTCGAGGAGGCGGGAATCCCGTGCTCCGGGGCTTGTCAACCGGCCCGATATCGGGATGTTTCCCGGGACATGACTGTATTCGACCGACTGGAGCGCCGCTGGGGCTGGCTGGCATTTCCCGGATTCCTCCGGTATTACGCGCTGTTCCATGTGCTGGTATTTGTTCTTCAACTCATTCGGCCGGACATCGGACAAGTGCTGGAATTCGACCGGGCGAAGATCCTTTCCGGTGAAGTCTGGCGGGTGGTGACGATGTTTTTCGCCAACTCCGAGTTCGGCAGTCCGAGGAGCATCATGAGCATGATCTTCCTGTTTTTCGCGGTGAACTTCGTCTTCATGGTCGGCGATGGATTGGAAGGTGCTTGGGGGCCATTCAAGGCGTCGTTGTTTTACTATGCAGGGATCCTGTTGGTGCTGTTAGCGAACTTCGCCTACTCGGTGGCCGTTCCGCTGAGCGGCACAGTGCTCTACGCCTCCGCCTTCCTCGCCTTCTGCACGATCTTTCCGAAGATGGAAATCCTGCTCTTCTTCATCCTCCCGGTGCAGGTCCGGTTCCTCGGCATGTTGATGGCCGCCGGATTCGTGCTGAGCGCCATTTCCATGCCCATCCTGTTGCCGTTTTTCGTCGTCGCCTTCGCTAACTATTTCATCTGGGCGGGGATCCCCGCGCTGCGTGGCACCGGTCGGATCCTCGAGGCAGGAAAGCGGAAGAAGGCCTTCAACGCGTCAAAACTACCCGCCTCCGAGGCGTTTCACAGCTGTGTCATCTGTCGGAAAACCGACGTCTCCGATCCTCATCTGGAATTCCGAATCGGAAACGACGGCGAGGAATACTGCGTGGAGCATCTCGCGCCGGGAAATGGCGGGGAGTGAGAGCGAAGGAAATTAGTGTCTGGCAATCTGCGGACCTTCTGATTTCTTCAGGAGAAATGAATGTGTCATTCAGGATTCTGACTCACGGGGCGATTCTCGCGGTAGGTGTCTTTGTCTATTCGGCGTTGGCGATCGGAGCGTTCCAGCAATTCTTCCATGTGGCGTCTGTTATTTGGATGCTGGTGTTGGTTGGCTTGGGGTGGCTCTTCAGGCGGCGGTTCTGGCTGGAATTTTCAACAGCGGGAGCGGTCGTCGGGGTTGGGTTGTTCGTCTTCTTCCTGATTTTGTATGGCCTGGCAGCGACATCCAGTTCGAACCCGGGAGTGGCCGATTCGTTGTCCGGGGCGATGCAATTGAGCTCATTCTATATTCCTTGGTTTTGGCTTCCATTTATAGTCGGAGCAGCGCTTGGAGGAATACACCGCAAACTTCCGATGCCGAACCGTGGGGGACTCTGACTAGCCGAACCCATCGACTCAGGGATTTTCCCCAAGACTCAAGCAAGTTCGCACGCGAATCGGATCGCCGCGAGCATCGAGCTTGGATTGGCTAGGTTTTTCCCGGCGATGGAAAATGCCGTGCCGTGATCGGGGCTGGTGCGGGGCTTGGGCAGGCCGAGGGTTACATTCACGGCGGTGTCGAAGTCGAGAAGCTTGAGCGGGATCAGGCCTTGGTCGTGATACATGGCGAGCACGGCGTCGAACTGGCCGTGAGCGGCATCGCGGAAGATCGCATCCGGCACGGCGGGGCCGGTGAAGGTTGCCTGACCGGAGGCATTGAGGCGTTGGATGGCCGGCGCGATAATCTCGATTTCCTCGGTTCCGAAAGCGCCGTTTTCACCGGCGTGCGGATTCAGTCCGGCCACGGCGATGCGCGGCTGGAGAATGCCACGCTTGCGCAGGAAGGCGGCGGTGAGCAGGCCGATGCGGATGATCCGTTGTTCGGTGAGAAGTTCCGGGACCTTGGCCATTGGCTCGTGAATCGTCGCGAGACCGACGCTCAAGGTGGCTCCGGTGAGCAACATGCCATAGTCCGCGACTCCGAAGGCATCGGCGAAAAACTCCGTCTGCCCGGGGAAGGGGAATCCCACGGATTGCAGACCTTCCTTGGAGACCGGACCGGTGACGACTGCATCCGCGGTTCCGCTTTTCAGCCGGCGGACAGCTTCGTGTAATGCGGTGAGGGAGGCGGCCGCTGAGCGGGTGTCCGGTTTGCCAGGAGTGCCAGCGCAGCGGTCGCCGAGGATTTCGAATTCAAATCCGGCGGGAAGGTCGGGCGAGGCGAGCGCCAGGTCGATGACCTCGGGTCCGACTCCGGCAGGATCTCCGAGGGTGATGAGGATGCGCGGCATTCCGCGAGTGTCGGTGGCCGGGAACCGACTGCCAAGCGGGGAAACTGGACATTTGGCGTGCTGGAGGATTTTTCGCTCCGGACTTGCGGTGGCAGAGTAGGGATCGCTAAACTCGCTGCCATGGTGAAGTTTCCATTGCGGATGATCTTATGCGCGGCTGCTTGCTGCCTGTTCACTCAATGCGGACCGACGTTCGGATCCGGCAACTTGGGCGGGCCGACGGCCGAAGAAAGGAATGCGAAGATCGCGAGCGAGCCAACAGGAGATTTTTACTATGGCAGGCGTTATTACGTGGAGAAGACCCGGTTCTGGGGCTACCTCCGTCAGCCCCGGCAGTCGTGGAGCCGCGCGAAACTGGTGATATTCCGCGAGGACAAGAAGAGGAGCCCGGACCGGCTTCCCGAAAACGGTCCTCAGGGACAGCGCTACGCCTTTGACAACAATTACGAATACCGGATCCGTGGAAACTATACCGGAGAGCAGGCGTATGATCCGAACAGCAATCAGTTTTTACCCGTCTTCATGCTTTCCGGTTACGAAGTGGTGGATCGTCAGCCCGGATGGTTGTTCCGGCCGGATGATCGCTACGATCGATACCGGATCACCATGATGCCGCGCTAAGCACATTCTCTCACCCCCCCAACTCATGAAGTCCGATGGTGTTAAACGTTCCGTCAGGGCGCATCGATACGATCGCTCGACAGGAGACGCGCCCAACATCGGGCGGGTAGCCCGCATGCCTGGCACCGGGATGCCGATGGTGAAACAGAAACGCCGAAGCCGTCGCGGAGAAGGCGGTTGGCTCTCGGGGGAGAATCATCAGCAGGTATTTCTCAAGTGGACCATTCTGTTCGCTGGATTAGCACTGCTGTTGCTCGGTGGAGTCTTGTGGCTGTGGCTCAGCCCGAAAATCGCTGCCAAAGGGGATCTGTCGGCACTCGGCTCCGTGGAAGACGATTCCGATGTGCGGGTGATCGCCCGGTTTCCCTCACCCTCCGAACCGGACGCGCTGGCGATGGTCAAGCGGGCACTTGCGGTCCGCGATCCGGCGGCAATCGATCACTTGTTCCGGACCGGAAATTCAGCCCCCGAGGAAATCCTCCGATTTCTTGAAAATCTCGAATCCGTCGATGGCAAAATCAGCGGCTACGAGTGGTTGAGCAGCCTGGATGCGAACCAATTGTCGCTCGAAGGAGTGCAGGTGAACTTTGATAACGCCGGCGTCATGCGCAACCGGTTGGCACTGCTGACCCCGGATGCGAAGGGGAAGTGGAAGATCGATTTCGACGCGTTCGCCCGGACGTCCGCACCCCCGTGGAAGGAGATCCTTGAAAATCGTGCCGAGAAGGCTGTGGTGCGCGTGTTGGTGGGGAAAGACAGCTATTTCAACGGCCCGTTCCGTGATGAGAATCAATGGGTCTGCCTCGGGATGGTTTCGCCGGACACGGACGAATTGCTTCTCGGCTACTGCAAGGTGGGCACTCCACCAGCGGCGGCCATTGACTGGATTCTTTCCAAGGGGGAGGTCAAATTCTTCCGGGCGACTCTGGAGTTGCATCGGGTGGAAGGTGCGGAGGCCCGACAGTTCGAGATTTCTAGGGTTTTGGCCCAGGATTGGATCGTGAGCGACGTGCCGTTTGACGAAGGATTCCGTTGAAGGTTAGTTAGTTTTGAGTGCTTGCGGTCTGCGGCGGGCCACCTAGTGTCCCGGTTGCAATGAATTTCATCAGGGAATTCGCCGTGTCGGCATCAGTCCTCCTCATGGGGATTTTCCGGTAACGCTAGAAAATCCAGACCACAGCCTTCCGTCATGAGAACCGACGATATCCAGCGAGGAATCCGCCCCAGGCATCAACCGGGAAGCAGCGCGGGTCCGAAGATAGGTCGGGTGACGCGCGTGCGGCATCGGGACGATCCTCGCAGCGCGGGCGGGAGTCGGAGCCGCGGCCGAAAACACGCGAGGCAGAAAACCCGGACGACGATGTTTTCCGTGCTTTTCGGGTTCGCGGCACTGGTCGTGATTGGTGGCTGCGTCGCCCTCTGGGTGATTCCCCGGCTCAAAAAGGGGAGCGTAGACCATAGCGCCCAGCTCGAATCGAACGTGCGGGTGGCGTCCAGATTCCCTTCTCCAAGTAAGGAGGAGGCGCTGGATCTCGTGCGCCATGCGGTGACGACCCGGGATCCTCTGGCGGTTGGGACACTCTATCGTGGCGGTGCCGCGCGGAGTGCGGAGATTCTGGAATTCCTGGGGGCCTTGGAGGCGAAGGATGGTCGCGTGGAACGTTATGAATGGCTGAGCAGTCTGGACGTTAATGGACTTCTGGTAGAGGGCGTGGCAGTCGTTTTCAAGGGTCATGAGAAGCCGGCGGAGAGAATTGCGTTCCTCACTCCCGATCCGGCGGGATTCTGGCAGATGGATTTCGACGCATTCGCGCGGACCGTCAGTCCGTCGTGGAAGGAGCTGTTGCAAAATGGCGCGGAGCAGGCGCGGGTGCGGGTGATTGTCAGCAAGGACTATTATCATAACGGTCCGTTCCGGGAAGAGTCGCAGTGGACCTGTTATACGATCGTGTCTCCCGATATCGACGAACTCCTGCATGGTTACTGCCGGGTGGGCACGACCGAGGCGGAAGCTATGGAGCGACTTTTTGCGGACGGGGAGGCGACGAGTCGCGTCACGTTGGACCTGCGCCGGGTAAAGGACGCGGAGCCTCGGCAGTTTGAGATCAGCCGGGTGGTGGCGAAGGACTGGATCCTGCCTGCGCCTGCGCCGGGGGGAGATTCGTGAGGTGAAAAAACGCCGCCCCTCCGCGAGAAAGGGCGGCGCATGAAGAGGCGTTTTGAAAATTACGCGTAGGACGACTCGACGCGGCTGGCGACATCGCGATAACCGTAGTCGACTTCGTAAATCTGCTTGAAGCAGTCGAGCGCGGCCGGCTTGTCGTTCACTTCCGCGTGGATAAGGCCTTTTTCGTAAAGGATTTCTTTCTTCGTATTGTCCATCGCGACGAGGTCGGCGAGAGCGTCCGAAAGCTGCTTGATGGCAAGGTCGAACATGCTCTTGGCGCGGAACGAACGAGCCAAGGTCAGCAGCACTTTGGTCCGGATGTGAGGATTGCGGGTCGCTTGCTGGAGGTGGGGAATCGCAGCGCTGAATTCACCGGCCTTGTAAAGCGCGGTGCCGAGCTCGAAGCGGAGTTGGGGATCCGTCGGGTTCTGATCGACGCGGTTCTGGGCTTCCTTTACCTGCTCCGCGATGCGGTCGGCCTTGCGGGCGTCCAGTGCTGCCTTGAGCTCCTCGTTTTCGGGATCCGCAGCGGCGGCGGTTTCCAGGTTTCGGAGGTCGGTTTCGAGTGCCTTGTCCTTCATCGCGGCGGCCTTGGTGGCAAGCGCCACGTCGCCGTTGCTGAGCGAGTGCGCCCAGTTGTAAAACGAGTGGGAGTTGTGCCAGTCTTCGAGTTGTTCGTAGATGTTGGCGAGGTCCTTGACGGTGGAAAGGTGGTTCGGGTCGAGGTTGTATTTCTCGATGATCTTATCGCGGCGCTCTTCGAGTTGCTCGCGGGTGAGACCGGTGCGTGCGGCTTTTTCGAGTTCTTCGTTTTCCGCCGTGTTTTTCATGAGCGAGCGCATGTCGGCGTTCTCGTCCCACTTTTGCTTCTGCATGGAAGCTCTGGCGGACGCGTCCTTGGAGCCCTTGATGGCGACGCCATCGGTCGGATGGTGCTTGATGATGTCGTTGTAAACTTCCGAGGCGAGCATCGGCAGCTCGCGGGTGATGTAGAACTCGGCCAGCTTGTGGAGCATCTTGGCGTTCTCGGGATTACCCTTGCGGACCGTCTCGAGGGCGAAGGCGGCGGTCTCGAACAGTTCGAGTTTCACGCAGGTGTCGAAGAGGAGCTCGTTTGCCTGGTCGTTGTAAGGGTCCTTTTCCAATTCCTTTTCGATCAGCGGAAGGGTGCCGGCCGGGTCTTTTTTCGCCGGGCCCTGGAGCTTCATGACGCTCATGCCGCCACCAGACATGCCGAAGAGACCGGCTTTTTTCTTGGTGTTTCCAGCGACCTGGAACTCGCAGTTGCGGAGCATTTTACGGCCGTCGAGGAATCCCGGACAATCTTTGAGCACCGCCTGGAGGAGACTGATTCCGTAGGCGTGGTTGGACGTTTGAACTGCGGTGAGTGCTTTCAGCCAGAGCGGCTTGATGTTCGGCGGGAGTTCTTTTTCGGTGATCTCGGGCATGGCGATAAGAGTAGTGCGGTTTTTGAAAATGCCATTCAACGATGGCGGCTGCGCGGAAAATGGAGTTTGGATGACGCCTTGGCAAGCGTGGGTGATGGGGAAAAGGAAGAGAATGCCGGAATCCGCTGTTTTTTGAGATTGATGGACTGAAACGGATAAGTTACCCCGAAGCCGCAAGGCGAGAATCTTCCGTCCGCCGATTGTTTCATCTCACTCCAATATGCCTCCTCGCCCCAAGAATTCCGGACGCCGCAATAATCGCAATCGCTACGGTCCGCCCAAGCGTTCCACCAAGGACGAAGAGGAAAAGGCCGTGGAGGTCGATGGTGAAATCTCATCCGTGCTCGCGGGCACGATGTTCCGGGTAAAACTGGAGAGCGGCCACGAGGTGCTCGCCCATATTTCCGGGAAAATGCGCAAGCGCTTCATCCGCCTCGTGGTGGGTGACAAGGTCAAGATGGAGATGTCTCCGTATGACCTGACCAAGGCCCGCATCGTTTTCCGCTTGAGCTAAGCGTAGTCCGCCCCGACTTCGGCGGCTTCCAGCGCGGCGACAGACTGGTTGTCCCGCCGCTCGATGACGATGTCTCCCAGCAACTCGCTCTGGCGGACCACGAACTGGTTGAGCTTCATCAGCTCCAGCAGCGCGAGGAAGGTGACAATGACTTCCGCCTTGGTGGTGGCGGATTGGAAAAGTTCCTCAAAACGCCGCGACTCGCCCGGGGCGAAATGGCCGAGCAACAGCTCGATCTTGTCCGAAACCGTGTAGCGGTCGTCGATGATGTCGCCGAAATCATGGGATTCCTCAAATCGCTTGAGCACGTTCTGGAACGCGCGGATCAGGTCGAAAATCGACACTTCCGCCAAGCTGGCCGGTTCTTCGGCGGGTAGCTCTGAGGTGTCCGGCTGATGGGCGAAACGTCCTTCCTGCTCGAGTTCCCGCAGGCAGAGGAATCCGGCGGCGTCCTTGAATTTCTTGTATTCGATGAGCTGGCGGATCAGCTCCCATCGTGGATCGTCCTCTTCCGCGTCCTCTTCCGGCGGCTGGTCCACCCGTGGCAGCAGCGTGCGGCTCTTCAAATACATCAGGTTCGCGGCCATGACGATGAACTCGGAGGCCAGGTCGATGTTGAGCAGCTTGAAGGTGTTGATGTAGTCGAGATACTGGCGGGTGATGCGCTCGATGGAAATCGAATGGATGTCCACCTCGTCCCTCTTGATCAGATAGAGCAGCAGGTCGAGCGGGCCTTCGAAGATTTCGAGGCGGACTTTGTAGTCGGTGGCTTCCATGGGGGCGGGTCGTATGGCAGGAAAGTTGGCTGTGCGAGGGTAAATTTGCCTCGCCTCGATTGCGGCGGGTCGTTTTACTTACGCCGCTGCAAGGCGAGTCGAATTATGGAGTCGGAACAATCTCAAAATTTCAACGAGCGTCTCAGCCAGTGGGTCGCGAATCAGGGATTTTGGTTCCAGATCCGCTATTCGATGTCCGGGCGGGGGAGCGCGGGCTCCGCGTTTTTCCATCTGTTGCGGCTCGGATTCCGGCTGTTGGTTTTCCTCCTGTTGGTCGCGGTCGGATCGTGGATCTACCTGATGAAGCGGACGGAATCCAAGAAATATACGGAAGGGCTCAAGGAATCGCTTCATTCCGCGCTTTCCGCTTCGGAGACCGAGCTCCATGGATTTGCCCGGACGCAGGGCCGGCTTGAAATCGGCCGATTGGTCTGCGAAGGAGGCAATAAAACGTTCTTCAACTCGATGGAGGCCAGAAACATCCGCTGCAAAATGGGATTGCTCGACGGAGTGACCGGCCAGTGGGATACCGGCCCGGTTTCCATCTCCACGCTGAATCTGGAACTGCGCGCCGGCACCGACGACGCCGAATCCGCGAAAGCACTTGCCGCTGCTCTTTTCCAACAATCCGGCAAAGTCTTGCTCAACACCTTGGAAGTGGGCGATGCGACGTTGCGTTGGGGTTACTCCGAGAGAACCCGCGGGGCCGTTGAGGGCAGTGCGATGACGGTGAATCGCATCGGGGCCGGATGGCGGCTGAGTTTCAAGGGCGGCACCTTCTCCCAGAACTGGTTGCGCAACCTGGAGATTGTGAACCTGGTGGTGATGGCGGATGCCGACGGCATGACTTTCGAAAAGGCCGAGTTCCGCCGGGGCCAGGGCACGGTGGATGCATCCGGACTCAAGCTCGCCGGGGGCGAACTGCCGACCCTTTCCGGCACCGTAAAGGTCCGCATGCTGGGGCTGGACAGTATTCTAACGCCAGCTTTGAAAAATTTCGTTGAAGGATCGATTTCGGGCGATTTCAAAATTTCCGGATCCACAAATTCCTCGGAAGGTATCGGATTCGACGGGTTGGTCACGCTCGACGGGCGGGACACGCTTGTGCTTCGCGAGCGGCTTCCCCTGTTGGAGGCGCTCTCGGTGGTGGATTACGTCCGCAACTACTATCGGGTGGATTTCCGGGAAGGCTCGTTTCGCCTGAAAACGGGCAATGGAGGTGCAACGATTTCCGATTTGAAGCTCAAAGCACAGGACATCCTCACCCTCGAGGGCAACCTTCTCGTCCGGTTGCCCAATGCTGAGGAGACCAAGGAAGACGCACAAAAAGTCCCCGATGACGGGAGCGTCGCAGCAGAAGAACCTGCTCCCACCCGAGTTGCGGAAGAGGCCTTCTCGCTGGACCGTACTGGCAAGAAACCCGCCACCGGCAAGGGTGGCGGAGCTCCCGAGTCGCCGTTGTTCAGTCGTCTGGGATTGAGCATGGAGGAACGCCGTCTGGAGCAGCAGGCGGCCGAGCGTTCGTCCCAGACCCTCCGCTACGAGGGGTCATTCGTGATCACCCTACTGCCGGACGCGTTCGAGCGCGCGCCCAAGCTCATGGAGCAGTTTCCCGTGGACGCCGGGACCGGAAGGATTCCCATCGTCGTCCCGGTGGCGGGCACGCTTTACCAGCTCACCGAGGTGCAGGCCAAGGAAATCTACCAGCAGCGGACCCGCTAGGCCTCAGACCTGCGCCGCCAGGCCCAAGCTGTGATAGATTTCGCGTGTCGCGTGGCTCTTGTTGAGCGTGTAGAAATGGATGCCGTCCACGCCCTCGTTGAGCAGGCCGGCGCATTGCTCGGCCGCGTATTGGATGCCCACACGTTCGACCGCTTCGGGATTCGAGTTGGCTCGCGCCAGCGCCCGGATGAGCTTCGCGGGGTATCTCGCGCCGGCCGCCAGTTCCGCCATGCGCTTCATGCCGGAAAGCGACGTAACCGGCATCACCCCCGCGATGATTGGAACCCGGATCCCCGCCAAGTCGCAGCGGTCGCGGAAATCCAGGAAATCATGGTTGTCGAAAAACAGCTGGGTGCAGATGTAGTCCGCACCGGCATCCACCTTCGCCTTCAGGAAATCGAGTTCATCCACCCGGTTCGAAGTCGACGGATGGCCTTCCGGAAATCCCGCCACGCCGATGCCGAACCCGCGCGGGTCCGGGTGGGCGCCGGATTCGTTGAACTTGCGTATGAAAGCCACCAGATCCGCCGCGTGGCGGAAGCCGCTTTCCGACCAATCGTAATCCGGTTGGTCCTTCGGCGGGTCGCCGCGCAGCGCGAGGATGTTGCTTACCCCGGCGGCGGCGTAGCGGGTGAGGATGTCCATCACTTCCTGTTCGGAATGCCCCACACAAGTGAGATGCGGCACCGGCGGGATTGAGGTGGTTTGTTTGATCCGCACCACCAGGTCGTGGGTCAGCTCGCGGGTGCCACCGCCCGCACCATACGTCACCGAGACGAAGGTAGGCTCCAGAGGTTCCAACTCGCGGATTGCCTGATAGAGATCCTCCCACGCGGCGGCGGACCGTGGCGGAAAGAACTCGAAGGAAAGCGAAGGCTTGTAATCTTTCAGGATGTCTCGGATGTGCATGGCGGGTGGGTGATGGGAGCGGGAGGTTTCCAGACCGGAAGTCGAAACTTTTTGCAGTCGTTGGAGTTTCTCTGGAAGCTGGCTTTGCGTAACGCAGCCTAAAAAAGCGTCAATTGCTCATGAAAACAACCCCTGTTTCCGTTCTTCTCGCAGGATTGCTGCTGCCGGCAGTTTCTCTTGCCCAGCCTCCGGACCCCGCCATGGAACCATCGAAGGGGCCTCCCCACGGCGACAAGGGCGGCCCGCACCGTCCGGACCGGGCGTTTTTCGAAGCGTGGAAAGCGGCGGATACCGGCCATGACGGGTCGATTTCAAAAGCGGAGTTCGACCTGATGCCACGGATCCAGAAGCTGCCGGAGGAAAAACGAGGCAATCTTTTCACCCGTCTGGACAAGGACAACAACGGCATGCTGAGCCGCGAGGAACTGGTCCGCTTCGGCAAGCCACGCGACGGCCAACCCGACCAACCGATGAAGCGCCTGTGGGAACTCGATTCTGACAAAAGCGGCGGCGTCAGCCTGGATGAATTCAAGGTCGGCCAGTTGTTCATGAAGCTCCCCCCGGAAAAACAACAGGCGGTCTTCAGTCGCCTGGACACGGACGGCGACGGCGTTATCACGCCCAAGGACCGCCCGGATCCGCACTTCAAACGGCCCGATGGCAAGCAGCGGCCGAATCGTCCCGACGGACCGCCTCCGGAAAACGAATGCGGCCCGGGACAAATCAACCGCAAGCTGGATGTGAACGGCGATGGTTCCCTGTCATTCGAGGAATTCCGGGTCGGCCCCGCCGTGAAAAATCTCTCCGAGGATGAGCAGGAAGACCGCTTCGAGCTGCTCGACCGGAACAGCGACCAGAAGATCTCCCCGGAAGACTTCCCGTCGCCACCATCCGAGTGAGCCAAGTGCTTGCCACCCTGTCCGCGCTCCAGTACCCTGGCATTAGCAATGCAATTTGTCACCGAGTGACAGGTGACGTTAGCTGTGGGTTTCAGCCAACGGAAATGGTTCAGACCATGGAGTGCGTCGCGTGGCGACGTTATAAAAGCACGGATTGGTGGGTGGAGAAAATAAAGGCCCCCTCTTCCCGGGCCGCTGGATTCATCCGGCCCGTGCGGTGGCTGTGGATGTTGGAAAGACGATGAGGAGCGAAGGTGTGGATTGTCTCACTCTTGCCAGACGCGTTAGTTGGAGAGGACTGTTCACCTCCGCCTGGCCGCCCTTACGCTTCAGCGCAAGTCCCATCAATGCCGCCAAATGGACCTCTTCAGAGATTTTTCGTTTCATCCTCATACTTCCTCATCACTATCTGTCAAAGACACCCACACGTCATGGCCACTCCAAAAACCAAAACCACCAAGCCGAGGAACTCTGTGTCCAAATTCAAACAGCCGCCGGTGCTATTTGATAAAACCCAGGAAATGATCCGGAAAATCCAAAACCGTCTTGATGGCAAGCTCATCACTTACTGGAACGGTTCACGAGGATCCATCTGCGACAATGATGTCATCGCATTATTCAAACTGCTAGAGCATCTCGGTACGCAGGACATCCTCTACCTATTCATCAAATCAGATGGTGGAAATGGAAAAGCCGCCTTAAGAATGGTTAATCTCATCCGGCGTTATTGCAAGAAGCTCGTCGCACTCGTGCCTCTCGAATGTGCATCCGCCGCCACCATGATCGCCATCGGTGCTGAAGATATTCAGATGGGGCCCATCTCTTATCTTACTGCCGTGGACACATCACTCACTCATGACTTGTCCCCCATTGATCGGGACAATGATCGGGTAAGCGTGAGCCTCGATGAAGTGAAGCGAGTGATCAGCCTATGGCTGAAACATGAAAGTCCCTCGAAAGATATGAATCCCTACCATGCTCTTTTCGAACACATTCATCCACTTGTCATTGGTGCCGTGGACAGGGCTGATTCCCTTTCGATGATGCTGTGCGAGGAAATTCTCTCCCACCATATTCAAGACCCCAAAAAACGGTCGAAAATCGCCGTCACCCTCAACTCGAAATACCCATCTCATGCCTATCCAATTCTAATCGGCGAGGCCAACAAGATCGGACTGAATACCTTGCCGATGGATCATGACGTCGCATCGTTGCTGCTCGAACTCAATCACATTTACGGTGAGATGGGACAAAAAGCCACCACGGACATCAACGACACCGAGTCCCACGGCAACGAAATTATCAACATTCTGGAGCGGGAGGATTTCCAGACTTATTATCAACAAGACAAAGACTGGTTCTACCGCAGCGAAGAACGTCGATGGATTGTTCTAAATGACGCTAGCAGCTGGCACCAAGTAACTCGCCGGAGTGGCAAGGTGGTTCATACGAAGCTGTTCTTCTAGTCTTTTGGACTTACCCCCGCCCTAGGCCAACGCTCGGGTGATCGGTGGCCTACGCTTACAAAGAGTATTCACGCACCACTTGGATGAAGATTGGATCAGTGAGCGGGAGGGGATTGCTCTTCGGACTTCGGACCGGCGATGAGGGAGGTGATCACCCCGGTGGCCAGGATGGCCAAGATGACGGCGAGTACGGTGAGGTTGAACGAGTCTCCCAGCCATTCCTTCAACCACTTGGCGGCGAGCATCTTCACACCTACCAGGATCAGCACCATCGAGAGCGCGGGTTTGAGGTAGCGGAACTTGCTGATCAATCCGGCCAAGGCGAAATACAGCGAGCGCAGTCCGAGGATGGCGAAGACGTTGCTCGTGAAAACGAGGAACGGATCCGCAGTGATGGCGAATACGGCGGGAATGGAATCGACGGCGAAGATCAAATCCGTCACCTCGACGAGGATCAGGGCGACGGCGAGCGGGGTTATCAGCAGTTTGCCGGGAATGGCCGCGTCCACGACCGGGTCCGGCTTGGCTTCCTGTCCAGGTTCGGCGGCTTCCTTGGACCACTCACTGCCCGCCCTGACCATGAAATGCTGGCCGTGATACTCGCGGGTGACAGGGAAAAATTTCCGGATCCAGCGGACGATCACGTTGTTTTCCGGATGCTGTTCCTTTTCCTCGATGACCAGCATCTTGATCCCCGTGAGCATCAGGAACACGCCGAACACATAGAGCACCCAATGGAAATTCTGCACCAGGATGGAGCCCATGCCGATCATGGCGCCGCGCATGACGAGAGCTCCGAGGATTCCCCAGAACAGCACCCGGTGTTGATAGCGGGGGGGCACTGCAAGGGCGCTGAAGATCATCGCGATGACGAAAATGTTGTCCACGCTGAGGGACTTTTCCACCACGTAGGCCGTCAGGTATTTGGTCGCGGCCAGCTTGCCGGTGTTCACCATGCTGTCGACGGCGTCCACCGAGTGTCCGAGATCAAACCAATGGTTCTCGTAGGCGTAATAAACGAGAATGGAAAATGAAAGTCCCAGCGTGATCCACACACCCGACCATCCCAGCGATTCCTTGAAACCCACCACGTGGGATTTCCGGTGAAAGACCCCGAGGTCCAGTGCCAACATGATGAAAACGAAACCGATGAAGATAAGCCAGGCCCAAAGCATAAGTGGTTTGTTTGCCGGAGCGAACCGATCCGGCGATTGGAATTATTAAGTTAGATTCCATCGCGCTGCGATCCGCGATCGGAGCGCAACGGGATGGGTGACGCGACTCATGGTGCGGCGGAAATGGACTCGGCCTTGGCGGCGGAGGCGAGCACCTCCTGGTGGAGGCTGCCGCCCTTGCGGTTGCTCCACCAGAGCACGACCGGAGCGGCGATGAAGATCGACGAGAAGGTACCGATCACGATGCCGAAGAAGATGATGATGCCGAAGTCGCGCAAGCCGGATCCGCCGAGGAAGGCGAGGATGGCCACGCTCACCAGGGTGGCTCCCGAGGTCAGCAAGGTGCGCGACAGGGTGGCGTTGATCGCATCGTTCATAATTTTCTCCACTGAACCGCTGCGCATGAGCAGTGTCTCGCGGATCCGGTCGAAGACGATGATGGTGTCGTTGATCGAGTAACCGGCGATGGTCAGGACCGCGCCGACGTGGATCAGCGAGAGTTCTCCGCCCATCAGGACGACGATGCCGACGCAGATGATGATGTCGTGGAAAATGGCGACAAATCCACCCAAGGCGAACGAGAATTCAAACCGGGCGGTCATGTAGAGCACGATTCCCAAGAGCCCGAGAGCGATGGCGATGAGAGACTGGGTGAGGAAGGTTCCACCGATGACTGCGGAGACCTCTTCCTGGCTGGCATCGATTTTGAAGTTCTGGGAATCCGGCTTTTTCTCGCTGAGAACGGGGATGGACTCCCTCATTTTTTCCACGATGGCATTCGCGTCCTTGGTGGCGGCGCGGACGGTCAGCAGCGCGCCGGTGGTGGGGTTGCTTTCCTGTTGCGGGTAGGCCGCCTTGGAAAGCTTCATGCTATCAAGCACCTTTTGCACGTCATTAAGAGGCACGGGGTTTTCCTTGCCGAGCAGGAACTGGATGCGTGTGCCACCGGTGAAGTCGATGCCGAGGGAGCGCTCGCCGCGGATGGCAAACCCGGCGACCGAGATCACGAGGGTGGCGATGGCCAGCCAGATCGCGACGCGGCGCTTGCCCATGAAGTCATAATTCGGATTTTTGATGAGATCGAGGAAGGTGAGCTTCTTGAAGAGCCCGAAGTCGATGCCCCAGCGGAACAGGACGCGGGTCACCAGGATGGCGGAGAACATTGAGGCAAGTAGACCGATGGTAAGCGTGACGGCGAAGCCCTTGATGGCGCCACTACCGAGCCAGAACAGGATCACGGCGGTGATTAGCGAGGTGAGGTTCGAGTCGAAAATGGCGGAGAACGCCTTTTCATAGGACGCGTCGATGGCGTTCTTGAGGGATTTGCCGGCGGCGAGTTCCTCGCGCAGACGCTCGTAGATCAGCACGTTCGCGTCCACGGCCATGCCGATGGTGAGCACGATTCCGGCGATGCCGGGCAGCGAGAAGGTGAAGCCGAACATGGCCATCACCCCGAAAAGGATCACGAGGTTCACCACAAGCCCGATGATGGCGATGAAGCCGGACACGCGGTAGTAAACCAGCACGAAAATGAAGGTCAAGAGCAGGGCCAGGCCACCGGCGACGAGTCCCTGCTGGACCACGGCGGCGCCGAGGGTGGGGGAGACGTTGCGCATTTCCTCGACGACGAGTGGGTTCTCCAGCGGGTTCATCAGCGAGTTCGCGAGGCTTTGCACTTCGCCCGGTTCGCTGAGGCCTTCGATAATGAAATCTTTGCCCAGTGGGACCTGGTTGACGACCGGAGCGCTGATGACCTCGCCGTCGAGCACGATGGCGATGCGGTCCACGCCGGGGCGCATGTCCTTGGTGAGGGCGATCATCTTGTCGGTGCCCTCGCTGTTGAGCGTAATGGAAACCGCGTCGTTCTGCTGGGGAGAAGGGGTGGCGTTGGCGATGTCCGAGCCGCCGAGAGCCATCCGGCGGTTAAGCAGGATGGGGCGGGTGAATTCGGTTTTTTCCGAGTCCTTGCCCTTCATCCGGTAGGCGCGGTAGCCGGGAATGATCTCGATCTTGGCCTCGACCCGTTCGGCGAGGGTCTTACGGTCGGCGCCGAGCTCGTCATTGCGCGGACTGACTTCGCGGAGTTCCAGCTTCGCGACCTGTTCAAGGGTATTGCGGATTTTGGTGGATTCCTCGGTGGTGACGCCGGGCATCTGGACGAGAATGCCGTCGGCGCCTTGGCGGGCGATCAACGGCTCGGCAGTGCCCATGCTGTTGAGGCGCTTTTCGATGACGATGATCGCTTGCTCCACCTGCTGCTCGGTGATCGGCATTTTCTCGCCGCTGTCGGTTTCCCGGGCCTGGATGCGCAGTGAGAAAGCGGAACCACCGAGGATGTCGATGCCGCCCTTGAGGCGCTCCCGCGGCGGGCTCGCTGCCATGATGCAGAGTGCCACCACCCCGATCAGAAGCACGGTGCCGACATTGCGCTTCCGCCGCTCCACTTCCGTGGCGAAATACCAGAAAAACAAAATCAACAGGGCAAGTCCGACGAGGAACAGGGTCAGCGGATCATTGAAGAATGCGGTGGCGGCAAGCATGGTGGGAAAGTCGGTTTTTTGGCTCCAGAAACGGGGCGGAGGATTCGGAAGCAGGTCTTATTTCGCAGCGGAAGCATCCTTCTTGTGGACGATCGCGATTGCGGGCTTGTCGAATTCCAGCATGGTGCCCTCCGCGACTTTGACGACCACGGTGTGCTCCTTGACGTTGTGGACGATGCCGTGGATGCCGGAAGTGGTGACCACCTTGTCGCCGGATGCCAGCGAGGCGATGCGAGCCGCCATTTCCTTGCGCTGCTTCTGTTGTGGGCGGATCAGGAGGAAATAAAACATCACGACCATCAGACCCATCATGACGAACGGGCTGCCAAGGATACCTTGGGTTCCGGTAGGAGCGGGGACGGCTTGCGCGAGGATGAAATTGCCGATGGATGCGAGTGTTGGAGTCATAATGAGTCGGATCGAGTGTAGCGTTGGACGAAGGAGTCTTTGTAGGCGGAGAAGTTCCCCGCGGTGATGGCTTCCCGTGCCCCGGCGACGAGGGACAGGTAGAAATGCAGATTGTGGAAGGAAAGCAACCGCAAACCTAGGATTTCACCGGCGCGGAAAAGGTGCCGCAAGTAGGCCCGCGAGAATCCGGCGACGTGCGGGTGTGCGCTTTCGCAAACCGGCCGCGGATCCTTGGCGTGGATGAGGTTTTTGATGTTGATCGGGCCGTCGAGCGTCATCGCCATGCCGTGGCGGGCGATGCGGGTGGGCATCACGCAGTCGAACATGTCCACGCCGCGGCCGATCATTTCCAAAATCTGCGGCGGCGTGCCGAGGCCCATGGCGTAGCGCGGTTTGTCGTGGGGGAGAAACGGCACCGCGTTGTCGATGGCGCGGAACATCTCGTGCTCCGGCTCGCCCACCGAGACGCCGCCGATCGCGTAGCCGTCGAAGCCGAGCTCCACGAGTTCTCGGGCCGATTGCTCGCGCAAATCCGCGAAGACCGAGCCTTGCACGATGCCGAAATGGCACTGCCGGCCCGTACCGGAGCGTGGTTCGTTCGAGGTGACCCAGTCCTTGCAACGCTTGGCCCAGCGGCTGGTGAGGGCGAGGGATTTCGCGGCGTAGGCCTCGTCGCACGGGTAGGAAGGGCATTCGTCGAAGAGCATCGCGATGTCCGAGCCGAGCGCGCCCTGGATTTCCATGCTGAGCTCGGGAGTGAGCAGCATTTTCGAGCCGTCGAGGTGGTTTTGGAATCGGACGCCCTCTTCGGTGATTTTCCGGAGTTTCGCCAGCGACCAGACTTGGAATCCGCCGGAGTCGGTGAGCATCGGCCTTTGCCAGGTGCTGAAGCCGTGAAGGCCGCCGAGATCGCGGATCAGATCGTGGCCGGGCCGCAGCCAGAGGTGATAGGTGTTTCCGAGGATGATCTGGGCTCCGAGCTGCTCGACTTCCGCCGGATGGAGGGTTTTTACCGTGCCTTGGGTGCCGACCGGCATGAAAATCGGAGTTTCGACCGTTCCATGCGGCAATTCCAAGCGGCCGCGGCGGGCGGAGCTGGAAGGATCGGTGGCAAGTAGGGTGAAAGACACGGAAGGGCCGGGGGAAATAGGGCAGAACCTTTCCCGGGCCAAGCTCAATCATCCGCTTCCGCCCGCCCCGTAAATTGGATGAAATTTCACAGAAACATTCTTCGCCGGGAGGAGTTGATGAGGGAACTCGGAAATAATTTTCACCCTCAGTGAAATTTTTCCGAATAAAATCGCCTTGCGCGATTCATAGGGTGGGTATTTTAAACCACCTGTCGAAACAACCGAACACCAACTACCATTATGAAACTACTCCTCACCGCGCTTTGCGCATCGTTCATGGTCATCCCAACCGCATTCGCAAGCGATTGTGAAAAGGGCAAATGTGATAAGGAAAAGAAAGACGAAGGCACCCTTGTCCATTGCGGCAAGTGCGAAGGCGACAAGGATCACGACAAGGATAAAAAGAAAGGCGACAAAAAAGAAGAAGGCACGCTCGCCTCCGACTGCGACAAGTGCAAAAAGGGCGATGAGAAGAAGGAAGAAGGCACGCTCGCTTCCGATTGCGAAAAGGGCAAGTGCGACAAGGAGAAGAAAGAAGAGGGCACTCTCGCTTCCGATTGCGAAAAGGGCAAATGCGACAAGGAGAAGAAGGATGAGGGCACCCTCGCCTGATTTTTCGTTCCACTACGATTTAAGAAAGCCGCCGGAGATCCTCCGGCGGTTTTTTTGTTTTCAGCCGGGGTGTTTTCCGACCACCTACCCGCGCCATGGTGGAAGTCGTATGTGGGGTCATTCAAAATTCCGACGGGGCTTACTTGGCCTGCAAGCGCCCCCCGGGCAAACACCTCGGCGGGCTGTGGGAGTTCCCCGGCGGTAAGGTGGATGCCGGCGAGTCCCCGGAATCCGCCCTCGCCCGTGAGTTGCGCGAGGAACTCGCGGTGGAGGTGGAAATCGGCACACCGCTCAGCCCGGTCGTCTGGACTTACGGCGAAAAGACGATCCGGCTGCGACCGTTTTTCTGCCGGATCATCGCCGGCGATCTTCAGGCGCTTGAGCACGCGCAACTGCTCTGGTGCCTACCGGCGGATTTCGGCGATCTCTCGTGGGCCGCTGCGGATATCCCGATCCTGAGGGAAATTGAGGCATCATTTTCTCCCGAAACGGACATTTGACTTCGGAACCCGGGCAGTTACTTTCGGCATCACAAAACCCATGAATCTAAAGATCACATCGATCCTTCTGGCGGTGCTTGCACCGATTTCGAGCCTATCCGCCCAGTCCCTCAAGCCGCGGCAGGACCCGGAGTTCCTTAAAAAGGCGGCGCTGCGGATCGACCAGCACGTGGCCACTTTTTATAAGCGCAAGAATCTGGAAGTCCCCAAGGTCACCGACGATGCCACCTTCCTGCGGCGTGCCTTCCTCGTTTCCGTCGGGCGCATTCCGACGGCCGAGGAGGCGCTCGCGTTCCTTGAAATCGACGATCCCACGAAACGGGAATCGCTCGTGAACTACCTGCTCAAGTCCAAGGGGTACTCCAGCCACATGACCAACTGGGCCTTCGACCTGCTCCGCCTCACCGACGGCCGTATCGGCTCCACGGCCAGCAACGAGCCCTACCGCCACTGGGTCCGCACCGCGATGAGCAACAACATGCCGTGGAATGAATTCACCCGCAACCTGATCGCATCCTCTGGCGACGGCTGGGACCCGGCCACCGCCGCCGTGGGTTATTACACGCGCGACCGCGGGATGCCGCTCGACAATCTATCCAACACGATGCGCGTTTTCCTCGGCACTCGCATGGAGTGCGCCCAGTGCCATGACGACCCGTTCGGCGTCACCGAGCGTCACGATTTCTACCAGCTGGCGGCGTTCACCCACGGCCAAACCACTATTGGGCAGGATCACATGGCGCCGCTATGGAAGGAACTCCGCGACGGTGAGAGAATCCAAAGCGAGGACTACCGCGTGGCTCAGGTGATGTGGGACCGCATCTACGGCATGTCGCTCGCCGGCGGCGGGGCCGGGCAGATCCAACTGCCATCCGACTATCAGTACCGCGATGCCAAGCCCGGCGATCTCGTGGGCGCACGGACTCCGTTCGGTCAGGCCGTCAGGATGTCGGAAAAACGCACCGAGGCAGACGGCCGCGAAAAACTCGCCGACTGGATCGTCGCAAAAACCAACGACCAGTTCCCCACCGTCATCGCCAACCGGATGTGGAAACGGGTCATGGGCAGCGGCGTTTATGAACCCGTCGACGAATACATCCCCACTGACAAGACTCCCTATCCGGAACTCGTGGGCTACCTCGGCTCGTTGATGGTCGAGCTCGAATACGACCTCCGCGCTTACCAACAGGTTCTGTTATTGACCCGGACCTTCCAGTTCGGCGCCAATCCGAAACCCTCGTCCGTCGAAGGTGGAGATGATTTCCACGGCCGGAAAATCGAACGCCTGTCCGCCGAGCAGATCTGGGACTCGCTTATCACCCTCGCCGCCGGTGATCCCGACAAAAAGCCCGCCCGCCCACTGGACGCGCGGATTTTCGTGGGGAACAAGCCCGTGCTCGTCGGGAAAAAAGACATGGTCCAACTTTCCAAGGAAGTGCTCGCCCTCAAATCGGAAGCCGAAGTCCGCATCTATCACTCCAAGCTCCTCAGCGAGGTGCAAGGGAAGGGCAAGGACGCCGGTGAATCGATGTCGATGATGTCCATGACCCCGGTCCGCTCTTACGACAAAAACGCGAAAGTGCGTGCCTCCGAGCTGCCGTCGCCCGCGCCGCGCGAGCATTTTCTCTACCTGTTCGGATCGTCCGACCGAGAGGTGGTGGACGGCTTCAGTCGCGAGCCGAACGTCGGCCAAGTGCTCTCGCTCATGAACGGCTTCGTCCAGCGCGAGTTGGTGAACCAACCCGGCGCCCACCTCTACAAGTCGTTGGAGGGTGCCACCACCGACAAGGAGAAAATCCGCCGTATTTACATCGCCATCCTCAACCGCCCGCCATCCGACGATGAAATGTCGTGGATGCTCGATGAAGTGAAAAAACAAGGCGACGCCGGCTACCGCAACGTCGTTTCCGCACTCGTGATGTCCTCCGAATTCCTGTTCCTTCAATAAATCCATCCACCATGAATCCGTTCCTCAAAGCCGACGAGCTCACCCGCCGCCAGTTCGTGTCCAACGCCGCACGAGCCTATCTGGGAGTGCATTTGTTTCCCATGTTAGGCGGCACCCTCGCCAGCGCCGCTCCTGCGGGAATCAAGGGTGGCACCGCGAAAAACGTCATCTACCTCTACATGGCCGGCGGCATGAGTCACATCGACACTTTTGATCCCAAGCCGAAGAACAAGGCGGTCATGGGCAAGACCGAAGCCATCGCCACCAAGGTGGACGGCCTCATGCTTGGCAACTATCTGCCGAAAACCGCGGGAGTGATGGAGAATGTCTGCGTCGTCAATTCGATGAACTCCACCCAAGGTGCCCACGAGCAAGGCACCTACTCGATGCACACCAGCTACGACCTGCGTGGTACCATCAAACACCCGTCGATGGGCGCGTGGGCGGTGAAACTCGGCGGCCGCATTCATCCCGAGCTTCCCGGCTTCGTCGCGATCAACAGTTCCCCCGAAAATGTCGGCGGCGGCTTCTTCGGGGCGAAATATTCCGCCGCCATGATCGGCAGCCCGGATGAGGGTTTGCAGGATTCCACCCGCGCTGAGGCGGTGAGTGCCGAGGATTTTGAGCGCCGCCTGTCGCTCGCGGACCGGCTCAACAGCCAGTTCCACACCCGCTATCCGAATGCGGGCGTCAAAGCCTACGAGGAACTCTATCGCGAAGCCATCGCATTGATGAAATCTAAGGACCTCAAAGCCTTCGATCTCTCACAGGAACCCGCCGCCACCCGTGAGCTTTACGGCAGCGGTCGTTTCGCCCAAGGCTGCCTGCTCGCCCGCCGGCTCGTGGAAAACGGCGTGCGCTTCGTGGAGGTCCAACTCGGTGGTTGGGACACTCACGTCGACAACTTCACCAGCGTCGCAGGCCGTTGCAAGGAGTTCGACCAAGCCTACGCCGCACTCATCACAGACCTTCAGAAGTCCGGCAAGCTCAAGGATACGCTCGTCGTCGTCGCCACCGAGTTCGGCCGCTCACCGGAAATTAAAACCGAGCACAAGGACGGCCGCGACCACCACCCGGGGGCGTTCTCCTGCCTTCTCGCCGGCGGCGGTATCAAGGGCGGCGTTAAACACGGCCTCACCGACGCCTCCGGCTCCAAAGTGAAGGAAGGTCTCGTCACCGTGCAGGATTTCAACGCCACCATCGCTTACGCACTCGGACTTCCCTACGACACCGTCGTCATGTCACCCACCAAGCGCCCTTTCAAAATCGCCGACAAGGGAGTGCCGGTCACCACGCTCTTTGGCTGACGGGTTCGGAGCTTCATGCTGCACTGGGGGATCCAAATCATCCGTCCGGGGACGACATCCTGGAAACCGCACGATTCCGTTACGCAAGCCGTCCCGTTTCCACTTGCGCGGTGGATGAGGCGGGCTTATCGCCGCTTGCATGAAATGCCGCGCTCCCTGCCTGCTTGCCTGCGTTCTGGGTCTTTTCTCCTGCGAGGAGAAAAAGGAGATCGCCGTCTCGGAAACCCGTGAACCTACCACCCGCGACAAGTCGCCCAAGCTCTTCGCCTCCAGCGACGAGCGGTTCCGCGATGCCAAGCCGAGCCCGGTCAAAGCCGAGACGCCGCAAGGCTGGCTGGCGCTGCCGGCGTCGCAATTCCGTCTGCTGAACTACCGCTTCGGCGAGAGCGGCATGGGCGAGGTCTGGGTCTCCTTGTCCCAAGGGTCCGTGTTGGACAACGTGAACCGCTGGCTCAAGCAGTTCGCTTCCAGCCCGCTGGACCAAGCGGCGTTGGAAAAACTTCCCACCGTATCGCTCGCCGGATCCGCCGGGGTCTTCGTAACCGCGGCGGGCGATTACGAGAGCGGCATGGGCTCACCCGTGAAACCCGGATTCGGACTAGCCGGAGTCGTCGCATCAGTCGGCGGACAGATCCTCACCGTGAAAATGGTCGGCCCCAAGGCGGAGGTGGAGGCTGCAAAACCCGTGCTGGAGGCCTACGTCAAGAGCCTGCGCATGGCTGAATGATCCCGTTGAGAACCTTCGTAGTAGCGATCCGCCTTTTTGATCATGGAACCCTCTAACACGCAGACATACAGCAAAGCTCCAAGGTCCATTCCCGGGAAAATCTTCGACGTGCTCTCCGGGTTCGGACTTGCGACCATCACCATGCTCTTGCTCGCCCTGCTGACCTGGTTCGCCACGCTGGAGCAGATCGACAATGGCCTTTATCCGACGCTGACGAAGTATTTCGACTGGCGGTCGGCATTCCTGCTTCCCGAGATAAATGGCAAGATGGTCCCGCTGCCGCTGCCTGGCGGCTACTGGGTTTGCGTGGTGTTGCTCCTGAACCTAACCCTCGGCGGCATCATCCGGATTCGCAAGGGCTGGCGGCATTACGGAAACCTCATCGCCCACTTCGGCATCATTTTCATGCTCGTGGGCGGCGGTGTGTCGCATCACTTTTCCGAGCGCGGCAATATGGCCGTCGGCCAAGGCGACTCCAGCAATACGGCGGAGGATTATTTCGAATACGTCGTCGAAGTCACCGAGATCAAGGACGGCAAGGCAGGAACGGTCCATGTCATCCGCGGCAAGGACATCGAGGATCTCGAGGGCGCGAAGTCCCGCATCTTCCGCATGCCTGACATGCCCTTCGATCTGGAGCTAACCGGCTTCCTGAAAAATGCCGTGCCCGTCTCCGCCAGCGAGCGCGCGCCGGACCGCCAGCAGTTCATCGCCGATGGTTATTTCCTGATGGAGAAGCCCAAACTCGCGAAAGCCGAGGAAGCCGAGCGCTTCACCGCCGGAAGTTATGCGCGGATCCTCAAGCGCGACGGCACCAAGTCCGACCCGTTCATTCTGGCAGGTGCGAGCTTCCATCCGTTTTCCTATCGCATCGACGACCGCGTCTTCACTGTGGACATGCGCAAGCGGCTGTGGCCGATGCCGTTCACGCTCAAGCTCGATACGTTCACCGCCGCCTTCCACCCCGGCACCATGCGTCCTTCGAAGTTTGTTAGTAATGTGACGCGCATCGAAAACGGCGGTGAAGCCAAGGTCACCATCCAGATGAACGAGCCGATGCGCTACGAAGGCCTCACGTTTTTCCAAGCAAGCTATGGACCACCGGGTGCCGGCCCCGGGGACAAGATGTATTCGGTTTTTGAAATTGTCAGAAACCCCGCCGACAAGTGGCCGGAATACAGCCTTTGGATTGTCACCTTCGGGATGGCCGTCACCTTCCTGATCAAACTCGGTAGCTTCCTCACCGCCGCCTCACGCAAGAAACGCCATGCATAACTCATCTTCAAAAATCGGACGCTGGATCGCCGCCGGGCTTGCGATGCTTCTACTAGTCGCCGTCTTTTCCAACGTGATCGTGGACAACATGCCCAAGGGCGAAGTCCGCAAAGTCGAGGGCTACACGCCGTGGCCCGAGGAAACGCTGAAAATCGCCGAGACCATCCCGCTCCAGAACGGCGGCCGTATCAAGCCGCTTTCCACTTTCGCCGGATTCACGATGTTAGGCCTGCACGGTGCGCGTTCGATGAAGGTCGAGGGTGCCGATGGCAAGGAGTTCAGAATCAAGCCAACCGCCTGGCTGATGGACTCGCTGTTCCGTCCGCAGCTCGCCGTCAACCTGCCCACCTTCCGCATCGACAATTCCTCGGTGCTAGAAGCCATCGGCGTGAAGACCCGTGGCAAGCGTGACCGCTACAGCTATTCTGACATTGAGCCGGGCCGCGAGAAACTGGTGGAACTCGCAAAATCCTACGAGGCTATCAAAAACTCCAAAAAAGAATCCGGTCAGAGTGACACTCTTGATCCCGTCCAGACGCAGACCATCGACCTCGCTTACAATATGCGTAACTACGAGAGCCTGATCGGTTATTTCGGCTTTGCCCGTTTCGGCGTGACGCTTCATGGCTCCGGCAAAGACGGTGCACCCGACCAGCGCGCGGACATCAGTGCGGTCATGGCCACCGCGCCGCAGATCCGCCAGCAGGTCGCCCAGGCGCAAGCGCAGGGCCAGCCGATGGACCGCCATCTCCAGAGCCTGATGGAACAGGTCTTCGACGCCGCGAACTTCGCGAAATTCGGACTCTTCATCCTGCCGCCCGCCGACCCCAAAGACTCCATCTGGCTGAGCGCGGGAAATGCGATCATGATCCCGATCACGGAACCCAAGAAGGATACCGAGCTCGCCATCGCCGACATCAAGATGCTCGAAAATACCGCCCGCTCCGTCAGCGACGAAACCGGCTTCGGCAAGGAACTCGCCACCGTCCGCGACCGCCTCGCCGAGCGCGCCAAGGCTCGCGGCGAATACCGGCACGTCCCGCTGGAAGCGGATTACTATCATAAGAACTGGTTTCTCTACGCGCTCGTCTTCTTCATCTTCGGCACCATCACCGCGCTGGCGATGTGGACCGTTAGCCACGGCAGGACTGCAAACGTCCTCTACTGGACCACTCTGGCCGCCACCACCGCGGGCTTGGTTTATTGCATCATTCCCATCGTGAAGCGCAGCGTCATCATGCAGCGCCCGCCGGTGGGAAATTTGTATGACACCATCATTTTCATCGCCGCCACTTCCGTGCTCATCGCGCTCATCATGGAGTGGATGACCCGCCGACGTTTCTCGCTCGGAGTGGCACCGATTCTCGGCACGCTGCTGATCATCCTTGCCCGCCGCTTCGAGCTCGGCGATGCCAAGGACAACATGGACCCGCTCGTCGCGGTGCTGGATTCCAATTACTGGCTCACCATCCACGTGCTCACCATCACTCTCGGTTATTCCGCCGGGTTGCTCAGTGCCTTCCTCTCATTCGGCTATCTGCTCATGCGCGGCCTGCGTCTTGACGATGGCGACAAGGGCATCCGCCGCTCGCTGACCCGCGCGGTTTATGGCATGATCTGCCTAACCCTGTTTTTATCCCTGATAGGCACCGTGCTCGGTGGCATCTGGGCGAATGATTCCTGGGGCCGCTTCTGGGGCTGGGATCCCAAGGAAAACGGCGCGCTGCTCATCGTGCTGTGGACGCTCTCCATCCTTCACGCCCGCCTCGGCGGCTATATCAAGGAATGGGGCCTGCACTACGCCGCCGTCTTCACCGGCGCGGTCGTCACCTTTTCGTGGTGGCACGTGAATTTCCTCGGTGTCGGTCTCCACAACTACGGCTTCACCGCAGGAAAGGGAACTATCTGGCAGTTCTACATCGTGATTCTGGCGATTCTCGTATTCGGCATCATCGCCCGGGCCGTCGAGGGAAGTGGCAAGCCGCAGGAAAATGCGGATCAGGTAGGCGGCAAGCCGATGGAGGCCTGATCTGCTGAGCCGCGGTGGCTTCTCAATTCGCCACAACCCCTAGATCCGCATTGGACGAACCCGCTGGGATGTTCCAAGCTCCCGCCATGGCGAAGGTGTTGGTAGGACTCTCCGGCGGAGTCGATAGCGCGGTGGCGGCGGCGCTGCTCGTGGAGCAGGGCCACGAGGTGGCGGCAGGCTACATGAAGAACTGGATCAACGACGAGGGGATCCCCGGCGACTGCCCGTGGGAGCAGGACATCGAGGACGGCCGCGCGGTGGCGAAATCGCTCGGCATCGAGTTCCGGGTCATCGATCTCATCGACTCGTACCGCGACCGCATCGTCGAGTATCTCATCGAAGGCTACCGCTCCGGCATCACGCCGAATCCCGACGTCTGGTGCAACCGGGAGATGAAATTCGGCGTCTTCCTCGACTACGCGCTTTCCCAGGGATTCGAACACGTCGCCACCGGCCACTACGCCCGCCGCCGGACCTTGGGCGACGGCACCGCCGCCATCCTCCGCGGCGCGGATCCTAACAAGGATCAGAGTTATTTCCTCTCCCTGATGACCCAGCATCAAGCGGCGCACGCGCTTTTCCCGACCGGAGAAATGCTCAAGCCGGAAGTCCGCGAAGTTGCCCGCCGCTTCCATCTGCCGGTGGCAGAGAAGAAGGACAGCCAGGGAATCTGCTTCCTCGGCCAGGTGAAAATGAGCGATTTCCTCCGTCACTATGTCGCGGATACGCCGGGCGAAATCGTCGATCCCACCGGCAAGGTGCTCGGCGAGCACCGCGGGCTGCACCTCTACACGCTCGGCCAGCGGAAAGGCCACGGAGTCGCCTCGCCACGCGATGGCATGGCTTACGTCGTGGTCGGCAAGGACCCGGTTAGGAACCGCCTCGTCGTCGGCTGGGACACCCCGGAATCCGCCGGGCTTTACACCACTCAATGCACCGTCGGCACGCTCACCGCGCTCAACGAACCGTTCGACACCCGCCGCCTGATCGACGCCCAACCGCGGTACCGCGCCAAGGCGGAACCCGCCACGTTGGAGCCGCTCGCCGGCGGGAAGATCCACCTGAAATTTCAACGCGCGCAGCGTGCCATCGCCCCCGGCCAGATCTGTGCGCTCTACGATGGCGGCAGACTGCTAGGTGGCGGCGTTTTCGAAAGCGTGGAGCGAGGGTGACACAGGCATTCTTGCCTGTTCTTTCACAAGCCTCAGCATCTCAAAGAACAGGCAGGAATGCCTGTATCACGCCCCCGCCGGGAAATTCCCTCGATCTCATGACCATTCCATGACAATTCCTCTCAGGAAACCGGCTTCACTCACCCACATGCACCTCAACCCATTCCGCCTCGCCGCCGCGTGTTTGTTCCTGGCCACCGTCACCGCCCGTGCCGACGAGCCACCCATGCGCGACCTCCTCCGCGACGGCCTCTACGCCGAGGAAGTCACCCGCGATCCCGAAGCCGCCGCGAAGCAATACGAGCAACTCCTCTCCCGCCACGCCGAGCAACGCGCTTTCGCCGCCACCGCGCTTTTCCGCCTCGCCGAGGTCCGCCGGAAACAGGACCGCAAGGACGATGCCATCCAACTCTATCACCGCCTGCTCGCCGAGTTTCCCGGAGCGGCTGCGGAAACCAAACTCGCCCGAGAAAATCTCGCCGCCCTCGGCGGAAAAGCGCCGGAAGTGAGCGGACCGGCGGGCGATGCCGACTCGCTGGAACTCGCCCGTCTCGAATCGCTCGCCAAGGACGCACCAGACATCATTCTTGATCCCCAAACCCTCGAACGGGCAGTCACGAACGGATGGTCCAAGGTGGTCGCCCACCTTTTAGCTGCCGGTAGCCAGCCGTCTGCGGGCGATGCGCTTCGGATCGCGGCCGAGAAGGGTTACCTGGAAATCGTCAGGCAGTTGATCGCCGGCGATGCTCCCGTTCCTGCGCAGGTCGCCACGGCTGGGATTCAAGCCGCAATCTATCACAACCGATACACCATTCTGGATTTCCTCTTGCAGCAAGGATTCAAGCCGGGGGAAATGTCCGGGAGATATAATTCATTCGGAGGCGCGAGCGCAGTTGCGTATGCGCTTTTGATCGGAAAGTCGCAATGTGCCGAAATCCTATTGAAATACGGGGCGGATCTCGACGCCATTTCGGGGGAGCCGGAGTTGTCGGATAAGTTGGGTGGAACCGCCCTTCAGCGGGTCATCGCTGAAAGGAAATTTGATGCGGCGAACTGGCTGTTGGACAAAGGCGCCAAACCCGACATCCCGAGTCGCGAGTTCGGCATCACGCCGCTCCACGAGGCCGTCCGCCAATCATCGGACGGCTCGCTCGCCTTGGTGCAACGCTTGCTAGAAGCGGGTGCCGATCCCAACCGCCGCACCGGCGATAGCCCGAATTTTAATAGTGACCGCTCTGTTTTTCGGAATACCACTCCACTTGCGCTCGCCGTTTATTCAGACTTCAAATCCGCCGAAAAACTCCGGCTGCTGCTCAAACACGGAGCCGATCCCAAGTTGGACGGTCAGTTGATTGAAAATCTGTTCAAAAGGGGTACGCCGGACAACTTGGAATGCCTTAAGCTGCTGGTGGACGCCGGTGCTACTAGGCCGGATGCCACCTGGATGAAGAACAATTTGGGGATGATACGAGGCGAAGCTCGGGATTTCCTTTTCGAGAAATTCACCCTACAAAGTTTCGTCAACGAAGCGGAAATCCAACTGGTCATCAATGATACATTTGGAATCAAGAACTCGAACATGGCAGTGCGCTCGGGAGACGCTGCTCCGCCCGATCTCGGAGCATGGCTGCTGGCCAACCATCAGAACAGCCAGTGGGCACAAAATGATGGTAATCCGTTGAACTATCAGTGGCGGATCTGGCGCAAAGGGACAGATGGCACACTGACCCAACAGAAGGTGGACTTCTCCGGAGACGCAACGATTCCTCTGCTCCAGTGGGGCGATATCGTCGAGTGCCGGATCACCTTTGCGCCGGGCGCTGACAGCGCTTCCGGTCGCCAGGGACTGCCTCCCCAAGAGGTCGCCAGGCTCCGCAGACGCATCGTGTTTCCCATCACGTTTGAAATCGATGGCGTGAGCCGCGAGATCACCGTCCGTGGAGACCGGGTTGTCTTTGATCCGACGAAAAACGAAGTGCCGCTGGGGAACTTGCAGAGTGTCGTGTGGTTCCTCTGGCAGCCGGGTTGGTATAGAAGTTCTGGGCCAATCATCCATCTGACGCGGAAGGGTTGGCCGGATGTCCGTCTTTCCTACGGCTCGAAGGAAGTTGAGAAATTTCAGTTGCAAGCGGGCGACCGGGTGCGCTTGGAGATTCCGGAGCAGTTGCGCGCCGAACTGGCGGCGATGAGGCCCGAAACCATCATTCTCAAAGTAGATGGCTATCCGTTCGCCAAATCCTTCGGGAGGACCGAGGGTGGAAAACCGGTGGCCGCCAGCATCCCGACCTTGATTCAGGCACTCGTGGATACGCAGGTCCCTTGGGTTCCGGACTGGAAGAATCTTGCAAAAAGTAAAAACTTGGATCTGGCCGCTCTATCAGCGGAATACGGCCCATTCACCCAGTTCAGCCTGCTGCCCCACCCGGATCTAGCAAACCTCCGCATCCGCCGTTTGCAGGACGACGGCGGAGAAAAAGTGATCAATGTGAACCTAGCGGAAATCATCACCGCCTCCACTGATCAAACCGCGCCGGAGGAGGCGCGGAAGGCGGATGTCGTGCTGTTGGCCGGCGACGTGGTCGAAGTTTCACTGCTCAAGGACCGCCTGGGCGAGCCGTGGAAAGGCTTCGCCGCACGGGAAGAAACATTTTTCGCAAAGGCGCTCAGCGGGCGGGTGCGGATCACTGACAAGGAAGGTGGTATGGCGGTTAGGGATCTAATCTTCAGGGCGCCGCGCTTCCAGGAAACCGAAATCGGCTGGGTTCCACTTCCGCCGGAGACGGGCATTCCGACCATGCGGGGATCATGGCTGGCTGGCGAGGAGTTCATGGAAATCAGACAAGAGACTCAAGAGGGCACCGTCGCGCGCGCTTCCGAATTTTTTGTGAGGGATGGTGACGACGTCCAGATCAAAAGTCGGCCGCAGCCTCGTCCAGTACAGGTGCCTGGTCAACCTATTCAACCGGTGCCTCGTGCCCGTTAGTTCATGAGCCGTCCCGCCGGATCATCCCTTCACTGGCTCACGCTGGCGGTGCTTGTACCGCTGCTGTTGCTCGGCGTACTCGCATGGCTCGGCACGCGGGCGCAGGTGAAAGCCGCGTGGTCATCCGCGCGGGAGGAGGCGAAGGTGGCGGCCACCTTCGCGGCGGAGTCGATTTCCCGCGAACTCACCGCTGCCGTGGAGACCGCTCGCTTGTTCCCGGATCCGCCACTGCCGGGAGTGGCTTCTGCTGGAGACGCGGTGCTGGATGGAGACGATTTGGCCGCGCTCAGGAAGCTGCGTGACGACCCTGCCGCTGGCTTGTCGCCAGCGGGGCTGCCACGGCGGGTGCTGGCGGGATTCCGGGTGTTCGAGCGGACTCGCGACTCTGAGGATGCCCGGCTGCTAGTCGGCATCGCTACGGTCGACGCGCCATCGGTTCTCACGCCGCTGGTATTCGCCCAGGTGGACGAGCCAGCTTCCCAAGCACGCTGGGCGCGGGGAGACGCGGCCCGCGCGATTTTCCGGCGGCATCCGGGCGTCGCCTCCGCCGGGCAATGGATCGCGGGTCAGGGAGGAAACGGGTGGTTGGCGTCTGATGGTAAAGAACTGCGTTTTCTCACTTCCGCAGCATTGGAACAAGCGCTCGCCTCCGCCGCCAAGCGCCTTCCTGCCTGGTCAGATCTCCGGCTCTCACTCGGCGGAACTCCCTTGGCTGCCAAACACGCGGACGGCGAAATTATGGAAAACGTGCCGCTCGGTTTCGGCGATGGACTGCGTTTGGAAATCATTGCTGCCCGTCCGGCGTTGTTCGAAGCCGCGGCCCGCCAGCAGGCGCGGTGGACGCTCGGGCTGCTTGCCTTCGCCGTGGCCATCTCCGGCGGTGCGTTGTTTTTCATCCACCGCGCAGTCGAACGCGAGCGGCGGCTCAACGCGCTGAAGAGCGATTTCGTCGCCAGCGTTTCGCACGAACTCCGCGCGCCCGTCGCGTCCATCCGGCTGATGGCAGACGCGCTCACCGCCGGAAAAATCGAGCCTCACACGGTTGGCGAATTTCACCGGCTCATTTCCCGCGAAGGCGCGCGGCTGACGACGCTAATCGAAAACGTGCTCGACTTCGCCCGCATCGAACAGGGGCGGAAGGTATGGCTTTTCGAGGAATGCGACCTCGGTGCGTTGCTCGCCGAAACCCTTGCGCTGATGGAACCGCTCGCCGCGGAAAAATCGATCACGCTCGTTGCATCACCATTTCCCGGCGTCGAAGCCAACGTCGATCCCGGCGCGATCCAGCAGGCGCTCGTCAATCTGTTGGACAACGCGATCAAGTTTTCCCCGGCAGGCTCGCTGGTAGAAATCCATCTTGCGGAAAGTTCCACGAACTGGGAAATCCAAATCACCGACCAAGGTCCCGGCATCCCGCCCGCCGAGCACGCGCGGATCTTCGAGAAATTCCACCGCCTCGGCAGCGAGCTCCGTAGAGAGACGCAAGGCACCGGCATCGGTCTCAGTCTGGTGAAAGCCGTGGCAGAGGCGCATGGTGGACGAGTGGAACTTATGAGCACCGTCGGCAAAGGCAGTGTTTTCAATCTTATCGCTCCATTGCTCCGGCAATTGAAGAATTAAACCACAGATAGACAGGATACACACAGGTGGAAGAAGGGATAAGAGGTTGGAGTTTTTTTATGGAAATGACATCACCTCTTTATCTCACCCATCTGCGTCCATCCTGTTCATCTGCGGTTGATTGAATTCCAATCCCATGCGCCTCCTCATCATCGAAGACGAAGCCCCCATGCGCACCGCGCTGGTAGAAACTCTCGCCGCCGAGGGCTACCGCGTGCGCTCCGCCGCTGACGGCGTCGCCGGACTCGAACTCGCCTGCACCGAGACTTTCGATCTCGTCCTGCTCGATGTGATGATGCCCGGCCTTGATGGCTTCGCCGTCTGCCGCGAGCTGCGCAAGCGCGGCCGCGATTTGCCCGTGCTCATGCTCACCGCCAAGGGCCAGATCGACGACCGCGTGGAAGGCCTCGACAGCGGGGCGGACGACTACCTGCTCAAGCCTTTCAGCTTGAAGGAACTGCTCGCCCGCGTCCGCGCGCTGCTCCGCCGTCACGAGCGCGAGAAAGCGGTGCCTGATTTATTGGAAATCGGAACCGCCACCATCGATTTGCGGCGCTGCGTTCTCAACCGGGCCGGGCGGGAGCATTCTCTATCCGACAAGGAAACCGGCATCCTCCGCTTGCTTGCAGCGAATCCCGGCGAGGCCGTCAGCCGCGAGAAATTCCTCGATGTCGTCTGGGGCTATCACGCCTATCCAAGTTTGCGGACCATCGACAATTTCATCACCACGTTGCGAGCCAAGCTGGAAATCGATCCTGCAAATCCGCAGCATCTGGTCACGGTCCGGGGTGTCGGGTATCGGCTGGATCGATGAGGTGACACAGGCATTCCTGCCTGTTCCTTCACAAGCCCCAGTCTCCTCGAAGAACAGGCAGGAATGCCTGTACCACATGATCCGCGCTTGCGGGGGCGTCAGGTTTTGGTAGGAACAGCCCGTGGCGCAGCAACGTGATGTCCGGGAGGTCCTCCAGTATATTCCCCAATTCCGCGGGAAGATTTTTTTCGTGCTCATCGAGGCAGGGCTGTTGCCGGAGCCGGCAGTGGCGGAAACGCTGCTGGATCTGGCGGTGCTCGAAGACCTCGGAGTAAAACTCGTGCTCGGAGTGCTCGGTGGCGATTTGAAAGATCTCTTCGACTGGACACTGGAGTGCGAGATCATGGCGGCCCGCGTTTCCCGGCCGATCACCGATCCGCTCGCGGTCAGGGAGGCTCTGGAAATCCTGGCCCGCGGCCAGTCCGCGATCATCGATGCCTCGGCGACCGGGCCGCTCGACGCGCCGGTGGTGGACTTCGCGCTGCGCATCGGCGTGACGAAAATCATCACGCTGCTCGAGGAGGCGATCCTCATCGACGGAGCCCCGGCGCACGCGATCCGGGCCAAGGACGCGGAATCCCTGGCCAGCCACAGCGATCCCGCGGGCGCGGCTCTGTTGCTCGCCGCGGCCGCCGCCTGTAGGCGCGGAGTACCCCGGGTGCACGTGCTCAACGGCCGCCAGCAGGGCGTGCTGGTGGACGAGCTTTTCTCGAACGAAGGCGTCGGCACCATGGTCCACGCCGACAGCTACCGGATCATCCGGGAATTGCGCGAAGAGGATATTCCGGAACTGCTAGGGATGATCGGCCGCTCGGTGC
The DNA here is from genome assembly GCA_031425955.1 of Akkermansiaceae bacterium. Lineage (GTDB taxonomy): Bacteria > Verrucomicrobiota > Verrucomicrobiia > Verrucomicrobiales > Akkermansiaceae > Luteolibacter. The sequence goes on along the minus strand of JANPKJ010000020.1, from coordinate 73,683 downwards.
GACGGACGAAACTGGTCGAGCGCACCTACGAGGACATCCAGTCACGGATCGAGGATTTCCATGTGATGGCCATCGATGACAACGTCGTCGGCTGCGTGGCGCTGCACGAGTATCCGGCGGAGGACTGCGCCGAGGTGGCGTGCCTTTACGTGAAGCAGGCGCACGAAGGACGGGGCTACGGGATTGAACTGGTGCATCATGCGGAGAAACTCGCCAAGGAGCGGGGGATTGGCCGGGTGTTCGCGCTGAGCAACCGGGCGGCGGATTTTTTCAAGACCCGGCTCGGTTATTCCACGGCGACCGTGGACGACCTGCCGGAGATACGCCGCGCACAATTCGAAGCAAGCGGGCGTGACTCTTTGGTTTTCACGCGTAGGCTGACATGATCGAGCGTTCGATTTCACCCATCCCAAACCCATGAAACTCAAATTCTGCGGTGCCGCCGGCACCACCACCGGTTCGCAACATCTGCTGGAGATCAACGGCCAGCGCATCCTGCTCGATTGCGGGCTCTATCAAGGCTCGCGCAAGCACGCCTACGAGGTGAACTGCGGTTTCCCCCACTTCGATCCGGCATCCATCGACGCCGTCATCCTTTCCCACGCGCACATCGACCACAGCGGCAACCTGCCGAATCTCTCGGTCAAGGGATTCGCCGGAAACATCTACTCCACCCACGCGACGCGGGATCTCTGCCAGATCATGCTGGCGGACTGCGCGCGTATCCAGGAGAACGACATCGAGTGGCTCAACAAACACCGGGAAAGGGAAGGACTGGAGCCCGCCACGCTCACCTACACCGAGCAGGACGCGGAGCGCTGCCTGCGGCAGTTCGTGACGGTTAGTTACGATCGGCCCATGCGGGTGGCCGATGGCGTGAAGGTCACCTTCATCGACGCCGGCCACATCCTCGGCAGCGCGCAGGTTCTGTTGGAAGTGGACGACAAGTCGGACGGCAAGTCCAAGCGCTTCCTCTTCACCGGCGATGTCGGGCGCGGGTCGAATGAAGTCCTGCGCGATCCGGTGCCCGTTCAGGACGTCGATTTCCTGCTGATGGAGAGCACCTACGGCGGCCGCGAGCACGAAGCACCGCCGGGGGTTGACCTGCATTTCGCCGAAATCATTCGGCAGGCGGTCCAACGCGGCGGCAAGATCCTGATCCCCGCCTTCGCGGTGGAGCGCACGCAGCAGCTTTTGTATGTGCTGCACGAGCTTTTCGAAAAAGGTGAGATTCCCGAGATCCCGGTGTTTGTGGACAGCCCGCTGGCGGTGAGCGCCACGGAGATCTATCGGCTTCATCCGGATTCGTTCAACCAGGAGGTCTATGATTCGCTGTTCGAGCGGGAGAATCCGTTCGGTTTCGAAAATCTAACCTTGGTGCGGACGGTGAACGGGTCCAAGGCGCTGAACAAGGTTCCGGGCGTGGCGATCATCATCTCCGCCTCCGGCATGTGCGAGGCGGGTCGCATTCTGCATCATTTGAAAAACAACATCGGCGACCCGAAAACCACCATCCTGTTCGTCGGCTACTGCGCGGACAACACACTCGGCCGGCGCATCCGCGACCATGAGCGCGAAGTGTCCATCCTCGGCGAGCGCTACAAGGTGCGGGCGAAGATCGAGATCATCGATTCCTTCTCCGGCCACGCCGACCACTCGGAGCTGCTGGACTATTTCCAACGTATCACCGGTCCCAAAACACGGGTCTGGCTGGTGCACGGCGAGCCGGAAAATGCCATGAAACTCCGCGAAGGGCTGATGGCGCTGCACACCGGATCCATCGAGGTGGCGGAGCTTGGAACCGAAGTGGAGTTCTGAAAATTCAAGAGACGTTTTTTTTCCACCTTTCCGCTTGATGCCCGGAAAGAGCCATTGCACCGTTTTTCCACATGGAAGTTTCGAAGAAGAATTCACCGACCCCCACGGAAGTCATCGACTGGCTGAACGACGAAGGTGTGCTCGAACTGGATTGGGATTTCCCCGAAGAAGGCAACCTGTTTGAGGCCGGGCTGGACTCGATGGCGGTGATGCAACTCGTCGTGGCGGTGGAAGACCGGTTCGGCATCGAACTCGGGCCGGAAGACCTGACCAAGGCGAATCTAGCCACCCCGACCACCCTTGCCGCGCTGATCGCCCTACGCACTTCATGAAGCAGCCGCGCGAGTCCTTCGATGTCGCGGTCATCGGCGGAGGAAGCGCAGGGCTGGCAGCGGCGGTCACCGCTGCTCGGGAAGGTGCGAGGACGCTGCTCATCGAGCGTCACGGGGTTCTGGGCGGCATCGGCACCGCGTCGCTGGTGCACACATTTTGCGGGCTTTATTTGTTACGCGACGAGCCCGGCGCGGTGCTGGCGAATCCGGGGTTCGCGTCCGAAATGGCCGAGCGAATGACCGCCGCCACGGGAATCGGCCCGGTGCGGATGGGGCGGCTGGACGTGCTGCCGCAGCATCCCGTAGAATTCGTGCGGATCGCGGATGATTTGGTTTCCCCAGAGCCGTTGCTTGAACTGCGGTTGCATTCGCAGGTAATCGGGATTTCACGGGAAGAGGCATGGGAAATCCAACTTGCGGGTGAGGCCCGGGTGATGACGGCGCGGTCGCTGGTCGATGCCTCGGGCGATGCGGTGGTGGCGGGTTTGTTAGGGTTCGGCGCGGCAAAGGTCGGGGCTCCGCGTCTGCAGCGGCCGGCGTATGTCTTCGGAGTCCACAACGCGCTGGCGATGGACGATGACGCGCGGCTTCAGACAGCGGGCTTGATCGTCGAGGGAATCCGCGCGGGGGATTTGCCGGCGGACTCGCTCGGGCTGTCGTTCCGCGGCTCGGGAAGGCCGGGCGAAATTTTCGGCACGCTCGATCTTACGGGCGGCGAGTCCTCGGCGGACTACGATCCGCTCGATCCCGCGTGCCTGACCGGATTGGAAATCCTTGGACGCATCACCGCCTCGAAAACGATGGCATGGCTGGCCGGGAAATCCGTATTTTGGAAAAGCGCCTACATCAGCCACTGGCCGGTGCGCGCCGGAGTGCGCGAAAGCCGCCGGTGGATTGGCGAATCGGTTCTCACGGGTGAAGATTTGTTAGCAGGAAACCGTTTCGACGATGAGATCGCACTCGCCACCTGGCCGATGGAGTTCCGCGAGACTCCGCGTGGGCCGAAGCTGCGATTTCCCGAGGGGAACCGGCCGACGGGAATCCCGCTGCGCTGCCTGAAGCCCGCGGGCATCGACCGTTTGTTCGTCGCCGGGCGTTGTATTTCCACCGACCACGACGCGCAGGCGTCGATCCGGGTGATGGGCACCTGCTTCGCCACCGGCGAGGCGGCGGGGCGGGCGGCGGCTAGAAGTTGCGAATGAGCTTCGGGTCGTCGAGATCGAGTCGATAGAGGATCGGATTGCCGACGCAGCGCGGTGCAAGGGAGGCGAGTTCCTATCGCTTCGCAGGTGCTTCGATAATGCCTTCCGCCGTCTCTTGCTTGAGGCGGAGTTGGCCGCAGGCGGCGTCGATGTCGTGGCCTTTTTCGAGGCGGAGGTTGGCGGTGACGCCGGCGTTTTGCAGCACCTGCTGGAACGCGCGGCAGTGGTTGTTCGGCGGGCGTTTCCACTCCAGTCCCTCGACGGTGTTGTAGGGAATGAGGTTCACCTTCGCGCCTAACCGCCGGGCGTGGCGGGCGAGGATGGCGGCTTGTTCGAGCGAGTCGTTGATGTCCTGGATGAGAATATATTCGAGCGTGAGCTTCTGGGTCTTCTTGGCGTTCCAGTAATCGAGCGCTTCGAACAACTCGGCGACCGGCCACTTTTTGTTGATCGGCATGATCTGCTGGCGGACGTCATCGGTGGCGCCGTGCAGGGAAATCGCGAGGCGGATTTGTTGCGGGTGCTCGGCGAGTTGTTTGATCTGCGGGACGAGGCCGGAGGTGGAAATGGTGAGGTGGCGCGCGCCGAGGTGCAAAGTTTTCTCACCGGTGATGAGCGCGATGGCGGCTAGCAGGTTGTCGAGATTGGCCATCGGTTCGCCCATGCCCATGAAGACGAGCGAATCGACACGCTCGCCGGAGAGTTGCTCGGCGGCGAGGACTTGGCCGGCGATTTCCGCGGCATCGAGATTGCGGGTGAATCCGGCGAGTCCGGAAGCGCAGAACTTGCAGCCGTAAGCACAACCGACTTGTGAGGAAACGCAGAGCGTGCGGCGGTCTGACTTTTCCCCGTAAAGCGCCGGGTTCGCGGGGATGAGCACGCTTTCCACATAGCGGCCGTCGTGCAGGCGGAAGAGGAACTTGCGCGTGGTGTCGGCGGAGCCCTGGGTGGTGGAGTGTTCGAGTGCGGTGAGGCGGAAGGAGTCTGCTAGTTTTGCACGTAGGGTGGCGGGGAGATTGGTCATCGCGTCGTAGGACGTGACCTTTTTTTTCCACACCCATTCGAGGATCTGGTTGGCGCGGAATGAAGGCTCGCCCGCGTCCTTCAGCCAGGTGGCGAGGGAGTCGGGGGATTGGCCGGTGAGGGCGGGAAGAGACATGGATTCGGATTTCTGGAAACGGCTTATTTCTCAAGCAAGGAGCGGCCTTGCGCCGTCAGGCGGTATTTTTGAAGGCGGCTTTGGGGCTTTTCGGGAATAGTATATTCGATCAGTCCGGTTTCGATCATCTGCCTGATGCGCTGGTTCAACTTGCCTGAAATACTTGTGTGACCGATTTGCGCAGCGATTTCGGATTTCGACAATGGGTGTGCCGATGTCGCGGTCAAAGCCTTTTTCTGAATTGACTCTGGCCCCGACTCTGGCCCCGACTCTGGCCCCGACTGGGTCGATGAGACCATAATCGGCTTTGCTAATTTCACGATGAAACGGACACGCATCCCGATTTCCACGATTTCGGGGGTAGGCAGATTCTGCGCCGCCGCTTCCTCGAAGATCCGGCGGACACCGCTGCCCCATTGCTCGATGAGGTTGAGCTCGCGGAATACCCGGGCGATGACGGGATTTCGGATCCTCGAAACACCTTCTTTCATGTCTTCGATGGTCAAGCCTGGGAGTAGGATACCAGGGTTTTCGACTTCGATCCGATCATCAAAGAACGCCACACGGATTGGCGCGCCGCGCTGGGAGTAGTCGGTGTGGACGAGGGCGTTGATGACGACCTCGCGCAGAATGGTGAGCGGGATGCTCCACACGTCCTTGCGCCGAATTTCAGATAGATCGGCACCACGCATGGCGTGTTTTTTGAGAAACAGCATGATGCTCTCCACTGCTTGAGGGAGGGGATCGTGGAACTCGGTATGGTCGAAAATGTGAGTCTTTGTGGTGCCGGTGAAACGGCCGCACTGGATCCACGCGTCCGGGAAATGAGCGATCCGGTCTTTCCCGAAAAGCAGGATGGCACCCTGTGTGGGAACGAGCGCGCCTTGTTCCTTGCGAAGGAGCTTCAAGGTGAGTAGTCCCTTTTCGTCGAGATCACGGCGGTCCTTGAAGGCTTCTGACGCGACCTTGAGATCGATGTCTTCGACAGTTAGGCCAGGCATCGGTAACTCGTCGAAGGAGCCTCCTTCCACCGAGCGCCGGAGCTCAGCGATGAGTTCGCGGTCGGCCTGCCGGTTCGTGGAGCCGAGGCGGACATAAACACCGTTTTCGGGACCTTCGGCACGAAGGAAGTGTGGACGCGAACCGCTGAGGAAGACCTCGGCGATCAACAGGGTTTTCCCATCGATGGTCACCAGCTCGATGTTAGGCACGAGTCGCGGCGCGATGGAGTCGGCGATGAGATTGCAAAGGAGCTTTTCCTCCGCGAGCGGGTCTTCGACACCGGTCACCTGTTTGCCATCTTCCACGCCGATGACAAGTCGCCCGCCCGCCGTGTTAGCGAAGGCGACCAGCGTCTTCAGCAACGGCTTGGGTGAGGAAAGGTCGCGCTTGAATTCGAGCGTCTTGCCCTCGGGCAGGGTGAGGAGGATATCAAGCATGGAAAGGATGGCTCGGAAATTGTCAGGTGGTTCGGGCAGAGTGAATTCCGCGCTCCGGTTTTATCCAAGCGCCGATCTGAGGTCCGCCGCGGCGCTGCGGGCGCTGGCGGGGGGATCGGGGACGAAGGCGAAATCGTCGCTCTCGGGCGGGGTAAGAATGGCGTCGGCGACCTCGGTGTTGAGCGTGAGTGTGGCGGGTTCCTGGTGGCGGGCGGCGGTTTCGCTGGCGCGGGCCAGAGCGGCGAGCGCGGCGGGAGGAGCACCGGTGGATTGCGCGCTGCGTGGGATTTTATCGACCGGTTCCAGGTTCGCAATGGTGGCGGATTCCGGGGCGGCCTTGAGTTCCTCGAACTTGCGGGCGGTGGTGAGCACACGGGTTTCGAAGGAGCCGATGGCGCTGTTATATTGCTCCACGGCATTTCCCAACGAACGGCCGAGCTTGGAAAAATGGTCGGCGAGTTTTCCGAGTCGCTCGTGGAGCGTGCGGCCTAGCAGGGAGATCTCGCGGGCGTTTTCCGCGATGGATTCCTGTCGCCAGCCGTAGGAAACGGCACGCAGCAAGGCGATGAGCGTGGTGGGCGTGGCGAGGATGACGCCTTGGTCCACGCCGCGCTCGATGAGGCCGGGGTCGCTCTGGAGGGCGGCTGAGAAGAAGGATTCGCTGGGCAGGAAGAGCACGGTGAACTCCGGCGTCTGGGCGAATTGTGCGGTGTAGTTTTTGGAGGAAAGCTGTTGGATGTGTGTTCTCACCTGGCGGGCGTGGCGATGCAGCGCTTCCTCGCGGGCAGTGTCTTCGGTCGCTTCGAGCGCGTCGAGGTAGCCATCCATTGGCGTCTTGGAATCGACGACGATGGTTTTGCCGCCGGGCAGGCGGACGACGAGGTCGGGGCGGAGTTTTTTACCCTCGTCGGTGGTGGCGCTGTGTTGGATTTCGAAATCGCAGTGCTCCTGCATGCCGGCGAGTTCGACAACGCGGCGGAGCTGCATCTCGCCCCATTGGCCGCGGCCGGTGGGCTGGCGGAGGGCTTTGACGAGCGAGGCGGTTTCGCGTTGGAGGCCGAGCTGGCCCTCGCCGAGGGCGCGGACCTGCTCGCGGAGTTCGGAGTAGGCACCTTCACGGGATTTCTCGATTTCGCCGATGCGGAGTTCGAACTTTCCGAGCGACTCGGTGACCGGCGTGATCATCGTCTGGATGGCGATCTTGCGTTTTTCGATTTCGCCCTTGGCCTCCTCGGTCTGGGTGGCGAGCGAGGATTTTGCGAGTTGGAGAAATTGCTCGGAGGACGAGCGCAGGGCGTCTGCGGAGAGGGCCTTGAAGGTGTCGGAAAGTTTGATTTCGGCGCGTTCGAGCAGGGCTTGTTTTTCGGCGGCGGCTTTCAGCTCCGTGTCGAGGCGGGCGCGGAGCTCGGTGAGCTGGTTGCGGAATGTCTGGGCGTCCTGCTCGTTGCGCTCCGCCTCGGCGGCGGAGTGGGCGAGGCGGGCTCCGATTTCCAGTGAGCGGCGTTCCTCAGACTTCAAGCGCTCGGCGGCGGTGGCGATTTTCCCGGAAGCGGCGAGCCGGGTGAAGAGCCAGCCGAAGAAAAGTCCTACGATCGCGGTGATGATTTCAGGGAGATAGGGGCGGAGTTCTGGAGGAATCATGGTTTTGTCCTTGCGGCTGGCGGCTGGCTCGGTTTCGTAAGAGTGTCGCCGCGCGCGTCCGTCGTATCGGACGCCTTTGCGATACGCAAACCAAACTCCTCAACTCCCATGGCCCACACACTCCCCGCACTCGGTTACGCTTATGACGCGCTCGAACCCCACATCGACGCCCGTACGATGGAAATCCATCACTCGAAGCACCACCAAGCCTACATTACCAATCTCAACAACGCGATCGCCGGTAAATCCGAGCTCGAAGCGAAATCCTCCGCCGAGCTGATCGCGAATCTCGCGGCCGTCCCCGAGGACATCCGCACCGCCGTCCGCAACAACGCGGGGGGCGACGTGAACCACACGTTTTTCTGGAAAGTCATCGCCCCGGGCGGCGCTAATGCACCCTCCGGCGATCTCGCCGCAGCGATCGTCAAGGCATTCGTCTCGTTAGACGCGTTCAAGGAAGCCTTTGCCAAGGCCGGCGTCACCCGCTTCGGTTCCGGCTGGGCGTGGCTCTGCAAAAAGGCCGACGGCTCACTCGTCGTCTGCTCGTCCGCGAACCAGGATCATCCTTCCATGGGCCCCGATTTCGGCGGCTGCGGCAACACCCCGATCCTCGGCCTCGACGTCTGGGAGCACGCTTACTACCTGAACTATCAGAACCGTCGCCCGGATTACATCGCCGCTTTCTGGAGCGTGGTGAACTGGGACGTGGTCGCCGCGAACTTCGCGGGCTGATCTTTCCTGAAATTCATCCAAACGCGTCCGGTTTAGCAAGCCGGGCGCGTTTTTCGTTTTTCCCAAGCGGGTGGCATGGTGTTATCTGCCTCGTTGTGAAAGAATCCGAATGTCCGAAACTGCCCGAGGTCGGGAATCTGGAAATTTCCGAAAAGGAAATCATTGAGCAGGAGATCTTCGAGCTCGAAACCCCGGACAAGACTCTTCTTTCCGGACCCGAGTCCCGGTTGAGTGACTTCGCGACCATCCTGCGGGTGGGTAAAGACCTGTTGATGGGCTTCCGGGCGCTGCATTTCGCCGGGCCGTGCGTGACGATATTCGGATCTGCCAGAACCAAGCCGGGGAGCCGCTACTACGAGATGGCGCGGGAAATGGGTGCGGAGTGCGCGCGGCTCGGTTTCACGGTCATCACTGGCGGTGGACCCGGTATCATGCAGGCTGCGAATCAAGGCGCGTTCGAGGTGGGCGGGCGCTCGCTGGGCGTGAATATCGAGCTGCCCTTCGAGCAGCACCTCAATCCCTACGTGCATGGCTCGGTGACGATGCGTTACTTTTTCACCCGCAAGGTGGTGCTCGTGAAATACTCTTATGCTTTCATCGTCATGCCGGGCGGGGCGGGCACGCTGGATGAGATGTTCGAGACAATGACGCTGATCCAGACGGGCAAGCTCAAGGGGTTCCCGATCATCCTGATGGGCCGCGATTACTGGCAGCCGCTGATGGATTTTGTCTATCGGATGGCGGAGGAGGGGATGATCAGCCCGGATGATCCGGAGTTGATCTTCTTCACGGATGATGTCCAGGACGCGAAGGCCCACCTGCAACGGCATGCGGTTAGGCAGTTCGGCCTGCGCCGGAAAAAACAGCCGAAGCCGATCAAGATTCTGGGGGAAAAGGCGGTGTGAATTGGAGCGTGGAATTCATTTCGCACGGCAGCCAGTCTCACGGCTTCGGCAGGAAAAAGCCGCGCTGTTTGTCGGAAATCGGCAGCCCGAGTTTTTCCATCACCTCGAGCATGTCCTCCCAGACCTGGCGTTTGACGTTCATGTTGCCACCGCTTTGCAGCAGGTAGCTCGGGTGATAGGTCACGCGCACCGGCGTGCCTTCGAAATCATGCCAAGGCCCGCGCATCGAGGTGACGGTTCCTGTCAGTTTCAACAACCCTTCCGCCGCCGTGCCGCCGAGGGCGACGATGCACTCGGGTTTCACGATGCCGATCTCCGCGCGGACGAAGGGCAGGCAGGCTTCCATTTCCTCCGGGGTCGGCTTGCGGTTGTTGGTTGTTTGGTTAGGTGTTGCGGGGCGGAATTTGACGATGTTGGAAATGTAAACCTCCTCGCGGGACAGGCCCATCGCCTTCAGGATGTCGTTGAGCTTCTGGCCCGCCGGACCGACGAACGGCTCGCGCTCGCGTTCTTCCTGATAGCCCGGAGCCTCGCCGACGAGCATCACGCGGGCCTCGGGATTTCCGGTGGCGAAGACCATCGTCTCGCGGAGGGATCCGAGTGATTTCGCGGGGGCCCAGTTTTCCGCCTGGCGGCGCAGGGAATCGAGTTGCTCGGCACGTGTGGTGCCGCTGACGGTCACGGTCGTGGCGGCGGCTGGTCGTGCCGGCTCGGGCTCGGGCATGGTGATTCGCTCGGGTGTCGGCGCTTTTTCCTGAGGCGGCGGCGTGACGACTCCGCCGGATTTGGCGAGGTTGAAAAGGCCGCGCAGTCCGTCTCTTGCCCCGTCGTCCAGATGCACGTGGGTCACGCCGCGGGCTTGCTCGGCTTCGAGAAATTCAAGGAGGACATCGACAGGACGAATCACCCGGCGACGCTAGCCGGATGCCGCCTGGCATGCAACCGCCGGATTGATGGCGGCATTTTTCCATGACACCGAAATAAATTGCATTAAATTGCGTTTCAAATAGTTCTCGTCCATCTTCTTGAACCCATGCGGGAAGAATTTTCATGAAACCCAACCTCTTCATCCATTCGGCGGTAGCCGTATTTCTGATAGTTCTCGGCCTGCCTGCAACCGGGGCGGATCCGCGTTTGAGCATCCAGCCCGGCGTGGAACTGAGCTGGCCGACGACCTCGGGAAATACCTACCAGTTGCAAGCCGCGCCACTTCCCAACGGGCCGTGGGCGAGTCTGACCCCGGCGACGCCCGGTGACGGGCAACCCAAGTCGCACTGCGATTTCGCTGCTGGCAGTTCACGACGATATCAGGTTTTGGAGACCGTTCCGGGCATTCCCGCGCCGCCTGTGAACCCGGTGAACGGCGGATTCGAATCCGGAACCGGCACCACCGCCAGCCAGTGGACCACGGCCGCGAGCCAACCGCCCACCCGCACCAGCAGCGAGGCTCGTAGCGGTGCTTTCGCCATGCGCAGTTCCATAGTCAACGTGGGAGCCGCCGCCGCCGAGGGACTTCTCAGCCAAATGGTCGTTGCCCAAGGCGGGTCCATCACGGGCGGGCAAACATACAATTTCTCGTTCTGGGCCAAGCAGGTGAGTTCCGGCCCCTCCTACATCCAACAGTATGAGGTGCAGTGGCGAAACGCCGCCGGGGGTGTCGTCGGCGGATCGGGCTTGCAGAATTTTAGTGGAGTGATCGGGACGTGGACGAAAATCACCGTGCCGAATCTCGTCGCGCCGGCGAACGCCGCGGAGGTGCGAGTGAGCTTCCGATTCGTCACCGGTGCGATCTCAGGCGGGCGCGGCGAAGTGCTTCTCGACGACATCAGCCTCGACTCCGGCAGTGGCTCCAACCCCGGAACTCCGGAAACGGTCAACGCCCTGCCGGTCGCCAGCAAACCGGTTGCTAGAATCAGCTGGCCGTCCAAGACTGGCATCTCCTACCGCCCGGTGGCGACCACCAATTTTGTCACTTGGACGCCCTTGCAGCCGCTGATCGACGGAGACGGCAGCACCAAGGAATTCACCGTTCCGATGTCGAAAAGCGCCGAATTTTTCCGCTTGGAAATGCCAATCGCCATCGTCCTGCCACCGGTAAACCTGCAGACGACCGCAGCGGGAGGCGCGAATTCCATCGGTCTCGCCTGGAACGCCAGTCCGACGGCTGGCGTGACCGGCTATCGGATTCTCTACGGGACCAGCAGTGGAAATCTGGACCAGTCGGTGGATGTCGGAAATGTGACGGCAGCTTCGATTCCCAACCTGATCGCCGGGCAAACGTATTTTCTATCCGTCGTCGCGACCACGGCGAATGGTGAAAGTCTCCCCGGAGACGCCGCCATTTCCGCCATCCCTAACGTGGATTCGGGAATCGTTGCGCTCTACAACTCAAGCACCGTTCCGGAAGCAGCGACCACGGTCAACACGCCGACCGCGCTCATCACCCGCATTGCCGATCGCGCTCGCGACCGGCATGCGCGTGAGGCCCAGTTCAACAGCTACGACCACTACCTGAGTTGGTATTGGGAGCAGCGGATGGCGAACATCGAGATCATTGACCGCGTCGGGAAAGCCGGGCAACCGCAGCACATCACGTTCAACTACACCACCCAGGATTTGCTCAACCCCGCCGAGTTCCGCACCTTTTTCCGAGGCATCGGCACGGTGGCGGAATACAACAACAACCAGATCGCAGCACTGGTCTCCACGAATCCTTCGGCCACGCCGGGCGAAACCGACTACCACTACACCGCCACCATCACCCAGAATGGCAATGAGGGGAACCGTGCGCTACAACTCGGGGATCGCGTTGAAATCGAGATCAGTTTGTTTCTCAACGGGCCGAGAAACGGTCGCCTCAATTACTACGGAACCACGCTGCTCTACATCGTCGGCCAGGGTATCGTCCCGTGGGCGCAGGGCAATGATCTGGGATTCCGCGGCGGCATTGTTGGCAACGTCAACCAAACCCTCGACTCCCATCCCCTGCCCGCGAACGCCTGGCTCGGTGGTCTAACTACGTTGCCCTATCAATACTCCAACGAGCCGGAACACCGCTTCAAGCAATTGGCGGGCAACATTTCCCCCACGAACGGGCAGCCCTTCATGTTAGGTCGCCGGTTGCACCACACCGATTTCGGAAACGGTGTGCATTCGGAGTCCGGCAATCCGATGTTCTCCCCGCACATCGGCAAGCTCGGGCCCAAATTCATCGCCCGCAGCTGCGTCGAGTGCCACGTGAACAACGGCCGCGCCCTGCCGCCGGACATCGGTGCGCCGATGTTGCGATCCGTCGTCAAAGTCGGATCTAACGCCACCGGCTCGCCGCACCCGCTGCTTGGTTCCGTGTTGCAACCACGCTCGACCAGCGGCCCGGTCGAAGCCACCGCGACGATTGCGAATTACACCAATCTCACCGGCCAATTCGGCGATGGCACTTCTTATTCCCTCCGGAAGCCGAACTATGCCTTCCAAGGGGTGACTCCTTCCCATTTCTCCGTGCGGCTCACTCCGCCACTCGTCGGCATGGGGCTGCTGGAAGCGGTGGCGGAAAGCACCATCACCGCCCTCGCCGACCCTGCGGATGCGAATCAGGACGGCATCTCCGGGCGGCTCCAGAAAATTTCCGATCCGCAAACCGGCGACCAGCGGCTTGGCCGTTTCACTGGCAAGGCGAGTAGCGCCCGTATCAGCCACCAAGTCGCCTCGGCCTTGAACACCGACATGGGCGTGACGACCCCGGTATTTCCGGTGCTCGACGGCGAAACCACCACGGGTCCACCCGAAGTCTCGACCGCTGAACTCGATCAAATGACCCGCTACGTCGCCCTGCTCGGCATTGGTGCCCGCCGCGACCTCGCAGACCCGCAGGCGATCCGTGGTGAGCAGGTTTTCGCCAGCTCGCAGTGCGTCAAGTGCCACATGCCGGACATGACCACCGGCCCGCACCACCCGATGGCCGAGCTCCGCAACCAAACCATCCACCCTTACACCGATCTACTGCTCCACGACATGGGCCCCGGCCTCGCTGATAACATGGGCGAAGGTGGAGCCAGCGGGTCCGAGTGGCGCACCCCGCCGCTCTGGGGCATCGGTCTAACTGCTGGAGTCAGCGGCGGCGAGGCGTATCTGCACGACGGCCGCGCCCGCACACTGGAAGAGGCCATCCTTTGGCACGGCGGCGAGGCGGAGGCGTCCAAGGAAGCCTTCCGCACCCTGCCAACGGCGGACCGCGCGGCGTTGATCAGGTTTTTGAAATCCCTTTAGCAGGAAGGCGGGCAAGGCTTCTCCTTGCCCAGTGAGCGGAATTGAGCCACTTTGCGGTCGGCTTTGCCCGCTCACCCTGAACATGTCAGAAATTCCACAATTGCCCGGCAGGCTTTCCGCCCCCCGCTGGTATTCCGCCCCGCGCTTGTGGCGCACTTTGAAGAAGGTGGCGGTGAGTGCCGGTCGCAAGACCCTGCTCACCGCGCTTATCCTTTTCTACTGCCTGCAAGACCGCGACACGCCGACTTGGGCGAAGGGCGTCATCGTCGGAGCTCTCGGCTATCTGGTCCTGCCCACCGACCTCATACCGGATCTCATCCCCGGCGCAGGCTACGGCGACGACTGGGGCGCGCTGGTCGCCGCGCTTGGCACTGTGGCCGCTTACATCAAGGACGAGCATAAAACCAAGGCGACCGCCCAGGTGGACCGCCTGCTTGGTTCGCCCGGCGGACCGACACCTCCTGAATTCGCCGGATAAATCATTTCCTTCTCACCATGAAATCGACATTCCTCACTCTAACTGTCAGTTTCCTCGCCCTGCTGCATTCCCTTGCCGCAGTGTCGATCGATGAAGCAGAATTCGGCCGCAGCCTCGGCGGCTGGTCGAAAAAGGACAAGAGCACCGCCGAATATCCGCTCTCCGGCGCGGTCTATCGGACCTATAAACCGGAAATCAGCCCCACGCCCGACGGCGGCATCTTTCTCTCCGTCCGCATTGACCACGTCCGTGGGTGGCTCTCCACCGACGACCACGCCGTCTTGGAGCTTACGGTTAGCCCCAAGGGTGGCGTCGTGTCCGCGCAGTCCAGCATCGCCATTCAGGGGAAATCCATCAAGAGCGAGATGATCCTCGGTGGCAACGATGGTGGAAAGGCGATCCTGAGTCCGGAAGGCGCGGTGCGCATCGGCACCGATCTCGTCGCAGATTTGTCCGCCAAGCTGCTTCGTGAGAATATCGTGGAGGCCGGGCGGGTGTCGCTTCCCGCCGTCTTGCGGCATAACTACAACCGGCTCTATCAAGCGATCCGGGTGGATGGAGCCCCGGTGCAGGCCGCGCCGGCGAAACCCGCCGAACCGGCACCTGCCGCCACTCCCGTTCCGGAGGCCGCGCCGCTGGAGGTGAAGCCATACGGCTAACCGGACCGCGAGTCTCCGGACTCACAGGCGCAAGCGTGGTCGAAGTGGGGAGACGAAGGTCGCTTCTCTTCGGCTTTCCTTGCACGAGCGAGCCTGGAAGCTCGCGGTCCCGTGGGGGTCACCCTCGCGGGTGGAACTGTTTGTGCACGGCTTTCAGCCGCTGGCGGTCCACGTGGGTGTAAATCTGCGTGGTGGAAATGTCCGCATGACCTAGCAGCTCCTGGATCACCCGCAGGTCCGCGCCGCCTTCCAGCAGATGCGTCGCGAACGAATGACGCAGCAAATGTGGATAGACGTTCTGGTCGATGCCGGCAAACTTCGCGCGCTCCTTCACGATCTGCCGCACCCGGTCGGGCGAAAGCGGGCCGCCGCGGATGCTGAGGAAGATGTGCGACGAGGTTTTCTTTGTGACGAGGCCGGGCCGTTCGTTCGCCAAATAGTTGGAAATCGCCGCGAGCGCCTTTCTGCCCACCCGGGCGATCCGGGTTTTTCCGCCCTTGCCGGTGATGCGCAGGAACCCCTCTTCAGAGTCCATCATCTCCAACCGCACCTTGCAGAGTTCGGAGAGACGCAGCCCGGAAGAATAGAACAGTTCGAGAATCGCCAGATCCCGCCGGCCTAACGGTTGTGAAGGATCGATGGATTCCAACAGTTTCACCAGCTCCGTCGCATGCAGCGTCTCCGGCAGCGTCATGTCCGGCCGCGGTGCGATCAACGGCTCGGCGGGATCCATTTCCAGCTTCTCCTTCCCCACCAGCCAGCGGAAAAACACCTTGAGATGCACCGTGGTGATCCGCAGCGAGGCGGCGTTGAGGCCCTCCTGTTTCCGCTGGCTGAGGAAGGCAGCGAGTTCGTCGGTGCCGATGTCGCGCAGAGCGGTTTTGCGCAATTTCATCCACCCGGCCAGCGCGTCGAGCGTCTGCCGCACCGACAGTTGATACGCGCCGGAAAGCCCGCGCTCGGTGGCGAGGAAGCGGATGAATTGATCGCAGTGGGATTCCATTGGACGGGTGAAACATCTCCGGTGCGCTGTTTGGAGTAAAGCCCGCAGAAGGCCCGGGCCCGAGTGGTAGGGAAACACCCCATGGAGACGCGGCAGGATCACCCCTTATTGTCGCCAGTGGTGCCAAAGTGCCGTGATCGATTCATGAAACTTTCTCCAAACCACCTCAAGCGTTACCAGGAAATCGTCAACCGCATCATCACCGGCATCATCCTCGCCGCGCTCATCCTCGGGGCCTGCCAGTTGATGCTAGGTGATCCCGGCCTGGCCATTGTCTGCTTCCTTGCGGCGGCGACGGGTGGGTTCCGGCCGGTCATCAGCATCTTCGTCCAGGATCACCAAAGCAGAAATCAGTCATTTAGTTAGAAGAGCCCGTCGATGAGCACCACCCATTCCACGCTGGGAAAAACCAGAAAGTGGTTTTTCATCCTATCCACCTTTGCGGTCACGGTTCTCGGCACCGTGTTGTTCCTCAATCTGCGTTCGGGAGAGAAACAGATCCGCTTCAAGGTGAAACACGAGTTTCCGGTGGAGGATCCGCAGTTCCTGCGCAGCATCGGACAATTGCTTGGACCGCCGGTCCTGCCCGGGAACCGGATTACGGCTCTACACAATGGCGACCGGATTTTTCCCGCGATGCTCGCCGCGATCGCCAACGCGCGCGAAACCATCACGTTCGAAACTTATATTTACTGGTCCGGTGACATTGGCCGGAAGTTTTCCGATGCTCTCTGTGAGCGAGCTCGGGCGGGAGTGAAGGTTCACGTCCTGTTGGACGCCGTGGGCTCTGGCAAGATCGAGACGAAGTATCTGAACGAAATGAAGTCTGCGGGTGTCGAGGTGGAACGCTATCATCCGGTGAGTTGGTACACTCTCACCCGCATCAACAACCGAACCCATCGGAAGCTGTTGGTGGTGGATGGCGGGATCGCTTTCACAGGGGGCGTAGGCATCGCCGACGCTTGGCAAGGCAATGCCGAAAGCCCAGAGCGTTGGCGGGACTCCCATTATCAGTTAGAGGGCCCGGCGGTCGCCCAGATGCAGGCCGCCTTCATTGACAACTGGATCAAGACGCGCGCCAAGGTGCTTTGTGGCGCGGCTTATTTCCCGGAACTGAAACCCGCCGGTGATTCGCTGGCGCAGGTATTCAAGAGTTCCAGCCAGGAAGGCAGCGAGAGCGTGCGCCTGATGTATCTGCTGTCCATTGCATCGGCCACGAAGAGCGTCCTGTTGCAGGCGGCGTATTTCGTGCCGGATGATCTGGCGATTGAAACGTTCGTCAGCGCCCGCAAGCGGGGAGTGAAGGTGCAGATCATCGTCCCGGGTCCGCACGTGGACTCGCACATCGTTCGTAGCGCCTCGCGCTCGCTTTGGGGTGACCTGCTGGATGCGGGGGTTGAAATCTACGAATACCAACCCTCGATGTATCACTGCAAGGTCATCATCGTGGACGGGGTATGGGTTTCGGTAGGTTCGACCAATTTCGACGATCGATCCTTTCGCCTGAATGACGAGGCGAACCTAAACGTTTATGACGCAACATTCGCCGCCGAACAGACCAAGGTGTTTGAGGAGGACAAAGGCAAATCGCGGCGCATGACGCGGGCGGAATTTAAAGACCGCTCCGCAACGACAAGGTTTTTCGAAGGCCTGGCCGTTTCGCTGCGGCGGCAGTTGTGATTGTTCGGGAGGAAGGGTTTCACCCCATTGCCGGAAAACGGGTTCCGTCTATCTTACGATTGCTTGCGTGAATCGCCAGAGCACAAACCTGGAAACCATTGCGGTCGGTCGTGAAATTCGACCGGGTTGTGGCGGCCGAAATTGAAGAATCTTATTTCGGACCGTCACAACCCGCCCCCCTGTCTTTAACGAATTTGGGTTCTGTTGGAAGTCGTGGTTTCTCCAAAGAGTAGGATTTCACCCCGCGATGTCATGCCGGATACCACAAAAACTCCTCGTGGCCGGATAGATAGACGACTCCACGTCGGTGTAATGTAGGGTTACACCCCATGGCGTTCGTCTTGAAAAATGATATGTTGCTGGTGGTTGAGAGCTAGGGACAGCACCTCATCCACAACAAATGGTCGTTCCTAAGGGTCGATTTGACTGTGATGGCCAGGTGATAGCCCGGCCGTCACAGTCTCCCCCTCGGCTCCCCTATGACGCTACTTTGGGTTATGTAAGAACCGCGATTCACATCGCGAAATCACTTCATTGGAGGTGAAACCTGATTCCCGCAACGTAGCTACGGACAGGGCGTCACTTCGTTTTGCCAGGCGGTGTCCGAATTCATCGAGCATCAGCGGGTGATGAAGATAAACCGGTTCGGAAAGGCCTAGCAGCGATTGCAATGAGCGATGCACATGGGTCGAGCGCAGCAGGTCCTCGCCACGCGTGATGTGGGTGATCTCCTGGAACGCGTCGTCCACCACCACCGCCAGATGGTAGGCGGTGCCGATGTCCTTGCGGGCGAGTACAACGTCGCCGAGGAGGGCCGGGTTCACCGGGATTTCACCGAACCGCAGGTCGTGGAAGGTGAGGGGACCGGTGAGCGCCGCGGCTTTTTCGGAATCGAGTCGCCACGCGTAGGGAATGCCCGTGGAGATTTTTTCAGCCGACTTCTCGGGTGTGATCACGCGGCAGGTCCCGGGGTAGACCGGAGCATCCGGCCCCTGTGGCGCGGCTCCCATGCGTGCCCATTCCTCCTGGATGCCCCGGCGGGTGCAGAAGCACGGGTAAACAATGCCCCGCTCACGAAGTGAGCGCAGCGCGTATTCGTAAGCTACGATCCTTGTCGTCTGGCGCAAGGGCAAGCCGTCCCACTCCAATTCCAACCACAGCAGATCTTCCTCGATGCCTTGGTAAAACTCCTCCCGTACTCGCGGTCCGTCGATGTCCTCGTGACGAAGTAGAAAAACCCCGCCCTCGCGGCGTGCCAGCGAGTGTGCCACCCGAGCCGCCAGCACATGGCCGAGGTGCAGCCGCCCGGTCGGGCTGGGAGCGAATCGCGTGCGGATGGCCATGGCAGGTAAATGTAGTCGAGGGCTTCAGTCCGTTCTCCGCCGCAAATGAAACGCAACCTCAGCCGCCGTGGAAGAACGGACTGAATTCCTCGACTACTATTTGAAAAGCACATCCACCCCCATCGCGGATTTCTGCATGAACTTCGGGATCGACCCCGATGCCCGCGTCCGGAAAATTCGATAGGCGAGTCCCAGCAGTCCAAGCGTGAAAAAATGATCCAGCATCCGGTAGCCGCGCTTTTTCCGGATCACCAAGCCCGCCGCCCATGCGATGGTCCGGCGCTTCAGCTTGAACGGCTCGAAGGTGACCTTCACCCGGTAGCGCTGTCGCGATTCCTTCGGCCAGCGTTGTTTGTAGCGCCGCTTCGCCAATCGGATTTCCTCCGCCATCGCCTCGTCGAATGGCAGGAAATAATACCGCCGCGCCAGTAAGACCATCGCGAACGCATCCCGCATGTGCTCGATGTCATCCACCGGAAGTCCGGCCTCCGCGGCGAGATCAACCATCCGCGGAAACAACTCCGCCGCCGCCTCGCCGCCACGCAGCGCGCGCTCCGGGTCTGCCAGGAAATGGTTGATCACCTTGCGCACCCCGTGGTTGATGAAAATAGAATCCCAATAAACATGCAAAATCGGAGGCACCCGCACACGCCGGAAAAACAGTTTCTGCCGCGCGAATTCCTCGATGTAGAAAAGCTCGTGAACCACCGTGTCCGCGTGGCGCAGGAGTTCGAGCATCGCCGTCGCCCGCTGAGCCCCCGCGAAGTCCTCGATCACCGCCTCCACCGATTTTCGGTTTTTGAAAACGCCGATCGCCGCCGCCGTGTTCAACCGGATCCACACATCGCGGTTTTCTGTTTCCAGAAACGCGAGCCGCCGGAACCGGTGCCAGCCACCCGTCTGGCACCATACAGACATACCCGCCATGTTCTCCGCCGTCGCCAGCTCCCGCGCGAACTGCTCGCAGTCGCGGCCGATGAATGACGGATACTCACCGGCGCCCTCGTATTCCCGCCGTGCCTGCAACTCGATGATTTTCCGCTGCTTCACCCGGAAAAACGCCCGGTTGAGCGGCAGATAGCGGAAAAAATCACTCTCGCCGTGTTTCATCGAGACGATGAAGTTTGGAGAATCGATTCCCTCCAGAGTTTCTGCCAGAGTGTCCCGGTGCCAGATCAAATCGCCGATCCGGTGCGCGCCGACCGTCCACGTGCGGAGGATCAGGTTTCGCCTGCGCTTCTCGAATTCCGGCAGAAGTTGCCGCAGCAACCGGTTCGTCCCGCCCGCGCTGGTCAGATGCAGTTGGGTGCGGATGGGATCGCTAACATCCGTGCCGTCGCTCTCGCCGATGCGCAGGATGAGCCCCTCCAACTGCGGAAAATCATCCAGCACGCCACAGACGAGTTTCTGGTAGTAATCGCCCAGCACTTCCGCGTCATTTCCAAGTCCCGCCATCACTGCCGGAGTCATCGGCAGCACGTCCGTGGTTAGATAGATTTTCAGTTGGAACTCCTGCCGCAGCATGTCGAAGAGTTTTCGGAAATTCTCCCGGAACACCGAGATCCGCGCGGCCACCTCCGGTTCATGCAACGGGTGCGGAGCCAGATGCGCCAGATCATCCAGCGTCACCGCGTTATAACCCTGCGCGGTCACCTGCCGGGCGAATTCACGCAGGTCCATTTCGATCCGGGCCCATCGTTCCGCATCCGCACCCGCCAGATCCACGAACGGGATCTTCGACCAGTTGATCCGTTGTTTCGCATAGCCCCTGAAAAACGGGCCGATCGCATCAATCAGGAAAATCTCCATGGGATTCGATTCCGAGCGTGTCCGGATGCAATTCCTCCGCCAGACCGAGAATCTGACGAAATCGTCACATGGTGGCGGGATCACAAAACTGGAATTTATTCCGCGCGAAATTTCAGCAGCCATGGTCTCGCCAGGCGTTCAAAACATTCGACCGGACAAATTCCTACTAGCTCCTTACAGGCTTGGGCGGATCGGAATCCGCCCTTCCTTGTCCTCCTCGATATCACTTCGCATCAACTCGTCCAGACTGCGGTTCGCTTCATGCGCCGCGCTTAAGAACTCCTTGGAATCCTCACGATGGTGGGCCATTTCCCGGACCATGAGCTCGTCTCGTTCGCGATAGAGTTGGGTGGCGCGATCCGCCGCCTCGTCAGACTCGCCTAACATTCTGAGCACGTCGCCACCCAGGCGCAACGATGAGTCGATTGTGTCGCGGTAAATCAATTCCTCGCCGGCTCTGATGTATTCGTAGGCCTCCACCCGGCTGTAGGCGCGGACGAAGATCTTTAGATGCGGGTGGTGCCGCCGGGCGTTTTCCACGATCTTGAGGGTGGTTTTCGCGTCCTTCAGCGCGATGACCAACATCTTCGCGTTCGCGGCGCCTGCGCGATGGTTAGAAGCTCGGGACGGCTGGCGTCGCCATAGAAAATCGGCACGCCGATGGTGCGCAGAAGCTCGACTTGATCCGTGTCGTGATCGAGCGCGGTGCAGCCGTAACCGCGCGAACGCAGCAGGCGGCCGACCGCGTGGCCGAAGCCGCAGATGATCACCGGATTTCCTTCGTCCGCCACGTCCGTTTCGCGTTCGGTTGTGGCGGCATCCGGTTTGCAGGCCACCGTGCGCTGCGCCGCCAGGATAAGCAACGGCGTGGTCGCCATTGACAGTGCCACCATCGCCACCACCGCACGGCCGACTTCCTCGCTGAAGACGCCGGCGGAGAGCGAAAGGGTGATCAGCACGAAGGCGAACTCACCGCCCGCCGCAAGCGCCGCGGCGAACAACAGCGCGGAGGGGCAGCGTTTCACCTTGAGCATCGAGATGCCGAACAGGATGAGTCCCTTCACCAGGATGAGCCCCAACGCCCCGCCGATAACCAAAAACAGGTGGTCGCGGATATAGCCGAAGTCGATGCCCGCGCCCACGCTGAGGAAGAACAAGCCGAGCAGCAGTCCCTTGAACGGCTCCAGATCGCTTTCCAGCTCGTGGCGGTATTCGCTGTTCGCGAGAACCACGCCCGCCACGAACGCGCCGAGCGCGGGTGACATTCCCACCTTGGTCATCAGCAGCGCCACGCCGATGACCAGCAACAACGCCGCGCCGGTGAACGCTTCCCGCTGGCGGGTGCGGGCGATCGCCTGGAAAATCCGCCGCATGGCGATGCGGGCCACCACGATGATCAACGCCACCGCTCCGAGCGTGGCAAGCGCCTGCGCCCAACCCGGCCAGTGCGCCATCCATGCATTCGATCCGCCGTGCGCGTCTGGGGCCGCTCCGCCCGTTCCTAACAATGGAAGCAGCGCGATGATTGGAATGACCGCGATGTCCTGAAACAGGAGCGCTGCGAACGAATTCTGCCCGGCGTCCGTCCGCAGCGATCCTTTTTCCGCCAGCGTTTGCAGGACGATGGCCGTGCTCGACATAATCAGGATCAGCCCCACGGCGAGCGCGGGTTTCCATGACAGCCCGAATGCCATCGCAACTCCGGTGATGGCCAGGGTGCAGAGCACGACTTGCAATGATCCGAGCCCGATCAACTGGTGGCGCATTTTCCAAAGCATCGCGGGTTGCAGTTCCAGGCCGATGAGGAAAAGCATCACCACTACGCCGAACTCGGCGAAATGGGTGATTTGCTCGCCTTCGTTGCCAATCAAATGCAAGCCCCAGGGCCCGATGGCAGCGCCGACCAGCAGGTAGCCCAGCACCGCGCCCAGTCCGAAACGTTTCCCGAGCAAAACAGTGACGACGGCGGAGCCCAGATGGATGAAGGCTTGTTGGAAGGCGTGCTCGAAGGCCATGCGTCGGAACTAACAGTCCGCGTCCGATCAATCAAGTGCGGTCACCCGGTTCTCCGCGAAGGACCGGCTGGCAGACCGCGATGAGCTAGGCAGCCTCCTTCCGGCGGAAGAGCATCGGCGCGAGCACGAAAAGCGTAAGCACGGCGGCCATGGCGGAGGCGGCCGGGAGATTGCGATCGGCGAAATTCCGCTGGGCGATCTTGTTGCCGATCATCTGTCCGTCGGTCCCGCCGACGAGATCAGGGACGACGTAGGATCCGAGCATGGGGATGAAGACGATGACGACGGCGGTGATGATGCCCTTTCGGATGCCCGGAAGGAAAACGGACCGGAACGCGCGGAACACACCCGCACCGAGATCCCGCGCGGCGTCTAGCAGGCCGAAGTCGAATTTCTCGGCGGCTGAATAGAGGGGGAGGATGGCGAAGGGCAGATAGGTATAAACGCTGACGAGCAGAACCGCGCCGGAATTGAAGAGCAGGGATTCATTTTCGCCGAGCAGGTGGATGGCCCGGAAGAAGCGGGCGAGGCCGCCTTCTGAGTGGAGGATCTGGTTCCAGGCGAAGACGCGGATGAGGAAATTCGTCCAGAAGGGGACGATGACGAACAGCAGTAAACGGGGCCGCCACTTGGCGTCGACGCGGGCGATGTACCACGCCGCGGGAAGCGCGAGCACGATGCAGATGACGGTGGTGAGCGTGCTGATCCACAGCGTGCGCCAGAGCAGTAACAGAATGCTCTTCTCGCCGAAGACCTTGAACTGATCGAGCGTCCATTCGCCACCGATGCCGCCGGCGGGATCGGTGGCGCGGAAGGCGAAGGTGAAAACGAGCAGCGTGGGGACCAGGACGAACAACGCGAGCCAGCCGAAGCTGGGCAGGGTGGCGAGGAGTTCCTGGCGGGTCGTTTTCAAAGTGCTTGGCGGAAAACTAATGCGGGAGAACCCTTGATGGCGATGGTTTTCCTTCCTTGATCGCGTTCTGCTTCCCCGCTAGTTTTTCTTCATGAACGAAGGAAGCGCGGCAGTCAACTTGCCCGGGGGCATCACGGTTCAGGAGTATCTTGACGGTGAAATGTGCTCGGAGGAGCACCGTGAATTCCGGGACGGTATGGTGACCGGGATGGTGGGAGCAAGTCGCCGGCACGAGCGGGTGTCGATGAATTTATCATCCCGGATCTTCGGGCATTTTCGCGGAGTGCCATGCGAGGTTTTCAAATCCGACATGAAACTGCGCCTGGAGATCTACGGGCGGATGTTTTTTCTCTATCCCGACATTATGGTGTCGAGCGACCCGTTTGACGAGGACGCGCAATTTCTGACGGCTCCCAAGCTGATCATCGAAGTGCTTTCGGAAAACGAAGTGCGCGACCGGGTGGAGAAATTCCTGATGTATCAGCGCATCCCTTCCCTGGATGAATACGCCGTGGTCAGCCAGTGGTCTGACCGTCCGGAAGTCACGGTGTTCCGCCGCTCCAGCGGCTGGGAGCCCGGCGAGACGCACACTTCGGGTGAGGTGACCTTCGAGTCGATCGGGCTGACTGTGAGTGCCGAGAGTCTCTATCGAGCGGAATAGGTTCCGCTGTCCAGTTAGGCTTCCAGCGAGGGGATGCCGACGGCGGGATCGGTGTCGGCGCCGTAGTCCACGCCTTGGAGACCGAAACCGAAGAGACGGAGGAAACTGGATTGATAGCCTTCGAAGTCGCCGAATTGTTGAAAATTCTCGGTATTCACTGCGGCCCAGCGCTCGGCGATGACGTCTTGGACCTGCGGTTTCATTTCCCAATCATCCACGCGGATGCGGCCGGCTGCGTCGGGTTGTGGGTTTCCGTTATAAAGCCGCTCGCGCAGCATGCGGTCCATCTGTTCGATGGTGTCCTCGTGGGTGCCCTCGACTTTCATGACCTTGTAGAGCAGGGAAATGTAAAGCGGCACGACCGGGATGGCGGAGCTGGCTTGGGTGACGAGCGCCTTGTTCACGGAGACCCAGGCCTTGCCGTGGATGGCAGCGAGTTTTTCGTCGAGCGCGCGCTGGACGCGTTCGAGGTCTTCCTTGGCCTTGCCGATGGTGCCGTTTTTATAAATCGGCCAGGTCATGGACGGCCCGATGTAGGAGTAGGCTACGGTCTGGCAGCCCTCGGCGAGCACGCCGGCTTCGAGCAGTGCGTCGGTCCACAGTTCCCAATCCTGACCGCCCATCACGGCGATGGTGTTAGCCACGTCATCGCCCTCGGCTGGCTCGATGGTGATTTCGTTGACCACGCCGGTGGTGGTGTTGAGGTTTTTATTGGTGTAGCTCTCGCCGATGGGCTTGAGCACGGACTTGTAAACCTCGCCGGTTTTCGGGTCGGTGCGGCGCGGGGAGGCGAGGCTGTAAATCACGAGATCGACCTGGCCGAGGTCTGCCTTGACGGCGTCGATGACTTCCTTTTTCACCTCGTCGGAGAAGGCGTCGCCATTGAAGGAACGGGCGTAGAGTCCGGCGGCGGCGGCTTCGAGTTCGAAGGCGCGGGTGTTATACCATCCGGCGGTGGCCGTGTTGTCCGGGGCACCGGACCGCTCGAAGGCCACACCGATGGTGGCGGCATTCGCACCGAAGGCGGCGGCGATGCGCGAGGAGAGGCCGTAGCCGGTGGAGGATCCGATCACGAGCACCTTCTTCGGGCCGTTTTCGATCAACCCGCGGCTTTTCACGATGGCGATTTGTTCGGCGACGTGTTTGGCGCAACCTTCCGGGTGGGCGGTGGTGCAGATGAATCCGCGGATCTTCGGTGCAATGATCATATTGAGGCGGAGGGTATCGGCGCGGGGCGGGGTGGCAACTGTTTTTGCGGCGGGCGCCGAGGGGACGGCGCGCCCCGGTTTGTTGGATTTTCAGGGTGGCCAGATGGCGGTGAAATGTTATCCCTCATCCGTCATGCAGTGGTATTATTCGAAAAACGGAGTGCAACTGGGTCCGGTCTCCGACAGTGAAGTGCGGGGGAAATTGGCATCCGGAGAGATTTTGGCGTCCGACCTCGTCTGGCGGGAGGGGATGCGCGACTGGCTGCCGGCGGCGAAGGTTGCGGAGCTTGCCACGATTTCACCTGCTGGGACTGCGGCTGCGGGACCGCCGCAGGTCTTCGGCCAATCACCGGTTTCTCCCTACTCGCCACCGTCGACGACTTCGCCACAGATGGGAAATGGAGCGGATATTCCCAACTACCTCTGGCAATCCATCGTGGTGACGATTTTCTGCTGCTGGCCGTTCGGGATTCCCGCGATCGTCTATGCGGCGAAGGTGGATGGCCTGAAAGCCCGCGGCGACATCGCAGGAGCCATGGCCGCTTCCGCCAGCGCGAAAATGTGGTGTATCGTCTCGGCGGGGATTATCCTCGGATTCGTGATTCTCTGGTTGATCGCCGCAGGAATCGGAGCTGTCAACGCGAACTGATTTCCGGGTGCACCGCGATCGGGCATGTTGGGTGGCGTGCGGGGTGCTTGTCCTAGCGGTCGCCGCTTTTTGGCTGCGGGAAAATGGAATTTCCCGGGTGTCCTGGCTGCCGGGCTGCGTTTTCCACCATCTTACCGGGCTCCATTGCGCCGGCTGCGGCATGACTCGGGCCGCCTATGCCACGCTACACGGACGCCTGGACGAGGCATTTCGATTCAATCCGGTGGGCATGGTGCTGCTGCCGGTCGCGTCGGTCGGTGTGGGGCTTCAGGTCCTCGGCTGGGTGCGGGGCCGGGCGCTGCCGATTCGTTTCGGAATCGGGCGATATGGCGCATGGGTTTTGATGGGGGTCATCGTCGGATTCTGGATCCTGCGGAATATTCCGACGTGGCCGTTCAAACTGCTCGCGCCGCCGTGATTGCCCGCAAGAAGTGGGTCTTGCGGGATGTGGGTTCTGCCGCTACTTCCGGACATGCCATTGCTTCTCGGAGTCAACATCGATCACATCGCCACCCTGCGCCAGGCCCGCTACGCCAAAGAGCCGGGCTCGCCAAACGCAGAACCCTGCCCGGTGTTGGCGGGGCACGACGCGCTCGCCGGCGGTGCGGATTCGCTGACGATCCATGTCCGTGGCGACCGCCGGCACATGCAGGATGCCGACGCCTACCGCATTCGCTCCGAGGTGAAGGTGCCGCTCAATCTGGAAATGGGAGTCACCGATGAAATGCTCGGCCTCGCCCTCAAACTCAAACCCGAGTTCGTCTGCCTCGTGCCGGAAAACCGCATGGAAATCACCACCGAGGGCGGGCTGAACGTGCTGGCGAGTTTCGACAAGACCCGCATGGTCATCGCCCGCCTGCAAGACGCCGGTATCCGCGTCAGTGTTTTCATCGATCCCGATCTCAAACAGGTCGAAGCCGCCGGCGAGGCTTGCGCCGACATGATTGAGCTCCACACGGGAGCCTTCGCGAATGCGACCGGCGATGCCGTGCAAGTTGAACTCGACCGCCTCATCGCTGCTGCCAAGGAAGGCCATCTCGGCTTGCAAGTGAACGCCGGGCACGGCATCAACTACACCAACGTCGCGCAGATCCTCACGATCCCGCATCTCGCCGAGCTCAACATCGGCCACAGTATCATCGCTCGCTCCACGCGATTTGGCCTGACCGCCGCAGTGCGGGAAATGAAGGATCTGATGGGCAATTACCCCGGTTGAACATGCGGATTTTCGGCATCGGCATCGACGTGGTTGAGGTGGATCGCATCGCGTCGGCCATCGAGCGTCTTGGCGAGCCGTTTCTGGCAAAACTCTTCACGCCTAACGAGCGCGACTATTGCGAGGCTCAGAAAAACTCCTCGCTGCATTACGCCGCCCGCTTCGCCGCGAAGGAGGCGGTCTCCAAATCGCTCGGCACCGGCATCGGCGGCCAGGCCGGCTGGCTCGATCTGGAAATCACCCGCGATCCGTCCGGCGCGCCGAAACTCCTGCTTCAAGGAAGCGCCGCCGACTTCGCGGAGAAAAACGGCATCACCGAAATCCAAATCAGTCTCACCCACGCCCGCGACTACGCCGCCGCGAATGCGATCGCCATCGTGGGAGAAAAGCAAAAAGCAGAAAGCTGAAAAGGAACCGCTAAAACGGACCGCGGGATTTATCCCGGCTTTCATTCATTTATTCATTCATTCATCCTCTTTCCATTACCCCTCATCAGCCCATCATGAACCGTCCCCGCCGCAACCGCCGCACGCCCGCCATCCGCTCGATGGTTCGTGAAACCACGCTGACGCCCGCCGACTTTATCCTGCCGATGTTTTTCCACGAGGACGCGGAAGACACACCGATCGCCTCGATGCCCGGAGTCACGCGATGGTCTCTAACGAGCCTCGTCCACGAAGCTGGGGAAGCTCACGCGCTAGGCATCCCGGCGGTCGTGCTTTTTCCTAAAATCGACGACTCTCTCAAAACCCCGCTCGCTGAAGAATCCTTCAATGACGAAGGCCTCGTGCCCCGCGCCATCCGCGCTATCAAGGCCGCGCATCCCACGCTCACCGTCATCACCGACGTCGCACTGGATCCTTACAACTCCGACGGCCACGATGGCCTCGTCCAACGCGACGAGCGTGGAGAGCTGCATATTCTCAACGATGAAACCGTCGGTGTGCTCTGCCAGCAGGCGCTTTGCCACGCCCGTGCCGGTGCTGACATCGTCGCTCCGTCCGACATGATGGACGGTCGCGTGACCGCCATCCGCGATGCGCTGGATGGCGAGGAATTCACCAGCGTCTCTATCCTCAGCTACACCGCGAAATACGCTTCCGCCTTTTACGGTCCGTTCCGTGGCGCGCTCGACTCCGCGCCCAAGGACGGCGACAAGAAAACCTATCAGATGGATCCCGCGAATTCCCGCGAGGCCGTCCGGGAAACCTTGCTAGACGAAGCGGAAGGCGCGGACATGCTGATGGTGAAACCCGCCGGCCTCTATCTGGACATCATCGCCAAGGTGCGCGAGACCAGCACGCTACCGGTCGCCGCCTATCAGGTGAGTGGCGAGTATCTCATGCTCAAGAGCTCCGCCGCCGGTGGCTGGCTGGATGAAAAAGCCATCGTCCTCGAGTCCCTGCTCGCCATCAAACGCGCCGGGGCGGACATAATTCTAACTTATTACGCAAAAGATGCCTGCGGCTGGCTGAAGTGATACAGGCATTCCTGCCTGTCTTTTCTGACGGGATACAGAGGCCAAGGCTGAGTTGAGGGGGATCCCGGACACTTCGCTTCGCCGGCGAGTCTGGAGACACGCGGTCCGGCCGGGGCATCCAATGCGCTTCGCCGAGGATTTCCAACCACTCCGCCAGGAACTCATGTTCGTTCTGGCTCTTCCCCGGTCCGACGGTCTAGCCTCCGGGCATGGACGCGTTGATTCACCATCTCGAAGAAAAACAGGACCTGAGCCCGCGCGAAGTGGAGGTGGCGGCGGCGCTGCTGTTGGATCCAGTCGCGCCGGACGAGAAAAAGCAGCGGTTGCTCGAAGCGCTTTCTCTCAAAGGCGAGACCCCGGCTGAAATCGCGGGCTTCGTCGAGGTGTTCCTCGAACACGCGGTGGACCCGCATCTCGGCTTGCTGGACCTCGAAGGCCCAACGCTCGACGTCTGCGGCACCGGCGGCGACCAACTCGATCTTTTCAACGTCTCGACCACCGCCATGTTCGTCGCCGCCGCCGCTGGAGCGGTGGTGGTGAAACACGGAAACCGCGGCATCACCTCGAAAAGCGGCGGCGCGGACGTGCTCGAAGCGCTCGGAGTTCGCATCGATTTGTCCACGGACGAGTTTCGTAACTGCATCGAAAAAGCCGGGCTCGGGTTCATGTTCGCACCGATGTATCATCCGGCGTTCAAGGCGGTCATCGCCGTGCGGAAATCGCTGGCGGCCCGGGGCGTGAAGACGATTTTCAACCTCATCGGCCCCTTGCTCAATCCCGCCCGGCCCGAGTGTCAGTTGGTCGGCGTTTTCTCGCGCGATCTCTGCCCGGCATTCGCCGAAATTTTACAACGCCTCGGCCGCGAGAGTGCGTGGGTCGTGCATGGCACCACCGGCGACGGCCGTTCCGTGGACGAGGTTAGCCTGATGGGCTCGACCCGGATTTGCAAAGCGGGCTCGCTCCAGGAAATGGACGACGAAGAGGTCCGGCCACGCGATTTCGGCTTCAAACACGCGGAGGTGGAAGAACTCCAAGGCGGCGACGCCAAGGCAAACGCCATCATTCTCGAAGCGATCCTCGCGGGCCGCGAAACGGGGCCGAAGCGCGACATGGTGCTCATGAATTCCGGGGCCGCGCTGGCCTGCGCCGGACTCGCCGACAACATGGGCGACGGCATCGAAGTTTCCCGCGAGATGATTTCCAGCGGAACCGCGCTTGAGAAGCTGCGGCTGTTGCAGAAGTTCTCGCACGGATGATGGATCTTTCAAATCGCCAACCGGCCCGGACTTTCTGACATTCCCTTGTAGCTCCCTCACATGAAGATCGTTTTCCGTCTGAACTACCACTCCACCCCCGGGCAATCGCTTTGGTTGAAGTATTCCACCGTGCTCGAAGAAAAGGGCGTCCGCTTCGACCAGATCGTGCCGCTCCATTGGCTCAACGACGGCCAGTGGGAGACCCGCGTGAACGTGCGCGGCACGGGCCGCTTCCGGGTGGAATACAACTATCAGCTCCGGCAGGTGAACGGCGTGGAGCTGGACGAGTGGCACGCACCAAGAACCGCCGAAGTGGATCTTGACGCGCACGACGCCGTGCTTTTGCTGGATTCATGGTGCTCTGCAGGCACCGTGGATTATGCCTTTGAAACGAACGCG
Organism: Akkermansiaceae bacterium; assembly: GCA_031425955.1. Lineage (GTDB taxonomy): Bacteria > Verrucomicrobiota > Verrucomicrobiia > Verrucomicrobiales > Akkermansiaceae > Luteolibacter. Next base: position 43,420 of record JANPKJ010000020.1, on the reverse strand, counting down.
TTCCTCGCTGTGCTGCCCGCCCGTGGGCCGTTTCAAGAACTTGAGATACCGGAAAACGCCAACCATTCGTTCCAACTCCGGATGGCCGCGGTGCCGACGGGCCAGGTGCCGTGCCTGATTGGCAGTGTCAGCGAGATCGGCAACTGGGGCTGGTTTTCCGCAGTGCCGCTGGTGGAAACGGCTCCTAACGTCTGGCAGCAGAATCTCTATCTGCCGGTGGACTGGGGCATCGAATACAAATATGGCTTGTTCGACCTGAAGCTGAAATGCGTGGTGACCATGGAGCTCGGCGAGAACCGCATGATTTCTCCCCGCTCCCTCGCTTCCCGCCAATGGACGAAGGTAGAGGACGAATGTTACCGCCGCGATCACGGCCATCTTTTCCGTGGCGCGGGAGTCGCAATGCCGGTGTTCTCGCTGCGGAGTGACAAGAGTCTTGGCGTCGGCGAGTTCGCGGATCTCAAGCCGTTCGGCGACTGGGCGCATTCGGTAGGGCTCAAGCTGATCCAGATCCTACCGATCAACGACACGACCTCGACGCACGAGTGGACGGATTCCTATCCGTATTCGGCGATCAGCGTATTCGCGCTGCATCCGCTCTATCTGCGGATCGATGATTTGAATTACGCCATGCCTTCGGCTTTCCAACAGGAACTGATCACTGCACGGGAGAAGCTCAATCCGCTGGACAAGGTGGATTACGAAGCGGTGATGCGGGTGAAAACCAAGCTCACCCGCAGGATTTTCGACAAACACCGCGCGGCGATCACTGCGAGCACGCCGTTCAAGGAGTTCCTGACAGAGAACGGCGAGTGGGTCATTCCCTACGCGGTGTTCTGTCTGAAGCGCGATCATTACGGCACCGCCGATTTCAGCCACTGGGAGGAATGGGCTGTCTTTGACCGGGAAAAAGTCGAAGCACTCGCGGTGCCGGAACACGCGGACTGGCCTGAGATTTCCTATCATATCTGGCTGCAATACGAACTCGACCTCCAGCTTGCGGATGCGGTGCATCACCTGCATGAACACGGGCTCGCGCTCAAGGGCGATCTGCCGATCGGCATCGACCGCCAGTCGGTGGACGCGTGGTCCGCGCCGCATTTGTTCAAGATGGACGCGCAGGCCGGCGCGCCGCCGGACGACTTCGCGGTGAAGGGGCAGAACTGGGGATTTCCGACGTATAACTGGGAGGTTATGCATAAGGACGAATACGCGTGGTGGCGTTCGCGGTTCGAGCATTTGAGCCGTTATTTCGATGCCTATCGGATCGACCACATCCTCGGCTTTTTCCGGATCTGGCAGGTGCCGTGCGAGCATGTCGAAGGCATCATGGGCCACTTCGATCCGGCGTTGCCGATCCACATCGACGAGATCCGCAAGCGCGGGATCCATTTCGATTACAACCGCTTTTGTCGCCCCTACATCCGCTGGCATTTCCTGCGGGATCGCTTCGGCGACGCGGTGGAGTATGTGAAAGCCCGGTTTCTCCACGATTGCGGAAACGGCTATTTCCAGTTGAGTGAGCAGGTTGCCACCCAGCGCCGCATCGTCGATTTCTTTGCGGAGAATCCACACGACGATTTCATCCGCGAGGGATTGCTGGACTGCGCGAGCGAGGTGTTGTTTTTCGAAGTGCCCGGCTCGCATGGCACGCAGTTCCATCCACGCATGTCGATGCAGTCGACGCGTTCCTATCAGGATCTCGACGAAGACATCCGCTGGCGGGTCGAGGAGCTTTACAACGACTATTTCTACCGGCGGCAGGAGGATTTCTGGCAGGCCCGTGGCTACGAAAAGCTCCCCGCGATGCGCAAAGCCAGCCCGATGCTGCTCTGCGGCGAGGACCTCGGAATGGTACCTGCCTGCGTGCCAGGAGTCATGAAGGAGCTCGGCATCCTGTCGCTGGAAATCCAGCGAATGCCGAAGACTCACGAGACCGAGTTTTTCAACCCGGCCCACGCTCCCTACATGAGCGTCGTGAGTCCCTCCACCCACGACATGTCCACGCTGCGCGCCTGGTGGCAGGAAGACAGTCAGACAACTGCGAAATTCGCCTGGGAGATGCTCGGCATCTCGTTCTGCGAGTCCGAGCTTTCCGGGGAACTGACCACGCGGATCGTCGCGCAACACCTGCAATCCCCGGCGATGTGGGCGATTTTCCCACTGCAGGACCTGCTGGCGATGGATGAATCGATCCGCCACCCAAGACCGGAAGAGGAGCGGATCAACGTGCCGGCGATCATCCCGTTCTACTGGCGCTATCGGATGCACCTCGGAATCGACGCCTTGGCGGCCTCGGACGGCTTCAACGGCAAGCTGCGACGCTTGCTTGATGCGACCGGGCGATAATCCGAATTTCCCATGAGCGGATGAAACTTCACAGCTCTCGCAATATGAAAAGAGTGTTAATCCAAAAGGCTTCGTATCGGTCATGGCGACTCGATTATAATTCGCCACAGGTCAGAGTTTCTCATAAATGAGACGATATTCACGCAAAACGAACATAAATGGCGTCATTGCTCTCGGTTTCACAGGCATCTTGAGTTTGTCCGTCTATGAAGGTACGCATGGGAACGTTGACGCTGGCAGGGCGGATAGTTGCCGCTCAGCGGGAGGTGCCGTTTTGAAATGTAGTCGGGGACTTCAGTCCGGGCTGGTGTGGAGGTGAAGACGGACTGAAGTCCTGGACTACGTTTGAATAGGACGAGTCGGTGATCGCGCGGATCGCCGCCGGGTAGCGGGAGGTGCTGGAGCGGGAGATCAGCGGATTGAAAGCGAAGGAGGCGGTTGAACTGGCGGGAGAGGTGGCGTTCTGCGGAGAGCCAGCGCTTCTCTCTCTTCTGCCTGTCATGGGTTGTTCTGAAATTCAGGCTTTCACTTGCGCCGTCCACGGGCGCGTGGGAGGGTTTCTCCCGTGATCGAAGGCTTCGGCGACAAGGAGACCTAGAAACTCTTGCATGGACGACGCACCCGATTTCCAGCCGGCCTTCTTTCCCGTGCCATCGAAAACTCAATCTCGTCGATGCAGCAACCTCCTTGGACATCCTCCGCATTCCTCCCAGTAACCGTCTGGAGGCCCTCAAAGGCGACCGCGCCGGCCAGCATAGCATCCGCATCAGCGCCCAATGGCGCGTTTGCTTCCGCTGGGAAGCGGGCAACGCCCGTCAGGTGGAAATCACCGACTATCACTGACCTCACGCCGTGAACCGCGAACAAAAAGCCCTCATAGCCTCCACGCCCGGCCACATCCTCAAGCAGGAATTTCTCGACGGCTTCGGACTTTCCCAGCTCGAACTCTCCAAGCTTACCGGGATTCCCCGCTCGACGATCAACGAGATCGTCAAAGGCAAGCACCCGATCAATGCCGAAACGGCATACGCCCTCGGCCTGTTTTTCCGGATGGAACCGCAATTCTGGATCAACCTCCAAAGCCGCTACGATCTCCGCCGCGTGGAGCTGGAAAAGGCGGACAGCATTCGCGCGCGGGTGCAGCCACTGACGGTCTGAAGCCGGAAGAGGCCAGAGTGAGAGCAGGGAAATGAGGTAGGGGAGTTGCACCTTGGAATCGACGCCCAGGCTGCTTCGGACGGCTTCCACCGCAAGCTGCGCCGCCTGCTTGAGGCGACCGGGCGTTAACCCGAATTTTCCAAGAGGATGCCTTGACCCCGCGCGGGGTGGGCGAATAGGGTCCCGCCGACTTTCCGGGTCAGCGCACCACTCCAGCCTCCACCATGAACATTCACGAATACCAAGCCAAAGAGCTTTTCGATCGCTTCCAAGTTCCGAGTCCCAAGGGAAAAGTCGCCTCCTCGCCGAAGGAAGCGCTCGACGCGGCCAAGTGGCTGGACGTCAAGAACCTGGTGGTGAAAGCGCAGGTCCATGCAGGTGGTCGCGGCAAGGGAGTCTTTAAAAACGGTTTCAAAGGCGGCGTGCATCTCGTGGATTCCGCAGAGGCCGCACGCGACGTGGCAGGTCAGATGCTCGGTCAGGTGCTGGTCACCAAACAGACCGGAGATGAAGGTCGGTTCGTCCGCAAGGTAATGATCGCCGAGTCCGTCACCATCAGCCGCGAGCTTTACCTGGCGATCCTGATGGACCGCGAATCCTGCCAGCCCGTCATCGTCGTCTCCACGGAAGGTGGCATGGACATCGAGGAAGTCGCCGAAAAGACCCCGGAAAAAATCCTGCGCGAATACATCAATCCTCTCGCCGGCCTGCAAGCCTACCAGGTGCGCAAGATCTGCCACAATCTGGACCTTAATACCAACGCCCGCCAGTTCGGCCGTCTGCTGCACTCGCTCTACAAGCTCTTCATCGAGTGCGACTGCTCGATGGTGGAAATCAATCCGGTCGTGGTCACCACCGACGACCACGTTTACGCGCTGGATGCGAAATTCAATTTCGACGACAACGCGCTCTATCGTCATCCGGAAATCTCCGCCATGCGCGACAAGGATGAGGAGGATCCCCGCGAAGTGGCGGCCGCCGAGTTCGATCTGAATTACATCGGCCTCGACGGAAACATCGCCTGCCTCGTCAACGGTGCCGGCCTCGCGATGGCCACGATGGATATCATCAAACACTTCGGTGGCGATCCTGCCAACTTCCTCGACGTGGGCGGCGGCGCCTCCAAGGAGCAGGTGACCGCCGCGTTCAAGATCATCCTCGGTGATCCGAACGTGAAGGGAATCCTCATCAACATCTTCGGTGGCATCATGGACTGCAACATCATCGCCGAAGGCGTAATCGCTGCCGCCAAGGAAACCGGCCTGCCGATCCCGCTCGTCGTCCGTCTCGAAGGCAACAACGTGGAAATGGGCAAGGCGACTCTCGCTGCGTCCGGCCTCAACATTGTCTCTGCCGACGACATGTCGGATGCCGCCAAGAAAATCGTCGCCGCCGTCGCCTGAAATCGTTGTCCGGTCCGTCATGAAAATCACCGAAATCGCATTTTCCTGCTATCCGGTCACCGACATGGCCAGGTCCATCGCATTTTACGAAGGTGTGCTCGGTCTAACGAAAACCATGGACCACGAGATGGAGGATGGCACCGGACATTGGGTGGAGTTCGACATCGGTGCCGGCACACTCGGCCTCGGCAAGACCCCGGGATGGGAACCCAGCCCACAAGGCTGCACAGTCGGTCTTGAGGTCGAGGATTTCGAAACCGCAGTCGCCAAAGTCCAGGCTGCAGGTGTTCCTGTGACGATGGGTCCGCTCGAAACTCCGGTCTGCCACATGTTGATGATCTCAGATCCCGACGGCAGCCCGCTCATCATCCACAAACGCAAACCCGGGCATTCCTAACTGCAAGTCTCGTGACCCAACGGCAATTCCAACGAGTGTCCCTCCTGAAAACTTCACACTGAAATCTAGCAAACTTTTCTTATGTCCATCCTCATCGACGAAAACACCAAGGTCCTGATCCAGGGTATCACCGGAAGCTTCGGCGCGCGCCACGCTTCTCTATCACTTGCTTACGGCACCCAGGTTGTGGCCGGCGTTACGCCGGGCAAAGGCGGACAGAAGTTTGAAAACGTCGTCCCCATCTTCGACACCGTCAGCCATGCGGTGAACGAAACCGGTGCCACCGCCTCGGCGATCTTCGTCCCGCCCGCCTTCGCTGCCGATGCGATTCTCGAAGCCGCGGACGCCGGCATCGAGCTAATCGTCTGCATCACCGAAGGCATTCCGGTCATGGACATGATGCGGGTGAAGTCGATGCTAGTCGGCTCAAAATCGCGCCTCGTCGGGCCTAACTGCCCGGGACTCGTCACTCCTGGTCTCGGCGAGAAAAGCCACGGCGGCTGCCGCATCGGCATCGCGCCCGGCTACATCCACAAGCGCGGCAACGTCGGCGTCGTCTCGCGCTCAGGCACTCTCACTTACGAAGCCGTCTGGCAGCTCACGCAACTCGGCTACGGCCAAAGCACTTGCGTGGGCATCGGCGGCGATCCGATCAATGGCACCAACCACCGCGAGGTGTTGGAGATGTTCAACAACGACCCGGAAACCGAAGCCATCATCATGATCGGCGAAATCGGCGGCAACGCCGAGGTGGACGCCGCCCGCTGGGCCAAGGAGCATTGCAAGAAGCCCATCGCCGGATTCATCGCCGGAGCGACCGCGCCTCCGGGCCGCCGCATGGGCCATGCCGGTGCGATCGTCGGCGGCGAGGACGACACCGCGCAGGCCAAGAAACGCATCCTCACCGAGTGCGGCATCGCCGTCTCGGAGACCCCGAGCGACATGGCGAAGACTCTGCTAGAGCGCTGGGGCAAGTAAGCTCGCAGAGCAAAATCGAAAGATCGCCAGAACGTGGCAGGCGACCTGTTCTCAAGGTCATGGGTAATCTCACAATCCATGATTGGATCATGGGATTCCGTAGCGGGCGGGGGGCAAACGACTCTTTCCTTTCCGCTCCCCACGCTGGCAGGTATGGGACATCGATTGTGTTGACGTGTCATAGGTCTGTCGGCTAGGAACTTCGGCATCATGACGACCATATCGCCCTCCCCATCCGACGTTTCGCAAGGCATCGTTGCCATCCTGCGAGCTATCAAACTTCGCGGAAATGCCGGTTGGGTCTGGACGCTCTTCAATGGCGTCGCATCGCTGTGGCAGGAAGGAGGAACGGGGCGTCCCGCTAAGACTCGGTATCCTGCTTCATTCGCTTCTCGGGCTTGAATCCTCATCGGTGCCTCGCTATCGCAACCAAGTGCTGATTCGAAACCGCCTTGAAGACCTGTCCGGAATCGGCGCGCCGCTGCATCTGGCGCTCGGAGTCTTCGACGGGGTGCATGTGGGACATCAGGCGGTCATCGCCCGAGCGGTGAATGCCGCGGCACGCGAGGGCGGACTGGCAGGCCTACTGACTTTTGATCCCCATCCCATACGCGTAATTGCCCCGAACAAGGCGCCCAAGGCGCTGTTGGAAACCCTGGAACACAAAGCCCGCGTTGTGGCGGATCTCGGCGTGCAACTTTTCATTCCCCTGCATTTCGATCACGAATTTGCCAAGATGGAGGCTTCGCAGTTTCTCGAAAAACTCATGGCCGCACCGGTGAAGACCATTGCGGTGGGTGAAGATTGGCGCTTCGGGCACAACCGCAGTGGAGATGTGCCGTTTCTCGAAAGGCAGGCCTCCATGCGAGGATTCAATCTGGAAGCCGTGCCGCCCGTGATGCATGACGGCGACCGCATCAGCAGCACCCGCATCCGCCAGGCGATCCGCGACGGGAATCTCGACGACGCTCGCCAAATGCTCGGCAGGTCCTATGCGGTTGCCGGCAGCGTCGTAGAGGGAAAAAAACTGGGTCGGACTCTCGGGTTTCCGACGGCCAATCTCACGACCGGCGAGGCGCAGCTCCCGCCCGATGGAGTGTGGGCCGTCCGCGCCTTGCTGCAGGATGGCCGCCGGCTGGACGCAGTGGCAAATTTGGGCATGCGCCCGACCGTCGACGGCACCCATCGGACGCTTGAAATCCACCTGTTCGATTTCTTCGGCGACCTCTACGGGCAGGAGCTCGAAGTCCGCTTTGAGAACCACCTCCGCGGTGAAATCAAGTTCCTATCGATCGATGCCCTCCGCTCTCAAATTCAACGAGATGTGGATGCTGCGCGGGAGGCGTTGGCAAAAAATTCGGCGAATTGAATCCGCAGTCTTGACACGAATTAAGTTCATGCGAACACTCATCGCATGAACACATTCCCGCCGGTGATCGCCAAGCTGCTCAAAGCCCTTGAAACGAGGATTTTTCCCTTCTTCCGGCAGCCACCCGTCATCCGGCGGCGGCTCGAACAACAGCTCGAATTCCCCTGGCTTTCAAAAAGATGAATTTCCGGGATTTTACGCTTACTCTCGCTGTTCAAGCTCTCTATACCTCGCGGCATCCTTCGCATGGAGATCTTCAAACCCATTCATTTTTTCCGTGGCAGTGCTGCTTTGCTAGCCTCCGCCGGCATGATTCTTCCCCTTTCGGGCGGCGATTCCCGTGGCGGCCAGAGCCTTGCTTCCGGTGAACTTTCCCGCCGCAGCGTCGCGATCGACGAGGCGCAGGAACTCCTCCGCAAGGGTGACGAAGCTTACACGGCCGGGCGATACGCCGAAGCGGTCGAGGCTTACGCAGGTGCCCGCGAGCTCATCCCGAACGCCCCGATTTCCGCCGAGTTGCGGGCCGCCGCCACCGAGCGCTACGCCCAAGCCTCCGTGGAACACGCCCGCATCCTCTCCCGTAACGGCGATGTGGCCGGCGCGCGCGCGGCGCTGAACAAGGTCCTCGACCCGTCCGTCGCTCCGAACAACCCGGGTGCCATCAACTTCCTCGGCCAACTGGACGATCCGATCCGCACCAACCCTGGGCTAACGGCCGAGCACACCCAGGACGTCGATTCCGTGCGGCGCCTGCTTTATACCGCAGAGGGAGCCTACAATCTCGGGAAATACGACGAGGCAAACGCAAAATACAAAGACGTCCTGCGCATTGATCCGACGAACACCGCCGCCCGCCGCGGCATGGAGCGGGCCGAGAGCGCAAAAAGCGGCTACCAGAAGGCCGCCTATGATCATACTCGCGCCGAGATGCTCAACCAGATCGACAGCCAGTGGGAACTGCAGGTCCCGTCGTTGGATCTCGAAGCCGCACTCCCGGATCCCGGTGCCGACTCCTCGGGTGCCAATTACGTCTCCGTCAGAAACAAACTCGACCGCATCATCATTCCCAGAGTCGCCCTGGACCAGACGTCGCTTGAGGAGGCTCTCGATTTCCTTCGCCAGCGATCCACGGAGTTCGACACCCTCGAGCTCGATCCGGCCCGCAAGGGATTGAATTTTGCGGTTAATCTCGGCCCCCAAGACTCCCCGGTTGCCCAGAAGATCCGGGCCGCGCGATTCGACCTACAACTGACAAACGTGCCGGTTTCCCAAATCCTCCAATACATCGGCGAAATGACGGGCACCTCGTTCTCGACCGACGAGTTTTCCGTGATCATTTCTCCCATAGGTTCTTCCTCGCCGGAACTCGTTTCGCGCAATTATCGGGTTCCTCCCGACTTCATCACCAGCATGAGCTCAGGGTCCAACGCCACCGCCCCGGCAGACGATCCGTTCGGAGCCGCGCCCGCTTCGGGCGGCCTGCTCGCAAAACGCCTGACTGCCCAGGAAGCCCTCGCCAAACAAGGCGTTATTTTCCCGGAAGGAGCCTCCGCCAGTTATGCACCGGGCACGAATACCCTTAGCGTCGTCAACACTGCGGTGAACCAGGATTTCATTTCCCAGATCATCGACGCCATCACCAAGACCGAACCGGTCATGGTTTCCGTCAAGGTGACCATGATCAAAGTCGAGCAGTCCCGCCTCGAAGAACTCGGGTTCGACTGGTTCCTCGAGAACGCCAACTTCAAGGGCAACCTCGTGGGAACGGGGGGAACTGTAGGCAACGGCAGAAGTTCGCCGGACATCATCACTCCCGGCGGCGTCACCCAGCTCAATCCGGTCACCGCCGGTAACCGCAGTGGCGACACCGCCAGCTCGAGCAATTCGATCGACAACCTGGTCACCAATCAATCCGGTCGCCAGGCCAGCAATCCAGCCCCTGGAATTCTCGGGCTCTACGGAAATTTCAATGACGCCAGCGTCCAGATGATGATGCGGGGGCTGGATCAGAAAAAGGGCGTCGACCTCATGGCCCAGCCGGCCACTGTCACCCGCAGCGGGCAGTCCTCCTCGATTGCGATCGTGCGGGAATTCATCTACCCCACTGAATATGAACCGCCGGAACTTCCCAATACCGTGGGCTCGGAAGGCGGATCCTTCCCGGTCACACCCGCCACTCCCACGGCTTTCGAGACCAAGGATGTAGGCATCACCTTGGAGGTTTTACCGGTCGTAGACGCCGCCAAGCAATATATCACCGTCACTCTCAATCCTGTTTTCAGCGACTTCGACGGTTTTGTGAACTACGGTAGCCCGATCAACAGCACTGTCACCGGACTTCTCGGCCAGCAGGAAACTGCCGAGATTACCGAGAACGCCATCCTCATGCCCATTTTCAGCAAGCAATCAGTCTCCACCACCGTGGACGTGGCCGACGGCGGGACCGTCGCCGTCGGTGGGTTGATGCAGGAAACCGTTGAAATCGTGAATGACCAAACCCCGATCCTCGGTGGAATCCCCCTCGTGGGTCGCCTTTTCCAGTCCAATTCAAGAAAGCCCGTTTCCAAAATGATCATTTTCCTGGTTAACGTAGAGCTCATGGACCCGACTGGACGCCGTTACAGGAATCGCTGAATTTGCGCATTTTCCTGATCGATTTCATCCCTCTTGCCAATGCCCTCCTCCTCCAGTGAGCCCGAAAAATACTCGATTGACGAGATGATGGGCCGATTGAAGAGCTCTCCCTCCGAGAGCCCGGAAGAAGGTGAGTTGGTCACTCGTGCTGACGGAACCCAAGCGATCCGGGTGCGCAAGCGGAAGCGCCGCTCCCACCAACCTGCCAAGATAGAACAAAAGGCGAGTCGGCGGATGCGCATCGTCCAAGTCTCGGCAGCCTTGATCCTGGTGTTCCTCACCGCCTTCTTTATCGGCGGCGCGATCATTTATGCGAACAGCAGTCCGTTCCGGGAAGGGCTTTTACGCAATATCAAGCAGGCGAGCGGTGCGGAGGTCGAGATCCAGCAATTCCGGATCAATCCGAAAACCGCCAATGCCGCAGGCCTTACATTGAAGTGGCCCGCCGGCAACATCCTCGACAGCCTCACCCTGCAAGCACTCAGCGCGGAGGTGTTTCCCGCGACTTTCCTCGGCAAGATGATGAAAGGTGAGGAAGTCTCCGCCAGCGACGCGACGTTGCTGCTGAAATACCCTGAGGCCGGCGAAAGCACTCGGAATTTCCCCGCTCCCGATGGACTCCTTCCCATCCGTTTCAACCGCTATCGAGTCCCGTCGTTGTCCCTGACTCTCGGAGAACCCGCGGCGCCCGTCATCAAGCTCACCAAGTCCGAAGTATCGCTGAACCCGGAAACCGAAAACGGTCGGGCCCTGCTCAACTTCTACCGTGGCGACATCGTCCTTGAGGGTTGGCCGAAACTCCGTCTCGACCGGGCACTCGTCGGAATCCGTGGCGACGAATTCGAGGTCATCAATCTCCGCGTCCTCCACGAAATCGACTCGCGGGGGACCTTCGATCTTTCCGGGAAGATTTATCCCTACCAGCCCGACCATTTGTCCTCACTGCAAGTGCTTGTGCAATCCTTTCAGATCGAAGGATTCACCGGCCCCGCACTCGGTCGCCTGGTTTCCGGGCGGATCGATTCCACTTCCACCACGAAGTCGAACTTTATCTCCTTCCTGCCAACTGCGGACTCGGCCCCCACGCTCGAAATCAGCTTCCAAGTGAGTCCCTCGTCCCAGATCGAGCTCCGTGGATTCCCGTTCCTCCTCGCGCTTGCCCAGACTCTGGACGATCCCTGGTTCCAATCTCCCGTCTTCGAAGTCGACGCCGGCGGAACCATCCACCGGGAGAACGGCGTCATCACCGTCCGCGACTTGAATTTCGAAAGCAAAGGCCGCATGGCGGTTCGCGGAAAACTCACCATGGCCTCTGACCAGCAATTGTCCGGGCAGCTGGAGGTTGGAGTCGCCGAAGCGATGATCGCATCCTCCAAAACCCCACGCCTGAAGACCATGTTCGGCCCGCCGAAGGAGGGTTTCCGTTGGATTTCCCTGAAAATCGGCGGTCCGGTTGCAACTCCTTCGGATAACTTTAAGGATATTTTTTTAGCGGCTGCGTCGACCACCTCCGAAGCCACCGCGCCGGACGAGGAAGAGGGCTCGACTTTCGAGCAGCTGACACGCCCGAAATAGGCTGAGGTTGAGCGGGTTACGTCACGCATGAGCGACCGCGCCCGGACCCCTTCCGATCGCGCATTTCCGCGGGTAATTGATGCGGAATTTTTTCGAAGAAGTGCATGGCGCTGGGAGACATAATGGTTCAAGATCATTGACGGATAGAGCGATTAAAATCGCTGTCCACTCACCCAACTAACCAACCAATACGAACCATGCAAACCGCCAACGTCAATCTGCCGATCACTGTCACCGTGAGGCACGAGCAAGTGACCGATGCCCTCCGTGACCATGCGATCAAAAAAATCGAGGGACTCCATCTCGATTACCCGCGAATCATTGAGGCGAAGATCATTCTCGACGTCCAAAAAAACCGGCACATTGCCGAAATCATTCTTTTTTGCGCGAATCACATCACCATTGAAGCGCACACCGAAGGCAAGGACATGTATGCCGCGCTCGACGAGACGATTGAAAAAATCGCCCGGAGAATGCGCAAACACAAAACACGGCTACTGAAGAAGCACCGTCCGCACCGGAATGAATCGATCCGCCATCTTGAAGAGCGGTTTTTCAAGGAAGATGTGTTGGATCACCCGGAGGATTCCGACGTCGAACCCGTGCCATATATCGTTTATCCCGAGAATTACTCGATCCGGACGATGTATAAGGAAGACGCGATCATGCAACTCGAGCTCTCGGATCGTCCCTTCGTTCTTTACAAGAGCGCCCGGCGCCATTGCCTGACCATCGTCTACCGCCGTAAGGATGGCGAATACGCGGCGATGGACATCAAGGAATGAACAAGTGACACAGGCGCTCAGCCTGTCCAGCAACCAAAGCCGGCCGGGATCTGTCCCGACCGGCATTTTTGCGAAAAGGTCATCCCTCGTTTCGCACCGTTCTGGGATTCGAGTTTGAAAAATCGACCCTTCGCGGTCTTGGGCTTTGAGTGATCTTCGGCTTGGGTTCTTGAGCGGGCTCAGCGCAAATTGTCCAGATCCGCTTGCAGTTCGACGAGGCTTTCCTTGCGGGCCACCACGGACATCTCAGCTTGTTTGCGGTGGAACCAGGCGAAATTCTGAGGGGCGAAGGCGTCGCTGGATCGTTTCGCCTGGCCTTGGATCTGGCTGATCAGGCTGCGGAATTTTTTCTTCAGCTCGGCTTCGCTCAAGTTGGATTTCCGGGTGGCGAGGTCCACGTTCATGGCGAAAAGCGAGCGGACGATGTCATTCTCCCGATTGCGTTCGAGAACTTCGACGACCGTGCTGCCAGCTCCCACGCTCACGTCCAAGCGCATGCCATTGGTGCGGGGTTCAAGGTGGGCTACGGCAAAGCTGAGGCGGGTCAGTTCGTCGAATGCGGCAAGAGCCTTTCCGTCGGCGAGGAAATTGCCGACTTTCATGGTTTTCCACTGCCAGTTCTTGTCCACGCGGCAAGCAAACCGGCGGACTTCGGCTTGGCGGGTGCCTTCCGACCACAGGTCTTTCCGCTCACTCGTCAAGTGCGTGACCAGTCCCAGCACCTTGCCGGTCGCTTGATCGACAACTGGCCCGCCGCTGTTGCCCTGAATGATTCCGGCGTCCACTTCCAGAGAGTCCGCGCTGATGCCGAGGACTTTGCCTTTTTCCATGGCGACCACGCCGGTTCCGCCGCCGTTGCCGAGGGCGGCGATCTCGGTGTTGATCTGGATTCCGGCGTCCGCAGGAGCGATTTCGAGGAAGTCCTTCACTTCCTCAAGAATTTCCATCCGGATCAAATCAGCACCTTCCGCGGCTTCCAGCGCGCCGAATTTCTTGAAATTCATACCAGTGCTGTTTTTCACCGTGAGCTTCATGTTGCCGGAAAAAACATGGGCGGCGGTGTAGAGGTATTTTTTTCCGCCGGAATCCGCAACGAACCCGGTGCCGACGGATTTGTCGCCCTCGATGATGAGGACCGCGTTTGCGATCATGGGGGTGATCTTGCCACCTGAGTCAAACAGTGCCGATGACGTTGTCGCCTTGGGTTTTACTTTCTCGACCTGCTCGGCGAGGGCGGCTTTTTCGCATTGCAACGCCGCCATTTTCGCCTCGAGTTCTTTGATCTTGTCGACTCCGGCGTCCTCACCGACTGAGAAAGCTGCCGTGAGGCCAAGTGACAAGGCGGAGATGATCAGGTGTCTATTCATGAAGCGGACCTTGCACGGAAAGATTTGCTAATTCTCTCTGGGTGGCCTCAACAGACAAGAAGATTTCTTGCCGGGAAGGCGGATGTTTCCTTTCGGGATATTATGCGATTTTCGTGCTTTCCTTCCCGCCGGGGAATGTCTCAGGATGCATTCATGACTGTGGAAATTTCTGCAACCCATCCCTCAGTGGCTGAAACTCAAGGTCCCGCTAAATCTGCATTCGGGACCCTATTTGGAATCGGAGTGGCCGGCTGGATTGTCGCCAGCTTGGTTGTTTTTGCTGCATCCTGGCAAATTGCCCATCCGGAGAGTGTCCCCTCCGCTTTCATGTGGACGATGTCCCACTGGTGGATCGCCTTCGCATTTGGTCTGCTCGCGATGACCGGATATGGTCTGGTGAAGAAGCTTCCCGTCGGGCGGGCGATGATGGCCTATTCGCTGCCGGTGTTGGTCCTGGTGGTGCTGGCGGCGCTCTGTCTTGCGGTCTATCCGGACAATGGTTTCCGCATGGAGTTCTCCACGTATCTTCCGCTTGTGATCATGTTCCATGTGCTCGGTCTGCTGTGGTTGTCCTTGAGCCGGGATGCGGAAGAGCAGTCAGCATTCACCCGCGCGGTGCTTCCTTCGCTGGTCGGCGGGCTGATCATCCTCGGCTTTGTCGCCGTGCCGGTGTTCAACGGTGACGCGTTCCGTTATCGCAACGCCTTCAAGTTCACAATCACCAAGGCCGCCGTGGTGGACGGTGAAATCCGCAGTGAGGGAGTTATTGAAATCAGCAAGCCCGGCAACTATGAGTTCGTCACTCCCCGCTATTCGTTCGCGGAATACCTCACTTCCGACAACGCCGAGTCCGGACTGGATGTGGGCACTATCACTTGGGGAGCCAGCGGTGCTCCGGCACCCGGTAAGACCGGGGCTTTCCCGCTGAAGATCGTCTGGCGCAAGGGAGTCCTGCCTGCGACTTTGACCGTGCTGCCTGATTATGAAAACGAGGTTTTCCTCGACGTGTGCGATGCCGATGACGGCAGCCGGGAAATTTACTTCCTGGCAGCTCCGTTGCGAAATCAGTGAGTTCGCCGGCAGGCCGTCATTCGGCGGTTTCGAAATCACGGGGCTGGGTGATTTTCACCAGCCTTGTGATTGGGTGTTGCATCCGTCAGGGCATTCAAAAACGATGGGCGGAAGCTTATTGTAATCATGACCTCCGGAAAAGTATTTATCGCAGTAGATTTAGGTGCAGGCAGCGGTCGGGTGATCGCTGCAAAGACGGATTTCTCCAAGCTGGTGCTTGAAGAAATCCACCGTTTCGACAATCCGGGCACGGACCTGCCGGGCGGTTCTTACTGGAACATCCTCGGCCTCTATCGGGAGATCCTCGAAGGGTTGCGCCGCGCGGTCGAGTTGCATGGCGAGGACATCGTTTCCATCGGCATCGACACCTGGGGATGCGACTACGGCCTGATCGATGCGAACGGCGAATTGCTGGGAATGCCCCATCAGTACCGCGACCCGCGTTTCGAAGGCATGGCGGAGGCGATGCATGCGATCCTGCCGGAAACCGAAGTGTATGCGCGGACCGGGATCAAAACGAATTTTTATAACAGCTCGCTGCATCTGTTGGCGGAGTCGCGCAAGGGCAGTCCGGCCCTGGCCAATGCCGAGTGCCTGCTTTTCGTGCCGGACCTGCTGGCCTACTGGCTGACCGGGCGGCAGGCGGTCGAGCGGACGATCGCCTCGACGTCGCAATTGCTCGACGCCACCACCGGCGAGTGGGCGTGGAGCGTGATCGACGCGCTGGGGCTGCCGCGCAAAATCTTCGGTGAAATCGTCCCGCCCGGTACGGTTTTGGGGCCGATCCGCGAAGAGGTGGCGGCGGTGATCGGCAGAGCGGGCATACCGGTGGTGGCCTCGGCATGTCACGACACGGCTTCGGCCAGCGCCGGCATCCCGATGAGCGGTGCTGGCAGCTTGTGGCTGTCTTCGGGCACCTGGTCGATCATGGGCGTGGAGGAGGACGAGGCGATCACTTCTCCGGAAGCGCTGGAATACGGATTTTGCAACGAACTCGGGGTGAATGACACTGTGCGATTCTTGAAAAACATCTCCGGACTATGGCTCATCCAGGAGTGCAAGCGCCAGTGGGAGCTTGACGGTGAGAAACTCCACTACGCCGAGATGGCCGCGCTGGCGCGGGATGCGAAGCCGTTCACGGCGTTCATCGATCCGGACGACGCCGTATTCGCCACTCCCGGCGGCATGCCGGGTAAGATCCGCGCCTTTTGTGAGAGAACCGGCCAGGAGGTCCCACGCGATAACGGTGCAATCCTGCGGGTCGCCACCGAATCGTTGGCACTCAAATACAGGGTCGTCTACGAGCGCGTCTGCAAGCTGAGCAGCCGGGATTTCACCCGTCTCCACGCCGGCGGCGGCGGGATTCAGAACGAGCTACTCAGCCAGGCGACGGCCAACGCGCTGGGTCTCGAAGTGGTGGCCGGACCGGTGGAAGCGACGTCCTGTGGCAACGCGATCACCCAGATGATCGCCACCGGCCACTTGGCAGACATCCAGGCAGGCCGGGATTTGATCCGCCACTCGTTTGAGTTCAAAACCTTTACTCCCGAGGATTCCGAGGCTTGGGAAAAGGCGCGGGTACGATTCAAAACAATCCTTGGATTGGCCTGACGATCGGGGAGCTCGGAGTCACGGTGGAATTGACTAATGGTGAGACTGGACTAGGAACTAAGAATGATTCGCCACAGGTTGCAACTGCCTTTGGTTCTGGTCTTGGTGTTCTCCATCGGGGTGGGGTTTATTTGGCACTGGCGGAATCGTTCCGTCGGGGCGGGAAGTCGGGAGGATGTTGGTCTTACCGCCAAGCACTCCAGAAATGTTCCTGCGGGATTCGGACCGATACCTTTGGCGGTAACGTCTGACGGGGAATCCGAGGATCCATTGCGTTTGGAAGGGGAACGTGCTTCCGGAGACATGCGGAAACTTGCCGCTCGGATGAGCCGCGAGACGGCGGATTTAAAGGTGGTCACCCATGCGGACGGCCGACGCTCGGTTTCGCTTGAGGGCAGATTTCTGCACATGAGTGCTGTGGTTGCCGGCGCTGACGGAAAGCCCGAAGTCCGGTGTTTCACCGATTTCCAACAAATGACAGCTGCTCTGCCAGGTGGTGCCTCGGCAGTTTCACCACGTACAGCGACCCATGCCCGCTAGGATATCACGCTTTCTGGCAGTGCTCCTCCTGGTGGTCAGTTTCCCGCCGGACCTCCGTGGCGCTGAGTTTGTTTTTATCAATCAGGACGGGCCTGGTGAGGGATTGAACGACCCCACTCCGGTCGCTCCCGTGGGTGGTAATCCCGGGACCACCCTTGGCGCGCAACGCCTGGCAGTCCTCGAAAAAGCCGGTGAAATCTGGGGAAACCACCTCGTCAGCGAGGTGCCGATCCGGGTGAGCGTGGACTTCGGCATCCTGGGGGCGGGTGTGCTCGCCGGCGCATCTCCAGCGTCCGAGCAAATGAATTTCCCAAACGCCCCGCGGGTCAACGCCTGGTACCCCATCGCGCTGGCCAACAGCCTCGCGGGCACTGACTTGGAGCCGGGAGTTAATGATATCTCCATCACGGCGAACTCCAACGGGGCGTTTTACTACGGCTTGGACAGCAGCACGCCTGCCTTGAAATCCAATTTCGTCGATGTCCTTCTGCACGAGCTGGGCCACGGGCTCGGGTTCGTGAGCTTCGTCAATGGAGCGACCGGCAATCTGTTCCTCGGGCAAAACGATATTTTTAGCACCTTCATTTTCGACAAAGTCCATCAAACCGCCTGGCCCGATTTCTCCTCCGCCCAGCGGGTGGCTTCCGCCACCAACGATCCGAATCTGGTCTGGACCGGACCTTTCACCACGGCCGGCCTGCCCCAAAAACTGGCCGCCCAGCCCGGCATCAGCGGATTCCAGCTCACGGCGACGTTTCCCAACTCGGCCACGCAGGTTATTCCCAATCTGCCGGCCGCTTTCGGCCCGGCAATTTCGAATGCCGGGCTGACTGGTGAGCTCGCCATCACCGATACCGGTGCCGGCGATCCCACCGACGCCTGTGGTCCCATCATCAACGCCGCGCAAGTCGCCGGAAACATCGCGTTCATCCGCCGTGGGCTGTGCGATTTCGACAGCAAGGTCTTCAAAGCTCAGCAGGCAGGCGCGATCGCCGTGGTCATCGCGAACAACGCGAACACTGGCGTGCTCGTTCCCGGTGGTGACAGCATCGTCGATGGGATTCCAGTGACCATTACCATTCCCACCGTCTTCATCAGCCAGCAGGACGGCGACGCGCTGCTCGCGGCCTCGCCGGGAATCCAACTTTCCTTCGTTCCCATCGCGAACCAGTTCGCCGGGACTTTTGAAAACCAGCTCCGACTCTATGCGCCGTTCACATTCTCATCTGGCTCCTCGGTTTCCCACTGGACCCCGGCGGCCTCGCCGAATCTTTTGATGGAGCCAGTCATCAATCCGAATCTCGACCGCCAGCTCGATTTGACTCTCACCCAGATGAAGGACATCGGCTGGCAGGTGATCGATATTCCCTTTCCCCATATCACCTATGAGTCGTGGAAATCCTTGGAATTCAGCGAAGAGGAATCGCTCACCGGGCCTGCCGACGATCCGGATTTCGACGGTGTGACGAATCAGGAGGAATACTTTTTCGGCAATGATCCGAATCTCCCCGATGTCGCCAAGCTACCGGTGTTTCACCTTGCCAGCGGGCAAGCGGACCTCGTTTTCATCCGCTCCAAGCTCTCCACGGACTTGTCTTATGCGATGGAGAAATCCACCACGCTCGTCTCGTTCCAGCCCGCCGTGCTCGGAGTGGATTATCAAATCCTTTCCGCCGTGAGCCTCGGCACCGACGCGGAAACGATCACCCTGCGCCTGCTCAGTCCCCCCGCTGGATTGTTCCTCCGCCTGCGGATCACCGCGCAGCCGTGAAATTCCCGAACCATCCGGTGCATCCCGACATATGGGGGACGTGCGATCGAATGTCCTGCTTTTTGCTCTGTTGTCCGTGGTCTCCGCCGAGGCGAGACCGTGGACGGATGACGTGATCTATTTCGCGATGACCGACCGGTTTTGCGACGGAGATCCTGCGAACAACGTCCCCGCCGGATGCGATCCAGCGCTCTTCGACGCCAAGCAGAAGGACATCGGCCGCTATCAGGGCGGCGACCTGCGGGGTGTGGAAAACGCCCTCAAAGCCAACTATTTCAACGATCTCGGCGTGACCGCGCTGTGGCTCACCCCGGTCGTGAAAAACGTATGGCGCTCCGGCTACGACCTCGGCGGCTGGAAAAGCGGCTATCACGGCTACTGGGCGCAGGACCTGCTGGACATCGATCCGCACCTCACCAGCAGCAAGTCCCTGGCGGGAAATCCCTATCCGGACAGCCCCGAGGGGCGCATGCAACACTACCGGGATTTTGTGAAACTCGCCCACGCCAAGGGCATCAAGGTCATCCAGGACGTCGTCCTCAACCATGTGGGTCCGGTGTTCTACTACGATGCCGATGGTGACAATATTTTCGACGTCGCTGAGAAGGACGAGTGGGTCCAGCCGTTCAAATCGGATGGGTTTCACGAAAACGCCAAATGGGCGCAGGTGCCGGAATGGAACGCTATCCGAACCCAACCGGACGGCCCGCGTGAGCTGCTAGGCGCGAAAATCGCCACCAAGGGCACGCTCTCACAGCTCGGCGCCTACGGTCGCAAGGGATTCTCACCCAACAGCCTCAGCAAGAACGACGGCGAGGAAATCACCTGTGATTTCTTCTCCCTTCGCGACCTCTGGACCGATCCGAAGGGCGATTACTTCGACGCGCTGGTCGACGAATTCGTCGAGATCTACCAATTCTACCTCGGCACCGTCGGCGTCGACGGCTTGCGGATCGACACCGTCAAGCACGTGCATCCGCAGTTCTGGGACGTCTTCACCGAGCGCCTGCGCCAACGCCTCGGACCCGCCGCCGCGGAGAAAATCCTGTTTGGTGAAATTTACGACGGCAACCCCGCCCGCCTCGGCCAATACACCTGGCGCACCGACTGGCGGGAAAAACCGCAGCCTGCGCTGGACTCCGTTCTCGATTTCAATTTCTGCTTCAGCGCCCGCGAATACCTGCGTCATCCCGGCGGCGATTTCGGCTCGCCCGCCGAATTGGAAAAATCCCTCGCCATCCGCACCGCCACCGATGCGGACGACAAACCGTTCTACAACCCGAACCCCGGACCCGACGGATTCAACGCCCAACAGAAAATCATCACCTTCATCGAGAACCACGACGGCCTCAACCGCTTCCGCGTGAAAGGCGTCACCGACCGCCGCAACCGCCTCGCCCAGGGCCTGCTCATGACCCTGCCCGGCATTCCCTGCCTCTATTACGGCACCGAATTCGCCCTGCTGGATGATGACGGGAAAATCGGCGAGGACGGCGAGACCGGGCGCATGATGTTCTATCGCCAACGCGGCGGCCCGACCATGAAGGACGTGAAATCCTCCGCCTCCTTTAAGGAAATCTCCCAGCTAGCAGCCCTCCGCGCCAAGCTGCCGGTGCTGCGGACCGGCTCCGTGATTCCGCTGTGGGTCGATAACGGATCGAGCGGCGACGACGACGGCGTGTTCGCTTTTGGCCGCTCCTCCGAAGATGGATCATCCTTCGTCGTGGTCGTGGTGAACGCCTCCGACGCGGACCGCGTGACTTCCTCCGGCGACGACCGGATCCAGCTCCCCGCCCACTTGCAGACCGCCGGAAGAGTCCTCCGGCCGGTGCTCACCATCGGCCACGACAAGGCCGCGCCGGGCAAGGTGTTCGACGCGGCCGGCCCGCTGCGACTCCCGGTCCCGGCATCAAGCCTGGTGGTTTACGAGAGCGTGGCCGCTCCCTAACTGGAGCGCGGAATTTATTCCGCACGTCTACCTGCCGTCGTCCATTCCCAAGGTAACTGGACAGACGTCGACAGAGTGATAGCTTGTGTTGTCATGAGCGAAACTTCGTTGAAACCTGCCAGAGTGCGCCTGATAAACTTCTTATTCGGCACCATTGTTTGCGTGCTGCCCGTTCTCGTAATTTTTGCCGTAATCAATGCGAGTGGGCATCGGCCTCATCACGGCAAATCCACGACGCTTGCCACCGCCATCGCGATTGAAAGTGCCATCAACAACTTCCACACGGAATACGGCGTCCTACCATCCGCCGGTAACCACGTCCAAACCGACGGCCTGGATGGAGTGAAATTTCTGAATATCCTGCTGGGGCTTGAAGATGATTCCACGCAAAAGCAAAACCCGAGAAGTTTCAAATTTCTATCAGTCCGAGAAGCTAAGGATCGGAGAAACGGATTGCAATATGAGGTAAAAGGAAGCCGGGTGCAGGGACTATACGATCTTTGGGGAAATCCCTATATCGTGGAAATTAACGTGAATAGCGAGGACAAGCTGCGTTTCAAATTTGGAAGCAGGATTGTAGAACTACCCGGGCGTTTGGCGGCGGCCTATTCGTCGGGGAAGGACGGAAAACCCGGAACTGCCGACGACTTCATCACTTGGAACCCTGGATGAATTCCAAAGCTCCGGTTCTCAATCCTCCGGCAGCGTGAGCAACTCCTCATCCTCCTCGCGGTATTGCTCTAGCAAAAATCCATCGTTCGCGTGCCAGCGCAACCACACCGGGTCGCCCCAACTCGGGGCCGATTCGTCGAGCTGGAAGGTGCGGTGTTGTTGCTCGGCGCAGATCCGGTATTCGCCGCAGCGGATCCAGTAGCGGGTGTGCGAACCGAAGTAGATGATGTCCTCCACGGTGCCGGGCACGGCGTTGTCCCATTGGCCGTGCGCTGGCTTGTCACGGGAGACCATCAGTTTTTCCGGACGCAGTGATAGATGGATCCGGTCGCCGGGCCGCACGGGCTTGTCGTTGTCGATCATCACCGCGCCGAGGCCGGGGATTTCCGCGCGGGAGAAGCGCTCGCCGAGGGATTCGGTCACGCGGCCTTCGAGGAAATTCGTGTCGCCGATGAAGGCGGCGACGAACGACGTGCGCGGCGTCTCATAAATCTCGGCGGGCTTGCCGATCTGCTCGATGCGGCCCTGGTTCATCACCGCGATGGTGTCGGAAATCGACATCGCCTCGCCCTGGTCGTGGGTGACGTAGAGGAACGTGATGCCGACTTCGTCATGAATCGCGTCCAGCTCGACGAGCAGGCGTTGGCGGAGCTTCAGGTCGAGTGCGGCGAGTGGCTCGTCCAGCAGCAGGACGCGCGGTTTGTTAGCCAGCGCGCGGGCGATGCCGACGCGTTGTTTCTGCCCGCCGGAAAGTTTCGCAGGCATCTTGTCGGCGTGGGCGGTGAGATCGACCAGATCGAGCATCCGGTCCACTTCCTGTTGGATATGTGCGGCGGGCTGCTTGGCGATTTTCAGTCCGAAGCCGATGTTTTCCCGGACGCTGAGATGCGGGAAGAGCGCGTAGTTTTGAAACACGGTGTTCACCGGCCGTTGCTCAGGCGGAAGTCTGGTGATGTCGCGGCCGTCGAGCAGCACACGTCCTTCATCCGGTGTCTCAAATCCGGCGGCCATCCGCAGCAGGGTGGTTTTTCCGCAGCCGGAAGGACCTAGCAGGGAGAACACCTTGCCATGCTCGATTTCCAACGTCACGTGGTCGACCGCAGTGAAGTCGCCGAAGCGCTTCGTGACGTTTTCAAATCGCAGCGTGCCTTGCATGGTCGGGTTGCGCGAAGTCTGCGGGCTGGCGTCGAAAGATCAAGCAGCCGGATGCTCCATTTTCTCCGTGACCGCCGGTCCTGCCAGCGGCTAGCGTTCGCGATCTTGAAGTTTATCCCTCTGATTTTCTTTTCCCTTCTCTTCGCCTCATGCGCCCCGCGGGTGACGCGGGACGAGGCGATCGCCACCGCCTACCGCTACACCCAGGTGGAGTGGATGCCGGAGGAACGGCATGTCCGCCATGGCCCGGATTCGCGGGGGATCGTGGTGAAGACTCCGGACCGGACGCTTGCGAAGCAGGACGACCGCCGAGGATGGTGGCAGCCCGGAGTGCCTGCGAAAAGCCTGCCCTATCAGTGGGGCGGCTTCGACACGCCGGAATCGTTTCTGGAAAAGATCGCGGCCGGGAAGAAGGCGGGCGACATCGCCGATCCTGCGAAACGCGGGCTCGGCGACGCCGGAGTCAGCGCCGAGTCGTGCGGTATCGATTGCTCGGGCTTCGTCTCGCGTTGGTGGAACCTCAATCGTCCCTATTCCACCCGCGAGCTGCCCGGGATTTGCGACCTGCTTCCTTCGTGGAGCGACCTCGAGCCGGGCGACATTCTGCTCAACGACCGGCACGTTGTTTTGTTCGTGAGCTGGAAATCCCCCGGTAAGGATATTGCGGCCTACGAATCCGGCTCGTTTCCGGTCTGGAGGGTCAGCGCCTGCGGCCTGCATGTCGACAAGCTCCGCGAACTTGGCTATGCGCCGTGGCGTTACCGGGGAATGCGGGAAAATGCTTCGATTCGTCCCTGAATGACCCAGTGGTCGTCCCAACCGGTGGAGCGGCGGTTTTTCACTTGCGCGATCAAAAATGCGGAGCGAAACAAATAAGCAATGTTGTCGTCCGTTCTGTTTCACCCATTTACCACCTTCGTCGTCGGCGTGCTCTTGGCCCTGTGCGCCGTATTTTTCCTGCTCAGTTCCTGCGCCAGCCCGAATCAATCCGCCGAAAAGGTCGCTCTCTACCGCAGCAACATGAACAAGGTGGCTGTCAGCGGTCTGGAAGCCGGCGGGCCGGGTGAAAAGGCCGCGTTACAGCGGTTCACCTCATTTCTCCAAGGAATCGGCGATGTGAACTACGTGCGGGAAAACACCCTCAAGGTCTACTCCTCCGACGCGTATTTGGACGACACCCTGGCGGTGCACCACGGGGCCGCAGAGATCGAGGCCTACTTCCTCAAAACCAGCGAGACGATGACAAGTTATGAGGTGACGGTCGATGACGTGGCCCGGTCCGGCGATGATTATTACTTTCGCTGGACCATGAAATTCGCCGCTCCCGCCCTGAGCGGCGGGAAGCCGGTGAGCTCTGTGGGGATCAGCCAGGTGCGGTTCAATCGTGAGGGAAAGGTGGCGTTCCATCAGGACTTCTGGGACTCCGGCGGGAATTTTTACGCCCACCTTCCCGTCATCGGCGGGGCGGTCGGGTATGTCAGCAAGCGCCTGAAATCCAATTGATCGGACCATGCCCATGAATGAACATCCAGCGTCACCCACCGGCCGGCAACTGAGTCCTTGGGGGACGTTTGTCCTGACGATCTGCCAATGGCTCGATTCGGACTTCCGTCGGGAAGGTCTGCCGGATCCCTCGGAGCTACCGGAAAAGGTCAACTGGCAGAGAACGCTGCCATTCATCTTTCTCCACCTCGGCTGCCTCGCCGTCTTCTGGGTGGGTGTTAGCCCGGTGGCGGTTTGGGCCGCGGTGGCCCTCTATCTGATCCGGATGTTCGCGATCACCGGATTCTATCACCGCTACTTCTCGCACAAGACATTCAAGACCTCGCGCTTCACCCAGTTTCTCTTCGCGGTGATCGGAAACAGCTCGATGCAGCGCGGGCCGCTGTGGTGGGCCGCGACGCACCGCCACCACCACAAGCATTCGGACCATGAGGGAGATATTCATTCCCCGGTGGTGAGCGGGTTCCTCTGGTCGCACATCGGCTGGCTGACCTCCATGAAGAACTTCCCGACCGCCTACAAAAGCATCCCCGATCTGAGCAAGTTTCCCGAACTGGTGTTTCTTAATCGCTACGACCAGACGGTGCCCTTCGCCTACGGGCTTCTGATGCTGGCAATCGGCTGGGTGTTGGAAGCATTTTTCCCGGCTCTCGGGGTCACCGTCGGACAGTTTTTCATCTGGACGTTCTTCATCAGCACCACGGTGCTTCTACACGGGACACTGTTCATTAATTCGCTGGCCCATGTCTGGGGCAAGCGCCGCTATCAGACGGACGACGACAGCCGCAACAGCTGGCTCCTTACGTTCATCACGCTCGGAGAAGGATGGCATAACAACCATCACCGCTACCCGCACTCGGTGCGGCAGGGGTTCCGCTGGTGGGAAATGGATCTGACCTACTACGGCTTGCGTGTTCTTTCGTGGACCGGATTGATCTGGGACCTTCGCCCGGTGCCTAAGGCCGTGATCGAAGAAGGCAAAGCCGGACTTCCCTCCCAACAACACCACGCATGATCCGTGAACGCATCGCGATCGTCGGAACTGGAATTGCAGGCCTGGCATGTGCCCGCTTCCTGAGCCGCGGGCATGACGTGACGGTGTATGAGAAAGACGACCGCGTCGGCGGTCACTCCCACACGGTCATGGTGGACGAAGGGCAGTCGAAGATCCCGGTGGACACCGGCTTCATGGTCTACAACGAGGTGACCTATCCGTTACTCACCCGCTTGTTCCGCGAACTGGATGTCACGACCAAGCCGACTTCCATGTCTTTCAGCGTGAGGCATTCCACAGACGGCCTCGAGTTCAACGGGGGCAGCCTGAACCTGTTGTTTGGTCAGCGGAAAAACCTTCTGAGTCCCCGCTATTGGCGGATGCTTATGCAGATCAACCGCTTCAACCGCGAGACGGTGGAAGAACTCGCCAACCCGGTTTTTGGCGACATGTCACTTCGCGAATATGTGAGGGCAAGAAACTATGGCGATGACTTTCTCAACTGGTATCTATCACCGATGGCCGCCGCGGTGTGGTCAAGCCCGCCCGAGCGGATCGAGGAGTTTCCCGCCCGGACTCTGATGCGGTTCTGGCATAACCACGGATTTCTCGGACTGGATACGCAGCACCCGTGGCGCACAGTATCCGGCGGGTCGCGGCAGTATGTGGAGAAACTCATCCAACCGTTCGAGCGCGACATTCACCGGGGAAAATCCGTGAAGTTGGTCACTGGGACGACGCTGACCCTGGAAGATGGAACGTCCTCCACCTTCGACCGGGTGGTGATCGCCGCCCACGGGGATCAGTCATGCCGGATGCTTGCCGATCCCTCGGATCTGGAGGCCGATCTTCTACGACGGTTTCACTATCAGGAAAACGAGGCCGTCCTGCATACGGATCCGCAGTTCATGCCGGGGACTCGCCGCTGCTGGGCGTCCTGGAACTACCGGATCGACCGCGCGGCGGACGGTGTGAACCGCTACTCGACTCACTACTGGATGAACGAGTTGCAAGGCGTCTCGGATCGCGAGCAATACTTTGTTTCGATAAACCCTCCATCATCGCCGGCGCCGGGATCCATCAAGCGGAGGCTGGCTTACGAGCATCCGCTGTTTGACCTGGCCGCCGTAGCGGCACAAGAGCGCCTGCCTGAACTTCACCGGGCGGGGCGCGAAACTGGTCGCTATTTCTGCGGGGCGTGGCAACGTTATGGTTTCCACGAAGACGGCCTCTGGTCAGCGGTGAACGTATGTGCTGAAATCCTAGAAAGGGACCCATGGCAGTGAACTCGCTTTACGAATGTTCGGTGGCGCATTGCCGGTTGAAGCCGAAGAGGCATGCTTTTGACTATCGGGTCTTCATGTTCAGCGTGGATCTTGACGATATGTCAGCGCTGGGGCGGAGATTGTTTGGATTCAGTCACAACCGGTTCAATCTGTTCTCGATCGATGATCAAGACCACATTGATCTCGGACTCCCCGGCGGGATCCGTCCGAATCTCGTCGCCTGGTTGGCTCAGCAGGGGATTTCCTGCCCGGCCGACTCCCGGATCCGCTTGGTCACATTTCCGCGGGTATTGGGTTATGGATTCAACCCGGTGTCGTTCTACTATATCGACACAAAAGACGGCGAGCCATTCGCCGCGGTCGCGGAGGTGGTAAACACCTTCCGGGAAATGAAGTTGTATGCCATCGAATCGATCGGTGCCGACGCGCTTTGGCATCGTAGGGTGGCCAAGAACTTCTATGTCTCGCCCTTTTCCGATCCGGGAATGGAGTTCGATTTCAAGCTCGGGCCGCCGGCGGATCAATGGAGGGTCAACATCGATACCCATGATGCCAGCGAGCGCGTATTGCTGAGTTCCATCCGCGGGGAGCAACGGGAGCTTTCCTCGGCGCGGCTCATGTGGTATGCCTTCAAGTACCCGGCGTTGTCGTTGAAGATCATCGTCCTGATTCACTGGCACGCGTTGCTCTTGTGGTTCCGGCGCGTGCCCTTTTTCAGGAAATCCGAACGACTTGAAGTGCAGCAGGGCGTGATGCGCCCCCATTCCAGTTTGAAACCTAAAACACCATGAATACATCCATTGAGATCGATGCCGAACGGGTGCCAGCCGATGCGGTGAGTCATGAGACGCAGGGATTTGCCGAACGGATGGTGGTCCGCGTGCTGGAGAAAATGCCGGTCGGCGGACTGCGCATGGAATATTCCGACGGCCGCGTCCGTCACTTCGGCAAGCCAGGTGCGGCAGTCACGGCGCGGGTGGTGCTCCGTGATGAGGCCGCATTTTTCAAGCGCTGCGCCTTTTACGGAAACATCGGGATGGGCGAGGCCTACACCGACGGGTTATGGGACACTCCCGACATCGCGGCGGTAATTTCGTGGTTCATCTACAACGTCAACGCGCTCCAGGGAGCTGATAGTTCGTCCGCCAGCCTGAGTGGAGTGAACCTCCTGAAGATCGTCAACTGGTTCCGTCACCTGCGCCGCGAAAACTCGGTGGAGACGAGCCGCCGGAACATTTCCGAGCACTACGATCTGGGGAATGAGTTTTACGGGCTGTGGTTGGACCCGAGCATGACCTATTCGAGCGCCCGCTTCGAGAGCGCGGAACAATCGCTCGAAGACGCCCAGCGCGGGAAATACGACGCGCTCTGCCGGAAGCTCAAGCTCAAGCCAAGCGACCACGTCTTGGAAATCGGCTGCGGCTGGGGCGGCTTCGCAGTGCAAGCGGCGAGAAACTACGGTTGCAGAATCACAGGAGTCACGATTTCCGAAGCCCAGGCAGCCTACGCGAGAAAGCGCGTGGCCGATGAGGGCTTGGAAAATCAGATTGAGATCCGTATTCAGGATTACCGCCACATCACCGGCAGTTTCGACAAGATCGCTTCGATCGAAATGTTGGAAGCAGTTGGCGACAAGTATCACCACTCGTTCTTCGCGAAGTGCGCGGAAGTGCTGACACCGGAAGGCTTGCTCGGCGTCCAAATGATCACAGTGCCGGATTGCAGTTACCGCAGTTTGAAGAAGAACGTGGATTGGATTCAAAAGCATATCTTCCCGGGTTCGCTCCTGCTCAGCGTGGGCCGCATCAATGATGTGTTGCTGTCGACGGGGGATCTGTTCATGCATGACCTCGAAGATCTCGGCGCGGACTATGCCCGCACGCTCTCGACGTGGTGCGACAATTTCAATGCGGTGCGGGACGAGGTGAAGGCGCTCGGCTTTGACGAGCCGTTCGCCAGGTCATGGAACTACTATTTGAAATACTGTGAGGCGGCGTTCGCGACGCGGAACATCTCCGTGGTGCAGGCGGTTTACACCCGGCCTAACAACAGTTGCCTGCATCATCGGTTCGAAGAGGGGAGGGGATGATGGTGGTCCGGAGCGGAATGGATGCGAATGTCAAAGAAGGCTGGTGGCGGCGCTGGCTGGTGGCGCCCGTCGTGAAGCAGCTGACCTTGGGTACCACTCCGGAGAAAATTGCCTGGACGATCTCGCTGGGCGTGGTGCTCGGTGTTTTTCCCATCATGGGCTCCACCACGCTGGTGTGCCTGTTCGTCGGCTGGCTGTTCCGGCTGAACCAACCGGTGTTGCACGTTTTCAAGACACTGGTCTATCCGTTACATCTGGCATTGATCCTTGTCTTCATCCGTCTGGGCGAGCGCTTGTATGGAGTACCGTTGATTTCATTCTCCATCCCGCAGCTGCTTGGTAGATTCAAGGCGGATCCGCTGCAGTTCGCGAGGGATTTCGGAATGGCTGCGTGGCACGGAGTGAGCGCGTGGCTTCTGATCGCGCCGGTGGCCGTCATCCTGATCAAGGTGGCGGTGCTACCGGTTCTCCGCCAGCTGGCGGTTTCCCTGCAAAGGCGGAAGGAGGTCACGCCATGACATTCTGGATCGCCTTCGCCCTCGGTCTGGGAATGATGGCCATGATCTTTTTCCTTGCCTGGGCATGGGCGCAAAGGTGCGACAACTACTCCCTGGTGGACGCGGTGTGGGCATTCGGTATCGGACTCACCGGCGTGCTTTGGCTGGTCATTTGCGGTGGAGGCACCCCGAAGCACTGGATTGCGGGCGCGCTGATCGCCCTGTGGAGCCTCCGGCTCGGCTGGCATTTGCAGGGAAGAATCCGCAGGGCGCACCCTGAGGAGGATGCGCGGTATGTGAGGCTGCGTGAGGTTTGGACCGGCAGGGTGCCTTCCGCGTTCTTCTGGTTTTTTCAAGCACAAGGTCTATCAGTCGCATTGTTGGCCATGCCGTTCCTCTTCATCGCGATGGATCAATCCACCTGGAGCGTCTGGGAATCCGTAGGTTTGATTGTGGCCCTCACAGGCATCCTCGGAGAGGGAATCGCGGACCATCAGATGTCGGCATTCAAGGCGAGTAAGCCGGATCCCAAAGCGGTGTGTCAGGCCGGATTGTGGCGTTACTCGCGACATCCCAACTACTTCTTTGAGGCGGTGATTTGGATCGGCTTTTATTTATATGCGTGCGGCTCGGAGCGGGGATGGGTGACGGTCTACGCGCCGGCAACGATCATTTACCTGTTACTTCGGGTTACGGGAATCCCCCCGACCGAGGCCGCGGCCGTAAGGCGCAAGGGGGACGCCTACCGCCGCTATCAGGAAACCACGAGCCCTTTCATCCCATGGCCTCCCAGACGCTGAGTGTCCGGAATTTTAACAAACAACAACATGATCCACACCAACGACCTGCTCGCCAAGGGCATCATCCCGGACGCTTTGATCCGTATCGGAATCCGCCACCGGCTGGCGGGAACGCTCGCCCCGTTTGAAAAACTCGACTGCGAACAACGGCAGGAGAAAGTCATGCAGCACGTGCGCGAACTGCGTGCGAGTCCCATCGCCATTGCGACGGATGAGGCGAACGAGCAGCATTACGAGCTTCCCACCGCGTTCTTCCAGCGGGTGCTTGGCAAGCACATGAAATACAGTTCGGGTTATTGGGATGAGGGAGTCATCGACATCGACGAGTCTGAGGCGAGGATGTTGGGAATCACCTGTGAGCGGGCGGATTTGAAGGATGGTCACAGGATCTTGGAACTGGGTTGCGGCTGGGGTTCACTGACCCTGTGGATGGCCGCCCACTACCCCAACGCGCGGATCACCGCGGTTTCCAACTCGCGGACGCAGAAGATCCACATCGATTCACAACTCGCGGCGCGGGGACTGACCAATGTCGAAGTGCGGACTGCGAACATGATCGTGTACGAAGGAGAAGGCGATGCAGAGTTCGACCGGGTGGTATCGGTCGAAATGTTCGAACACATGAAGAACTACGAACTGTTGCTGCAACGGATTTCACGCTGGTTGAAACCGGGCGGTGCGCTTTTCGTGCATATCTTCACCCACCGGGAGTATGCCTACCACTACGAGGCGGAGAGCGAGGACGACTGGATGGCAAAATATTTCTTCACCGGCGGGCAGATGCCCTCGGATGACCTCTTGCTGTATTTCCAAGACCGTCTCCGGATTGAAAGTCACTGGCAGGTGAGCGGGACTCACTACCAGAAAACTTCGGAGGCTTGGCTGACGCGCATGGATGCCGCGCGGGATGAGCTCATGCCCCTGATTCGCGAAACCTACGGCCAAGACCAGCAGGTTCGATGGTGGGTCTATTGGCGCGTCTTTTTCATGGCTTGCGCCGAGTTGTGGGGATACCGGAATGGGGACGAATGGGTCGTCTCCCATTACCGATTCCGTAAACCGGATTGATCTCCTACCTGCTCAGGAGGGAGTCCGGGTGCTGGCGACTTAGATCCTTCCCAGTAGCAGCAGGATGATGACGATCACGACAATGAGGCCGAGCCCGCCGCTCGGTGCGTATCCCCAGTTTTTACTGTGGCCCCAGCTGGGCAGCGCACCTACCAGTGCGAGAATGAGGATGATCAGAAGTATGGTTCCTAGGCTCATGGTTTTAGTCGGTTAGGGCTTGGTTGGATGTTGTTCAGTAGGGCCGGGTAACCGTGACATAGACGGATCCCTGGCGCTGGTAGTAAACGTCGTCGACTTGGTAATAGCGGTTACCCCGGTGGCTGACCTCGCGGTAGCCGCGTGGAAGGCGCGTAATGGAGGTCTCCCGGTAGCCACCGGATCTGTCGTAGCTCGAGCGCGGTGCTTCCACCACGGCATACCCGTCAGATTGTCGACGGTAGTAAGTGCCATTATGGTTATAGTAGTTGTGTCCATCAATGACTTCAGTCCGATATCCTGATGGAAGTCGGCGGATTTCTCGGTCTTGGCGATATTCGACGACCCTCGATGGTTGTCCGCCTTGTTCGGCGTAGTAAGGGTCGACACAGCTCGAGAGCAAGGTGCCGGCTACCAGTCCTAAGCATGCGAGTGAGAGGTTTTTCTGAGATGAGGTTTTCATATTGTTGGCAATGCGGCCAGGCAGGTTGGTGGTGGCCACAGGCAGTCTTGCAAGTGGCGGACCAAGCTTGGGGGGCGCCCTTGAAACCGCCTTGCACCTGGGGAAATACCGGATCACCTGGGATACGGACTCCCTTTCAGGGTTCGGGAGGAGTGAAAAACACGCTAAGGACCGTGCAGAATGCACTGAGTATCGCAAGTAGTCGGTGATCAGGCGGGCAGATCGAGCGCGATCTTCTTAGAACGTTTTTCTTAGATGGGAGGGAAGGATGTTCAGCTGCTCGCGATACTTCGCGACGGTGCGGCGTGCGACTTTGATGCCCTGTTTGTCGAGCGCCTTCATCAGGAATTCATCCGACAGCGGTTTCGCCCTGTCTTCCGCGCTGACCAGTTGTTGGATCGCCTCGCGCACTCCGGCATTGGAAACCTCCGTGCCGTCGCTCGTCTGATAGCCGGTGGCAAAGAACGCCCGCATTTCCATCAGCCCGTGCGGGGTGAACACATATTTGCCGGCGACGGCGCGGGAAATGGTGGTGGCGTGCAGATTGAGTTCGTCCGCGATGTCGTTCATCGTCAGCGGGCGCAAGTGGCGGTGCCCTTTCGTGAGGAACGCGGGTTGGTGCTCGATGAGTTTGTGGGCGATGGCGAGGATCGTTTCCTGGCGGAGGGAAATGGCGTGAATCAGGCTGCGGCCGTCGCGGATCTGATCGCGGAGGAATTGGCGGGCCTTCGCGTCTGTGCCGGTTTTGCCGATCATGTCCTTGTAGAAGTCATTGATCCTCAAATTCGGAAGATGTTCTCCGGTGAGGCGGGCATACCAATTGCCATCGTCGTCGCGCTCGATGATGACGTCGGGAAGGATGTAGGGGTTTCCCGTAGGATCGAACTCGCCGCCGGGGTTGGGCGTGAGGCGGCCGATGCGGGAAGCCGCTTCCGCGATGCGCTCGACATTGGTGCCAAGCGCCCGGGCGATCTGCGGATGGCGCTTGCGGGCAAGATCCTCAAGGTGATCGCGGACAATTTTGTATTCGATCGTGTCCCTCCCGGTTGAGCGCTCCAATTGCAGCAAAAGCGACTCGGGAATTCCGGATGCGCCAATTCCGGCCGGGTCGAAAGATTGGATGAGCTTCAAGGCCTCCTCGACATCCTTGGGTTTTAGGCCCATGCGGACTCCAAGAGTTTTCGCGGGCAGATCAAGAAATCCGCGGTCATCGAGGTTTCCCAGAATCGCTTGTGCGGCTTCGCGGACTTCCGGATCGACCATCGAAAGGTCGAGTTGGTGCTGGAGATGCTGCTGGAGGGTCTCCGGCGCAACGATGGAGTCGTAGATCCGCTGGCGGCGTTCTTCGTCCTCGCTGGTCCATGGAGAGCTCTTTCCCTCAAGAATCGTCCGGTCGCGCCAATCGTCGTCGGTCTGGTTCATGTAATCGAGCGAGTCGGCCTCGTCCGCATCGGGCCCTTCCTCGTCGAGCGAGATGCTTTCGGTGAGATCTTCGAGCACCGGGTTGGTTTCGAGCGCCTGCTGGACAAGTTGGGAAAGCTCCAAAGTTCCCGCCTGAAGAATCTCCAGACTCTTGCGCATTTGAGGCGCGAGAGTTTGTTGTTGCGAAAGTGATTGATGGAGGAATGCGTCTGCCATTGCCGGCTAGGCTGTTGCCTCAACGAGTCTATGACGCTAAAACAAAAAGCGAAGCAAAAATTATGCCATTTGTGAAACTTTATCTCTTGCGTTTGAGGCAATTCGCGTGATGACCGACTTGGGGGGCTTAAAGTTTGAGATCGAGGCGGAGATTTTTCCGGATTTCCTCGGTCCATTCGTGAAATACGTTAGCGGAGGACGCGTGGGTTTGCCAAGCGGCAACCGCAGATCGGACTTGCTCGAGTGTGCTTTTCGCCTTGGCGGGTTTGACGTCCGCGGCGCTGGCCGCTTCGAGCAGATCGGCGGTTGTGAAATCCTCCCGTTTTCCTGCTAGAGTCATCTGATGGCGGTGGGTCCATGCACCGTTAGGGTTGTAAGCGTAGATCAGATCGTAAGCCGGAGCTAGCCTCCAGCCACCGCGGCGGTCCATGAGGAACGCGATGTTCTTGGTGTGGTCATCCTGATTCCGTGCCAGGATGTTGAACAGGGCGCGGCGATAGAGTTCGGTGAGATCCGGCTGCGGCAGGTTAAGGCGGCGGGCGACTTGGAAGGCCTGTTCGTAGGAATACGCGCCCGCCTGGTTGAAATCGAAATGCGCCATCGCGCACAGACTCTGCATGTGGAATTTTTCCCCGGTCGGTCCGCGGTCGAAGCGGCGGGTCATGAAATGGGCGCGGCCGTTTTCCTCCAGCAGTCGGCAGTCGCTCATCGTGATGCCGGCGGCGCGGGCCATCAGGTGATAGGCGTATTCGATGCGCCCGTAGCCGAGTGGATCGTTGAGTTCCTTGTCGCGATTGGCTGAAACGCCGTCGAACTTGAGCAGCCACGCCTCGAATCCGGCGGAGGCGGGCACTTGGCCCGAGCGGATCTCGCCAGTTTTCGGATTCCATGCGATCACCGCCTTGGCCCGTGCACCGCCGGCGGAAGTGCCGACGCGGAGGATGGTCGAGAGGGTTTCCGGGGGTTGGGAAAGATTCGCGTGCAGGCTCTCGCGGGAAGCCAAGGCGTCGTTGGCGAGTTGGACCAGGGCTTCCAGATGCAAGGTTTCCGGTGGAGTATCCGGCAGCAACATCGGGCGGAATTCCAAGGCTCCCATCGCCCGGGTGCCCAGATAACAAAGTCGCTCCACCGGATCGAACGACTCGGGCAGCCGTCCCTGGCGGGCGAGCCACTGGTCGATGAGCAGGTTGCCGAATTTGTCGGGCAGGGAATCCGCAAGCAGCCCGGGCAGGCCCTTGAAGGTCTCCCGTGGTAGATTGGGAAACGAAAAACGCCCCGCTCCGAGTGGCAACATCACCGGTGAGATTTCGATGCCGCTGCCTAGGAAGCCCGGCGCGTATTCGAAGATTCCCGCCTCACGCTCCGGATCCCATGTCACCGCGCCGATGGGGGTTTCGTAAAGCTCGACGGTCGCGGAGGTCATTTTTCATCGCCCCATTTCCAAGGCGTGGGCGGCGGTGTTTTGCGCGGTTTGGACGAATACTTGCGCGGAGCGTCCTGGAGCATTGACGTCATGGCCATCGGGCTGATTCCGGGGTCAGGGAGAAAGTTCTCCAGTGTGTCCAAGGCATTCATCGCGCGCAACATGGCGATGAGGGTGATAAGGGTGGAGCCCTCGCCATTTTCAATCGCGGTGATCGTCCGGCGCGACAATCCGCTGCGAGTGGCGACTTCCTCTTGGCTCAGATTGAGGTCGAGGCGGTAATCTTTCAGGCGTTTGCCGAGTTCCTGTTCGATCTGTGGATTGGTGAGAAATTGGATCATAGTGAGTAGAAAACTGCTCAAAAAGGCCTCGCCTGGCATTAATTGAGCAGATTTCAACTCGCATGTCAAGTGGTTCAATCTTGAATGAGCAAAAAATCGCGCAATATAGCCATATATTAGCGATTTTGCGCGAAATATTGCTCATTTAAAATAGCTGACTCCAGCGGCAAACAGCGGCTGATGTGTGTCGCCCGGAATGTTTCTGCCAACTCGCGAGCCACTGCGCTCGGTGTGAGCCATTTTCCCGAAGACCCGGCCGCAGGGGCTGGTGATGCCTTCGATCGCGGCGAGCGAGCCATTCGGATTGATCGCGATGTCCATGGAAGGCACGCCGTCGGCATCGCAATACTGCGTGGCGATCTGACCGCTGGCGGCAAGCTGTGCGATCACGGCGGCGGAGGCGTGGAATTTTCCTTCCCCATGAGAAACCGGGACCCGGTGGATGTCGCCGATCTTGCTTTCCGCCAGCCACGGCGAGAGTGTGCTGACGACCCGGGTGCGGGCGTAACAGGAAATGTGCCGGCCGATGCTGTTATGGACCAAGGTCGGCGCATCGGCGTGAGCATCGCGGACCTCGCCATAGGGCACGAGCCCGGTTTTGACGAGGGCCTGGAAGCCGTTGCAAATCCCGAGAATCAGCCCGTCGCGGTTTTTCAACAGGTCCATGATCGCATCGGCCACCCGCGGGCTGCGGATGATGGTGGCGATGAATTTAGCGGAACCGTCCGGTTCATCACCCGCGCTGAAACCACCGGGGAACATCAGGATCTGCGACAGGCGGATTTGCGCGGCGAGTGCAGTTAGGGATTCCTCGATGTGTCTGGCGGTCAAATTTCGGAACACCAGGATCTCCGCCTCCGCGCCGGCCTCGCGGAAGGCTTTGGCGGAATCGTATTCGCTGTTGGTCCCAGGGAAAGAAGGGATGATGACCTTGGGTCGGATTGACGATTGATGATTGTTGATTTTGGATTTCTGATTGGAAGAGAAGAGTGGGACATCGACCATCTCCGATCCACGATCCTCGATCTCTTCATGAGTCGGATAGATCGGCTCAAGTGTGCCGGTCCAGGCGTCCTGAAGTTCCGTGAGCGTATGGGCTTCACCGTTGAGAACCAGCACGCCGGTTTCGGTCGTCCTGCCGAGTTCCACCGAGCCGAATTCGGCGGGGAGTGGTTCAGCGTGCTCGATGAGGAAAGCGAAATAGCGTTCGCGCGCGAGGTCGAGCATGGTGTTGATTTCCGCACCGACGTGATTTCCGAACGCCATCTTCGCCAGCGCGGCGGCGATGCCCGCCTGGCCGATGTGGTGGAGCGCGAGAACTTTTCCTTCCACATTCAACTCATGCAGCGCGGCGGCGACCTGCTTTAGCTCGTCGAAATCCGGAAGGTGATCCGCGTCACGGGAAATTTCCACGAAGGAGACCGTCGAGCCCGCCTGTTTGAACTCCGGTGAAAGCGCGAGGCTGGCTTTGCCCGGTGCGAGCGCGAACGAAACCAAGGTCGGCGGAACGTCGAGTTCATTGAAGGAACCGGACATCGAATCCTTGCCGCCGATGGCGGCGAGCCGGAGTCCGTGTTGTGCCTGATAGGCTCCTAGCAGTGCGGCGAACGGCAGGCCCCAGCGGGTGGGATCGTTGCCGAGTTTCGGGAAATATTCCTGCAGCGTGAGCCGGATGTCAGTCAGTCGCGCGCCGGCGGCGACGGCCTTGCAAACCGATTCCGTGACGGCGTAGAGCGCGCCGTGGAAAGGCGACCACGAGGAAATGACCGGATTGAATCCCCAGCTCATGAACGTGGCGACATCGGTGTCGCCCTCTAGCAGTGGAAGCTTCGCGACCATCGCATCGGGTGGCGTAAGCTGACGGTCACCGCCGAAGGGCCAGAGCACCGTGCCTGCGCCGACGGAGCCGTCGAAGATTTCGCCAAGGCCTTTTTGGGAACAGACGTTGAGATCGGAGAGTGTCTCGGTTAGTGATTTGCCGGTCGATGCGGGGCGTTCTGAAATCGGGCCGACGTGGATGTGCGTGCTCTGTTGGACGCCGTTGGTATCGAGGAAGGCGCGGGAGAGATTGACGATGGTCTTGCCGCGCCAGGTCATCACGAGGCGACCGCTGTCAGTGACGTCGGCGACGTGTTTGCACTCGAGGTTTTCCTTGTCGGACTCGGCGATGAAATAGTCGATCTCGGAAGCGTCCACGCAGATGGCCATGCGTTCCTGCGACTCGGAAATCGCGAGTTCCGTCCCGTCGAGGCCGTCGTATTTTTTGGAAACGGCGTCGAGATGGATCTCCAGCGATGGGGCGATCTCGCCGATGGCCACCGAAATACCGCCCGCGCCGAAGTCGTTGCAGATTTTGATCTTGCGGGTCAGCTCCGGATTGCGGAACAGGCGTTGGATCTTGCGCTCGGTCGGGGCGTCGCCCTTCTGGACTTCCGCGGAATTTTCGAGCGCGGTGTTGGTGTGTTCTTTTGAAGAACCGGTCGCGCCACCCACCCCATCACGGCCGGTGCGGCCGCCAATGAGCAGGATGACATCACCGGGGGCGGGTGCACCGCGAAAAACGTTGGGGCGGGGAACTGCGGAAACGACGGCACCGATTTCCATGCGCTTGGCGACGTAGCCGGGATGATAGACTTCTGCCACCTGGCCGGTGGCGAGGCCGATCTGGTTGCCGTAGGACGAGTAACCGCGGGCGGCGACCTGACAGATCTTTTTCTGCGGCAGCTTGCCCGGCAGTGTTTCGGAAAACGGAGCGCGCGGGTCGCCGGCACCGGTGATGCGCATTGCCTGATAGACGTAGGAGCGTCCGGATAGAGGATCGCGGATGCAACCGCCGAGGCAGGTGGCCGCGCCGCCGAAGGGCTCGATCTCGGTCGGGTGGTTATGCGTCTCGTTTTTGAACATCACGAGCCACTCCTCTTCAGGGCGACCGTCGATGGACACCGGGACGACGATGGAGGCGGCGTTGACTTCCTCGGAAACTTCTAGGTTGTCGAGCTCCCCGGATATCTTCAACTCGCGCATGCCGATGAGGGCGATGTCCATCAGCGTCACCGGCTTCTCGTCGCGGCCGAGCGCGGTGCGGGTGGCGAGGTAGGTTTGCCAGGCGCGTTGCACCGGTTCGGTACCTTCGCCGAAGGTGACTTCGTCGATTTTGGTGAGGAAGGTGGTGTGGCGGCAGTGATCCGACCAATAAGTGTCGAGCATCCGGATTTCGGTGAGGCTCGGGTCGCGTTTTTCCTCATCGCGGAAATAAGCCTGGCAAAAAACCACGTCTTCGGTGGACATCGCGAGACCGAGTTCGGCGCGGAGTGCGGCGGGGTTTTGGGTCGCGAAGCTGGTGAGGATCGCGACGTCGGGTGGTGGAAGGGTTTCGCGGCGACCGGTGATCGCCGCCACGGGGACTTCGTGGGAATCCACCGCATTGATGACGTAAGATTTCACACTCTGCAGCTCGTTGGCGGTGAGCGTGCCGTTCAAAATGATGATTTTCGCGGAAGCGACGAGAGGGCGTTCCTTGCCGGTGAGAATCTGCACGCACTGTGCGGCGGAATCGGCGCGTTGGTCGAATTGTCCGGGGAGGAATTCCACGGCGAAGGCAG
This sequence comes from Akkermansiaceae bacterium, assembly GCA_031425955.1. Lineage (GTDB taxonomy): Bacteria > Verrucomicrobiota > Verrucomicrobiia > Verrucomicrobiales > Akkermansiaceae > Luteolibacter. The sequence continues at coordinate 4,738 of JANPKJ010000020.1, read as the reverse complement.
TTTCCGTTTCTCCAAGGTTGAGCGTTTCAGAAATGGAATCCACCTGCGGTTCCGACAAGATCAGACGCGCTGCGGAGCTGAATTCTTCCGCGCTGAGTCCATCGCAATCATAGCGCTGGACGATGCGCACGTCCTTGAGCCCGGGCAGAACTAGCGACTCGTGGAGGTCATGCAGGAGGTGGCGGGCCTCGGCGGTGTGAGCGGCCTGTTTTTCGACGAAAATGCGGTTCATGAGCAACGGAGCTTTGGAAAGCGCCGGATGCTAGGACACCGCACCGCGAGAGCAAGCGGAATGGGCCGGGCGTCAAATCGAGCGGCTCAGCGCTTCTTGGTGCAGATTCTCGAGGTCCAGGGCCGGGATCGGCGTGGGATCCGGATACTCGAAAATCTCGCCTTCGAAGTTGCGCAGAGTGATCTTGCCGGAAGCGGTATCCACCACGTAGTTCGGGTTGATCGGGATCTTTCCGCCACCGCCGGGGCCGTCGATGACGAATTGCGGAATCGCGTAGCCGGTGGTGTGGCCGCGCAGGCCTTCGATGATCGCCACGCCTTCCGCGACGGGCGTTCTGAGGTGTGACGAGCCGTTGATGAGATCGCACTGGTAAAGGTAATACGGCTTCACGCGGCACATCAGTAGCTTCTGGACGAGGGCCTTTTGGACTTCCACGCTGTCGTTTACGCCGCGGAGAATGACGCTTTGGTTGCCCAGCGGGATGCCGGCATCGGCGAGGCGTCCGAGCGCGTCGCGGACTTCGGTGGTGAGCTCGCGCGGGTGGTTCGTGTGGATTGAAATGAAAAGCGGATGATGCTTTTTCAACATTGCGCACAACTCCGGCGTGATCCGCTGGGGCAGGAAAATCGGAATTCGCGAACCGATGCGGATGAACTGGATGTGGGAAATCGACCTCAAGCGGGTGAGGATTTTATCCAGGCGATCATCCGAGAACAGCAAGGGATCGCCGCCGGAGAGCAAGACGTCGCGAATCTCGGTATGCTTTTCGAGGTATTTGAACGCCATCTCCCATTGCGTCTCCAGATGTTGCTCGCCAACACCGGAAACTACCCGCGACCGGGTGCAGTAGCGGCAGTAGGAGGCGCAACGGTCGGTGACGAGGAAGAGCACGCGGTCCGGGTAGCGGTGGACGAGCCCGGGGACGGGCATGTGGGAATCCTCGCCACAGGGATCGGCCATTTCCTCCGGAGCGTTCCAGCCTTCCTCGATGCGGGGAATCACTTGGCGGCGGATCGGGCAGTCCGGGTCATCGCGATCGATCAGGTTGAAAAAATGCGGCGTGATCGCCATGGCCAGCTTGGTCCCGGCAAGCAGGACTCCGGCGCGCTCTTCATCGGTCAGGTTCAGGCGCAGATCGAGATCCGAGAGGGAATCGACGCGGTTTCTGAGTTGCCAGCGGTGGTCATCCCAGGTTTCCGTGGCTTCGTCCGACCAATAGCCGGGGGCGTGGGAAATGAATGCGGGGTCGAGGTCGGTGGGGCGCATGGAAGAAAATGGGGAGGAAGCGCTGTCAGATCGCTGATAATTTCAATTGAGGTGGGGATTTTGGACCGCATCCTGAATTCTGCAACCGGGAATGTTTGCCGGGCTTTTCTTACTTGGAGGCGCAGCGACGGATCAACTCGATCAAACGGCCGGTGGACGCCGTCACCGTGGGTGCGAAAGGAAGTTTGTCATCCGTCTCGTCGGCGAGCACCAACGGTCGGGTCCCGACCCGGACAGCTGGTAAATTCATTTCAAAAAGCATGCTGGCCAGATCCGTATCCTCCCCGAGGCAAACGACTTCCGCGCCGTAAACCGCGCCGAGGCCGGCGACGAGACCGAGTGGAGCGGCGGTGGTGTCCCGCGAACTCAGCCACAACGGCTCGCCCGCGCCCATGGATTCCACGCAGAGCATGGCTTTCGGCGGACCGGCGAGTTTCGAGAGTTCCTGAAATTTTGCTGCCGTGGCGACGACGGGGGATTCAGGATCATTGACGTGAGGAAGGAAGATGAAATGGATGGAAGTGATGGGCTTGTCCCGGGCCAACGCTTGCGCGGCTGCCAGCGTGGCCGCAAGGCCGGTGGCATTCGATTCAGCACCGCGTGATCCGGCGCGGCTGTCATAAGAAGTGATTACCCAGACCGCCGGTTTTTCCGGATCCTGTCCGGTGAGAGTGACTTGCAGCAACGGCCATGTCGCCGGACCCTTGGTTTGGCGGACCGTGTAGCCGGTGTTGGTCGGACCGAGCAGGCCTTCGATCATCGACGTGGTGCGGGATAAACTTATGGCGGCGGACTCGGAGGAAGCATTCCGCTCGCCGATCACTTCGACAATTTTCCTCAAATCATCCGCAAGGAGAGGGGTCGAGACGTTTTGCGCGAATCGCTCCTGCTCCACGAGCGCCTGCTTCTTCTCCAAGTGGAAGTAATACCACAGCGCTCCACCGCCCGATGCCACAAGCCATACAGGAAGCAGCATCAACAGGAACGGGACCCAGCGGGGACGGTTTTTGGGCTCGTCCATGCTCAGACTTCCTTGTGCGATTCGTCTGCCGAAGTCTCGAACCCGTTCAATTCATCGTCCGGATCGGTTTCCACCTCGATTTCCTTCCTGAGTTTCTGGGAGACCCATGGCCGAATGAAGCCATACAACAGGAACAAACTGAACAGCACCACCGGCATGACATAGCGGAACTGCACGATGGCGAACACCAGCAGCATCGCGATCACAATGGCGCCCAAGGTGCCGCGGGTGTTCCAGCCGACTTTTTTGAAACTCGGATAGCGCACGTCGCTGATCATCAGCAGGGAAAGTCCTAACATGGCTCCGGCGAGGATGTATTTCCACAAGCCGAGCTCGTGGTCGTTTTTGTAAAGATCGATCAACAGGAAGGTCAGCGAGGCGATAAATCCGGCCGCCATCGGGATCGGCAGGCCGCGGAAATCGGTGGAAGCGCCGGGTTTCTTTGGAAGCGCCGCGAGGCAGTTGAATCTCGCCAACCGCATCGCGCCGCAGATCAGATAGACGAGGGCGATCGCCCACCCGACATTGCCCAGCGGGAAGAGCACTGCTTTTGAGAGCAGCATCGCCGGGGCCATGCCGAAGGAAATGATGTCAGCCAACGAATCGAACTGCTGCCCGAACGGCGACTCCTGTCCGCCGAGGCGTGCCAACCGGCCGTCGAGCAAATCGAAGAGGCATGAGCCGAAAATCAGCAGAATTGCATATTCGTAGTAGGGCTTGAGCTGCTCGTAATATTCCTTCGGAGGCAGTTTGGCGTTCCCCACTTCGACGAGGCCGCGGAAGATCATCAGGACGGCGAAAAACCCGCACGCCAGGTTGCAGGCCGTCATCAGGTTCGGTAAAAAGTAGATTTTCGGTTCGTCCGGATCGCGTTCCCTCGGCATGGCGGGAATTTAGCCACTGATTGGCGGTGAAAACAGCGGAAAAAATAATCCCACGACTTGAGCCCGTTCTTCAGCCGCTCCACCCGCGATTTTTTCATTTGAGCGGTGTGGGTTTCACGGGCTATCGTCCACCCGTTCCATATGCCAAAACGTGTTTCAGAAATCGCCCGCACTCTCAAGGAGCTTGGAGACATCCAAGTCACGGATTGGGATTTCATGGAACTCTTGAATACGGAGATCAAGGATCTGGAGATCAGTCGCTCGCTGAAACGTTTGGGCCGCATCCAGGTGATGGAGTGGGATTTCCGGGCGGTGCTGCCCGCGGTGAAAAAAGCGGCGAATCAGGAGGTGGACGTCGTCGATATTTTCAAGCGGACTGCGAATTACAAGGTGATGGACTGGGATTTCCGAAGCGCGTTGCACGCCGAGCCCGCGCCTGCCCCTCCAGTTCCGGCCAAGCGGGATGTCCACCTGATCCCACCTGACGAAATGCAGGCGATCACGACAAAGCTGAAGAATTTCCTGCAATATGTGGCCGTCAACTTGATCGACGAGCCCGGGCACGCACAGATCAAGGTCTTGCCCTTGGGGCCGAACGCGCTGCGCTTCAAGCTGGTGCTGGTGAAGAAGGATGTGGCGATGTTGGTAGGCAGGGAAGGATTCACGGCTGCCGCGATGCGCAACATCCTGAAGGCAACCGCCGCGAAGTACGGGGTGCAGGCCCTGCTGCAGATTCATTCGCACGAAGAGGAGGCCGCCTTCCTCGCCAAAGAAGAGGCGCGGCGGTGAATCAGCATGGTTGTTTTCCCTGATGTGGCGGCTAACTTGGCGCCGATGCAAGCCGCTGAACTTACCGCCGACTCTCCGATGAGTCTGATCCTCGAAACCCTGCCGGGCGCGCGCCGGGCGATTTTCGCGCGCTATCATCTGGGTGGTTGCCAGAGTTGCGCGTTTTCCAACGAGGAAACCCTGGCGGAGTTGTGCGCTCGCTCGGAAATCCCGGTCGACGAGTTGCTCGAACATCTTCTGACAAGTCACGCTCATGATTCCGCAATGTGGATTGAACCCGCCGCGGCCAAGGAACGGATCTCCGATTTCCGCGTGATCGATCTGCGGACTCGTGAAGAACACGAGGCGGTGGTGATTCCGGGTTCGGAATTTTTTACCCAGGAACTCCAACAGCAACTCTTCGCTGGTGATGCAAAGACGCCGATCCTGTTATACGATCACCGCGGGAAAAACGTGCTGGACCAGGTCGCGTGGTTCCGAGGTCACGGGTTGAGCGAGACTTACGCCCTGCGCGGCGGGATCGACGCGTGGAGCCTGGAAGTGGAT
>JANPKJ010000019.1:0-6128 GCA_031425955.1 Akkermansiaceae bacterium | reverse complement strand
GTGGAGTTCTTGCCGGACGACAATTCCTTTCTCCTCCACCTCAGAAAACAGCATTTCAAGCGCCCGAGTTATGGCTTCATGCACATCCACGATTTTGAAATCGAAACGCATCTTGCCCTGCTGGATGCGCGATACGTCGAGAAGGTCGTCGATGAGCTGCGCCTCCAGCAAGACGTTGCGGTGAATCATCTTGAAATCCTCGCGCAAATCCTCGGAGAGCTCCTTCGACTTGGCACGCAGTCCGGACACCAGCAGCACCGGCGTGAGCGGCGTCCGCAGTTCGTGACTGAGCGCGGCGAGGAAGCGGTCCTTGCTTTGGTTCGCGGCTTCGGCGGCTTCTTTGGCTACGGTCAGCGCCTGCTCGACGCGCTTCAATTCTCCCACTTCCGTATTGGTCCCGAACCACTGCGTCACCTTTCCCGCGGCATCCTTCAGCGGGATGCTGCGCGTCAGGAAGGGGCGGAATATCCCATCCGCACCGCGCAGCGGGAAGGTCATTTCAAAGGTCTCGCCGCAGGCGATGGCAGCGGCCCACCGCTCCATGACCTCCGGCAGCATCGCGGGGTCATGCACGCTCTGCCAGCCCCAGCCTTCCATCGCCTGCGGCGTGGTGCCGGTGTATTCATACCAGCGCCGGTTATACCAGTGGATGAAGCCGTCGGGGTGCGCGGTCCACGCGAGTTGCGGGATGGCATCGGCCAGTGCGCGGAACCGCTCCTCGCTGGCGTGCAGGACCTCCTCCGCCTCCTTGCGTTCGGTGACGTCCAGGTTCGTGCCGATGATCCATTCAGTTTGTCCCTGGGCATTCGTCCTGGCTGTTTCGACCGATTGGATATGGCGGCATTCTCCGTCGCTTTTCCGGCGGATTCGGAAAGCGCGGGAGCTATTCCCGGCGCGGCGGACCGTGTCTTGTAAGATCGCTTCCTGTTCCGGCAGATCCTCGGGCAGGAGGGTCTGGCTCCAAGTGGAATACTGCATGAATCCATCCGCCGTTGGGGTGATTCCGTAAAGACGGAACATCTGGACATCCCACCGGATCTCGCCGGTCAGAACATTCCATTCCCAAATGCCCACTCCCGTCGCCTCGGTCGCCAAAAGCGTTCGCTGATTACTCTCGCGCAGAGCCTCCTCGGCTCGCGTGCGCTCGGTCATGTCGCGCACGACTCTGGATGTGCCGATGACTTTCCCGGCCGCATCCTTCAGCGGCGCGATGGTGATCGAAGCGGGAAACTCCCGCCCTTCCTTGGTCAGCCGGATCGCTTCAAACGTTCCCCCCCACTCCCCGGCGGCGATTTGTCGCTGGAGCTCGTACTCCGCTGCCTGCCGATCCGCAGGAATCAGCCGCATGATCGAAGTGCCCACGATCTCCTCCGCGCGATAGCCGAAGATTTGCTCTGCCCCCCGATTCCAACTGGTGATGATCCCGTCGAGATCCTCGCCAAAGAGCGCGTCATGGGACGATTCGACGATGGCTGCCAGCCGGGCCACTGCCTCCTCTGCCCGCTTGCGCTCGGTGATGTCCGTGATGGTTCCGACCATCTTCACGGCCTGACCGCGTTCGTAGACCGCGCGGCCCGAGTTTGCTACCCAGCGAACTTCCCCACCCGGGCGGAGGATGCGGAACTCGCAGTAGTATTTTGTCCGCCCGTCCACTGCCGCCCGCACGGTTGCCCACACCCGGCTCCGGTCGTCGGGGTGAAGCAACCGGTCGAACCCCTCCTCCGTCCCGTCGAACTCTCCTTCCTTCAGCCCGTGGATGGGATAGGTCTCCGCGGACCAGGTGACGACGTTGGTCTGCACGTCCCAATCCCACAGTCCGGTCGCCGACGCCTCCAAGGACAGCCGCAAGCGGTATTCGCTGCTACGCAGTTTCTCCTCCGCCGCCTTGTGCGTGGTGATGTCAATGGCCGCACAGGTGACGCCGGACATGAGGCCGGCGGGATCCCGCAGGGGTTCCACCGACAGGTCGTAATGTCGCTCTACGCCTTGGAATTGGACCCGCACCTCCTGCCGCACGCCGACCCCGGCGCGGATCACTTTGCGTTTCAGTCCCTCGGTCACGGCCGCATCCTCAGCGCGCTCCATCAGGTCCACATCCCGTTTGCCGATGACATCTAAAACATCGAAGCCCAGCGCGGGATTTTGAATCCAGGTGTATCGCAGTTCCAAGTCCTGCTGAAAAAGCACGACTTGCGAGCACGTCAGCGCGAGTTCAAAGCGAACATTCGTCCGGCGCAGCGCCTCATCGGCTCGCAGCCGCTCCGTCATGTCCACCACCACCGCGATGAGGCCGAGGAATTCGCCAGTGGGCGATCGGACGGCGCTCACATTGCTCTGCGCGGGGAAATACGATCCATCCTTGCGGCAGTAGCTCTTTTCGACCTGGAAATCCGGCCCACCCGCCGCCAATCGGGCGAAGTTTTGCTTCGTCAGCTCCGCGCTGGAAGGGTGCGTCACATCCACGACGGACAGGCCCAGCAGCTCCGCCTCGGAGTAGCCGAGCATCTCGCACCAGCGCTCGTTGACCAGCGTCATGCAGGCCGGTAGCGTCGGTCTGGACGATGCCTGCCGGAGATTGCCGCAGGACTCGCCGGAAACGCGCCTCGCTCCGGCGCAGTGCCTCTTCGGTCTGCTGGCGCTCGGTGATATCGGTGTGAATGCCCACCCACTCGCAAATTTCTCCCGCTTCGCCGAGCACCGGCACCGCGCGGACCTCACACACCCGCCACTCGCCATCGTGGCGGCGGACGCGGTGCTCGAACTCAAACATCCGCTTCTCTGCCACGGCCCGATCCCACGCGTCGATGGTCGGCTGCGCATCTTCGGCGTGCACGGCTTTTGCCCAGCCATAGCCTTGGTAGTCCTCCCGTAATTGACCGGTGAATCGGGCCCAACCGGGTTGCTCACCCTCCATCTCACCACCCGCGTTGTTGGTCCAGATGAGACTGCTCACCGCGCCCACGGCGGCACGGAAACGCGCTTCACTCGCGCACAACGCCTCTTCCGCACGCTTGCGCTCGGTGACGTCCACGTTCAGACCTGACGGCTGCCTCCGCTCCGAATTGTCGGACTGCTCAGCGTCGAGGCCCTCCTGCGGGGTGGGAAACCGCGGCTCGGCGTCGCCCTCCGCTGAAAGCTCCGCCACCTCGCCACCACGGATGGCACGGAGCATCTCCTCGGACTTTTCCAGCCGCATGCGCAGTTCGGCGTTTTCGGCGCGGAGGGATTGCTCGGGGGAAGTTGGTGGCGGCGTTGTCATTCAGACCGAGCTTGTGTGCTGCGAATCTCGTGCCCTGGGGCAACCGCTTCGCGGGAAGACTTGGTGTCAGCGTGGCGGTCGGAGATGAGCCTCAAGTCCTGAAGAGCCTCAAAATCCGCGGTTAGAATTGTCAGCTCCATTTCCAATATCTTGATCTTTATTCCCCAAGTCCGTTCAGTTTGGCAAGCTTTTCCGCGACTGCGGCAAGCACTGTGACCCTTGTCAATGGCTTAGGAGAAGATTTCGTTGAAGCCGTGGACGCGACAAAATTGAAAACGGCACACTTGCGGGCATTTACAACTGCCCTAGCCCCTTGAGCGTCTCCAGAATCCCCTCGATCTGCTCGGTGCGTTTCTTGTTCTTGCGGCCGAAGAGTGCTGAGAGACCCTCGGGATCAGGAGTTACGACACTCTTGTCGTAACCGGCGATGAGCTTGCGGATGATCGCGACTTGATCGGACAGGCGGTCGGGCCAAGGGAGAAGAGATGTTGGATTTTGAATGATCGGAGGTTTCGGTGCCTTGGAGAATGGATTGGACCGGTGGGGGCGCGGCGGCGGAGGGATTCTGATACTCCCGGCGAAGCCAGCGGATGAGGCCGCTCTTTTGTTCGGCGGCGCGCTCGTGGTTGAGCGCGACGAGGCGGGTGAGGAGCGTAGCGGCGATCACCGGTCGCCGCGAGTCCTCTTCACTGGCGCCATCCATTCGCGGCGACCGGTGATCGCCGCTACAGTCCTGCCACCCATAGGCTTCTAACACGGCTTCATCCAGCTCGTCGCGGATCTGGCGGAGGAGGGTGACGAGGCCTTGATCGTGGATGAGCGTTTCCTTGCCGGTGAGCGTGAGGCCGGGATGTTGCTCCTGCTGCCGCTTGCGGTGCGAATCGAGACGCTCGCCGAGTAAGCGGATGCGCTGCTTGAGTGGGGATTCGGAAAAAATCATCCCAGCCAGTTCTCGAATTTCAAACCCGGCACCTTCTCGAAGTCCTTGGTGTTGCGGGTCAGCAGAACAGCATCGTGCTCCATGACGATGCAGGCGATTCTCAGGTCCATCGTGCCGATCCGCACACCCTGCTTTCGCAGCTTTAGGAATCGCGCGGCGGCTTCCCTGTCGAATGGCAGGCGGGTAAAGCCCGCCAAAAAGTCAGTGATGTTGGCCAGGGATTCGTAGGCCAACACCAGATCGCCGACGGAGGCGGATTTGATCTGGTTGATCCTGGATAGTATTCCGGCCATCAGCTCTTGAAACGAAACAATCGAAATCACTGCCGGAAGATCGGATCGCCCGAGACGCTTCGAGAGTCTTTGGCCCGGAACGCTCCGGAAGCCGAGTTCCGTCAGGTGATCGCTATCCAGAACCAGCACGGAATCAGGGGTCGGTTTGTTTCCTGCGGATCTCAGCCCCCAGAGCGACCGCCTCGCGGGCAATCTTGGTGTCAGCCAGGCGGCCGACCATGAGCCTCCAGTCCTTCGGGGCCTCGATCTTCTTGCTCAAGCTGGCCACCTCATTTTCCAGCTTTTTGATTTTTTTCCCAAGCCCGCTCAATTCGGCGAGCTTCTCCTCAAGGGCGGCAAGTTTCTTTTCGGTGGCCGATTGCATGGTGCATACACTAGTCGAAACCGGGCGGACAGCAAGATTGGAATCGGGAGAGCGTGGAGAAATCGTTCAAAAATGCTTAGCGACTTTCTTGCAGAGTCCGATGAAGTCCTCGTGAGGCATATCATTTTTCGCGGCGTTGACTTCCCATGAAAGCACTTGGAAAACCGGAGCGTCACAAGGGCCGTTGTCCAGATGGTCAATGGTGGGAAGCAGCCGAAGGGAGCGCTTGTATTTCGAGCCTCCGAGTTTTGAATGATCATTGTTATAAGTGCGCAACTGGTCCCAGCGCAGATCCTCTCCAGTGTAAGGATCGGTTCCATCATGTAGGAGCACGGCTTGATGGATGGCTTGTTTATACGACGAAAGGGTGAGGGCCCGTCCCCAGCGTTTTTTGTCCCTTTTCACGTGGGCAGCTGCCTTCACATGGATCCATCTCCGATATGCTGATAGTTCCACCCTTCCCTTCAAAACTTCGGGGAGTGGATAAGGCGATTTGCGTGGGATGGAATCCACAGCGGCGGCACTGCCATCTGCCAAGCGAAATGGAAGCGCTTTGGCGGGAAGCGAGGAATAATTGTAAACCCCGCCTTCTCGATATGCCTTGGATGCCGCGACATTTGCGAACGTTGCCAGGAAATCGCTCTTGCTCATTTCAAACACGCCGAAGGGAGTTTTAACTTGGAACGGGTCGTCAGACGCGAGTCCATCAATCACCGTTTTTTTGAAGGTGAGGCGCGAAGATGTGTAGGAAACGAGTGACATTGATAAAGTCATGTTAAAGCTGCCCCAGCCCCTTGAGCGTCTCCAGAATCCCCTCGATCTGCTCGGTGCGTTTCTTGTTCTTGCGGCCGAAGAGGGCGGAAAGGACTTCGGCATCATAGGGACCGGCGACACTTTTGTCGCCGGTGGTGATGAGCTTGCGGAGGATGGCAACTTGGTCGGGGAGGCGGTCGGGCCAGGGAAGGAGGGAAGAGGGGTCGATTGACGACTGAGGATTGTTGATTTTGGATTTTTGAATTGAAGAGGTTTCCGTTCCGGCGACGGTTTGCTGGCTTGCCTCCGGCGGGCTTGGCGACCGGTGATCGCCGCCACCCTGATAGTCCGGGCGGAGGTAGCGGATGAGGCCGCGTTTTTCTTCCGCGGCGCGTTCGTGGTTGAGGGTGACGAGGCGGGTGAGGAGCGTAGCGGGGGGGGGGGGGCGGGGGCCCGCCACCCAGAAAAAAACCCCACAAAAACAACCCCCCCGCCGGAGGCCCACACAACACCCCCCCC
>JANPKJ010000018.1:0-47008 GCA_031425955.1 Akkermansiaceae bacterium | reverse complement strand
GGGGTGGTGCTGGATTTGGCGGCCCCAGGTGTGCAGCACGCTGGTGAAGCCGAGCTTCGCGCCGCCGGTCTTGGTGGCGGTGACATCCTGGAGGGCGGCGGCGCTTTGGCGCAGGAGGAGTGGATAGAGAATCTCGGGATGGAGCAGGCAGAGGGCGCGGAGTTCCGCAGGCAGGGTGAAGGTGACCATGAAGTAGGGCACGGGCAGGAGCCGGGCTTCCTGTTTGGCGGTCCAGATCTGTTGGTCGAGGGCACCACACTGCGGGCAGGACCGGTGGTTGCAACTGTGGTAGGCGAATTGCTTTTCCTTGCAGCCGTCGCACTCATAGAGACGGCCTCCGAGCTCTGCCGTGCGGCACGCGAGGACGCGCCGCACGGCCCGGTAGTGGTCGTTGGTGAGCTGGTGCCGATGGGCATGGGCGTAGGTTTCCCAATGCTCGGCGAGGAGGTCTGCGAGGTGCAGGGCCACGGCTTGCGATGTTGGCGCGGGGTGGCTCTATCTAGCAGTCTGCAAGGGTGTTGAGGGCGTCGCGGCCTTTGCTCTCGCTGATCTCGGTGAGGTGAAGGTAGGTCATCACTTCCTTGAGCGTGCTGTGACCAAGGTAAGCGGCCACCTGCCTAACTGATGCTCCACCTTCGAGCATGTGGGTGCCGAAGCTATGGCGCAAGGTGTGGGTGGAGATGTGTTCGTGCTTTTTGGAGAGACCGGATTCGGCGGCGGCGATCTTGATGGCATTCCACACGGCGGACTCGGACATGGAATCGGGGCAGCGGTGAAGGGCTTGGCTTAGGGTGATGCCGGAGTTTTTCCAACAACGGCCCACACCGGGGAAGAGCCACTCGGGGTTTTTATGGTAGGCGTAGAACTTGCGCAGGCGGCCAAGGAGCTTGGGGGTGATGGGAACTTCACGCGCCTTGCGGTTTTTGGTCTTGGGAATGTAGATGACGAGGCGCTCGCCGTTGATGTGACGGGGCTTGATGGCGAGTGCTTCGTTGAGGCGCAGTCCGGTCTGATAGACCACGGTGCAAAAGGCACGATAGCGCCCGTCGTTTAAGGTGCCAAGGAACTTGGTGATTTCGTCGCGGGTGAGGATCTGGGGCAGCGGCTCTTCGCGCTTGATGTGGATCTTTTTCCAAATGTCCCAGTCCAGGCCGAGGTGGTCGCGATAGAGAGTGCGGAGACCGCAAACGGCCTGATTGAGGGTGGCGGGGGCGAGCTTGCGGTCATTCTGAAGATGGATGAGGAAATCGAGCACACGGGCCGGGGGCAGCGCGGGGAGATCCTGATCGGGGAAGTGACGGCTAAGGTGGAGAACCCAGCGGCTGTAGGTGTCACGGCTGTTCTCGGAGAGACCTTTGAGCTGGACGAAACGGGTGAAGTCCTGATACCAAGGAGCCGATGTGAGTGCGTTTATCTTTTTTTCAAAAGCGAGACCAGACTAACGGCTCATGTCACCCCTTTCAACGTCGAATCATGCAATCGCCGCGCAGCGGCTCTGTTCAACAAGGCGTTCTGGAAATCGACACCAACCTCGTCGAGAACATGATTCGGCCCACCAAGCTGGGCATGAAGAACTGGATGTTCTTCGGCAGTCTCGAAGCCGGCTCGAACAACGCCCTCATCTACACCCTGCTGGCCAACTGCCGCGCCCACGACCTCGATCCCGAGGACTACCTGGTCGAAGTGATCAAGCGCCTCCCGCCCAACTCCACCCCGGAGCAAGCCGCCGCATTGACGCCCGCCCGCATCGCCGCCGAGCGCAGGACCGCAGCTGAAAGCGCCGCCTAACTCCCGTCCCGCCAGAGCGACGTTGACGGGATGAATTTAGGACGCTTACATCACAACGGTCACCGCGCCATGCCCAGTGTGATGTGGAGAGCCTCGTCAGCAACATACACACCTGTGTATGCTACTTATGCTCCAGCGGCCAGAACCGCCCTATGCCCAGCCGTTGAGCGCTTACATCAAAACCGGATCAGTCGAATCATGTGCGATGGCTTCCAACTTCATGACAACAGCATTTTGGTGAAGATCACCTCAGCACCCGTTCCGCGACTTTTCTCAGAATCACCGGCGTCTCCGGATTTCCGACTAACTCGCCCGCCAGCCGCTTCACTTCTTCTCCGCCACCATCCCCAGCGATGGAGAGGGCGGTCACCCGCACGGCCAGCGGGGAATCCGGTTTCCGTGCCAGGGTGAGCGCCTCTTGCCGGACCTTCGCCAGACTCTCCTCCTGCCCGTCCCGCTCGTAGCCGCGGCTTAAGGCGATGAGCGCGGTACCGGGTGTGGTCTCATCGGAGGTCGCGACCGCTTGCCATAGGTTTTTTTCGATTTCTTCACTCGCTGCATGTTGCTCCCACAGAAGTCCGAGGTGCTGCATGATGTAATCCCGCACCACCGGATCGGTGTCCGGTTGGAATGCAGCTTTCCCAAGTTCATCTGCCAAGCCATTCCTTGGCGGCTCTTGCAGGCGCATCACGGTGAGTAGTTCGTCTGCCAGCCAATGCATGGAACCTTTGCTGATGCCTTCCGGCACTTGTCGACCTGAGAGGAAAGACAGGGCGGACTCCATCTCCTCATTTGGAAGAGGAATTCCGCGGGTGGCCTGAAGTTGTCGCACCCGCACGTGCACGGATCGTTCACCAGTGTCAAAAACTGTAAGCACCGCTGGCGTACCTACGCGCCTTATCCGGCCCTTGTGAGGCTGTCTATCCTCTCCCGCCGCGTCTTGCGGTGTCGAGTGGACAAGCCCTTTCCGTTTCCCAATCTCGAGTCCATGGAACACCTCTTCAATGCTTACTCTCCCAAATTTTGTAGCAATTCCAGCTGCGGTGGGCGGGGCACCCGTTGCCAAATTCTTTACATCGCCGAAATACCACCACCAAACAAACCAACCAACTCCAGACAAAAAAATTATCGTCAACCCCTTGCACCGCCAAACAACGAAACAGTTTAAAAGTGCTTTCATTGTCAAATCATCGATTTTCGGTAAGCCAGAACCATTTTAATCAATTCCTCCTTTCAAAAAGGCATCGCTTACCTAAGCAAAAAGGATTCTAGTGGTGAAGGAAGAAAGACGGTAAGATCTAAGATCAGCACTCTTTCTTCGTCCGGATTGCGAATTACTGTCAACGATAGCATCCTAATAGATTTGTCGTTGGGTATCGGAAAAAGCTTTTCCATTTCAGTATTTGTGCCATTAACTGCGATGCTAGCTATAATGTCACCAGGCTTAACGCCCGCTGCTGCCGCAGGAGAATCATTTACCACATCCTGAACTATGCTTTGAGTATTACTAACACCTTTTAGAAACATGCCGATTTTTAATCTTTTAGCTTCTGGCTTCTCAAGGTGGAACATGCTTTGCGGTCTGGGCAGCCCAAGCGCGCGATCATAGAAATCAGGACTCCCTTTAAGTAGCTCAAATCTTATCGGTGCATCCATCGAATTCCCCAATAGAGGGTATAGTTCAAATTTTTCGATCAGTTTTTCGTATTCCACCATCTTCATTGGATACTCAAATGGTTGGCCGTCACCTGCTGGATTCCAAGCATAAACGTAACCCTCCTTCGTGGAAAAAGTCACACTCGGATTATCATAACTCTCAAGAGACAACAAATTCTTTGAGTTCTCACGTAAATTGCCTCGAATAACGAATAGATTCCCTTCAATATCGCAGCCAGCTACTTCGGTTTTTGCAATAAAGCCTGCTTCAATTCGAAGTTTGGGCTCATAGCAGACTAACCACCGATTATCGGATAGATATTGAGCAATATTCGCGCGAATGATCCCAAATTTCGAGAAAGAATTCGCTACACAGAAATTGGCGGAGATGATAAAGTAAGTGATAGACCAAAAACAAACATTTGTATTCTTCATATTACGAGAATGAGCGGTTGTAAACATAACGTTAAATGTGTTTTTTTTCACCACAATTCATGTTGCCGTTTCTATACATCCTTTGTCCGTTTTAGCACCTCTAGTCTCGTTGATATCTTCAGGTTGTGGGTTGCAATGTACCTTTCCAGCTCCACAATCTAGTGTTTCCACTTTTTGAGGACAAGGAGGACATCCACTGCAATCCGCTTGGAGGTTAGTTATGGGTGGCTTCCTCGCCATATCATAAGTGACCTTGCCCTGATGTTTGGTAGCTCGAGTTGTCGTCTCGACAGTAACTACCTGCTCAAAACGCTTTTTCTTTGAGACGGAATCATTAGATGGCTCAATGATAACATCCGTCCAGGTTGATGTTGAAGTCGAGATTTCAGCACATTCAGGACCACAGGCGGTTGTGTCGTAAACATCGCTGCCAATTATCACTTGACAATCGCAAGGACAGGGAGCTGGATTTCCACCTGGTGCCCCAGTCGATGACGACGGAAGATTTCCTAAGAAGTAGATAACAAATACGAACACGCCGCAAACCCAAAAATTTAGGTATGTGGTGCTCCTAAAATGTTCTTTTTGATTCCGCAAAATTTTTGTTTTCATATCGAATTTAGTTGGTCTTGGTCAAGTGACAGTTTCTCTGAAGTAAGTTCATCCATATTTTTTTAGAAACTGGCGATTTTCTGGGAAGTCTGGAAAACGTTGATGCGATGGCAAACTGAGCCTGAATCTCCAGTTTTATAGAAGTGCAACAGTGCTTGTCCATCACTACTTACGTCATCAGGTATGCGCAGTGATTTGGAAATCGTGCCGTCATCAAAAGTTACACCTCCAATGAAAATTTCGAAATCAATTTTCGTCCCGGAATAGAGACCATCTACAAGCACAGGCATTTGAATGTTTTGGGTAGTGGCATCTACTTGCCCAACGCTGAATACCCCCGTTTGCCCGGTAGTGCGGAGGCGCATCATATAGAACGGAATACTGCTGATCACAGGGCCATTGGGACCGATTCGAGTGACTGCACAAAGATCACCAAGCGTTGGGAGTTGGAGAGTGTAGCATTTACCCCCATCTGACTTCTGAACAGTTTCAAAAACAATTAGGCCCAAATCCAGCTCCAGCGTCACGCCGTTCTGTAACGCCGGCACTTCAAATTCGCGCTTTGCTCCAACCACACAAATGGCCTTTTCAATAACAGGCGGAGCAATCACGTTGATAATGGTGATTGCGGTGGTAAGATCGCCGCCGATAGCATGAGTGGTTTGAATTAATATTTGGTCAGGGTAATTAAAAGTATGGACCAATGCTTGATCACCTGTCGTTGTGAAGGTCCGACCTTCGACCATGATAGTGACAGTTTCTTCTGGCGAGCCGGTCTGTCCGATGAACGCTGCAAGTTTAAGAGAGTCTCCAAGTCTCACATTCAGCGAAGTAGTGTGTAAGAGATTTGTGGGAATCCAACTGATCTGATGCGTAGAGATAAGACTGCCATTTTCCAAAGATGCGGTAATTGCCGTAGGCAGGCCAGGATTCAGAGGAAAATTAACATACCAGCGATCGTTAGGTGCGGGCATCACGGTAGTGCCGGCAATTTTCGTAAGCTCGCTCCATCTTGATTTTCCTTCAAGACAGACAGGGGAGGTCAGGCTGATCGCAGGAGCTTCGATACTGTTATACCTCAAGACACGCTGATCAACCCAGTCCGGAGTTCCGTTGCCATTGGCATCTGGGCCGCGAGAAGCGAGAACCTCCAACTCATCGACAGTGACACGGCGGAAATGATATGAGTTGTCGATGAAAACGCGGATGGTGTGACTTCCTTCGTTAAGCCATGGGGTAACGATCTTTGCATGTCCTGTGGCACCTTTCGAGACTTGGACGATTTCGCGCTGGATCGTTTTTTCGTCTACTGAGAAGACGATTTCATAATCTGGTGAAATTCCAGCGTCAGCTATCGGAGTGAAAGCAAGATTGAGTTGATAAACTCCAGCGACAGGAAGTGTAACTGGATACTCAAGCCAGCCGCGCACGCAGTCCTGTCTGGCCCTTCCATTTTCCTGAAGCCATGAGCCGGAAACGGCGGTGTATGCTGCGCCGAGGATGGTGGTGACGCTCTCGAAAGGTGCGGCGTCCGCCATGAGGGCTTGTGTTTCCATCATTTCAACTTCGTCGCGGTCATTGACACCGTCGCCATCCGTGTCAGCCAGGTCCGCGCGGGTTCCGGCTTTGAATTCAGCGGCATTGTTGAGGCCATCCCCGTCAAGGTCACCGCGGGCACCATTTTTGGAATTGCTGCGCCCGTTGTCGTTTGGGGAGAGTCCATTGGCTATTTCGTAGGCGTCCGGGACATCGTCGTCATCCAGATCATCGCTGGTAGGGATGAACGAGGAGAGCACGGAGCCGGGGATAATCTCCCGGACGCCGCCGGGTTTCTGCCAGGCGACATGGCAATAATCGCCTCCGTGCGAATCGATGTGGCGAATCTCCATGAAATATCGTTGCCCGGCAATGAGTGAAACTTCCCGAGATTTCATGGAGATGTCTGCGTCCAGATTCTTACCGATGATGGCCGGGTGGATGAGGAGTTGTTTGTCGAACTTGCTGGCCGTGGTGGAAAGGAAAAAATCCACCTCGTCGTCTCCGGCGGCCCAAAAGGTGTAGGTGCCGGAAATGGGCGCTGTGATGTACCCGCGCAAGCGGTTCGCATAATGTACCGGGCGGTTTTCCGTGCCCTTGGCCAACAGCGCGAGCGAGTGCTCGTCCGGCGGATCAAGCAGGCGCGGTTCCCGATCAAGATAAGCGGTGCGGTCTCCCTGCACGTTCCACCAGAGCTCCTCCAAAAGTGCTCCAGTGAAGGTGTTTTTCACCTGCGGATCGGTGACGGTATCATATTCCAACAGATTCGGAATACCGTCGTAGTCCGGATCCGCAGCAGCGTCGTTGACGGCGCAATCAAGACCGTTGGCTGTCTCCCATGCTGCGGGCATATTGTCGCCGTCCGCGTCATCCGCATCGTAGGCGTAACTTTCCAAAGCACTTCCCGGGATGACCTCGATGGAGGTGGTGGTGGGTTTTTTCCAACCGATGGACAAATGGTCGGCACCTATCTGTTCCTTCCCGACGGCTTCGATATAATATTTCTGCCCCGCGACCAACCCGATTAGCGCGGATTTCTGGCTCGGAAATTGTGTCCAGTTCCGAAGAACCGTGTGACCGGCCACGTGGGCGATCTTGCGCTTTTCAAACTGGCTGGTGGAGGTGGAGAGCATGAGCTGGCAAGCATCGTCCCCCGAGATATAGAAGGTATAGTTTCCGGTGACCGGTGCCGTCACCGTCCCGCGCATCCGGATGCCGAAATTGTCGCTCCGGTTGGCCGGGGTCTCAGCGGCGAAAATAAATTCCAACTGATCCGGCGTGCCGCAGAAACGTGCGTCCCACATCAGGTCGGACACCTTCGCGCCTGAGAGATCATTCCACGTTTCCAACAGCAGCGAGCCGGGAACGCCGCCGCGGACATTCGGATTCGTGCCGTAGCGGCCCTCCTCCAGATTAGAATACCCGTCATGATCCGGGTCCGCCAGAGGATGCTGGTCCGGAAAAGCCGTGCCGTTGTCCGTCGTGCTGTAGCCGTTGGCCGTTTCCCAGGTGTCTGGAAGTTCGTCGTTATCGGCATCGTTCGCATCTGCCGTGAAGGATTCGAGGGCCGCGGCCGGGATCACCGCGCGCGCCCCGCCCGGGGGCTGCCAAGCGATGGATAGGTGGTCCACCCCGGTACCTTCTTTTTGCAAGGCTTCCACAAAATAACGCTGCCCGGCCACCAGGCGGATCGGCGCGGACTTCTGCGACGGAAAGGTATCCCATACCCGGGGTGCTACCCGTGCCGGGACGGATCCCACCATGGCGCGGTCGAACTTGGAAATACCGGGAGAAATACTCAGCTCGGACTGATAGCCGGAAGCGATCCAGAACGTGTAATCTCCGGTGACGGTCGCCTTCACATAGCCACGGACCCGTGAAGCATAATTGTCTCCGACATTTGCCGGGGCGACGGAGCCGGGAAAGGTGGAAACTCCGTCGGCAGCCTGCCAGTAGAGCGGGCTTGCCTTGAAGTCCGCCAACGAACTGCCGGGAACCGCGGTCCAGATTTCCCGCGTCATTCTACTGGCTTCGCCTGCCGCCATCAGTCCCGGCATCAGAAACAACGCAAGCCCAGCCGCCTCCCGACACAAATCTCGCAGATGTGAAATTGCCATGCCTCGGAGTAGGGGGGGAGCGTCTAACATCACAATCGTGAATTCACAACCACCCGCAGAATCACCCGAACGGGTGATTGATTGAGAGGAAGCGAGAAGAGGAGAGCATCCGAATGGGGTCAGAAGCTGCGGCCAAGTGGGGACGGCTCCCTTTCTAGCTGGTCCGTAGCCGTGAATCGGGCCGGGCCTCACGAAGTCACACGAATCGATCCCGCTCGGCATCATGCCCGTGAATATCCAGTCCGTCGGGCGTTCCTTCCGTTGGAGCGGTTGGGAAGAGTTGGGTTGAAGAGCCAGGATTCGTCTTCGATTGGGCGACACCGGAGCAAGTTGTGGGTTCTTGGGAAGAAGATGAATGAATGAATGAAAGCCGGATTGAAATCCGCGGTCCGTAAGATGAAATGAAATGCGAATGAAGAGGCTTCGCGCTACTCAGCGGCATCGACGCTCACAGAGCGACGCTACAGTTCACCTCGTGTTGCGCCCGCTGGAAGCTGGGGATCCACAGTCCTTCGCGGGCGATCTGTTCTCCGTCCCGCGGGTATTCGGCGGGGTTAAGGATTTTTTCGGCAAGGTGAAAACACAGCCACGCATGCCACGAGCGGATCTCCGCACGGGGGCCGGACATGCGGCTGGCGAGGTGTTGGAAATGGCGGACGGGGTTTCCGAGGTAGCCGCAATCGCAGGTGGAGGCGGTTTCGAGGATCCAGACGAGGGCGCGGTAGGGTGACGGGTGGGATTCGAAAACCGGGTCATCTGTCGGCAGGTCCGCCATCCAGGCTTTGTTGAGTTGGAGGATGGCTTGGGCGGGTTTCCCGGCGCACCATTGGGATTGGGCGTAACGCAGCGCGTCCAGATAGAATTCCGCACCCCGGTCGCTGCCGTGGCGTCGGGTGATCGAAAAATCGTGGATTTCATCGACCTCGGGCAACCACGGGCATGGGGAATTTTTCAAAATCATCGGACCAGTTTCCGGCATCAGGCCGCGAGCGCCCACTTGCGGGTGCGGTGGTGGCGATACTTGAACAACAGCGTCAGATAGATCCTCACGCCGGTCTCGGAAACCAGCCGCCCCCACCACGAGCGGCCCCACTGATAGGTCACCGTGTCATGCATGACGCAGCCATGCGTTCCCCGCTCTTCGAAACGGTGCTCATGGATGAAGACGGTGAACGGGCCTTTGACGATTTCGTCCACGAGCAGATGAGGCGGCCGCACCGTTTTCCAGCGGCAGGTCCAGCGCATGGGAATCACCCACCAATCCCGGCAATGCAGCTCGATCAAGCGCCCTTCCTGCGCCGGGCCGTCGGTTTCCAGGCTGACGAGCGTCAAGGTCGGCGGCATGACTTCCGTGAGATTGTGTGGATCGCTGTGGAAGGCGAACATCGTTTCCACGCTGGCGGCGAGTGGAGTGCTGGTGTGGAAAGTCGAGGGCATGGTAATCAGGTCTTGTCCGTGGTCTTGCCCTTGCGGCAGGCATCGCTGCAGTAGCGGACATTTTCCCAATCGCGCGCCCACTTCTTGCGCCAGGCAAACGGGCGCTGGCATTGAAAGCAGATTTTCTCCGGCAGGTTTTGTTTTTTCACGCCGTTCATGGTTGTAAAATCGCGTCAGCCGTCCGCAGGCCGGAGATGATCGCGCCTTCGATGGAGGCGCTCCAAAGATGGTCGCCGCAGACAAAAATGCCAGCGTGTTTGCGGAAGCCCGGGCCGACCTGGCCCACGCCGGGTGCCTGTTCGGGCAGCGCCCGCTCGATCCGCTCGGTCCGCAGGTGCCGCCAGGATCGCACGTCGGGGCCAAACCATCCTTCCAGTTCCGCCAACACTCTGGATTCCAAATCGGCCGCCTCCGGCAATCCTAACACTGAAACCGAAATCAAGGCCTGACCCGGCGGCGCGTATTCCGGCGCCACATCCGATGGCACGCAGACATTGTTCACCAAGCCACTGCCCGTGCCGTTGAGGGCGATGATCGACTCACCCAGCGGCGAGCGGCTGGCGGCAAAATATAAACACGTGACGGAGCGCCAGCCGGGCTGCGAACCGTCCATTTCGGGAATCAACCGGGCCGCCGATGCCGCATCCGTGGCCACGACCACGGCGTCGCCCTCAATCTGCTCGCCCGACTCCAGAGTGATGCCGCCTGGGCGGATCTCCGTGACCCGTGCGCCTAACCGGATAGTCCCATCAGGCAGTCGGGAGCTGAGTTGTCGGGGGATTTCACCCATCCCCCGGGCTGGAAGAGTCGCGCTGCCTTGGGAAAACATTTTGAAGGTGAATTCAAACATCCGGCTGGACGTCCGGAGTTCCCGTTCAAGAAAAATACCCCCGTAGAACGAGCGGAAAAACCCGTCGATGATCCGTGGAGAGAACCCGGCACGCTTGAGATAGTTCTCCGTGGTCATGTCCTCGTGCGCGGCGATTTCCCCGATGCTCGAGCGACTCAAGCGCCACTTCAACCATGCCACCCGCAGCTTGTCAGGGATGGATCCGATGGGAGCGACGGCACTCGCCAACAGGTGGCGGGGAGCGCGGAACACATCCATGACCCGCCGCATTTGGCCGCCCTGATAGACCAGTGCACCGGGTTTGAACGGACGCAGATCGAGGCTTTTTTTATCCAGCAGAATTCCGGCTTCGGGGTAGGCGTCGAGATAGACCTGAAACCCTCGGTCCAGCAGAAATCCATCCATCCGGTCGGTCCGCACGCGCCCGCCCGGAGCATCGCTCGCTTCGAAAATCGACGGTCGGTCACCCACTGCGTGCAGCCGGATGGCACACGCCAAGCCCGCCAGGCCGCCGCCGACGATGAGCACTTGTTTTCCGGAGGCGTTCAATCGGTGTATTTCATGAGAGTTTGAGTCTCCCGCTGCTGAGGGGCTGCGACGAGAGTTTTCCGCAGGCGCTCCCAGAACGGGAAAAAACCGCCGGTGGCGAATTGCCGGATCTTCACATCCTCGGTACGGTCGACCAACACCAGGCGGACCCCTAACTGGTCCAGCGCTGCGCGAAGCTCCGGCAGCGAGTCGTGCAAGGGGCCGACTTCCGGACGCAGGGTCACGACTTCCCGGAGGTTCTCCAGCTCCGCCCAGCGAAGAATCGCGTCACCGTGCGGGCTGTGGGTTTCAAGCGTTGCCGGAACCTTCCATTGCAGCCCGGCACGCGTGGTGGCATCCTCGAGCGCATCGGTGATCCATTGTCTTTTCGCGGGCGGGAACCGGTGGTGTTCCCAAGTGGCGGTGTCCGCCGTCACGATGATCGCTGAGAATGATGCAAGGCCGAGAGCGGAGTTTTCCACCGATAGATCCTCTTCGTGAATCCAAAGCCCCGTCTCGCCTGATGGATCTGGCGTCTCAAGCGGCCAGTCCATGCGGGTGATGGGAGGTTTGGAAACGGGTCCCGGCTGGAGCGCCTGCGGATTCTCGAACGCGGCGAGACCACTTGATAGAGATTCGAGAAGCTCGGGTGCCAGGTATTTCTCAAGATTCCCGCGGCGTGCTAGATAGGTTTTTCCGGGAGTCTGCAGGCCGGCCACCCAACGCCATGACAAGGTGTTCGAGGCAGGGTCCCCATCGAGTAGATGCCGGTAAAAAAACGCCGCGCCCGACTGCCACGGCAGGCGTGCCTCATGCACCCACCAGGCGGCGAACCACATCCGCGCGTGATTGTGGAGGTAACCGGTGGTCACCAACTCGTTCGCGAAATAATCGATCACGGCGTTCCCCGATTCTGAGTCCTCAATGCGCCTGACAGCGGGATGCTCACCTATTTCCGCCAGATCCTTGAGGTATTCGCTCCAGACTGTAGGACGCAGCGCGAGCCAGGATTTCCAATAACGTCGCCAGTAAACTTCCTGAATGAATTTTTCCACCCGCCCAAACGGGTGGACGCCCAAAACGGCCGCGGTCACCTCCTGCTCGGTAAGCAAGTGGTAGCGGATGGCAGGAGAAAGCCGGGAGACCGAGGGATGGCCGGGTTTCACCTGATTCCGGTCGCGGGCATAGAGTCCCGCGTGGGCAACGAATTCACCCAGTTGACCGAGTGCCGCGGCGCGCGAGGTGGGGCAAATCATGGAGCATGCTCGCCGCCCAGCCCAGCCACGCAAGCGCGATTCTGAATCTCCGGGGGATTCCGGGGCACTTGCCGACCGGCGGGTTTCCGGGCTTGCATCTCAGTGGGTTTTGTCAATTCTCGCCGCCCCATGAGCAACCGTTTAGAAGGTAAAGTCCTTGTCGCCCAAGGTGGTGGCCCCACTCCCGTGATCAACCAAAGCATCGTCGGCGTCGCCCTTGAGGCCCGTAAATTCAGCCAGGTGACGTCCATTTACGGAGCAGTCCACGGCGTCCGTGGCATCGTCGAGGAGAACTTCGTCGACCTCACCCGCGAGACCACCCACAACCTGGAGCAAGTCGCCGGCACACCTTCTTCCGGGTTGCTTTCCACCCGGGACAAGCCGGATGAGGAATATTGCGCCCGGATGTTCAAGGTGATGCAGGCGCATGACATCCGTTACTTTTTCTACGTCGGCGGTAACGACTCGTCCGACACCGTCCGCATCGTCAACGAGCAGGCGAAGGAAGCGAACTACGAACTGCGCGCGATCCATATTCCGAAGACGATCGACAACGACCTTGAGGAAAACGACCACTGCCCGGGCTTCGGCTCGGCGGCGCGTTTCGTGGCGCAGGCGTTCTCCGGGGTGAACCTCGACAACCGCGCGCTGAAGGGCGTTTACATCGGCGTCGTGATGGGTCGCCACGCCGGGTTCCTCACCGCCGCGTCGTCGCTGGCGCAGAAGTATTTCGATGACGGCCCGCACCTGGTTTATGTGCCGGAGCGCCATTTCATCATGGAAAACTTCCTCGCCGACGTGGACCGCGTCTATCAAAAGCATGGCCTCTGCACCATCGCCGTTTCCGAAGGGATTTCCGATCCTGATGGCACCGCGATGATCGTGAAACTGCTCGGCGTTGAAGAACGCGATTCCCATGGCAACGTCCAGCTTTCCGGCACCGGCGCTCTCGGCGACCTGCTTTCCAACGAGATCCGCAAGGGCCTGGGGATCAAGCGCGTGCGCTCCGATACTTTTGGATACCTGCAGCGTTCCTTCATGGGCATCCAGTCGGACCGCGATGCCCGCGAAGCGCGGGAAGTTGGCGAGAAGGCGGTACAATACGCGATGTGGGACAACGTCGACGGTTCGGTGGCGATCAAGCGCCCGGTGCTCAATTACAGCGTCGATTACGAACTGGTAGACATCCGCAAAGTCGCCGGAAAGACGCGCCACATGCCGGACAACTTCATCAACGCGGCCGGCAACGGCGTGACCGATGATTTCATGAACTACTGCCGTCCGCTGCTAGGCTCGGACCTGCCGGAGCCGCACCGACTGCGCGCGCCGAAGGTGGAGAAGATCCTGCACAAGTGAAAATCAGATAGAGGGGGTGGAGCGTTGATCGGCTCCCCCCCTCCCTCCAAAACCCGACCGACGGATGCCGAAGTCTTGTCCGTCCAGTCGTTATTTCACCTTCAACATGAAAGCCCGCACCTCGCTGCGGGCGTCCACGGGAAGCGACGCCACCCACTGCCCGGCGGCCTTCGGATCATATACCGCCCAGTTCTTCGCCATATTTTTCTGCGCCCAAAGCTTAGTATCTCCGGCAGGCAGGGTGCCCACCCACTCGCTGGCGGCATCGGGGTCCTTGATCGCCAGCTTCGAGGCGTATTCGGAAGCCATCCGCAAGGGGTCCGTGTCCGAGTTATTTTGCCCTTCCGGGCGGGGCACCGGGTTGACGACCAGATAGCGGATCGCCTCGCCCGTGACCGGCGAGTTCGAATCGCCGTATCGTCTACCAGCGGCGATCACCTGGGCGGTTTGCAACTTTTTATCGTCCGACATCGCCTGGAACTGCTGGTTCAGCTCCGCGAGCCTACCTGTTTCCCACTGTCCCAGTTGATAAAAATACTGTGAGGCATTTCCTGCCGACTTGGGATCAACCGCGCTGATTTTCTCCATCCATTCCGCCGGATTCGCGGCCTTGGCTTGGGTTTGTCCGTTTTTGCGGGCGTCCAGTGTTGTTCGGGCGTGTTTCCGATCCTCTTCGGATTCCAGCCGGGCGATTAAAGCCTCGGCTTTTTCAGGTTCCTCTCCCAGCGAGGAGAACATGTTGGAAATCAGGCTCTGCCGGGCGTTGGCGTTCAAATCTATCCCACCCATGCGCTTGAGTGTCTCTTCCGGATGCTTTCTCGCTAGATTCTCCAGCGCGCTCAAGCGAAGCCGTTTCCCCTGTGCCGCACTGAATCCGAGTTCTGCCAGATCGGCGTCCAGCCACTTGCCCGCATTTTCCTCGCTGATGAAATTGTAGTAATTCTCCGCGATCGAGGCCTTCCAGGCAGGCGGCATGTTGGCCAGTTCTTCGAAGACTTTCCCTTGGAGCTCTTGGGAAAGATTGGCTTCGAAAACCTTCCACCCGCCGGGGCGATCCCAAAGAGCGCGGATTTCCGTGGAAAAGGAGGTGGTCAGCCGCTGCCCGCACAGTGCCGATTCCGCCTGGCTCCGGACGGCGGGCGGCAGCGAATCCAGCGCGGCTTCCAACGCTGAAGGAGATTTTTCCGCCAACTGGCGGAGCAGGTCGAACGAGTAGTCAGCTCCCTTGGTGGATATCCTTTCACCGGCCATTTCCTGAAGACGCTGCAAGGCGAGCGCGGGATGGGCTTTGGCGAGATTTCTCAACGCCCGCAACTCCGCAACCTCGTCCGGGTGACTCTTGAAAAACTCGATCAGCCTCTGCGGTTCCTTTTCCGTCCACAAGGCGAGCACGTTCCGGCCTGCACTGGTATCGTTCTTGAATGACCAGACGAGCAGGGCATCCGGATCCGATTCCCTCCAGCGGGCGAGCAGGATGTTTCGGAAAAGCAGCCGCTCCGGTCCGCCCCGGATGGTGAACCAGTCGCCGTTGAGCCAGGCGGCGATTTCCGAGGACGACAGGGAATTCGCCAGATCGAACGTCGCGCGGAGCCGCGCTTCCTGAGTGCCGGCAGCGCGGATCGTCTCAAGCCTCTTCCCGACGAGCGTGCCCGGTCCGGTGGGTTTGGAACGGCGCGTCTCCCGGTCGGCCCTTCGGTTTTTCGGCTCGGCGGCGGGCTCGTCCGACGTTGGCACGGGCGCTCCCGCCAGATTCCAACCGACCACGGCCATCGCCAGGAAACCCAGAACGCCGCCGGCCTTGGCGTTGAAATGATCGGCAAAGGATTTCATTCGTCGTTCTGGCTGGAGGCTTGTTTGATGTTTTCCTGAAGCCTCGCGGCTTTCTCTGCGGACAAGCCGGAGGTTTCCAACCAACCGGCGGCACCTGCGGGATCCACCCTCCCCCATTGGTAGAATATGGTGTATAAGTAACTGTTCTCGGTGGTTTCCGAGCCCCGGGCCCATTCGATCGCCTCGGTGAATTGGCCCAGCTGCGACAGTTGGCTCACCACCGGGCCGACAGCGGATTCGCGGATGCCCGGGTCCGTTTGCTGGTTCACCCAGTTCGTGTAGGAGACGAGATCTTGGTTCGCCCATTGGTGGGTGGCCCAGGAGAAAAACTGAGACTGGTTCGGCTTCACACCGTCGGGCGGAATGGCGATTTCCATCAGCCTCGCAGGATCCCTGGCGATTAGCGCGGCAACCAGTTCCGAGCTTCCATCTTCATTGCCACCCCAGCTTGAGCTCCCATTGGGATATTCCACCCGCATCGATGTATCCCGCCTGCCGGGATTGATCGCCATGAGCTTCCTCGCCATTTCAAAAGCCTGATCCGGATCGGTTTTGATCAAGCCCAGCCCGATTTTCGCGAATCGCTCCGCAGCGATGACGGCGGAATCCGTCGCCTTGGCTTGGGCGATGGCAGCCGCGGGATCGGTTTCCAGCAGGTTTTCAAATATCGCGGCTTCCATCTTCCGCTTCATTTCGCCGGAGGGAGTCTGGGCGACAAGACGCTTAAGATCGTCGGGATGATCGGTGATCATCGTATCGAGCAGGACGTCCAGCGGACCATTCTCCGACCGATAACGACCCGTTTGGAGCGATGGGTTTTGTTGGATCCATTCGAAGGCTTCCCATGGATCCTTCCGCACCAGGGATTTGAAGATCCCCTTGTCGAAATCCATCGAATTCTCCCGGATGAACTTGAGCGTTTCCAATGGATTTTCCGTGTCGCCCACCTCCTTGAACGAGGACAACGCACTTGACCGGCTCGCCTCGGGAATCTGGTCCAGATGCTCGCGCAGCCAGTCCGGGTGAAATCCACCGATCCCCCGCGCCACTCGGTCCACCATCTTGGGTGCCGTCGCCATGGCGGCAGCCAGCGCGGCCTGCGGATCATGGGCCGTCCACGCCCACCACGGGAAATAGTCGTCCTTGGTCCCGGCGACCGCGGCGATGGCACCCGACGGGTTCAGGCGGGTCCAGTTGATGAAAACCAGATCGGCGATGTACATTTCCCGGTTTTTCCTCGTCCGGTAGCCGTTCCAATACGCGGCGATGTCCTGCTCCCCGGCACCTAGCAGCCACGCGGCGAGCCGCGGATAGAGCGTCGCGTCGTCCACGGCGAGCAGGATTTCCACGGTGTCGGTGGAAGCCGGCAGCGGAACCGGGATCGGCGCGGCTTTGTCAGGTTTGGAAAAAGCGGCTTCCGGAGCTGTCGCCCCGCTTGAGGTTCCCGTTTCTACAGGAGCCGGTGCGGGTGCCAATACGGAAGCCCCTTGCGTCATCCGTCGCGCGGCGAGACCCGAGAGCAGACCCGCGCCGGAGAGACCGAGAATGAGAAAAAGAGGGGAGTTCTTCACGGGGGTTTGTTAGCTCGTCGGGATTCCTACACGGCGAATCCGTCGGAGACGATGAAAATCCACAAAGACCGGGGACTCCGATCCGCCCAGGCCAATGGGCTGGCAATGGGGTGAGGTCAACCGAGCTTCACTTGGCTATCCATTGGCTAGGGCGATTCGGAGATCGCGCTCCTTGTCAGATATCGTGCTCGCGTCCCAGCTCCGCGACGCTGATGCGGTCGCGCTTCTTCAGGAAAAACAAGGCTCCGAGCCCGGCCCACAGCACGTTGCAGGCGAAACCCGCGAGCGACGCGGCGACTGCGACTTCCGCCGGTACTCCGGCGAGATCCCTCATCAACACTTCGAAAAGTTTTTCCCGCACGCCCACACCGGCCACCGAGATCGGCATGCCGCTGATGGCGTCGATCACCGGCATGGCGGAGATGACCGCACCGAATTCCACATTTCCGCCCACGGCACGCATGCCGCAGTAATATGAAGAGAAATAGGCGAACAACATGACGAATGAGACCAGCAATCCGGCAACGGCGTGCCGCCACTTTTTCCGATAGACATCATACAGCTCCGGAATGCGCTTCATAAACGGCCACCGCCCGAAACGGTCGTTGAGATGGATCCGCCGGTGCACGGGCGGCGAGGCACAGATGAAAATCATCAACACCATCGCCAGCCCACCTCCCAGATAGAACCATGCGAACTGGATCACGCCGCGGCCGAGGATGCTCTGGTCCACGATGGCGTCGAACCTCGCTACGGAGATGATAAAAAACAGCAGCGCCAGCGAAACCAGTCCGGCGAGATGGTCCGCCATCACCGCAGTGGCGATGACGAGTTTCCGCCCCGGGTGATCGCGCATCAGCAGCAGGATCCGTGCGGCGTCGCCACCAATCCCGCTCACGGAGGCGAGGCTGAAAAGGCTGTCGATCATCGTCAACTCGACAGAGCGGCCGACGCTCACCGGCAGCGACTGCGCGTGCAGGAAACACCACCAGCGCAACCCCTGGAGCACGATGGAAATCCCTGCCAGCGCGGCTCCCCCGGCGAGCCAGCGGTAATCGATCGCGCCTGGCTCGGTGAAAACCGAGCTGTCGAAATCCACCTGCGAGAACGCCCACCACAGGCACAAGCCGGTCAGCACCAGCTTGAGCAGGAAAATCAGGAACGCCTTCATGCCAGCCAGGAAACCCGCGCTGCTAGGCGGATTTCTCGATCTCCCTGGCGATGGTTTCCACGCTTTCGAGAATGCCCTTCGCCGCGTCCGAGTTGCCGATTTTCAGACCAAAGGTTTTCTCCAAACCGACCACGAGTTGCAGCGCGTCCACCGAGTCCAGTCCGAGGCCACCGGCTCCGAAGATCGGAATCGTGTCGGTGATTTCCGAGGGCGGCTGTTCGAGCATCAGCTCCTCCACCATCATCTCCTTGATCTTCAGTCTCAGTTCCTCGCCTTGCATGTCGTTGTAGTTAAAAAATTCCGCCGTCGATTTTCAGGGCGGCACCGGTGACGTAGGACGCCTCTGGACTTGCCAGGAAGAAGACCGCTGCGGCGACTTCCTCCGGCTTGCCGAAGCGGCGCATCGGGATGCCGAGTTTCGCGGATTTGCGTGCCTCTTCATCCATTCCGCCCAGCGCTTCGGTCTCGATAAATCCGGGCAGCACCGAGTTCACCGTGATGCCCGCACGGGCAACTTCCTTGGCCAGCGTCTGGCTGAACGCCACCACGCCGGCTTTGGCGGCGGCATAGTTGGTCTGGCCTAACGGCGGCAGCACCGCGCTGAGTGAGGCGATGTTGATGATGCGGCCGAAGCGCTGGCGCATCATCGGCGTGACGACCGCGCGGCAGCCGTGGAAAACCGCATCCAGATTCGCGGCGATGACCGAGTGCCACGCCTCGTCGGGCATCGCGGCGAGCAGGCAGTCGCGGTGCATGCCCGCGTTGTTCACCAGCACGTCGAGGCGGCCGTCGGATTCCACGATGTGGGCGACAGCGGATTTCCACGCCTCCGGATCGGTGACTTCCAGTTCGATCAAATGACAGCGTCCGGGAAATTCGGCGGCGACGATTTCGGCCTGCCCGCGGTTCGACCGGACGCCGAGCCAGACGCGGGCATCAGGGTCGTTTGCGAGGAAATAGCGGGCGATCCCGAGACCGAG
Source organism: Akkermansiaceae bacterium (assembly GCA_031425955.1). Taxonomy (GTDB): domain Bacteria; phylum Verrucomicrobiota; class Verrucomicrobiia; order Verrucomicrobiales; family Akkermansiaceae; genus Luteolibacter. Next base: position 27,885 of record JANPKJ010000018.1, on the reverse strand, counting down.
CCCGCCATTTCCTCCTGTAACCAGTATCGAACGCACGGCGGCAGCTTCATCGCCACCAGGGCAGGGGTCAATTTCAATACCGCTGGGCGACCGGCTCGTTCCCAGGCTGCCACTTGATGTTGCAACCGCTGCTCGGATAAGGCCGGGCCAGCGGGGCCTCGCCCGTCAGCATCCGCCGCACCGCCTCGCGCAGGTCTCCGGCATGCGGTTCGATGCCGCTGCGGGGCCGGGAATCGTCGAACTGCCCAGCGTAGAAAAGTTTCCCTTCCCCGTCGAAAAGGAAGAAGTCCGGCGTACACATCGCGCCATGGGCCTTGGCGACTTGCTGGGATTCGTCCAGCAGATAGGGAAAATCCCATTTCCGCTCAGCAGCGAAGGCCTTCATCGGTTCCGGTCCGTCCTGCGGGTATTTCGCCAGATCGTTCGAGTTGATCGCGACCGTGTTCACTCCCTGCGGTGAGATTTCGCGAGCGAAATCGCCGAGCGCATCGGCCATATGAACGACGTAGGGACAATGGTTGCAGGCGAAGACGACCAGCAGCCCGCGCTCACCGGCGACCGCCGCGCGGGTCACGATTTCGCCGTCGGCATCAGGCAGCGAGAAATCTGGAGCCGTGTCTCCCGGGCTCAACATGAAGGAGGATTGAGTTTCAGCCATAAGGCAAAGCTAGCACAATTCCGGCCTGCGCAAAATGCTTTTCAGCCTTGGACCGGGCACGTATCCGCTGCAATCTTCCCCCGCCATGCCAGACGGACTTTCATCGGCGGAACGGCTCCGCTACTCGCGCCACCTGCTCATTCCCGCGGTGGGCGAGGCCGGACAACTGCGATTGAAAAACGCCTCCGTGCTGCTGATCGGGACGGGTGCCCTTGGCTCGCCCGCCGCGCTCTATCTGACAGCTGCCGGAGTCGGCAGACTCGGGCTCGTCGATGCCGACGTGGTGGACGCCTCCAATCTCCAGCGCCAGATTCTCCACGGCGAGTCATGGATCGGGAAACCCAAACTTGAAAGCGCCGCGAGCCGCCTGCGCGAGGTCAATCCGCATGTCCAGGTCGAGCTCCACCCGGTCCGCCTCACCCCGGAAAACGCGCTGCAGATCGCCACCTCCTACGACATCCTGGTCGATGGGTCCGACAATTTCCCCACCCGCTTTCTCACCAACGACACTGCGTTCCTGCTCGGCAAACCGCTGGTTTACGGCGCGATCCACCGCTTCGAAGGCCAGACCGGAGTCTTCGCCCCACATCTCAGCGGGCCCTGTTACCGCTGCCTGCTGCCGAATATGCCCGCGCCCGGCAGCGTTCCGTCCTGTCAGGAAGCCGGCGTGCTCGGCGTGCTACCCGGCATTATCGGCTCGCTCCAAGCGATGGAGGCGATCAAGCTGATCCTCGGGATCGGCCACGTCCCGCTCGGTAAACTCACCTGTTATGACGCCCTCAACAGCGCTTTCCGGACCCTCAAACTGAGCCGCGATCCGCAATGCCGCCTCTGTGGCGACCACCCGGAAATCACCAGCGTCTCGAATTCCGAAACCACCGCCTCAACCACCTGCGCATTTACCCCAGAATACATGCAATCGATCACCACCACCGAACTCCGCGCCATCCTGAAGGGAAATTTCCAAGGCGTGCTCATCGACGTCCGCGAGCCGGATGAATACGCCGCCGCCCACATCGAAGGCTCGCGCCTGATTCCATTGCAAACTCTATCCACACAACTGGCCAGCCTGCCGGCCACCCGCGAGATTCTGGTCCACTGCAAGGCCGGCGGCCGCTCCGCCAAAGCCGTACAACTGCTGCTCGACCACGGATTCACCAGCGTCAAGAACGTCACCGGCGGCATGGACGCCTGGCTGGCGGAAAACCCATCAAGCTGAAACGTACGCTGAGAGTCATTTCACGTCACTCGGGTGCCGTCGGTATTGGATAGAACAGCATGCTAGACAGCCTGCCGGCCAACCGTGAAATCCTCGTTCACCGCATGGCCGGCCGCTGGAATGAAGATCAACTCCACCGCGTCGCCATCAGCGGTGATGGTGATCCCGGGGGTGGCTTTGAAATGCCCGATCTCGCGGCAGGTGATGCGGCTGGCGGTGAAATGGCTGAGCGTGCTTTCGATATCTTCGGGGGCGATGGCCAGCAGGTAGCCGAAACTCGGGAATGAAACGAGCCAGCGCTCGATCTCGACATCCATCGGGCAGGGCAGGTCTTCGAGGTCGAGGATGGCCCCGACCTCCGAGCAATTGCAGAACATGGCGAGCGTGCCGATGATGCCGCCGTTGCTGATGTCCTTGCCGGCGCGGCAGAGTCCTTTTTCTGCTAGCGCGGGGAGCATTTCAAGGCCGGCCCTCAACCGCTCGGGCGAGGAGGTGGTGCTTGAGTTCCAGAACGGTTTATCGCCGCGGTAGCCACCGTGCATGTCGATGGCGATGACGAGGTGATCGCCTGGTTTCGCATCGAAGCTGGTGATGAGACGGTCCCCTGCATGACCGAGCACCGCAGCGCCGAGCGCGGCTTTTCCGGAACCGGTGTGAGTGGTGTGACCACCGACGATCGGCACTCCGTAGGCCCGGGCGGCCTCCTGCATGCCATCCCAGATCTGGGAGGAAATTTCATCCGAGGGGGTCCAAAGAATATCGGTGAGGGCAACCGGGCGCCCCCCCATCGCGGCGATGTCCGACAAATTGACCATGACCGCCGAGTAACCCGCAAACCAAGGGTCGTCCTCCACGAAGGATTCGAGCATTCCCTCGGCGGCGAAGAGCAGGTGGCCGGTGCCGGTCGGGTTGGGAATCGCCGCGCAGTCGTCGCCGAGCCGGACGTTTCCGGAAACTTCCAAAGCGTGTCCGTAAGCCTGGTGAATGACTGCCTTCTCCACCACCGCCGGATGGGAAGTGAGGTAACGGGCGAGCTCGGACAGGTCCATCATTCACAGGAATCGATAGATCACAGCATGCCAAGTTTAGTATAATGTTAAAGAAACTGCGGGAAACACCCTCCACCCCGGCCGTGAATCCGCGTTGGGGATAGTGGAGGTGAAAACGGATTGCGGAACCCCCGGGGATGGGTGAAGAATCCGGTATGGAGAAACCGCACCGGTATCCGGTCATTTTCAACCCCCGCGCCCGCAGTCAGAAGGGCGGACGGGTGATGCGGTTCATCGAAAACCACCCGGACCGGCTGACGCTGCACCCGACGAATTATGCCGGGGAGGCACGCGAGCTGGCGGCCCGATTTGCGACGGAGGGCGAGCCGGTGGTGATCGCCGCGGGTGGTGACGGCACGCTCAACGAAGTGGTCAACGGCCTGGTGGGCACGAAGACCATGCTGGGTCTACTGCCGGCCGGGACGATGAATGTGTTCGCCCGGGAAATGGGCATTCCCTGTGACTCGCTGGAGCAGGCGCTGTTGGTGATTGAGCGCGGCTTTGTGAAGGAAGTGGATTTGTTCGGAGCCAATGGCTCGCCGTTTGTCCAGATGGCCGGAGTGGGCTTCGACGCGCTGGTGATCGAGGAGACCTCATGGGAGACGAAAAAATTGTTAGGACCACTCGCCTATCTGTTGGCTGCGGCCAAGGTGCTGGGCGCGGAACCGCCGAAGCTGGAGGTGGTGTGCCCGGACGGGCGGCGCGAAGAGGGCGTGGCGGTGCTGGCGGGAAATGGCTCGCTCTATGGCGGACCCTTCAAATTCTTTCGTAACGCGAGCAACCATGACTCGAAGCTCGACGTGCTGATCTACAAGGAGGCCGGCTACCGGCTGGTGCTCGATTCGCTGCGCGGCCTCGCCTTCGGCGGCATCGATCTGCTGGACTCGACGAGCTACTTCCAAACCAGCGAGTTCGTGGTGCATTCCGACCGGGAAGTGCCGGTGCAGGTGGACGGCGAGTGGATCGGGCGCTTCCGGCAGGTGCATTTCATCGAAACCCCGCATCGGCTGCGGGTGCTCGCCCCGGAAGACCCTCTCATCGGCGGATTTTCGGATGCCGTGAAGTCCCTGCTGCAATGGCCCCGAAACCCCGTCGAACTCCAAACCACCCGCACCCTGTGAAGGTCGGTGAAAAAGGCAGAGGCCGGGTCTGGCTGCGCCGTTCGGGTTGGGGCGTTTTGATTCTGACCCTCGGTTTTGTGATGGTGGTCGCTTACGCGAATTTCACGGCGATCTGGGGTTCGCGCGGGCGGCTTTTCAAGGATGTCGCCGATTTACCACCGACTGAAGTGGGCCTTGTCTTTGGCACGACCGACCGGGTGAGCGGCCGGGAGAATCTTTATTTCCGCTACCGCATCGACGCTGCGGTAAAGGTCTGGAAATCGGGTAAAGTCAAAACCCTGATCGTCTCGGGCGACAATCGAAGCCCTTATTACAACGAGCCGGAGAAAATGCGCCAGGCCCTCGTCGAGCGCGGAATCCCCATAAAGCGGATCGTCTGTGACTACGCAGGACTCAGGACGCTGGATTCCGTCGTCCGGGCCAAGGAAATCTTCGGTGCGGATTCGATCCTCTTCATCAGCCAGCGGTTCCAGAATGAACGGGCGATCTACCTGGCGGAGGCGCATGGCATCGACGCTTATGGGTTCGACGCACAAGACGTCGGCACCCAGGCCGGCGGGCTTAAAACCAAAATCCGCGAAGTGGGGGCGAGGGTGAAAATGTGGCTGGACGTGAATTTCCTGAACACCCGCCCGATTCATCTCGGGGAGAAAATCGAGCTGCCTCAGTGAGGTGCTCTGAGCGCCCGAAGCCTGGTAAGGGGAGTTCAGAGCTCGGCACCGCATGGAGCTGAGCTGCCCAGCACTCCGGGCAAAAAAGAGGCCGCCGGGGCACCCACCCCGACGGCCAAGTTGAGAACTTCATCACACCTGCGGTTTCACTCGTGGTGGGTCTGAAGCAGACAACTGCTGTTCACCCTTACATGAAAACACGAACTTTCGAACGGTCTTCAGCGGATTTGACAGCCGGGTGATTGCAGCGTTCAAAAAAATTTTAAAAACTTCGCAACCCTTTCACCTGTTGGGAGCCGGACGTCTCGAGGCCTTCGCCTTGGTGTTTGTGGCAGGCTCTGCGACGGGTGCGGGATAGGTCGTCCGTCGCGTGGTGGAAGACGTGCGACTGCCCCCCTTGTCCTCGACCGGGGTAATGGCGTCCACCGGCGGCAGGACTCCCGGGCCATCTGCGAATTCGCGAACTCGGGGTGAAACCTTGTAGCGGGCATCCATGTCTTCCTGGACGGCGTTCAGCGAGCGATCGTTATTCACCACCGAGGGCTGGATGAAGACCATCAACTCGCTGCGGTCGTCCGTATTGGTGGTGGTGGAGAAGAGTTTACCGAGGTAGGGGATGTCGCAGAGAATCGGAATCCCGGATTTTTCCTGGCTTTTCCGACCGACGATCAAACCGCCGAGGACGATGGTCTGGCCGTTCGGGACGGTGGCGGTGGTCAGAACCTCGCGGGTGGAAATCCGCGGGACGGTGAGATCGCCGCCGTCACCGCCGGCACCCTGTAGGACCTGGTTGCCATTCTGTTCGTCGTTGAGCAGGGCGATCTTCATAGTAATCTCGTTGTCCGAGTTGACGAGCGGGATGACTTCGAGTTTGAGGACAACGTCCTGATATTCGATGTTGGTGCTCGATCCGCCGCCGCTGAAGTTGTTGTTGCTGGTCGGGATGGCGATCCGTTCACCACTGGAGATCGTGCCCTTCTGGTTGTTTGAGGTGAAGATACTCGGTCTCGAAAGCACGGTGAAGTCGGTCTTCGACTGAAGTGCTCTCAGGTAAACGCTCAAATCACCGATCGTGCCATAGGCGCGAAGTCCGCCACCGGAAAGCGAACCCGGATCAAACGGAGTTTCGACTCCGTCCTCTCCCACGATCGGAAGGATCGGAAGGATCGGGCCGAACCCACCACCACCGCGTGATGAGAGGTCACCGCTGCGGATCAGGTAGTCCACTCCGAATTCCCTGGAATCGTTAAGTGAGAGCTGGCCGATGACGGTAGAAATCATGACTTGCTCGGGCTTCACGTCGATCTGGTCGAGGAGTCGCTCGATGATTTCCAAGCCGGATGGAGGTCCTTGGACGACGATGGAGTTGGTGATGTTGTCGGCGACGAGGAGGGTGCGGCCCACCAGGACGGACTCGGGAGCTGAATTGACGTCGGGATCGCTGAGGGCGTTCGACGCGCCGCCACCACCGCCAGAGCTGCCGCCACCGAAGCTGTTGCCACTGCCGCTGCTGCTTCCACCGAAGTTGGCTCCGGTGCTGCCGGACCGGCTGGAGCTACCCGACTGACGACTGTTGGTCCCGCTGGCTTGGGTGCGGGTGGCACCGCTCTGGGTGCCTCCTGCGGCCCCTCCTTGAGTGGCCCCCCCACCCCCGCCGCCACCACCGGTGCCGCTGAAGGCACGGGTCAAGGCATCTCCGGCGACTGGCAGGAATTCGGAAACGGTGAGGAAACGAAGTTTTCGACGAAGGAAATTCTTCTCACTGGTCTCAACGTCGAACTCGCGTACAAGGCCTTCCACGGTAATCAAATCAATGGGCCGCCCCATCGCCACGATGCGGTTGGTCCGGGGATCCGGGATGATCTGAATCGGGATGTCCTCTCCGCTGCCGCCGCCACCCGGTTGGCCTCCGGCGGCTGGGGCACCACCCGGAACGGGTACCGGAGCGGACTCGATGCGCTGGATGCCTGCGGTTTTTTGGGTGGCTTGTTGGGCGGTGAGCAGCGTGGTGAGCGTATCGGCCAATTCGGTGACGTCCGAATATTTCACCTTGATGAAGCGGGTGCCCTGCACGGAGCCAGGTTTGTCGATTTCCTTTTTGAGTTCGATGAGCCTGCGAATGAGCGAGGTGTTTTCCGTGATGACGACGGCGGAGGCATTGGGAACGGCGGCAATGGAGCCGAACGCGCCGAGCTGGCCGATGATCTGGGTGAAGGTGTTCACCGCCTCGGCGGGTTTGATGTAGCTGAGCGTCATCACGTAGGAAATGACGGCATCTCCTGAGGGAAGCGTGTCGGTGTCGTTATAGACGGCCAGGCCGCGCCCGGCGGGCTTGGTGGCGGTGGAAAGCATCAGGATGTCGAGATTCGGGTCCTCGGCGTCGGGCACGAAGACGAAGTTTTCGATGGTGGCGGCTTTTCTCAGGAGTTCCGCGGCTTCGCCGAAGGTGAGTGGATCTTGTGGCGTGGCTTCCTGGACGAAGGAAAACTCGGCGGTGGCGGCGGCGGCGGAGACGATCACGCGCTTGCCGGTGTATTTCCGGTAGAGTCCGGCGAGGGCGGTGCCGCTGAGCTTGGGCTCGTTGATGTCAGTGGTGATTTTCGTCTGCCCGAGGGGCACGCCGGGAGCGGGCTGGGCGATAGCGGGAGCTCCCGCGGGGGCTGCAGGTTGCACTCCGGGAATCGGCACCCCGGGAGGTGCGGGAGTTGGGGCTGGAATCGGGGCAGGTGCCGGCGCCGCGGGCGGAGCGGGCACGACCGGAGGAACCACCGGCGGGATCGGCGCTTCCTGACCGGATGCGGAAACAATGCCGAGAAGCAATAAGGCGAGGGAGCGGTGGAAGGACATGGAAACGTGCGGATTTCAGATGAATGGATTAGTTGCCACGACGTGACGGGCGCTGCTGGAGGGTCGGATTGGCTTGAGGCGCGGGCACATTGGGCTGCGGTTGGGCACCTGCCACGGGTGCCGGCGGCGGAACGACGCGGGGACGGGGCTGCCGAATGTTCGGGTCGACGGGTTGCGGAACCGGTTGGCCAGGCTGTGGTGGTTGGCCGGGCTGCGGTGGTTGGACCGCAGCTTTGGGCGCAGCGACGAGTGTGAGAAGTTTGGTGTCGAACGCGATCGTGCCGGTCATCGACCCGGAATTCATGCGAACGGTCGTGCCGAGAGGATCGCCGGCCTTGCGAACGACTTCAAGAACCTTGAAACCATCTTTTGAAGGCTTGTCCGAATCCACCGTGATCCGTTCCTCAGGCTTTTTCTTGTTAATCAGGGTGACTCGGTAGCCGGTGCCGCCGATGGGCGAAACGCCGATGAGAGCGTAGTCGTCGAGCGGGTTCACACCCGGCCCCACTTCGGCAGGCGGGGGCTTGGAGGTGAACGGGGAATTCGTCCACAGGCTGGAATAACGGCTGAGCGGCGCCTTTTTAGGCAAATCCGCGAGCACCGCGCCGGTGAGGGCGAGGAACAGGAATGCTGGGTTCGAAAATGGAATTTTCATGGCGGCGGGTCAAAGAGCGGGAGGGACGAACCATTGCTCGATGGTGGCGGTGCAATCGATCTTGGTGTCGTCCGGGTTGTTCGGCACCATGCGGATTTGCGAGGCGACGCGGAGCTGGTCGGGCGTGTTGAGTCGGTCGAACCAGCGGTATAGGGCGTCCTCAGTGCCGGAAACGGTGATTTGGATTTTCGCGCGGTGGTAGTGCCTGCCCTCGGTGGCGTCGGTGGGAAGGGGTTTTTGGGATTTGATGGTGAGACCGGCGGCTTTGGCCTCGCGTTCGATGAGTTGTTGGAGAGTGGTCTGGACGTCCTGGTTCGCCTTGGGTTCCGGTTCATGGTCGGCAAGCCATGCCATCTGGTCGGTGACCTGCTCTTTCATCTCGCCGAACTTCTCGGCGGTTTCGAGGGTCTGCTTGGCTTGGATGCGTTCGGCATTGACCTGCTGGCGCTTGGTTTGGGCAAAATTGAAGACAAGGAAATTGAGAATCGCGAACCCCGCGAGGGCAAAGAAGATAATGAGCTTTTTTTCGCGGTCGGACATGGAGAGAAACTTGAAAAACGAAGGTGGCGGATCGGGAAGGCGATTGTTAACCGTTTAATGCCGGGTGGGAAAGGATTTGTCGGTGAATGGAAAAATCAGGGAGCCGTGGGGAGCTGGCCGGTGTATTGGAAATCCCAGCCGCGGGTGGACTGGTTCGGCTCGGGGGTCTGCCACTCGAATTTCTTGAGATCGGTGTTCTTGGCGAGGTTGAGGCTGAAGGTGCTGGCCGCCTGGAATTGCGGGGCCTCGCCGATGAGTTTGACCTCGGAACCGCTGATATCGGCGGTTTTGAGGCGCAACCCGCTGTTTGGTGGGATGCAGTCGGCGATGCGTTTGAGGATGTCGACCGGGGCGTTTGCCAGGTCGAGGGCATCGGCGAGTTCGTCCCACTTGGCGACATGGAGGGCATAGGCCTCGCCTTCCGGAGCGACTTGCTTGGCCTGGGCGAGGAGTTTTTTGGTTTCCGAGCTGTCTCTCCAGAGTCCGTAGGCGAACCAGCCGATAATGCCGAGGTAAAGCAAAGCGACCGCCGCGACTCCCATGATGATGTTTTTACGACGGTTCGCCTCGCGGCGGGCCGCGCGGACATCGGCGGGGAGGAGTTTGCTGAGTGGCTCCGGCAAGACGGGCGCGGGGCGCGGCGCGACTTCGACGGGAGCGCGGAAGGAGGAAGCCAGCGCGGTCGGATCGACGCCCTCGGTATTCGACCAAAGCAGGATCCGGGAGGGAGAGATTTCGAGCCCCTGCATGGAAAGCTGGATAAGCGCGAGGCGGATTTCCCGGGCCAGATCGGCGTCCGGACTGCCGGACGCGACCGAGGTGGCCTGGCAGTAAACCAGATTTCCCTGATGCGAGAGACTGAACACCCAGCGGCCGAATTCCTTCCACACGGCGAGCGCGTCTCCGGCAAGCGGATAGGCTCTGGCGGAAATATCGAAACCTTTCGGACCGCGGGGGGGCATGTCTCCATCGCCGGGCGCACGCAGCAGAATGGAGACCAAAGCGGTGTTTTCCGCTTCACGGGCGACGACGAAAACATCGGTGAGCTGGCCGGCCATCGGGTCCGGACGAAGTCCAAGACGCTCGGCGTGGAGCGCTGCGAGATCCGGGAAAAGCGCGTCGTCGTCGCTGGTGACCCGCATCGGCACGGCGGTGACGGCCTTGACGGGAAAGAGCAGCAACAGATCGCCGTTCGGGATGCCGATGAGGTCGCCGGCACGGACGATGTCGGTGGCGGAGTGGAGGGTGAATTCGGCGGAAATCTGGCCAGTCCAGATTTCCCAACCGGATTCACCGGGGACGAGAAGAACGTTTTCGGTGGTTTTGCTCACGGGATGATTTCTTCGGTGCGTTCGAGGAGGGCCGGTTTACCGGTGCGGTTGCGGACGATGACAGTGATCTTGCGTTTCGCGCCTTCCGCGAAGCCGGTGCTTTCGATGCGGGTGGTCGCGTCATTTACGGTGAATCTTCTGACAACCTCAGGGCGACCTTCCACATCTATTCCCAAAAGATCAAGCGCGGCGGCGGCATTTTGGAATGGAACGTCATCGGTGGTATCGCGCAGGCCGTCGGTGCCGCGGACGGTTTCCGGGATGATTTCCGCCTGCTCCACGGTGACGTCCGCAGCGGCGGCGATCAACTCGGCGGGTGCCTCATTTAAATCCAAGCCACCGCTGCTCCAAATGGTGAACCAGTTCCGCCAGTCTGGACGCACCGCTTCGACCAAGTCCATGCCGCGGACGAGGCTGACTTCGCTGAGATCATAGAACGGGCGGTTGAAGGGCTGGTTGATGCGGCCTTCCGCTTCGTAGTATTTGACTTCGGCGCCGTTGAGTTGCTCGTCATCGTCGGCGTCGATCCAGTCGGCGAGGGCGTCGGCGATTTCCTGGGCGACCTCGAGCTCAAGTCCCCAGTTGATGAACATGGATTTGAGCAACTCCTTGTCGTCCTGAAGGATGAGGGAATTGATGTTGAAGCGGCCACCTTCGGAAATGACCCTGACTTCGAAACCCTCGCCGGTTTCCTCGTTCATGTTGCGCAGCATGGGATCGGAGCGCTTGACCACGGGATTCGAGCCGACGGCGATGCCCATTTCCGCCACCTGGCGGGCGCGAGATCCGTGAACTTTAGCGGAGGCGAGCTCCATATCGAAGGAAATCACCCGCAAGGTGGCCATGCACGCCATGGCAAGAATCGCGATCAACCAGAGCACCGCCATAAGCGCGGCACCACGGTATTTCCGGGAATGAACTGCGAACGAAATCATCATCTTTGAGGGATTTGCATTCGCACGCCGTCTGTTCCTCCAGGGCTGCCGCCGCCGCGCTGACCACCGCCGCCGGGGCTGGGAATTTCTCCAGCGGGTATGGTGACGCCGGGGTTGTTGCCAGCAGGGTTGGGAACGCCGGAATTGGCGTTTGCGCCGCTCTGCTGCATCTGGCGCATGGCAACTTCCGGACTCTGCTTCGGCGGAACCCAAAAAATCTGGCGGATTTCCTCTCCCTTCGCGCCGATGGCCATGGTGAGTTCGAGTTGCAGCGGGAGCCTGCCTTGGATTTCCCAATCGTATTGCCACTCCATCGAGCGGCCGTCGAGGACGCGCCACTCGAAGTAGGCGACGTCCGTCAGCAGGATGATTTCTGCGAACGGTTCCTCGTCGGCCTGCGGCTTGAAGGAAGAAGCGGAGTCCTCAAGAACCTCGTTTTCGAAATACCTCAGAACGATGTCGAGGTAGCCGCTGCGGCGCTTTACGGTGCTGAGTTGCACAGCCTTGGCAATGCGGGCCTGACCACCCCAAGTGAAGCTAAGTGGGACATTTTGAAGCGTCAGGTCGGAAATGTAGTGGGAGCCGGAGTCACTCACCGCCAGTTCGAAGCGCGTATTCCCGGGAAGTGATGAAAAGCGGCGACTGAGGAGCTCGAAAAACGCCTGCTGGAGCATTTCCTCGTTCTGCGTCTTCACGATCGTATTCCCCAACGCCAGCGAAGTGCGGGCGGTCGTGAAAACCATGCCCACGAGGATCGCCAGCAGTCCGATGGCGAGCACCAACTCAAGCAGCGTGAAACCACTGCGGCGGGTTCTGACGGGGTGGGTGGTCATGGTTGGTACATCCGCCCGTAGCGCCAGGTATCCACCGCGCGGTTCTGCCACCGGCCGTTTTCAAACCACTTTGCTTCGACTTTGATCGAATACATTTCCTGCAACAACTGCCCTTCCTCGTTCTCGAGCTCCTTGAGCAGCTCGATGGTGGTGACGAGCTCAATGCCGGTTTCTCCGGCTTCGGATTCAACGACGCCTTCTTCAAGAACCGGCACCGACAAGGCTTCATCGAGCGCACTATCAAGAACCCGGGTGATCCGCAACTCGCTCTGCGCCAGCGCGGCCACGTCCGCCATGCGGCGCAGGGCAACCGCGAATCCCGTGGCGGCGATGCCAAAAACCGCCAGCGCGAGAACCATCTCAAGGAGAAGGAAACCACGTTTCACGGGATGGACAGAGGTTTTCATCGGGCTTCAAGCGCGCTGTCGCTGATCGTGGCGGTGAGCGGGTGGTAGGAATCCTCCGCCCAGCTCTTGTCGAGGGCGATGCGGACGGAAATCGGTTCGCACAACCCGTCCGGGTCGAAGCGCCAGACGTGCACGGAGTTTTTCAGCGTGTTGAACCATTCCTCGGAGTTCCAGCGGCGGATGGAAATTTCCACGCCGCTGTCCAAGTTAATCTGGCGGCTGCTGTCGGCGGCGGCCAATTGAGCTTCGAGTTCGCCTTTTTTCAAATTCAAACCCGCCTCGGCGAATGGCAGGAGACGAACGACTCCCTCGCGGAATTCCAGTGCGTAGGGCGTCTGATTGAGAATGGCGATGGTCCGCGCACGTTTGGCGAGCAGCTCGATTTCCCCGGACACATTGCGTAGAACCCGCTCGTCCGACGAGTAAATCATCAGCCCGACCGCCCCGCCCATGACGATGGCGGCGATCGCGAGCACCATGACGATCTCGATCAACGTGAAGCCACGCTGCGGCTTATTCGTCCTGGCTGCTGAGATCATCTGGGGTGCCTTCCAAGCCGTCCGGGCCTTTGCTGAACATTTCAAAATCGCTGGCGCGCTTCTTGCCCGGGAAACGGTAGCCGTATTCCGCACCCCACGGGTCCGGCGGCAGCTTGCTCATCACCTGCACCCAGCGGCGTGGCACGGGAGTGCTGGAAGGCTTGTCCTGAAGGGATTTCAGACCTTGCTGCGTGGTCGGGAAGGAGCCGGCGTTCAGCTTATACATGGCCAAGGCACTTTCGAAGCTCTTGAAGTCGGACTCCACCTGGCGGAGTTTCGCGGCGTCGCCGATGCCGCGCATGGCGAAGATGGCACCGCCGAGAATCATGGCGATGATGCCGAGCACGATGACCATTTCAAGCAGGGTGAAACCTGCGCTGCGGCGGAAATTGGGAGTTGGGTTGTTGAGTTTCATGAAGCGGGGTAGTTTTTCGTCGGGCGTCAGCCTTTCAGTTCTGGAAACGCCATGCGATTCAAAAGTTGTCGGAAAAATTCTCGCCGGCATCTTCAAACGTCACGGGGAATTTCTTGCCAGCGGGCCGGGATTCCCGCACCCCTAGTGCCTCTCTCCATCATGAACAAAGTCCTTATCATCGGAGCCGGCGGAGTCGGCAGCGTCGTCGCCCACAAATGCGCCATGGTCCCCGAAGTCTTCGGGGAAATCACCCTCGCCTCGCGCACCCTGTCGAAGTGCGACGCGATCGCCGAGGAAGTCAAAAAACGCACCGGGCGCGCCATCACCACCGCCAAGGTGGACGCCGACAATGCCGTGGAAACCGCCGCGCTCATCCGCAAGACCGGCGCCAAGCTGCTCATCAACGTCGCCCTCCCCTACCAGGACCTCAACCTGATGGACGCCTGCCTGCTCGCCGGCTGCGACTACATGGACACAGCGAACTACGAGCCGCTCGATGTCGCGAAATTCGAATATTCGTGGCAGTGGGCGTATCAGGAAAAATTTGAAAAAGCCGGACTCTCCGCGCTGCTCGGTTCAGGTTTCGACCCCGGCGTGACCAATGTTTACACGGCCTGGGCGCTCAAACACCATTTCGACGAGATCCATACGCTCGACATCATCGACGTAAACGGCGGCAACCACGGCAAGGCCTTCGCCACCAACTTCAACCCGGAAATCAACATCCGCGAGGTTACCGCCGAGTGCCGGCATTTTGAAAACGGCGATTTTGTTGAAACCGCGCCGATGTCCAAGCACCAGGCGTTCACCTGCCCGGACGGCGTCGGGACCTACGAAATCTACCGCATGTATCACGAGGAGCTGGAATCGCTGGTGAAACACATCCCCACGATCAAGCGCGCACAGTTCTGGATGTCGTTCTCGCCCAATTATTTAAAGCACTTGGAAGTGCTCCAGAACGTCGGCATGACCCGAATCGATCCGGTGATGTATCAAGGCGTGGAAATCATCCCGCTTCAGTTCCTCAAGGCGGTCCTGCCGAATCCGAGCGACCTCGGTGTCACCACCAAGGGCAAAACCTGCATCGGCAACGTCATCACCGGTCTCAAGGACGGCAAGCCCAAGGCCATCTATATCTACAACATCTGCGACCACGAGGCTTGCTTCGCCGAGGTCGGATCCCAGGCGATTTCCTACACCACCGGCGTGCCGGCAATGATCGGAGCAAAGCAAATGCTTGCCGGCGATTGGAAAAAGCCCGGTGTCTGGAACATCGAGCAGCACGATCCGGACGCGTTCATGGCGGATCTGAACGTGCATGGATTGCCATGGCAATTCATCGAACTCACTCCAGAGCAAGCCGCCGCCTTCCAGGTGGTCTAATTGCTTCGTGCTTACAAAGTAGATGGAGTTTGTTGGGGCGGCGGCGAATTTGCCCTTGTCACCCGGAAGCACTCAACCCATCTTTTCACCATGCGTCGACTTCAAAACCTCGGATTGCCGCCCGCGCTGGTGTTGGATTTCGAAAATCCGGGGGTTGGTTTCCAGATGGGAAATTTTTCCGCTAGCGCAAATTTCACATTCTGAACTCCCTGTCGATGAGCTCGGACATGATCGATACCACGGAACGACTGGCGTGTCATCTCAGGGCCAGCAGGCAAGGGTCGGACCGACCGGTTTGCGCCATCGACACCGAGGCGGACAGCCTGCATCGTTACCGTGAATCGCTCTGCCTGGTCCAGTTCGCGGACCGCAAACAGTGCGTGTTGATCGACCCGCTCGCGATCGAGGATTTGTCCTCACTGGGGGAATATCTCTCCGAGGCGGTCGTGTGGATGCACGGCGCGGACTACGACATGACCATGTTCAAGCGCCAGTTCGGCAAACTGCCGGCAGTCGTGTATGACACGCAGATCGGCGCACGACTGCTCGGCGTCCGGCGCTTCGGACTTGGGGATCTGGTTAACCACTATTTCGGTGTCGAGCTATCAAAAACCTCCCAGAAGGCGGACTGGGGCAAGCGACCGCTCTCGCCCAAGATGGTCGAATACGCGCTCAACGACGTGCATTACCTCTTGGAAATGGGCGACAAAATCGTTACCGGCCTCAAGGAAAAAGGTCGTTATGAATGGTTCGAGGAAAGCTGCCTGGCAGCCCGCCAGCGGGTTCTCGACCGGGATGATTCCAAGGAGGAGAATTGGCGGGTCCAAGGCTCCGGCAAGCTGAATGGCTACGGCCTCACCTGCCTGCGCGCCCTTTGGCTCTGGCGCGACGCCGAAGCCAAGGCATGGGACCGCCCGTCATTCATGGTCGCCCCGAACCGCCAACTCCTCGAATGGAGCCTCGAACTGGATGCCGGCAGATCGATTTCCGCCCCAACTCATTTCCGCCCGGACCGGGTGAAACGCTTCCGCAGCGCGCTCGACGCCGCCAAAGAAACCCAAGAGTCCGAGTGGCCCGACCGCCCGTGCGGGAAACGCCGCAAGCGCGACCGCGATTTCGAGCGCAAGGTGGACGAACTCATCGCCGCTCGCGAAAAAGCGGCTGCGAAACTGGACATCGAAGGATCATTGATCGCCCCACGAGCCGTGCTCGAGTCACTCGCCGCCGGGGAGGCCCAACCGGTCGACGTCCTCCTTAAATGGCAGCGCGAGTGCCTCGGAATGGACCAGTGACAACTGGCATTCAAGCGGATCGCCGACCGAATTTCGTTAGAAAGCAGAGCTTGGATTTCCACCTGGCACAAGCACCGATCCCGCCCGAACGGCTCTTCTTCAAGTGCCCGTCGTGCCAAGTGACATTGTCGCTGGAACGGCACCTTGCCGGCGTCACCGGCCCCTGCCCTGCCTGTGGTTCGTCCGTCACCGCTCCAAGCCTCCCACCTGCCGCCCCCGCGCCGGCGGAGAGTCGTAGCGAGGGCTTTCGAAAGTCCTCTTCCAAGCGTTCAAGAGGCCGGATAACCGCCGACTCAGCCATCGACCACGGGCACATCGAGCAGAGGGAAACCCTCAAAGTGCTGCGCATCTTCCTGTGGTTTGTTTTGACCTTTTGCGCCTGCCTTTTGGTGACTTGGTTCTTGAAGGACTGGATCCGTCGTTAGGTGACTCACAATCCACTCAATACCAATCGGTTAAAAGGGAAATTTCAACTGCGAAAAATGCACGAAATTCCTTGTCTCCCTGAGGAGGATTTTAGACCCTCTGGCCCCACTATGTCCGAGTCTTCGAACGAGCCACAAAAAGCAGAAACCCAGGTAGCCGCAGCGCAGGTTTACGATGCCGCCCAAATCGATAAGCTGGAAGGCCTCGATGCGGTTCGCAAGCGCCCCGGCATGTATATCGGCGACCCCGACGAGCGCGGTCTCCACCACTGCGTTTTCGAGGTCCTCGACAACTCCATCGACGAGCATCTAGCAGGCTATTGCAGCCGCATCAAGGTTGCCATCCACGTCGATGGCTCCGTTTCCATCTCCGACAACGGCCGCGGCATTCCGGTCGACATGCACTTGAAATTCGGCATGCCCGCCGTCGAGCTCGTGCTCACCAATCTCCACGCCGGCGGCAAGTTCGGCCAAGGCGCCTACAAATACTCCGGCGGTCTCCACGGTGTCGGTGCCAAGTGTGTCAACGCTCTATCCGACTGGTTCAAGGCGGAAATCATGCGGAATGGCAAAGTCCACCTGATCGGTTTCGAACGCGGGAAAACCACCATCCCGCTGCACGTCATCGGCGAGGTCGACGCGGGCAAAACCGGCACGATGATCACCTTCTTCCCGGACGCCACCATCTTCGTCGATACCATCGAGTTCAAGTTCGACCGCCTCGCCACTCGCCTCCGAGAGCTCGCCTTCCTCAACCCGGGCCTCACCATCGACCTCGAGGACGAGCGCCCCGAGTCCGCTAAAAAAGCCACGTTCTTCTACAAAAAAGGCATCGAGGAATTCGTCGCCCAGCTCGGCGAAAACAAAACGCTCATCCACGACGAGCCAGTCATCCTACACGGAAAACGCGCCATCGATCTGGATTACGACGGCAAGAAAACCACCGACGACGTCTTCGCCGACGTGGTTTTCCAATACAACGATTCCTACAACGACCAGATCCTCTGCTTCGCCAACTCCATCCCTAACGGCGACGGCGGCACCCACCTCACCGGCTTCCGCACCGCCCTCACCCGCGGTATCAACCAGTACGCCAAGGTCAACAAAATCCTCAAGGACAAGGATCCCGCTCTAACCGGTGACGACGTTCGCGAAGGCCTGATCGCGATCATCTCGGTGAAGATGCCGAACCCTCGTTTCAGCTCGCAGACCAAGGACAAACTCGTCAACAGCGAGATCGAAGGCGTCATTTCCTCCATCGTTTACGAAGGCCTGATGCAGTTCTTCGACGAAAATCCCGGTCTCGCCAAGCGCGTCATCGAGAAATCCGTCAACGCCGCCCGCGCCCGCGAAGCCGCTAGAAAAGCCCGCGAGACCGTTCGCAAATCCGCCCTCTCTGGCGGCGGCCTGCCCGGCAAACTCGCCGACTGTTCGGAGCGCGATCCCGCAAAATCCGAGCTTTATATTGTCGAAGGAGACTCCGCCGGTGGTTCCGCCAAACAAGGCCGCGACCGGCGGACGCAAGCGATTCTTCCCCTCCGCGGAAAGCTCATCAACGTCGAGAAATCCCGCCTCCACCGCGCGCTCCAGAACAAGGAAATCCAGTCGATGATCACCGCCATCGGCGCGGGCATCGGCGACGGCGAACAGGAAGGTGCGTTCAACATCGAAAAAGTCCGCTACCACAAAATCGTCATCATGACCGATGCCGACGTGGACGGCTCGCACATCCGCACCTTGCTGCTAACATTCTTCTGCCGTCACATGCCTGCCCTCGTGAAGAGTGGCTATCTCTACATCGCCCAGCCGCCGCTCTATCTGGTCAGCCGCAAGAAGCGGCAGGAATATGTCCAGGACAACGACCAGCTCAACCGCATTCTCATCGACCTCGGTGCCGGCGAGGTCGAACTCCGCACCTTCGACCAGTCCCGCAGCTTCACTGCGGACGAGCTTAAGGTCATCCTCGAAAACCTCTCATCCCTCTCGCGCTTCTCGACCACCATCGAAGGCAACGGCGGCAACTTCAAAGACTACCTCAACGCCCGCATCAACGGCGTCTTGCCCGAGTTCATGATCCGCATCCGCACCGGCAACGACGAGGCGCTCACCTACTTCTCCAAGGAAGCAGACCTCCGGGCCTTCGCTGCCCAAAACCGCGACCTCCGCCTGTTCGACGAAATTCTAACCGAAGAAGAGATCGCCGCCCACACCGGCCCGTCCCGCCGCGCGAACCTTTACGAACTCCACGAGTCTCACGCCATCGCCCGCATCTTTTCCCGCCTCACGGAATGCGGCATCGACACCGCCGTCTTCTTCAACGACGACACGCCGATCTTCGAAATCATCGAAGGCGACGGTGAAAAACAGAAAATCACCCCAGTTTTCGCCGTCCCGGAAATTCTCGGCAAAGTCCTCGAAATCGCCAGCCGCGGCGTCCAGATCAAGCGCTTCAAGGGCCTCGGCGAAATGAACGCCAAGCAGCTCTTCGAAACCACCATGGACCCGGAAGTCCGCCAGTTCCTCCGCGTCCGCCTTGACGAGGACAACGCCGTCGAAGCCGACAAGATGTTCGACGTCCTCATGGGTGACATCGTCGAACCCCGCAAACGGTTCATCGAAGACAACGCGCTGAATGTGAGAAATCTTGATGTCTAATCCTGATCCAAAGCTGACCAAGGAAAAGATTCTCGCTGCCTTGGATGCGATCAACGTCATTCTTGAACAGAAGGGCGTCATTGGAGAGCTCTGCATTTTCGGCGGAGCCACCATGGTTCTTGCCTTCGACGCGCGCCCCGCAACCCGCGATGTCGATGCGGTATTCGTCCCTAAAAGCGAAGTTTCCAAAGCTGCGGAAAAGGTGGCGGAGGCGCTTGATCTCCCGGCTTCATGGCTCAATGACGGAGTCAAAGGTTTCGTCTCCGTCACCGGCGATCTGACCGAAGAAGGAATGCCCCAGTGGCCCAACCTTCGGATTCTCAGGCCGTCCTCCCGCTACCTTCTCGCGATGAAGTGCATGGCCAGCCGTGTGGCCGGTTATGACACGGGGGGCGATCAGGACGACATCGTTCGCCTCTGCAACGAACTCAATCTCACGCAGGCGGAACAGATCCTGGACGTGGTTTCGACCTACTATCCGGCGAATCTGATTCTGGCCAAGACCGCGTTTTTCGTGGAAGAAATCGCGGAGCTGTTGAAAGGAGGCTCCCGGTGATCGCCGTCGCAATCCCCATGAAAGAAGCCTTTGCTGCGATTCAAAGCGGCGACGACTTCGGCTACATGATTCGTGATTTTCTGGATCGTTTTAGGGACGAGCCAAGTCCCTCACTCATCGCTGAAGAACCAGCACTTCTGGCATCGATTCTCAGCGACAACGGGCTGGCGGATGCCTATCTGGCAGCCACCGCCGCCTGGCTCGCTAACAAGAATCGTCTCCCGGTTCCCGCATGGGCCAAAGGCTCGTCCCGCGCTCTCGAAACACCTTGGTTCGCCGCTCGCAGCCATAAACTTCGAATGCTCCTCCTCCAGGAAAGCCCCTCGGAATTCCGTCTCCGCAACCTCTTCGTCTCCGCCAACGCCCTCTCCCGCGCCTGACCCCGTTTCCCCACCATGTCCGAAGCTAACATCAAACCGATCAACGTCGCCGAAGAACTTTCCAAGTCTTTCTTGGAATACTCGATGTCGGTCATTATTTCCCGCGCCCTTCCCGATGTCCGGGACGGATTGAAGCCCTCCCAGCGCCGCATCCTTTATGCCATGCGCCAGTTAGGCGTCGGCCCGGGAAAAGCCCACGTCAAGTGCGCCAAAATCGTCGGTGAGACGATGGGTAACTTCCACCCGCACGGTGACATGTCGATCTACACCTCGCTCGTCAACATGGGCCAGCCATGGTCGATGCGGGAAATGCTGATCGATGGACAAGGTAACTTCGGTTCCGTGGAAGGCGACTCTGCGGCGTCCATGCGTTACACCGAAGCCCGCCTCCATCCGCTCGGCCTCGCGATGATGGACGACCTCGACAAGGACACGGTCGACATGAATCCCAACTACGATGGCTCGCAGTTGGAGCCATCCGTCCTGCCCTCCGCGTTTCCTAACTTCCTCGTCAACGGCAGCACCGGTATCGCCGTCGGCATGGCCACCAACCTCGCCTCGCACAACCTCGGCGAGGTCGTCGATGGCATTTGCGCCCAGATCGACAATCCGGAAATCACGCTGCCCGAGCTCATGCAGCACATCAAGGGCCCGGACTTCCCGGTCGGCTGCGAAATCCGCGGCATCCGCGGCATCGAGGAATACTTCCGCACCGGCCGCGGCTCCATGCGCCTTCGGGGCAAGATGGAGATCGAGGAAAACGCCAACGGCAAGGCGATGATCATCATCCGCGGCGTCCCCTATGGCGTGAACCGCGCGGTCCTTCAGGAACGCATCGCCGAACTCGTCAACGAGAAGATCCTCACCGGCATCTCCGGCATGCGGGATCTATCCGCCGAGGACACCTGCATCGAGATCGAACTCAAACGCGACGCCCGCCCGGCAGTCGTCGTCGCCCAGCTCTTCAAGCTCACTTCCATGGAGACCTCGTTCTCCGTGAACATGCTGGCGATTCACAAGAACCGCCCGAAACAGCTTTCGCTCAAAGAGGCCATCGACGCCTACATCGAGCACCGCCGCGAGGTGGTCATCCGCCGCACCCGTTATCTGCTAGGAAAAGCCGAGGAACGCGCCGAGCTGCTGGAAGCCTTCCTCCTCGCCCTCGGCCACCTCGATGATTTCATCAAAATCATCCGGAATTCCAAAAACCGCGATGAAGCCCGCGAGCGCCTGGCCGCTTACAATTTCCCGGTCACCACCGCCGAGTCGCTCGGCATCATGATCCGCTCGCAGCCTTCCGTCTCCGGTGGCACCTACACCTTCAGCGAGCGCCAGGTAAACGCCATCCTCGAACTCCGCCTCTATCAACTGACCGGCATGGAGCAGGACAAGGTGAAGGCCGAATACGACGCCGTGCTCGCCGACATCAAGGACCTGCTGGACATCCTCGCCCGTGAGGAGCGCGTGCTCGTCATCATCAAGGACGAGCTCCGCATGATCAAAGACAAGTTCGCTAGCCCACGGAAATGCACCATCGTCGCCGAAGTCGGCGAGGTCGCCATGGAAGACCTGATCGCGAACGACGCGATGATCGTCACCCTCTCCCATCGCGGCTACATCAAGCGCACCCTCTCCAGCGAATACCGCGTCCAAGGCCGCGGCGGCAAGGGTCTCAAGGGCATGGAAACCCGCGGCACCAAGAAGGACGAAGCAGCCGATTTCATCGAACACCTCTTCAGCGTCCAGGCGCACGATTACCTGCTGTTCTTCACCAACACCGGCCGCATGTATGTCGAGCGAGTTTACGAACTCCCCGAGGGTTCGCGCACCGCGATGGGCCGCAGCATCCAAAACGTGCTCAATCTCAAGCCCGAGGAAAAGATCGCCGCGCTCCTCCGTCTCGAACGCACCGTGGACGAGAATGGCAACGATATTACCTTCCGCGAGGAAGCCGGCTACGTCTTCTTCGCCACCCGCAGCGGCAAGGTGAAGAAAACCGCCGTCAATGATTTCCGCAACTACCGCAAGGACGGCATTATCGCCATCAACCTTGAGGAAGACAACGAACTCATCGGCGTTCGCCTGACATCCGGCGGCGACGAGATCATCCTCGTCACCCACGAAGGCATGAGCCTCCGCTTCCACGAGGACGACACCCGCCCACTCGGACGCGGCACCGCAGGCGTCATGGGCATCCGCCCTAGCGAAGGCGATTTCGTCATCGGCCTCGCGCTCGTCACCGAAGGTTCAACGCTGTTAGTCGCATCTGAAAACGGCATCGGCAAGCGCACCACCTTCGAGGACTACCGCAAGCAATCGCGCGGTGGCAAAGGCATCATCACGATGAAGGTCACTGACAAAACCGGTCCCGTCGTCGGAGCTGTTACGGTCACCGAAGAGGACGAGCTCATGCTCATGACCTCCAGCGGCCAAAGCATCCGCATCCGCGCCGCCGAAGTCCGCGAAACGGGTAGAAACGCCCAGGGCGTGAAACTCCTAACACTCAAAGGAAACGAAAAACTCCAGGATATCTCCCGCGTCATCCCCGACGGAGAGGATTCCACGAGTGATGACCCATCCAGCGAAGACATCGAAGGCGAATCCGAAGCCGGCACCGACGAAGCGGCAGAGTGATTCACCCTCCAAACGGCCACCCGCCCGAAGCGGGCGGCCCAAGCGTTTCCTGCTCGAAATCCCCTCGATCATTGCGCTCTCCGATGACCCGGATTTCCTCCCTGACATCGGATAGACACGGAGTTGCCAGTAGCTTTTCCAACAGCTTGGAATCAAAATGTGTGAGAGGAATCCGCGTCGCAGCCGGTCGCCATTTCATCTGAAACACCTCGACCGGTCTTGCCGTCGCCTCGCGGAGCTTCAGCAGGATGTGCCAACCCGCCGGATCCGTATCACCAAAGTGATAGTGCGGCAGGGAACCTGGCAGCTTCTCCAACAAGTGCCGGAACGCATGAGTCGGAAACGAAGTGCTTGCGATCAACGTCCGCCGGTCCCGGTTCGCGGCGGCGTATTGCCGGAACGTCGTCTTGCGGTTCTCGATGCTCAACATCCGCTCCGCCGTCGTGGAAATCGACGAGCATCGCGCCAGATCGGCGGCGGAAATCAGCACGTTCGTCAGCCCGTCGAAATCGTGAACGCTGCCGTCCGGGAAATGCAGACACACCGGGCCATTCAACTCGACATGCGAATCACCCGCCACGAGGCCCAGCGATTTCAGGGAGATTTCCGCCCCGAACAGCCTTGCCAATCCCGATTCGAATGTCCGCTGGTGGCGTTCGAGTTCCTTCGAATCCAACCCGATGTGTACACTCGCGGCCCGGATCAAAGTGCCCGCCAGCCACTCTCGTTCGCTGAGTTTATTCACCACATCGAGCAAGTGCTTGAGCATATCGGGACGGCTCCAGTGGAACGGCCGCAGCGAGCGACCTTGTGAAAACGCCACGCCCAGCGAATCGCAAAGCGCCGCCCATTCCGCAGGAAAGCGAGAATGCCCGCGGCTGGAAAACTCCGCGACAATTTCCAGCGCCGCCGCCAGTAAATCCCCGCCTGCCGTCCCGCCGAAGCGCTCGACCAGCCACGCCTCGGAAGCCAGCGGCAGCGTGACGCGCTCGATCAAATACTTCCGGTAGCGGTGCCGTTTCAAAACGAGCTGCCCGCAAGCCTCCGCCTCCCGCGCAGCCGTCGCCTGATCTTCCGCGCTGGTGATGCCCGCGGCTTCCAACAGTTTGATCCAATCCACCGAAAACGCCCGGCTCGCTTCGCTCACCCGCTTGCCGCGGGCTGCCTGCCATCGGCGGTGAAGTTCGGCCAGCCAATTCATAACAACGCTTCAACTAACCGGTCCCGGTCCACCTTCACCACCCAGTTCTCGATGTTCGTGATCTGGCCGGTCCTCTCGTCGTAACTGCGCTCGACGCGGCATTGCACCACGGTTTCCGCGTGCTGGATCATCGTCGGCAGACGGTCCTCCGGAAACGCCATGATGAGTTGCAGGCCGAAATTTCTCGCCAGATCGAGACAGGAATCGATGCGATCACCGGACAATTTCGAGAACGCCTCGTCCATGATCACGATGCCGAGATTCTTCCGCGACTCGCGCGGGCCGAGGTCGTAAACCCGTTGAAACGCGGCGAGCATGGCCACGAAAAACGGCGCCTGGTTCTCGCCGCCGCTTTGTTTCTTCGCGTTGCGATTAAGCGAAATCGCCGCGCCTTCGCCCTTGCCGGTCGGCGTCGCCTGGATGTCCCAGTGGTGATAGTAACGGTAGTCCAGCGCCCGCTGCTGGCGCGGATCTTCGGAGTTTTCAATCGCGGCCATCAGCGCGGCTTTCGCCTTTTCGATTTCCTCCTTCGCCCCACTGGCGAAAAGTTCCAAGCCGGGATTCAGGCCTTTTTCCACCAGCGCCCAGATCGCGCTGTGGCTGCGGTCCGCCTTCATCGAAAGCTGATAGCGCCAGCCGCCGATATCATGATCCATCGCCCGGTTGAGCTCCCGCTTGGTGCGCTCCGCCTCGTCTAACTTTTCTTTCAGCACATCGAGCACCTGATGCTGCAACCGGTCCTCCCACTCCTTGCGCGCGTCCTCGGCGGCGGCCGTGTATTTCTCCAACTCGTGCGACTCCAGCTCGATCCGGCGGCCGTCGTAGCGGGAATTCTCGTCATCGCCGGGATCAAAGGCTTCGGCGGTTTCAGGGTGTTTTTCCGCCAAGGCATGGCGCTCGATGCCACGCTCACGCCGGGCTTTGTCTGAATCAAATTCGCGTTGAACCGCAAGAGCTGCGGCGATCTCAAGCCGCTGTGACCACTTCGAATATTCGTTTCTGGCAGCTGCGATGAGTTCGGAAATCTCCGCATCGAGCACGCCTTCAAGCGACTCGCGGCTGAGCTGGCGTTCGGTGAGCGCCGCCGCCTCGTCCTCCATCAGTGCTGCCATGCTGTCGTGCAACACGCGCTCCTGTTGGGCGGATTTTTCGATACTGTTCGCAAGTCTGCCGATGCGCTCGATCACCCCGTCACGGGTTCTCTTGAGCACGCGCAATTTCTCGACCGCGGCCTCGCGCTCGGGCGTGGCGAGTAGACGGATCGTCTCGTCAAGCTGCGCGAGCTCCTTGCGCAGCCGGGGCAAATCACGCAGCTTCGAGCTACCGGTTGGCGGGTCCGCCTTGTCTAACGTCCACTGCCCGCCGCGATGCAGAAACGTCCGCCAATCCTCGCGCAGACGAAGTTTCAAAGTGAGTTCCTCCTTCACCTCCGCAAGCTCGTCCTGACGCAAAGTCCTCAATCTCCGCAGACCTTCCTCACCGATGGTGAACTCCTTGGCGGGCTGGAAATGCTGCCGATGCGGCGGGTCCTTGAGCCAGCCGTCCTTGGAAAACGCGCGCGGATGCGAGTCGAGCTGGCTGGCTTTCTCCACCGCAATCAGGTCGCCGTAAAGATGTTGGAGGTAGGCTTTCGCGAGCTCGTGTTTGGTTTCAAAAAACGCGGCGACCGTTCCCGGTTTCGCAGTTTTGGAACTGGAAATTTCACCGGGATGAACCAGCGGCTCGTCGATATGACCGAGGCGGCGCGCTTGGTCCCAAGCGGCTTTGAAATCCTCCGCAAGCACCGCGCCGCGCTTGTTGCCTAGCAGCGATTCGAGCAGCGGCCACCACGGCTCGGCCTCGGCTTTTACTTCGATCACGCGGCCAAACGCGTCGGCGCGCTGGCCGCGTGATTTCAAAACATCCAACAGCGGCGACGGCGCGGCGCTGCCTTTTTGATCGAGGTCGTCCAGCTCACGCCGCAGGCGGGATTCGCGGCTTTCGAGCACCTTGATTTCGTCCTCGACCGGACGCAACCGCTCGCGGGCGTCGTTGACCAATGCCTGATAGATCCGCGGCATTCGCTGTGCGGCATCCAGCGCGGCGGACTCGTCGGCCCCTTGCATCTGCTTGAGCCACTCAGCGGCCTGTTCCGGTTCCTCCAGCCCGAATTCCTGCGCGAGGCGCAGCCATTGTTTCCAATATTGCGTGCGGTCGTGGAGGAACTGGCGGGCGGATTTCTCCGTCTCGCGCAACGCGTCGAGCTCGCGGTCGACCTCATCGCGATGGCTGCGGTTTTCCGCCAGGCGGGCGATCTGCAGGTCGTTGCCCACACTCAAGCTGACACTTTCAAGCTGGGAATCGAGTTCGTTGCGTTCACCCAGCGCGGACTCGTGATCGGCGCGCGACTCGGCGTTCTGAAAGCGAAGTTGCTCCAGTTCGGACTGCCGTGAAGTTAGATTTTCCAGCTTCTGCTCATGCCCCAGCGCAATGCGCAAGTGGGTGTGCAGCCGCGCGTCTCGGCGGGCGGTGACGTATTCCTCATGACGCTCGCTGATGCGGACAAGCCGCGCGTGCTGGTCGTGCATTTTCTCCAGGCGCTCCTGCGCCCGGCGGTGGGCATCGACGCTGGCCCGCACGGCCTTCACATCCGGCAAGCCGGGCTCTAGCAAATAGTCGCGGATGAACTTCTCGAATGACTCAACCGGCTGGAACGCCATCGAGTTCGGCAGGGTTTTGTTCATCTGCACCCGGTCGAATCCGAGGTGGCTGCGGGAGCCCATTTCATCGAGATACGACGCTTGCCTATCAAAAACCTCGCCGCCGAGATCGCGTTTCACATGCACGCGGAATTCGTCCTCCGACATGAAGGCGACGGCGTCCGGATCGAGTTCGGCGCTGAGGAAATCCTCGCGTTCGAGCCGGTTGGGAATGGTGAACCACAGCGTGCGGGCCTTGGCGGTCGGGCCTTCGAACTCGATGCGCGCGCCCCACGTTTCGCGGCGCGGAGTTTCCTCGCCTTTTGCCAGCGGCCAGACGAATTCCAGTCCTGCCAGAGTCACGCCGGACGGGCGCAGGTAGCGCTCCTGTCCGTCGTTGCCCTGCGTGTTCGTGTCGCAAAGGCAGTAACCGCGAAGCGAGCGGCCGCTGCCGGCTCCGGCGGCGGCTTTGTTGAAGCGGCTAAGCGATTCGCCGAGCATGACAAACTGGATGAGGTCGAGCAGCACGCTTTTCCCCGAGCCGTTGGCCCCGGTGATGAGCGAGAGTCCGGAGACATCGATGAAACGCCGGTAGCCATACCAGTTGATGGCGAGGATGCGGCTGAGGTGGACGCGTTTGGTCATGTCAGGCTTCGGCGGCGGGTTGATAGAGAGCGGCACGGGCGAGGCAGGATTCGAGGCTGTCAAACGGGATCACGCGCGGCAGGCTGGGGAGGATTTCAATGAGCGTCTCGCCGAGTTGGAGCGCGCCATCCGGCTTGTGCGTGCGGATCAGGCGGTGGCGCTTGAGCCGGGCCAGCAGCGAGTCGAGGTGGGTTTTTTCCGGCGGCTCGATCTTATCGAAGGTGTTGCGGAAGCGCGTCCACAAATTATCGACCGTGAGGATGACGGCGCTGCTGGCCTCGTTCGTCCGGTGATCGTCCCAGACTCGCCAGAGGACTAGCAGAAGCAAAGTTTCATCTTTCGTGAACTGCGCCAGCAGGTGGCACGCTTCCGGCCGCGGGCGGGCTTGGAGGATGAAAAAATCATCGTCGATGATGAGCTCCAGCCCGAGCGGCGCGAGGTAGTCCCTGAGGTGCTCCTGATAGTGATCGCGGGCGAGCAGGAAATGATCACGCCCCGCGCCGCTGCTGCCGAGCAAGGTGCCGCGGCCGATGAGCTCGGCGAGGATTTCGCGGATCGCCGGACGGTCGTCGTCGGGGACTTCGGACCAGAAGCGGGGCCAGTTGGGGTCGGACATGGAAGAAGTTGAGAGTGGGTGGTTGAGAGTTGAGAGTTCAGATCCGCTGGATTTGAAATCGCTCGACGTTCCAGCCGGCGTGGGGGTCGGCGGGGATTTTTTCGGGAGTGAGGCCGGTGATTTTGCCGGGGCCGTCGATGCTCCATTTCACGCGCTGGCCGTCGGCGGTGACGGCGTGCTCGTAGGCGGCGATGGCGAGC
>JANPKJ010000017.1:0-8354 GCA_031425955.1 Akkermansiaceae bacterium | reverse complement strand
ACTCATCGAGACCGCCGTCGAACAGGACGACGAAATCATGGAAGCCTACCTCGAAGGCACCGAGCCAACGATCGAGCAAGTCAAGAAGTGCATTCGCAAGGGCACCATCGACCTCGTGTTCTTCCCGACCTACTGCGGTTCCTCCTTCAAAAACAAAGGCCTCCAGCTCGTGCTCGACGCCGTCGTCGATTACCTCCCTTCCCCGACCGACGTCAAACCACTCCCCGAAGTGGACGCCGAGGGCACCCCCACCGGCAAGTTCGCCGTCATCGACCCGAAAGCCCCGTTCCGCGGCCTCGCTTTCAAAATCATGGACGACAAGTTCGGTGCACTCACCTTCACCCGCATCTACTCGGGCACCATCAAGAAGGGCGACACCGTCCTCAACTCCTTCACCGGCAAGACCGAGCGCATCAGCCGCATGGTGGAAATGCACGCCGACGACCGTAAGGAAATCGACTCCGCGCAAGCCGGTGACATCGTCGCCATCGTCGGACTCAAGAACGTCCAGACCGGTCACACGCTTTGCGACGAGAAAAACCCGGCCACCCTCGAGCCGATGGTTTTCCCCGATCCCGTCATCTCCATCGCCGTCGCTCCGAAGGATAAGGCCAACGCTGAAAAGCTTGCCAACGCCATCGGTAAAATGATCCAGGAAGATCCATCGTTCCGCGTCGAAACCGACGACGAAACCAACGAAATGATCCTCAAGGGCATGGGCGAGCTCCACCTCGACATCAAGATCGACATCCTCAAGCGCACCCACAAGGTCGAGGTCTCCGTCGGCGCCCCTCAGGTCGCCTATCGCGAAACCATCACCAAGATGGTCAACGACAGTTACACCCACAAGAAGCAGTCCGGTGGTTCCGGTCAGTTCGCGAAAATCGACTACACCATCGAGCCCGGCGAGGCTGGCACCGGCTTCATCTTCGAATCCAAAGTCGTCGGCGGCAGCATCCCGAAAGAGTTCATCCCAGCCGTCGAAAAAGGCTTCAAAACCTCCGTCGATAAAGGACCCCTTGCCGGTTACCCCTGCTTGGACTTCAAGGTCACGCTCAACGAAGGTGGTTTCCACGCCGTGGACTCCAGCAACATCGCTTTCGAAATCGCCGCGAAAGCCGCCTACCGCCAGACCATGGTCAAGTGCGCCCCGCAGATCCTCGAACCGATGATGAAGCTCGACGTCTTCACTCCCGACGAAAAAGTCGGTGACGTCATCGGCGACCTCAACCGCCGACGGGGCATGATCCAAGGCCAGGAGCCGACACCCGGCGGTGTCCGCGTCAAGGCCGAGGCTCCGCTGAGCGCCATGTTCGGTTACATCGGCGACCTCCGCACCATGACCTCAGGCCGTGGCCAGTTCTCCATGGAGTTCAGCCACTACGCCCCTTGTCCGAAAAACGTCAGTGACGACGTCATCGCCAAGGCCAAGGCCAAAGACGAAGCCCTCCGCGCCGCCAAATAACCGTGACACAGGCATTCCTGCCTGTTCTTCCGCTTCAATTCAAAACCCGCCGTCCCACCAAAGACGACGGGTTTTTCTTTTGGGGCATCACCACGGCGAATAATCCAACTAGAACCTCCGTAGGACTCATCCCAGGAGCCGGAAATGCGCAATGCGCGGACACCATTGTCCTGAGTCCGCAATTGCATTTTTGCTTTATTGCTGGATTTTACAAAAGTTGCGCGGGGTGGAGTTGCTCCCCAAAAAAACCCGTTTCTTGCTGAGACAAAATAAAGATGTCGCAGCAGAATGCTGCGACTTTTTAGACCACCACCGCTCAACTTCCTCCACTGCACCTCTCCGTTCGTCCCTCACTGCGTTGCTCAGTTCCGTCCGTTCCGCTCTTGGCTGGCTCCTTAGGGCTGACTTCGGGCGACACGGAACCCGTAGTTGCTGTAGACCTGCGTCGGGGAGTTGCGGAAGCGGCTCGCACAACCCGCGTCGTACGCGAAGTAGTCCCAACTGCCGCCACGGAGGACGCGGAACGAGCCGCTAACAGCTCCCCGCGGATCCGCAGCACCACTCACATACGTCGATGCTCCATACCAATCCCAGCACCACTCCCACACGTTCCCCGCCATGTCGTGAAGACCATAAGCATTCACTGCGAAACTGCCCACAGGGGAAGTGTATGGAGAACTACCCACAGTATAGCTCGGATGGTAGTATTCCACTGGTCCACTCAGATCATAGCTGTAACTCTCCGTCGCAAGATAATTCGCCTGGCTGTGGCTGATGGTGTCTGTGCCCCAAGGGAAGCGCTTCCCACTCACTCCACCACGCGCAGCTTTCTCCCACTCTGCCTCGGTCGGTAGCCGGTAACCGTTCGCAGTCCAATTGGCAACGGGCACTGATGTCCCCGTCTTCATCACCGCTCCACTCACGGTATAAACTGGGGTGAGGCCTTCCTTCTCACTGCGCGCATTGCACCACTTGATGATCTCGAACCAATCGATCGTCTGCACCGGATGCGTCGTCGCCTTGCCGGCTCCGGCGATGAGTCCCGTATAGCCATTGGCGAGAGCCCAAGTCCTTACCTCATCCCATAATTCCTTGGTCACCTCGTATTTCCCCATGTAGAAGGCACACACCGTCACCGTCACTGGTGGAGCAGCGGGGTCGGGGTTCGTATCTCCGCTGGTGTCGCCCATGGTGAAGCTACCCGCAGGAATCAGCGCCATGTCTGCGGGCACTGGAGTGAGCACCTCCACCTGCAGGCGGTAAAATCTCCCAGGCGTGGCACTGGGGACGAGGATTTTGCCGTTGGCATCCAGCATGGCGGGAGTCAGTGGCACGGTTTGCCAGGCTTGGAGATCGGCGGATTGCTCCAAGGTCAGGCGGCTGGTGTTCTGCGCTGCCAACGGCAACGCGAGGAGGGGAAGGCAAAAGAGCCCCCGTAGTGTTGTGCGGACGATGCCGCTTGGTGTGTTTGTTTTCATACTTTCCTGGGGGCCGTGGCGAAGTATTCTGGCGGAATTAGGGGGAGACAAGTGCCGATAGGTAACTCAAAAATGAGTTTTTTGGCACCCATACCGTGCAACTGTCGCCCGTTGAGAGCAAGACAAACCCGACAGACAAA
The DNA here is from genome assembly GCA_031425955.1 of Akkermansiaceae bacterium. Lineage (GTDB taxonomy): Bacteria > Verrucomicrobiota > Verrucomicrobiia > Verrucomicrobiales > Akkermansiaceae > Luteolibacter. The sequence goes on along the minus strand of JANPKJ010000017.1, from coordinate 5,271 downwards.
TCCGACACCGGGTTACTTACCGCTTTCAGACATCTTGTAGAAATTCCTCATTCCTATCCCATTGTTCATTGATCGATAGACTCTCATTCGGAGCCTTTGATCCCGCGCCGACGGGCATATCAGCACCGTTGCTGCTGCTGTTAGTCGGGGTGTTGCTGTTGCGGTTTGCCCAGCGCGCGTTGTTCGCATTGTCGTTCCAACTGCCGCCACGGATGACGCGGTTCGAGCCGCGTTGCCACCGACCGGACTGTTTTCTTCCGGGAAATGGGGCACTGCGGCGAAGAGCCAGAGTATCCGCCCGGCACGTGATGGCGACGAGGCAGGTGGCACCGGCATTAGATCCCTTCGCTGATCAAGCGCTGACTGCGCAGGAACTTATTCAGCTCCTCCACCGCCTCTTCCCCTCCCTCTGCGGGGATTGAAAATACTCTCAATTGCATCTTTACTGAATCGCCGGATTTCACAAAAATTGCGCGGGCAGAGGCTGCGCCTCTACAACCCCCCTTTCTTGTTAAGACGAATGGAAGAGAAAGCAGCAGAATCCGACGACACCTTAGACCACTGCCGCTCCACTCCCTACACAGCGCCTCTCCGTTCGTCCCTCACTGCGATGCTTCGTTTCGCCCCTTCGCTCTTGCGAGAGCACGGAGCAAGCGGTTTCTGACGCTTTCGCGAGGGAAAAGTCCGATCTGGTCGCGGGGTTACCAATTTTTAGTTTCATTTATACCGAGGGCAGGAATAATTATTTATTGCGCAATAGATTTATTGCGCAAAATTTCCAATTCGCGGATCGACGAATTTATCGACGATTTGTGAGCTTCGCCAACCTTGGAGCCGCCCGCAAAATGTTCTCCGGCCGTGGCCAGTTTCCATGGAGTTCAGCCACTAACGTCCCGTGTTCGAAAAACGTCTCCGGCGACGTCATCGCCAAGGCCAAGGACGAAGCGCTCCGCGCCGCGAAATAACCGAGACTCAGGCATTCCTGCCTGTTCTTCCGATTCATCAAACCCGCCGTCCTACCAAGGGCCGGCGGGGGGTTTTTAGTCCGCCAAATTCATTTTGGCCGGATTCTCAACTCACCCCGGTCCTATCAGCACTCCGACCCGCGAGGCACCAGCATTCCGTGGCGGATGAGTTCTCGAACCAAGCCGGCGACCTGTGGTGCCAGCTCGGGCTTGTTCGCAAAGTGCGGGGTGGACCGCAGCTCGGCAACCATCGCGGCGGGCGGCTTGCCTCCGCGGCAGATTGCTAACAGACGCAGGAGGAACTCGTCGATCTGTCCGTCGTAGCTAAGTTTGCCGGGGCTGATGAGCCGGATCGTTTGGGCCACCCAGCCTTGGTTCAGTAGCATGTCGGTCTCGGCGTGGATCCCGTCAACCACGGCATGGCATCCGTCTAGCAGGCTCTGGTCGTTCGGTTGATTGCGGGCCAGCCAGGCTTCGCCTTCGACCACGCGACGCACTTCGGCACCGGCCGTGGGCTCGAACTTTTCGATGCCGCGGGTTTCGGCGCGGGTCCACGGCGGTCCTTGCCCGCGATGGATCACCAGAAATCCGTAGTGAATCCGGCGCGCACCGATTTCCGCGAGGTATGAAACCCAGCGGTCCAGCGCCTCGGCTGATGGCGTACGGCCGCGACCGGAATCCCGAAGCCAGCGGGTGGCGTAATCCGCTGGATTTTGCGTCATGCTCCGGAGCAACCAGCCGCCGCAACCGCTGCCATCCAGCCAATCGAGCGGGCGGGTGGAGGATTTCTCGTCGCCGTCGTCGTACCAGTTCAGAAGCATCAGGCCGATCCCGTCAGGGGCTAGAAACTCGGGCATCCGGCGCGCGAGGTGCTCACAAAACGAATCGCCACTGAGACCGGAGTCGCGGAAGGTGAAAGTCGATTCCGGAGAAATCACGAACGGCGGATTGGCGATGATGACATCGAACTGGCGGCCCTCCACCGGTGCGAACAGATTGCCTTCGAGGAATTCGATGGGGCTACAACCTGCCAACCGGGCGTTGAACCGCGCAAATCCAAGGGCACGGGAATTGATGTCAGCAGCGGTGACAACACAGCCGGCTTCGGCCAGGCGGATCGCGCCCCAGCCGGCCCCCGTGCAGAGGTCCAGCGCGGTCGCGCCCGTCCGTCCAGGCGCGAGTGCGGCTATCATTCGGGTGCTCTGGCCGATGCCCATCGTGTAGTCCGGACGGCTGGAAAGCAGCGCGGCGGCATGGTCGTAAGCAAACCACCCACCTTCGTCGGTATCCAAGTGGGCGACGCAGCGGACCAGATCGTTGCCGAGCGGTTCGATGAGCCCGAGTGACACCAAGCCATGAAGTTGCTCGCCGAAAAGCAGCAGAGCCTCCCGCCCGGTCACCGGTTCACCCGCATCGAACAGCCGATAGGCGATGGAAACCGGGGAGTCCGGGAATGTCCGGCTGACGATCGCGGTCCGCGCAAACGGATCGGGCAACGACTTGATTCCGAGATTTTCCGCGGTTTTGACGGTGTAACCCGCCCGTTTCAGCGTGGCCAGAAAAGGCGCGGGATCCCACAAGCCAAGGGCTTTTTCGGAAAACATCGGATCTGTTACGGCAGGGTTTTGGAAACCCGGAAGAAGCCGGCCTGCAATGTCCGGGCGACCGGGTAGGTCGTTTCCCCGGAGGTCGCGGTGATGCTCGCGATCGGCGAAAACGCGGTGTTGAGGTCTTGGCTGTATTCGATCTGATATTCCTCACCCGCGACGCTTGGCCACTTGATCTGGAGTGCGCCGGTGTCCGGAGTGGCAACGCTTGCGACAGCGGCGAAGAACGAGGTGGGGTCATTAGGGTGGGTGCCCAGGCGGTATTCCACGACGTCAGGAATTCCGTCATTGTCGGCGTCCTTGTCCGGATTGTTGCTCACCGCGCTGTCCAGTCTGACGGATTCTTCGTACGCGTCGGGCATGCCATCGCCGTCGGTGTCAGGAGAAACAATGGTGGTGGTGGCGTAAGAGGGTCCTCCTCCGGGGAAAACCCGGTAGGTGAATATCAGGCTCTTCCATCGCAAAGTCAGATCTTCGGTAGCCCCGCCACTGGCGTCAGACCCGCTATTGTAGGCACTGACAACCACCTCCTTGAGCGTCAGCTCCCAGAAATTGACAGGCTGGCCCTGCACGGTCTTCGCCACGTCGAGTTTGACCTCGGTGAAATGCTTGCCTTTCGCACAGGCATCCATGAGTCGGGGACTGGCCTTGTCCACCTTGCGATGAAACATTAATTTGGGGCCGCTGGCATCGTGGCGGGAAGAAAACGATTCCACCGCCGCCCAGCCTTCGTGGCCGGCATCGGTCGATTCCCCGGGAGCTTCGGTTCCGAAATCGAGCCACCCTTGGACGCCTGCCCGGGCGTTTGGGACGAGCAGCATCAGCGCCCCGCCCATGAGAGCCGATAGGTATTTCATGGTGGTGGGAAGTTCAGTTAGCGGGTGGCCTCGCATCGTGTTCCACACTGATCAGTTCGTTGTCCGGGGCGATATAGTCCCATTGGATTTTCGTAAAGTTGAGACTCAACGAAGCGGTCATCGGCACGTCGGTAGGCGTTCCGGCGGGAGGACGCGGCGGGCCGCTGCTTAGGAACGAAGACACCAGAACGTCAGAGAGGGTGACCACATAATAGTCAGTAGTCCCGCCGGTATCCCCGTCCGCCCGGGCAACGACGAATTTCAGCGTCGGGATGTGCTGGCCGGTGGCACAGGCGAGCATCAATTTCGGGCTCGCCTTGTCCACATTCATGGTGAAATGGAGATCTTGAAAACTTACTTTGCCTGCTCCCCCACCGCTGCCTGCGGCGTTGGAGTTGGTCATTCCCCAACTGAAACTCTGAATCTCGATCCAGTCCTTGTGTTTCTCATCCGCGGATTCTCCTTTAATGCCGTCGATCTTCAAAAAGTAATCTGAAGCACCGAAGGTATTGGAAACGGTAAGGATGGTGACCGGCGCCACCAAGGCTAAGGTTTTGGATAAGCTAGGGTTTAGTTTCATGGCTAACTTGGAAGTTGCACTTCGCGCAGAGGCGGGTCAATCCAATTCTTCGGGGCTCAAGTCATGGTAAGGTGTGAGAAACAGGAGCTTACCCCGTTTGCGTTACAGACCCGGTCGATCCCCTCTGCGATAGTGGATTCCAATTCGTTTCCCTAATGAAGAATCCAAGATCGTTTCTCGCAGCCACCCTGCTTGCCGCCTGCACCGCGCCGCTGTTGTTTCCCACCCAGATCACCGCCGCGCCCATCCAGATCCGCGACGTTCCCCGCGCCACCCAGTTTGGCGAAGGCCCCGCCCCTGCCGGCGCACCGAACAACGGCCGCTACACCCCGCCGCTGCCTGCGGATCCCAGCCTGCCCACGCTGTGGCTCATCGGCGACTCCACCGTGCGCAACGGCACCTCAGGCGACAATGGCCCTGATGGTCAGTGGGGATGGGGCGCGCCGGTCACCGCCTACTTCGACCTGAAGAAAATCAACGTCGTCAACCGCGCGTTCGGCGGCACCAGCAGCCGCACGTTTTATAACGGCTACTTTTGGAAAGACCTGCAGCCACGAATCAAAAAGGGCGATTTTGTGATCCTCCAGTTCGGGGCGAACGACAACGGCGGTGCGAAGGGAAAAGGCGCGCTCGGCGGCACCGGCGACGAGACCGCCATGAACGGTGACGAAACCGTCCACAGCTTCGGCTGGTATTTAAAACAATTTGTCAGCGAGACCCGCGCCCAAGGCGGCACGCCGATCATCTGCTCGCTCACCCCGCGCAGGCGCTGGAACGCCGACGGCAGGAAATTCAGCCGCGACACCGGCAAGCACGCCACGTGGGCCGAAGAAATTGCTAGAATAACCGACACGCCCTTCATCCCGCTCTACGACATCATCGCCACACACTACGAACGACTCGGCCCGGAAAAGGTGGAGCCGCTCTATGTCCCCTCCCCCAAGGAAAACCTGCACACCAGTTGGGACGGCGCGGTTGTCATCGCCGGGTCGGTTGTCTCCGGATTGAAAGCTCTGCCTGCCGATCCGTTGGCAAAGTTCTTTTCACCGCGCGCCAGCAACATCAGCAAGTCCCGACAGTGAGGCCTTGAGGGGCCCTACTTCAATTGCGGTAGAGAGAACGACTGACCCGAATGGCGCTAACTTAAGGGTTGTTTGGGATAAAATAACGTTAGATTTTCCGCAAGTTGGCTTGATTATTGCTCATTGACCCTCAATGACTTCCATAACGCCGATGTTTCCAGGCTGGCACCGAAAACTTTA
>JANPKJ010000016.1:0-1658 GCA_031425955.1 Akkermansiaceae bacterium | reverse complement strand
GAGACGCTCACGTGGTTCATCGAATACCCACACGGCCCGCTCGTCAGGCGGATTCCGGTCGGCGAAGGCCGCCGGGTCGAGAGCTTCGCCCACCTCCTGTCACCCGCCGCCCCGGACAACCCCTCCGTCACCGGTGCCCCTTCCGCAGCCTCCGGCACCCCTGCGGAAAACGATTGGCGTGCCGCCATCGAAGCGCGACTCGCCAGCCTCGAATCAGAGATTGCCGAGCTCAGAGCAGGCCAGACGCCGTAGGAAAAATCAGATTAAAATCCGGTCCGTTCACCCTTCGCCGGAGAACCGTCATTTATAAACGTCCTTTCGGTGGCGCACTCGATAGACCCGAACAATTCGAACTGACTCGGCGATCTCGTAAAGCACCCTGTAATCGCCAACCCGGATTCGCCAATCGTTCGCGGTTCCTGCAAGCTTCTTCACGCCGGGCGGCCTTGGATTGTCGGCAAGGGTGGAAATGGATTCGATCACCCGGTCGTGAACTTTGTTGTTCAATTTCCGGAGATCCTTTTCCGCGCTCCGTTCGAGGACGATGTCAAACATCGGCTTTGCCGCGTTCGGCGAGGTATTCGGACAACGGGCGGAATGAAAGTGGTTTGCTCCGCAGCTTCTTCAAATACGCGATGTCTTCCGCGTCTTCGAGCCGTTCAAGCAGTTCTTCATACTCCTTGATTGGTATAATCACGGAGACCGGCTTGCCATCGCGGACAATCACCTCGGGTTCCTTGCTGGCGCGCTTGCTCATGGGTGGAAAGTAGCGGCTTATCTCCAGCCTGTAAACTTCTGAAGCCGTTGAGCGGACGAGGTGGCTTGTGTCCGCCGTGGAGAATGAAAAGCCTTTGGAGGGATCAAGGCTTCACGCTCACCACTTTGCCGTTTTTCCAAGTGATGAACGGCATTTTCCAGCGCTTGTGCTCCGCAAGAAGGGCCTTGCTCATGGCTTTGGCTGCGGCCTTGTCACGCTCATCCGGAGTAAGAGGACCGCGGGGAGTTGCTATGGAAGCGGGCTTGTCGTTGATCTTCATGGCAAAAGCAGTTTTTCCAACTCCGAGAGATTGGCATGGGCCGAGGAGAGAGTCAACGTCGGCCGCCGCCGGGTGTTGTCCCAGACTTTCCACTCGTCTGCGATTGGCGCATAGAGATGGACGAAGTTTCGAAGGCTGCGCGAATATCGGCGCTCCACATCCTTCGACGCGATACGGTAACCGCCTTTTTTTACACGCTGGGTGATCCGTTTGATTGCAACGGATGCCGAAGGGATCCAGAGAAAGAAAATCTCGATGCGGTAGCCAAGAAGTCTGGCGCGGGACAAGATCCCGACCTGCGCGTGACCGCTAAGTGTGCTTTCAATGGCAAACGATTGATGGGTGCGGAGACAGCCGTCGATTTCCGATAGCAGGAGTTTGCCTGCTTTCAATGCGACTGATTCGGGGCTTAGCGGAGAAAGGCCTCGGGCGATCTCGTCGGCATTCAAAAAACGGGGAGGAGTATCAAATCCAGCCGTGAGGTAAGCCCGCGCAAAAGTGGTTTTTCCTGCGCCATTGCAGCCAGCGAAGAGATAGATCGTGGGAGGCTCGGGACTCATGGCTGGAAGCAATCCCACTTGCCCTTGGGTTCGGGGATTGGACGACCGAGCGCTATAGCAG
>JANPKJ010000015.1:0-73256 GCA_031425955.1 Akkermansiaceae bacterium | reverse complement strand
GACGACGACAGGAGTCACGTCGGTCCAAGTGGCGAGGTTGGTGCTCCATTGGCCCACTTGGGTGGTGACGGGGGATTCGGACTCGTCGCTGCGCTTGTAGCTGAGAACCTGGTTGGATCCGACGGTGGCGAGTGTCGGGTTGATGGATTGCGAGGAGACGACCGGACTGCCAGTTAGGACGAACTCAAGCAGGTTGCTGATGCCGTCGCCGTCGGGATCCGCTCCGGGGAGCTTGGAGGCCGCGTCGGGGAGCAGAGCGTTGGGGGTGAAGCTGTCAATCCAGGTGGTGTAGGGATCGCCGGTAGAGGTCAGGATGGCCTGGGTGGCATTGTAGGTCACCAGGTAGCCGGGTGGGACACTGGAGAATGCGCCGGAAAGCGTCGACCCCTCGGCGATGACGTAGGATGGCTGGGTGAAACCGCCACCCAGCAGATTTACCGTGAGCGGTCCACTGAGGGTGACGGTGCCGGTGACGGCAAGTTTGTCGGCGGTGGCACCATCGACATCACACGAGTAAGTTCCAGCGATACTGGCACCGGCCGTGGCGGTGAGAGTGCCGACGGTGGCGCTGGTGGCACCGGGAGCGAGGGTGGCTCCCAGAGACACGGTGAGGGCACCGCCGAGGGTGCCGTTTCCGCCAAGGGTGCCGGGGCTGGTGATGTTCACTGCACCGGTGGCAGCGTTGTTGTCACCGTTGATGAACAGGGTGCCATCGGAAACGTCGGTGGCACCCGTGTAGGTATTGGTCCCCGAGAGCGTGGCGTTGCCTGTGACGGTCTTGGAAATCGCAACGCCGGGGCCTGCGAGTGCGGCGCTGACCGTGCCTGCTGCAATGCTGTATGAGGTTCCCGTAAGAGTGCCGTTTTGAATGGTGCCCGCAGTGAGGGTGACTGCTCCTACGGTTTGGCTCGTAGCTCCCAGATCGAGAACCGCGCCGACGGTATCGATCAGGAGCGTGCCCGAAGTGCTGCCCAAGGTGCCGCTGCCACTGATGGTCAATTTGCTGTTGGTACCGTTGAGCCAGGTGCCGCCGGAGTAGCTGTTCACACCGGAGAGAATGGTGGTGCCTTGGCCGGTTTTCTTGAGCTGGGCCGTGCCTGCCAAGCTGGCGCTGATGGTGTTGGTCTTGTTGATCGCGATGTTAGGAGCGATCAAGGTGGTCACCGTGAGGGTGCCGGCTCCGTTGACGGTGGCTGCCAATGCCAGGTTGAGGGTCGCGATGGTGTCGCTTTGGGCGACGCTCAATATGGCCGTATCTCCATTCACGGAGACGATGCCGGTGTCCGCGATGGTTCCACCTGCCCGGTCCAGTTGAAGCGTTCCGTTGGTCACTGTCGTGTTTCCGAGGTAGGTGTTGTCACCCGTTAGAATGAGGATTCCGGTGCCGGACTTGATGACGCCACCATTGGTGCCGCCGAGGGCGGTGGCGCGGGTGTAGGTCCCTGTGCCGGCGAATTCGATAGAGCCGCCATTGAGAGTTACGGCGGTGGTTCCCAAAAAGGAGCTTGCCCCGGAAAGTCTCAGAATACCGGCGTTCACGGTGGTGCCGCCGGAGTAGGAGACACTGGAGGCTGCGGCGCTGAAGGTCTGGGTGCCGGGGCCCTCTTTGACGATGGAAAGGTTGGAGCTTCCCACTGGCGAGAGGGTTCCCGCTGCATTGCGGACGAAGCCTCCGAAAGTGTAGCTCTGTCCAGTGGCGGTGTTGATGGTAAGAGTCGCAGGTGAATTCGATATCCCATCATTTGCTGACTCGACGATACGGCTGCCAGCGAAAGTTCCAGCAGCGTCGTTGAGTCCGCCAATGGTTTCGTTGTAACCTACGCCGGCGGCGTTTGTGAGTTGGAAACGGGAACTGTTCGCTCCGCTGGCGAATGTGATGACGGAGGTATCGGCGATCTGATTTGTTTTTCCGAGGACGAGTCTGCTGCTGCCAGCGAGTGTGATGGGCCCTTGGAGGGTTTCACCAGAACCCACATTGGCGAGGATCAGATTGCCTGCGTTGATCACGGTGCCGCCGGTGTAGGTATTGGTGGCGGTGAGGGTCAGCGCGCCGCCACCGCTCTTGACCAGGCTGGTGGCGCTGGTGTTGTTCTGGATGATGGAACCGATGAAGAGTCCGGTGGTGCCCAGCGTGGTGTTGTGCTGTTGGATGACGAGTTCACCGCCGACGGGGCCCTGGAGCGTACCGCCGGTGAGGGTGCTGGCATTGGCCCCGACCGCTCCAGCGACGAGAATTCCGCCGCTGCTGAGGGTGTTCGTGCCACTCAGGGTCACGGTGTCAGCAGCAAGAAGATTGAAGCGGAGCGTGGCGGTTTCCGAGTCCGCCGCTGGCGCGGTGCTAGTGGTGACCGTGGTGTTGTTTCCAGCGGCCCAAGTATCATTCGTGTAGGAGCCTGAAGCCAAAGCGATTACTCCATTGGTTGCATCGTAGCTGGCCCAGCCGGCGTTGGCATAGGTGGCCCATGCACCGATGATGCTGTTGGTCAGGGTTGGGTTAGCGGTGAATAGAGTCTGGTTGCGAGGGTCGGCTCCGAGTCCAGTGCCGTTGAAGTTGACGGTGGGGCCGGCGGTGCGCGCGAGTGAGGCAAAGGTGAGCGCGGAGGTTTGGCCCGTAGTGGCTTGGCCGGAAGTGATGGTGTTCGCTCCGGCGTTGATGGATAGTCCACCGGTGGTTTCGCTGTAACTCCCTGTGGTGGTCGTGATTCCGAAATTGAACGTGCCGCCGTTCATGGTGACCGTGCCGGCATCCCCAAGGCGGTTGGTGTTGTTGTTGGTGCTGGTGTTGGCCAGACTGAAAGTGCCGCCACCGATAATCACGCCGCTGGAGTTGAGAACGGAGCCATTTGCGCCCGAGAGGTTCAGGATGCCGTCAAGGACCTGCGGTGAGCCGGTGAAGGTATTTGCGCCTTGTAGCGCGAGCGTCGCCCCACCGACTTTACTCAATGAGCGGGGGGTGGCGTCCTCGCTGATGATGCCGGTGAAGGTGAGGTTGTGGCCGGTGTTTGTGGTGACGGTGCGGTTCCCGTTAAGGATCATCGCCAGGCCGAGGCTGTCGGTGATCGTAGTAGGCAAAGGACTCGCTCCGACTGCTGTTGTAGTGATATTGCCTCCAAGAGTGATGCGATCACCCGTAATCGCGAAATTCCCTGTAACGGTAGCACCACCACCAGCATTGGTATTCGTAAAGCTGAGACCCGTGACGGTGAAATCGGTTGCGAGATTGTTGACGTTCGCGAGTCTGGTGGAACCCGCAAAAACCAAGGTGTCTGCGCCGGTGACTGGGAGCGTGCTCCAGTTGGCGGCAGTCGCCCAGTTGTCATCAGCACCGAGACCCGACCAAGTCCTGTTGGCAGCATGCGCCTGAGGGCCGCTGAGCAGTGCGGAAAGTGCCAGCGCCAGGCCGATGGACGATGAGCGCTCAGAGGCGTTGCAGAGGGTAATTAGAGATTTTGATTTCATAAGATTATTGATTGGGTTTTTGTTTGGATTTCGGTTGGAGTTCGGGATGCGTGAGAATGGTCGGTTCAGCGGTGATGCGGGTGATGAGTCGGAGGCTCAGACCTCGAGCCACGATGGCTTTGCCGAAATGTCTAAGGAGCGACGGTGAACAGTGTATAACCCGTGTAGGTCCGGCTAGTGTCTTTGGGACCCCAGTCGATATCATTAGGATTGACGAGTTCCACATGGCCATCGACAAAGCCGACATTGATCTTGCCGCCGTGGCGCGGGATGGCACAAACGCCGTCGGTTGTATTGCCACGGATGAAGCAGGCACCGGCATTTGGCAGATCGACCCGGTCTTTCCATTCCCCCTTCACTTCGGCGGTAGCATCCGCGAACCACACGACTTTACTCGGGTCGGGAACCGCAGAAAGACGGGTGCGGGCAAAGGAGGCCTCGCCATCCGCGACGGAACCATTGTTAGGAGCCATGGCGGGCCAGTTGATGCCAATACCCAGCGGGATGCGGTCGCTTTTGCCACCACCTGCTCCCCGGGTTGCAGGGGTCTTTAATTTCGGACAGGAGAACATCGAAGCACCTTCCGCGTAGGTCGTGAGTTGATCGGGCCAGAAATTGGCGCTGGCATTGTTGACGATGCGTTCGTCCATCGGAAGCGGTGCCTTGCCGGTGTGGCTGCTCATCATCGAATTCTGAATATGAAGCCGCGGCAGGCTGCCGTTGTTTTCGGAGGCGAACATATTGCCCATGACAATGCATTGCCGCATGTTTGACGCGCAGCCTGTGGCCGCGGCGTTGTCTCTCAACCGGCTGATCGTCGGGAAGAGGACGCCGGCCAAAACAATGATGATCGAGATCACGACGAGCATCTCTACGAGAGTGAAGCCGTGTTTGAGAAATGAGGGTTTTTTCATGGAGTTGATTGGTGGCCGGTTCGGATTTTTGCTGCTGCGGCATTCCAACGCGGAGGGTTTATCGAGGATGATTCGAAGATCCGAATGTTTACGACCGAACATTATGTCCGAACTTGACCCAATGCAATAACCCCAAAGGATGATATTGGGAATGGTTTTTGATTTCTGCGCTTCCAATTCGAGAAGATGCGCGGGACCCGAAAAACCATCCTCGGGTCCCGTCCGAAATCGTCTCTCACGACAGGCCAGGTGCAAGAGTCTCATTTCACCGCCTTGAGACGGAGGAAAAGTTTTCCTGCCAATTCGTTGCTGGTCGCCACGGTGACGGTCATGTCATCCGCGGCGGCTCCATTCTCATTCACGAGAACGGGAGTGACATCGTTCCAAGTGCTGAGATTGGTGCTCCATTGGCCGACTTGAGTGGTGGCGGGAGATTCCGAGGCATCATTCCGCTTGTAGCTCAGAACGACATTCGGACCGACGGTGGCCTGGGTGGGAAGGATGGCTTGCGAGGAGACCACCGGGTTGCCGTTTCCAAGCACGAACTCCATCAGGTTGGTGATGCCGTCGTTGTCGGGATCGGCGGTGGGAAGCTTGGAGGCGGCGTCCGGGAGCAGGGCGTTGGGGGTGAAGCCGTCGATCCAGGTGGCATAAGCGTCGGTCGGGGGTGCGGTATCGATCATGCTGACAGTGCCGGTGAATTCATCGAAGGTGTAATTCTTCGTGCCCACCGTCGTGGTCCAGGTGTTGCTGCCCGCATCGGACCAGCCGACGACGGTGAAATTGGTGCCGTAGGCTCCGGGGAGCGACGCGGCGTCTTCAATCTGCCATGAGCCGCTGGTCAGGGCGGAGGCGTCGGTGGCGGAGGTATTGATGAAGAAATCACCATTGAGGGTGACGGTGCCGGCACCGCTGAGCAGGTTGTTTCCAGAACCGCTGCTGGCACCGGTGACAAACCTGAGTTGGGCGTCGTCGGCGATGTCGAGGGTGCCGGTGTTGACGGTGGTATTGCCGATATAGGTGTTTGCCGCGGTGAGAGTTAGAAGTCCCCCACCCTCCTTCGAGAGGCCGCCGGTGCCGGTGATGATCTGGGCAATGTTCGTATTGAAGCCGTCGGTGTCGATGGTGCCGGTGTTGGTCAGCGCCAGTTTGGTGGCATCCACTCCGACACCATCTGCGAGAAACAGAGTCGGAATGGAGGCGAAAAGCTTGAGGGTGCCATTGTCGAGCAGGACCTGACCGGTCGCAGTGCCGGTGTTGTCGTTGACAGCCTCAAATCCCTGGCCTGTCGTCAGCAGACCAGAGATCGTCAGTCTCGATTGGCCCGCAAAGTTTCCAGTAGGTGGCTGGATCTTGATGGTATTGGGTCCGTTATAGGTCATGCTGGCACCGGCGCCGATCGTCATCAGCCCCGGGAAATTTCCAGCGCCTTGAACCGTCATGTCTCCGGATTGCGTCCAAGCAGCGCCGCTGTTGAGCGTGAGGATTCCTAACCGCGCGACCCGGAGTGTGCCGGCATTGGAAACCGAACCGGAAACGATACCGGCTGCTGTCACTGTGGTGGACCCGCCCGTGCCGGTGTTGCCGACCTGGAATGCCTTGTCACTGGGGAGCGCCACGCTGGCACCCGCGTCGATGGTAAGGGTGGAGTTCGCGATTAGGGTGGCGCCGACCGTGATGCTGCCGGTCGCCAGACTCTGGTTGTTTTGAAGCGTCAACGACCCCGCTTGAAGGGTAAGGCCGCCGGTGTAGGTGTTAGCGCCGGACAGAATGACACTGCCGGAGTCGGTGGCCGCCGGATTCACCGCCATCGCGCCAGTTCCGCCGATCACGCCGCTGATCGCGGTGTTGCCGGTGCCTGCCAGAGTCAGGGTGAAACCTCCGTTAGTCACGCTGCCTCCCACGGCCATGGTTCCCGTAGCGGTGGAATTCGCCAAGGTCTGGGAGGCGGCGAGGATCAGGGGGACATTGATGGTGGGGGCGGGAGCGCCGGTAAGCACGTTGATGCCCGCACCCACGGTGAGGGTGTTATTCCCGTTCGCCGCAGTATCGTTCAAGGTCACCGCCGAGGCACCTACGGCGTTGTTGAAGGTGAGGGATTTCAGGGAAAAGTCCTGACCCAGTTCCGAAATGGTGAAATTGGCCGCATTGTCCGCTGAGAAAACCATTTCAGCGAGAGCCTGGGGTTGTGTGGTCAGGTTGATGGTGCCTGCCGAATCGCTGGACCAGTTGGTATTGCCGGAATTGTTGGTGTTGAGCGTGGTCCCCTGGTCTCCGGTGTAGAATGCGACGTTAGGAGCTGAGCTGAGGACCGTGATGGTGCTGCTGGTGGCGCTATTGACCAAGCTGAGACCATACGCGGTGGCACCGAACGTTGCAACCCCACCATTGCCGAGCGTCCACGTATTCGCGGAATCCAGACCTGAGGCTGCGGTAGCGACCGTGAAGGTGTGCCCGACCGTGAGAGGCGCCGTCGGAGTGATCGTAATGGCAGCACCGGGGTTGGTGAAAGCCGCGGCCCCACTGATGGCGATCTGGTCGGAAATGCCGGTTGAGCCGCTGACTTCAAAGTTGAACGTCGGGGACACGCCGGAAGTTCCTGCATAAAGATCGGCCGCGCCATTGACGGAGAAAATGTTAGTGAATCCGTCCGCCATGGTGAAGGCGGAGCCGGTGTTCATCTTCAAGGTGGTGCCTGTGGTGGTGATGGCGTTGTTTGTGGTCGTCGTGACACCCGGCGTGACGGCGAAGGTGCCGCCGGTGTTGACGACGACTCCCGAGGCGGTTAGGGCGGCACCGATGGTTCCATTGGCTCCCAGAGTCAAGATGCCCCCGTTGATTGTGGTGAGTCCAGAAGTTGCGAGTCCGTTACCGTGAGTGTTGATTCCAGAGAGCGTCCACTTCCCGGTGCCGCTTTTGGTGACGCTGGTGAAAATGGAGGCTGAATTGTTCGAAATCACGCCGGCGACCTCCCCGGCAGCGTTGGTCGATCCGTTGAGGACGAGCGTTTTATTGGTGGCGGCGGCGGTGATGTTTCCCCCGAGTTTCAACAATCCGGAGGGACCCGACTGAGTGATGGTCCCGCCACCTGTGGTGCCGGAGAGCCTCACGCCTCGGGTGGTGGTTTCGCCGGTGCCCGTGTAGATGAGAGAACCTGCGAGGCCACCGAGACCGAGGTTGATCTGGGTGGTGGACAAGTTGGTGGCGATAGATGCGACGCTGATCGCTCCGCCGGCGATGGTGGTTTGTCCGGTGTAAGTGTTGGTGCCTGTGAGGGTGAGGGTGTTCGCACCGAGTTTGAAGAGGGCGCGGGCAGCGGACTGATTGGTCGCATAGGTGAAATCACCCGTCGTGGTGTCGATTCCCACCCCTGAGGTGGCGCTTACCCCGGAGAAACCGACAAGCGTTCCCGCAAAGAGGGAATCCACGTCGGCAGAGCTGTAGAATCCGGCTCCCCCCACTCCCAGAGCGATGGTGGGCGAGCCGGTGCTGGTGAGGGTACTGCCGGGAGACTTGGCGTTGGTGTTTCTGAATGAAAGGACGCCGGCGGTAACGCTGGTGGGACCGGTATAGGTATTCGAACCTGAGAGGGTGTGTACGCCGCCGCCAGTTTTGGTTAGTGCCAGGTTGTCGGTTGCTCCCGAGACAGGCCCGTCCGAAATGACGCCGCTGACGGTGGAACTTCCGGCACCCGCAATCGTTAGTGTTTTGATTCCAGTCTGCGTCGTGCTGATGCCCCCGGCGTAGATGAGTCCATTGCCAAGCGAATCCAAATTTGCGCTGAAGGTGAAACTCTCGTTGCCTGCCGCAGCACCGAGATTGATTTTGGCGTTGATGAGCGGACTGAAGCCCGTGGTGGCGTTTGCGTTGATCGTGCCTGCTCCTTCGAACGTCAGGGCCTGATTGCCGGCCCCGGCGGATCCAATGGTGTAGGCCGCGCCGTTCGCGCCGAATACCAACGATTTGATCGTCACTCCAGCACCGAGGTCGATGGTTCTGAAAGTGGTGACGATGTTGGCATTGAAGGTTGCCGTCTCCCCGGCGGCAGAACCGGGCACGGGGGAGGCTGTCCAGTTGGTGGAATTCGCCCAAGCACCGTCAACCGCGTTGGTGGACCAGACACCGGTCGCGGCTCGGGCGGAGTGGCTGGCTAGCAGACTGGCAAGAGCCAGTGCGAGGAAAAGACAGGACTTGCGATCGGCGGAAGCTCCGCAGAGGGAGAGGATGGATTTTACTTTCATGAGATTTTTGGATTTTGGGATATTAGAAATGGTGGGCTTAGGGTTTTTCTCCGACACGAACGAAATTCGCGAAGTCCGGAGATTAATCAAACAACGGGAAAGGTGGATTGAAACGCCTTCCGCCACAATCACCTCCGCGGGTGATATTTGGGGCTCAACGGGCGAACCGGGCTTTCGCACTCTGCAGAAGATCGACGGAGTCAGTTCCCTACCTTGTTTTTGGGTTTCCCCGGCTCGTGCTGCTCCCTGAATTCGTTTTCGCTCATGCGGGTCGTCACTTTCCGGATGTGACCATCGGCAAAGACAACCAACTGGTTTTCTCCGAACTGATCCAGCGGGGTTGCCTGATTCGCAAAACCATTGATGAGGCCGAGTGCGTTAAGCGGTTTATGGTCCTGAACAATCATCGCAACGTTGTCCGGGCGATTGATCATCCCGAAGCGGACACCCATCTCTGGCTCGGCCCCCGGGAAAATCGCGCCGAACACATTGCAGGTCCAGATAGGGATGTTATAGCTGCATTTATAATTGCCTTGCTTGGCTTTGGCATTCGGATCCGTTGGCGAAACAAAAATCTTGGCCAGTTCCTCCAGCTCCGGTGCCGTCTCACGGTTGATCGCCCCTTTTTCAGCAAGATCCCCGTTGTATCCCAATGCGGGAAGAATGAATCGATCCCAGCGAGGGCCGCTGTTGCGATGGGGGAAGTGACCTTTGTCGGATACCGACCCCAATGTGGCGACACCAAGCTGGCGCATGTTTGATAGGGTCAGAGCTTCATTGGCATTTTTCTTCATGCGGGACGTCATCGTGAATGCCACCGCCGCGAGTCCGGCGACGATTGCGATGACAACGAGCAACTCAACAAGATTAAAGCCTTTGCGGAAGAATGTGCGATGCTTGTGATGAAAAAGGTGAGTCTTCATTGGGTTTGATAAATAGGTTTTTAACTTCACCACGATAGCCGTGCGGAGTGACCCTGGCTATCACCCAAGGGAATGATTTAAAATCCCTACCAACACGGATAACAGATCCGCCCCCTGTGTGCGCTTCACTCGGCCTCACTCACGGAGCAGGCAGTGCAGCCGAGCGCAGGAAACCTTGCGCCCGAACCGTCGTAGGATCCACCAACCGGAAGCTGCGGTATTCGTAACCATCCATCGCAGCCGGAAGACCTTCCGAAACAGCCGGAAAAACAGCTTCCACCCCAAGGGTGAAATCATGCAAACCGGCACTGCCTTCGATATGGTAAACCACACCATCCTTGATTCCTATCACCGGCCCGGTCCCGTTGAAAACAGTTCCGGCACGAACTGCTAGTGTCATGACGAAGTGCAGCAGCCCGTTGCCGGAATCGGCGGACATCCCGGCATGCCGCAGAGGAATCGAGGCCGCGGAATCCGGTCGGCTGCCACCTGCGAACTCGTTGAAATTCGACAGTCCGTCATGATCGGGATCCGCCTCCGCATTCCGGTCGGCGCCCAGGAGCTCCGGATAGAGATCCATGAAGACGACGAAGGCGGGCGGCGCGGTGTAGATCAGCTCCAACAAGTTTCCGGTCTGCCGCAGCGCCCAGGTGCCAGTGCCCACCGACGGAGGAACGAGTGCGAGGCCGGTGAGGCCGTTACCCTGGAGACCGCCGGCAGCCTGGAGGATGACGAATGTTCTATCCGATTCCGCGAACCCTGACAGGGCGGAAGCATCGATGGATATCAGGGCCGGATTGCCCGCGTCCGCCGTCACTTGTGCGGTGCCGCCGGTGAGGACCACGCTGGACGATGCGGACGCGGCCCAATCTCCCAGAGCGAGCCGCAAGCTGGCTGCCGGGTGCAGGGTGACACCGCCACCCAGCGTTAGAGGCGCGACCCCGCCATTTCCGGGTTCCAGTCTTCCGTGCAGTTCGACATGCCCGCCGTAGGCACCGTCTCCACCGAGTGTGGACACTGCAGCCACGGTTAGAACTCCGTTGCTCGCCAGATGGGATGTGCCGTTGACGAGCAGACTACCGCTTTCGACGTTGACAGCCCCGGTGAACACCGCGCCCGCGCCGTCGTGTCCAAGGATCAGCGCGCCCCCGCCGTTTTTCGTAAAGCCGAGCGCACCGCCGCCGTCATGCATCCGGCCGGCGAGTCCGAGACGACTGCCGTTGCCGACCCCGATCACGAGGCCGGCAGTGCCAAGCACGACTTCGCCATCGATGCGGTTGTCGCCGCTTTCGGAAATGAGGGCACCGCCGCTTAAAATCAGGGATTCAGGTGAGACGATGCCTCCGCTCACACTCATGATGCCGCCGGTTTGTACGGTCGTCTCCGATCCGACGCCGCCGGCACCGAGGGCAGAGGACCCGCGAACCTCCAACCTCGCGGGACTCTGCACCGTGACCGGACCGGCAAAGGTGTTGTTCGCTCCGAGCACCACGGTTCCAGACTCAATGCGAAGGCCGCTGTCGGCCACGACCGAGCCTCCGCTGATCACGCCGCCAAGTTCCAGAATTTTGCCGGTGGCGGCGCCGAGTTTCGCTTGTTTACCGGCCGCCAAAGTCACGGGCCGGGCGGAAATGAAGGAATCGGTGGCACGGAGGGTTCCGCTTTGAGCGAATGTCAGCGCGTTCGCCGGATTACCGAGCGCTCCATTTGATGAAACTTCCAGACGGATGCCTGCGGCATCCCACTTCACGCCGCCGGTGAAACTGTTGGACGCGTTGGTGAGACGCAGGACTCCCCCGCCGTTCATGTTCAACCCGTGACCCGCCGCGCCGCCGAGGATGCCGGATATCGTCAGGTCGCGCTGGAGAAAGATGTCGCGGGCATTGCTGGCTCCCATCGACAAATTCACATTTCCCGAAAGTGCCATCGGACCCGCGACGATGCCGCCGACGGTCTGGCTGCCGATGATCCAGCGGATCGTGCGAATGTCAAAATTGTTAGCCAGGGAGAGTGCCGTGGCCACCGCGCCGGATGATGCGATAAGAAAATGCTGTGAGCGGTTCGCATCGGTGCCGATCTGTATGGTAGAACTCCCAAACGCGGTTCCCTGCGTAAATGATAGGTATTGCAGCCCGTTCACGGTGGTCGTGCCGGTCAAAGAATTCGCAGCGCTGAGTTGAAAAGTGTTTACCCCTCCGGAACCTAGCAAACCAAGACCACTGGCAGTGATGGGCGAAGCGATGGTGGAGACAAACCCGCCGTTGATTTCGAGAATCGGATTGGTCCCATCGAACGTCAGCCCGCCGCCGGTGAGGACGTAGCCGTCCGCCTCGAAGCGCAGGGCGTTCGCCGTCCGGGCTCCTCCCAGATTAACCGTCGCCGCAGTGCTGCCGAAGATGGCGCGGTCGCTGCCGTTGCTGACCGACGGCCACACCGAGTTCGCACTACCGCTGGCACTCCACCAGCGCGGCGAGGTGACCTCCCAACTACCTGCGCCACCTTGCGCCCCGGTGGCAGAATCGACGGGATCCCACGCGAGAATCACCCCGCCTTGGCCTCGTGCATAGGGATCGCGTGCCAACGCCGTTTCGATGGCGTCCGTCAGTCCATCGCCATCGGAATCGAGGTCCAACAGGTTTTCAATGCCGTCGCCGTCCACGTCCGTGAGGCCTTCGGAGATGTCGGTTAGTCCATCACCATCCATGTCTCCATCACTGGCGCGGATCCAGTCGATATCAAAATTGCAAGCGGTGGTGGTGGGGTCCATGCGGAAGCTTTCCGCGATTTGGCCAGGCCACTTCGCGTGGGACGAAAGTGTCAAGGTGACGAGTTTCCAGGTATTCGCAGGGCTATAACTTGAGCTAACGACTCGGGTGCCGCTGGCGCCGGGTTCCGCCAGCGTGCCGAAGTAAAGTTGCGCACCGGTGCTGGCGGCGGTGGATCGGATTTTCAGCACGATCTTCTGTACTTGACTGGTGATGAAATGGACCAGGGTGTTGTTGAGTTGCGCATCGTTGGTGGTGGCAGTGCCACTCAGCATCCCGTTGGCCACGCTGAAGTTGATGACATTCGCCCCCGCCAGCCAACCTTCCCCATCACCGTGTGAGTTGAATTCAAAGGCCATGTCCGAAGCATCGTAAGCATCACGTCCAGCTGCCTTCTCAGCACCGTCCGCCATCAGATCACCGTCGGAATCGCTATCCTCGAAATTCGCCAGACCATCGCCATCCACGTCGCCCGCGGGCTCGTCGTCGTTGAGAACCCCGTCCTGATCGCTATCGGGCGAAAACGACTGGCTGAATGGCGCTGATGCCTGATCGATCAACTCGATCTGCCGGATGGAAATCACTTGCGCAAGGGCAGCATGAAGTCCGCCCCAATCCGCTTCCCGGAAGCGCAGGGCGAGCCCGGTCACGTTGTCGAGTCTGTTGGCAGGAACGAGGGTCCGGAGCTGGATTTTCGCGCTGTCCGAGGGGGAGAAAACGCCCAGTGAGAACTCGCCCTGATCGGCATCAATTACCACCACTTCGGCATTCGGACCGGAAAAGCCGAGGGCAAGCGCATCGAACTCCGACCAGATCTGGCGGTCGAAATTGAGCCGGTATTCCACGAATTCATCCACGCCGTCGCCGTCACTGGTCGCCGTCCAGTTCACACTGTCGTCGATGACGTCGAAAGGACCCGTGGCAGGACCGCTGCTAGTGGCGGTGACCGCCGAAACAGTTAGTCCGGCGACAGCGGTGAGAATCCCGCGGGTGTCCAGCCCCGCTTCGAAATCCGCGAGCGTCGCGCGGTCGGTGCGTCCGGTGGAGTTGGAGGATCCGGCGTTCTGGCTGATCCGCGGAGTTGAGCTTTTGGCGCTGAACTCGTTTCCGAACTGCGGGTCGATGCCGCCGTTTTTTCCGATGAGTTTCAGATAGAGCGTGTTGTTTTCCATCCAGCACTTCTCGGTCGTCCCGCCGCGCAGGTCGGCGAGGCTGGTCGCGCGGGGAAAGGCGGTGGAATTGTTGCCGTTATAGACATAGGTGCGGGACGGCAGGTTCGGAAAGGCGGCGACCACGTGCTCGCCGTTGTTCACGAAGCGAAGATTGACGTCGAACGTGTTGGCGATCTGATGATACTGGAACCGGTATTCCTGCGGGGTGCCTACCAGAACGGCATTCTGGCTATACCAGTCGTAGGTCTGGATGTTATAGGCGGCGGGTCCGTCCGAGCGGATCGCATAGATCGGCGTGCCGGTGTATTGCCCCCACTTGTTATCAAGCCGGAGCAATCCATATCGGGAAGTCGGCGGACAAATCCATGCCCCCCATTCCGGCACGCGGGTGGCACCGGTTTCGACATTGAAATCCTCGTAAATCTTCCCACTGCCTGTGATGTCCGGGGTGATCCGCGCGCCGGCGATGCCGGTGATGCTGCCGTCCTTGTCGATCAGTCCGGAGCTCCACATGTAGTCGCGGTAGCTACCGGGTGTGAAGTCCACCCTGTTTTTGAAGGGAACCGCCGGATCGAAGGTGATGCCTTCCGCGAAATGCACGGGGCTTTTCTGTGCGGCCCCGTTCGTCTGGAGTGCCGGATCATTTCCGGAAAACCCGGCGAAGTGGACATTCACGATGCCGCAAGGTCCGTCGTAAATGCTGTGGCCGCGGAACTGGGTGAGGACGGTCGGATTGGGCATCGAGCGGCCTTGGGCGATTTCCAGAGCGGTTTGAGGATTCCCGATGTTGGCACTGCGGCCGACGATCAGCGAGTCATACAGGATATGGTTGTAGGCGAAAAACGTGGCGCGCCCGTTGTCCGCGAACGCGCAGTCGTAGAGCTTCACCGTATCCGCCCGCAGCCATACCGAGCGATCGCGGCACTTGAAGGCGGTGAGTCGCCGGATTTCCGGGATGACGAGCGAGGAATTGACGTTGAACTCGTTGCTCCGCGGACGGTAGTGCCCGCCATTGAGCGCATGGGTGGTGGGATCGATCCCGCCATCTACGGCGAAGGATGAAAAGCTGTTGGAGTGCGAGCGGTTTCCATCAAAAACGCCCAAGGGCTTCCTGCCGGGCACCATCGCCGGGCCATTGTAGGATCCGACCGGGGCATTGAGCACGACCATCCAGAACCCCGAGCCTTCGGAGCCGGCGGCGGCGTTGTCGATGAAATCATTCGCCGGATTGGTGATCCAGAACGTGGAGGGAAGTTTCACAAAAGCGAACGCCGCGGATGACTCGCTGCCGATGGCACTCGGATCATCGCCGTCGAACACGCGATCATGCGCACGCACTTCCTCACCCAGCGCGGGTAGCCTGGTGAGCACGCCAAGATTATGGCGAAAAAGATTGCCCACCTCGCCGCCATCTTCGAGGAAATAACCATGACCGATGTGATCGTAGCCGACGTTATCCTCCACCACGGCCTTGTCAGTGTTGTGGATGGTGACCACGCGGTTGAACGACCGGTGGATGCCGCAGCCGCGGAGGTATTGGCCGGTCACATCGCCGCAGTGATGCCAGTGTAACGGATAGCGGCCGATCAGGCTTTTCTGACCCATCCGATGAAACTCCGTGCCGGAGATGCGCGCCACTCCGGTGGTCAGGCAGCAGGCCATTTTCATGATCATCACGTGACCGCCAAAGCCCGATGTGGTGGAGACCGCATCACCTTGGATCTTCACATTGCGCGTTAGAAGCCCGACCTCGGCGCGCTCGTCCAAGACGTGCGGATCCGTGCCGTCGTTGAAATTCTGAAGCGTGCCCCAGTGCATGTAGGCCAGCGGCGTGGTGAAACTCACCGTTAGACCGTCCGGCGTTACCGCGGAGATCACGCGGGTTTCCGCCTGGTGGGCGTCGAAGTCGGTGGAAGCGATGACGACTTCCTCGCCGACCTGCCAGTCGACGGATTGCTTCAAGGTGATGCTGGTGGCGTTCTTCGCTGCGGTGGCTCCAAGTTGCGTCCAGTCCGTGCGGTCGCGGCCGTGGATTTCGATCACCCCGCCATCCATCGCGCCGAGGAATTTTTTACCCATGTGACCTTCCGGGCCGGGCGACTCGGTCAGTGTGAGCGTGAACTTCTCAAGAAACGGCGAGCCCTCGGTGCCGCACTCGAAATGCGCTTTCTGTCCCATCACCATCACCGAGTGTGCGGTGAGCGCGATGTCCTGCCGGCCCACTGCTAGATAACCCTCCACCATCACCTCGCCGACCGTGGTGGTCGTGTCGAGCAGGACCGCTGCGTCCATGGGAATCATCACGTTGCTCCCCGCGGATGGGACCACGCCGCCGCCCCATGTAGCGGGTGATGACCATGGCCGGGAGGCGGTGATTTGCTCCAAGCGAAGGTTGTCGATCAATGCGGTGTTGTCACCGCCCAGCGGATTCACGCCGCGGATCTGCACGGTGTGGCTCCCGGCGGCGACTTCCAGGGTGGTGGTGGCCACCTCGAGGTAATTGGAATTCGGCGGAATGAAACGACCGAGTACCCGGCCGTTGACGGAGACCTCGACGGTCTGGCCGCCGTTGTTCACGCTGCCGCGCTGGGCGACGGCCATGACCAGCCGGAATTTTCCCGGGCCGAAGACCATCGACTGGGTCGCAGTGGCATCGACATCCTGCAGAAACAGGACTTGGTTTCCCTCAGGAGCGGGCGGATTTGCATTCGTAAACCCACTCGAATTCCGCGAAACCCCGGCCCCATTGGCAAACGTCCACGCCGACCCGGCGGGGCGGTATTGATGGCCGGGTGAAGCGGGCAAAGCTGGCGATTCAAAGCCACCTTGATTGGCCAAATTGCTCGTGATCCCTCCCGGAACCGCAGTGATCTGCGCGGTCGCACACAGGCCACAAAGTCCTGAAACGAGAAGGGAGAATAAGGCAGTGCGTGGCATTTTGATGGAAACGAAAATAGGTCCGCGATCGAAGAATATGACGGCGGCCAATGGGTTTTGAGCAGATTTCAGGGGCGCAAATCTTCCTGAGCGTGGAAAAATGCCATTGGATCCGGTTCCGGGCAATCACCCGCAGGGATGATATTTCATCAGCTCAAGGAAACGACACGCCGATCCTGTAGAAGGTGCCCGGTGTTCCTTCATCTCCGCGCTCATGATCGGAAAATTCTGCGCGCTTCCCGCTCCCCAAGCTCCACTGCCTGCCCCTAAGAGTTGGATCACTTTCAATGTGTTCCTGCAACGCAGCGGTGGATCCGCAGTGGCGATCGCAGTTCGAACCGCCGCGATCTCGGTGGGGGATAGAATCCGCCAGTCGATCGGGAACGCACCTCCCGGGGTATCCGTGGCCAGCCAATCCTCCCGATAGAGCGAAACCCCGGCGACCTCCATGCCATTGCTTTCATAAGTCCGGAGCCGGTTTACGACTTCCGTTCCATTGAAGACTCCACCCAAGGCATACACGCCGATTTCGATCCAGCCCGTTTTCGTGTCGAAGAGGTTTCGCTTATCCAAGGTCGGGGTGCCATCAAAGTGCATGTAATCCGTCTTGCTTTTGCTAACTGGATAGCTATCGGGAAATCCCGAATACTGGCCGTCATCGTCGTGCAACCTCATGACCACCTTGGCTGCCTGGGTCGAAGTGGTTGCCGCCAGCAGCACCCACGCTGCAAGGACCAGGATAGGGGATTTCATGGCTGGCTGATTTTCAGACGGACGAATCGGCTGAACGCTCCTCGAGGCATAGTCGCCTTGACCGTCTGGATGTCGCCGACAGTGGAGAGGATTTGCTCGGTGACATTGCTGGAGTCCCATGCACCCAGTCCAGCGCTCCACTGCACAGCATAGGACATGCCCCCGGCGAGTGCCACAAGACTGCGGGTGTAGGTAAATTCCAATCCCGCTCCGGTGTCGGCAAGGCTGGTGATGACGCGGCTGTTCGCGGCAGGGCTCTGGCCGGTGGCGTATTCGAGAAGGTTGCTTTCACCGTCGCCATTCGGGTCGGCGGAGTTGGATGAGGCGGTGGTTTCCGCCGTGGTGCCGAAGTGGGCGAAGCGCCAGGTTTCCATGGCGGTGCCAGTGACCGTTAGGTTGAATGTCTCGCTGGAAGTCGCGGTGCCATCGCTGGCATTGAGTGTCACCGTGGCGGTGCCGAGTTGATTCGCTGCAGGTGTCAAGGTCACCGTGCGGTTGGCTCCGCTGCCGCCGAAGACGATGTTGTTGTTGGGCAGTAGGGCGGGATTGGATGAAACCTTGCTGAGTGTGTGGGACGCCGGAAGGCTGTGCCCGGCGCTAAGGGTGAAAGGGATCGCAGCGACCGCCGCACCGCGAGCCACGGTGAGATCCGCGAGCGGGGAAATGGTCGGCCCGTCGAGTTCGTCCGGGATGCCGTCGGCGTCGCTGTCCAAGTCTTCGAGGTCCATGAGACCGTCGCCATCGGTGTCGTTTCTGCCCTCGATGGTATCAGGAATACCGTCGTCGTCGAGGTCTCCATTCGACGCGCGGACCCAGTCGATTTCAAAAGACTGGTTGAGGACATTTCCCGGATCCAGACGGAGGTTGGTAATGGTTTGGCCAGCCCACTCCACGTTCGTCGCGAGTGGAACGATGACGGCCTGCCAGGTGTTGATCGGGGAAATGGGGACTGATAACACCTTTGTGCCTCCAAATGCGGTGGAGCCCACCCTACCCCAGTAAAGTTGCAGCGCATCCGCCGCGCTCACTTTCATTTTCACAATCAGGTTCGCCACGCTGCTGCCGGAGAAGGTGAATCCGGCGCGCGAGAAAAACGGATCCGCTGCCGAGCTGGTGCCTTTGATAACTCCGCCAACCACGGTCGGGGAGGTGATGCGGGTGAAGGCGCCCCAGCCGTCGAAATCCCCGGCGGTGTTGAATTCAAAGCCAAGGTCGGTCGCGCTTTCGGGATTCCGCTCCAAACCGGTTTCCCGGTTATCCGCATAACCGTCTCCATCGTCATCCGGATCCACGGTGAGGATGAATGTCTGTGAAACCTCATGCAGTCCGTCGCTGACGGTCAGCGTGATGTTCGCGGTGCCGCTTTGGTTGAGCGCCGGGGTGGCGGTGACGGTGCGGTCGGGGCCGCTGCCTCCGACGATGATCTTAGTGTTAGAGAGGAGGACCTGGTTGTCGGATACGGCGGTTACCGTGAGTTCGGCGGCGGCGGTTTCCGGATCGCTCACGGTGAAGGGAATGGAAGAGGTTGCCGAGTCTTCGTCGATCATTTGGTCGCCGATGGGGCTGATCTCGGGCGGCGAGTCGATCTGGGAGAAATTGATCTGTGGCCGTGTGTCAGGCGGCCCGACACCGCCGCCTTCCGACATGGTGAGGGTTGCCCGACTCACTGAAGTGGGAGCGGCGGCGGTATTGATTCTGAGGAAAACATATTGTCCGGCCCCTGCTCCGCCCGCGTATTGGACGTTGAGGTAGTTCCGAAGATTGGTGCCGCCGGTCGGCGAGGTGGTGACGGGTCCGGTGGCGGTGGCATTTGCCAGAATAGCGGACTCGATCTTGGTGGCATTGGTGGGATCGTTGGTCGCAGTGCGGCCGTAGTAGTCGGTGGCGAGCACGTCGGGAGCGGCCCGGCGGCCGAAACCGTAGAGGTCGTTGTTTTTCAAGTCGGCGTTCTTCGAGACGTAGTTGAAGGTGAAATCGGCGGTGATGAACGGGTTGGTTACCGCGCCCATTTCCGGCAGCCGGAAGACATACACGGTGCAGCGGTCCACCCATGGATCGCTGCCGCTGGATCCTAGCAGCGTGGTGGCGGTGGCCGCGTTTTCAACGAGTGGGTCTTCTTTCACATTGGCGTCGTTGGCGAGGCCGTAAATCGTGCCGGGCCTGCCCACCGCAGTGCTGGCGACTTCGAGGTTGAAGGTCCGCCGGGCGACGAGTGCGCCATCGCTGATGCTAATGGTAATGGCGACCGTGCCGGTTTGTCCCGGCGCGGGAGTGATTGTGACGGTCCGGTTGGCGCCGCTGCCGCCGAAAACGATGTTGGCGTTGGGCACGAGGGTGGTCAGGGAAGAGATACCCGCGGCAACCAGTGAAGCGGCGGCCGTTTGGGCGTCTCCCACCGTGAAGGAGATGGCTCCAGTGCTGGTATCCTGGTTCACGCTGCGGTTGGTTAGATTGCTCAGCCACGGCCACTCCACCGGGGGAGTGACTTCGTCGTAGCGGGTGTTCAGTGCGGTGATGATGGAACCGGCCCGCTGAGCGGCGCTGGTGACATTGTTGACGGCGGCTGTTCCGAGGCGGTCCTGAAGCTGAGACATGTAAATGCTGCGCGGAGTGATGGCAGTGCCCCAGGATTCAAAAATGCCACTGGGGCGCGTCACCAAGGGATTGCCAATGGTGCCCTTACAGCCAAGCGCCCAATTGTCGGCAGTCGGTGGTTTCTGGCAGATAATCTTCGTCTCACAATTCCATAACAGATGGTTGGCCCCCGCCCAGCCCTGCCCGGAGCCGAGGTAGTCGCGGTCCTGCACGAGCAATTGGTCGGTCTTGATGTTGTCGTACAGGATGCCGGTGGACCAGCAGTTGTGCGGTCCGGAATCCGCGTAGGTGTTTTTCGAAAAACAATCCACATAGGCGTTCGGTCCGGGATTCTGATAGCCGGTGATAAAATCGTGCCGCCCCTTGCGTGAAAAGCAGCGCTGCACCAGAACCCGCTGGCCATTAATGGGAAAAGAATACCGCTGGCCGCCGGTGATCACCGAGACGGGATCGAGGTTGGCGCAGTCCTCCACGGTGACGCGGATGGCGGGATCGTCGGTGGAAACGGTGCCGCCCGCGAAATAACGGCCGGTGACTTGGCGCACCCAGCAGTTTTCCGCAAGGTTGATGATCACTCCGTTGCCGATCTTGGAAGCGGCTGTGTCTTCCTTGCCAACTTCGTATTGCGCGACGAGACGCAATTTTTCGACTCCTACCTCCTTTACCCGGACAGCGGGCGTGAACTTGACCACGGTGCCGCCGCCGTAAGTCGCCGCCATGGCCATCACCACTGGAGCGTCAATCGTGATCGTAGTGGCATCCACCGACAACACCTTCCGCTCGAATGAGAGATCCACTTTTCCGGCATACCATTGCTGGGTCGAAGTAGGATCGCCGGGTCTTTGGGAAATATTGTCCATGCCGATGTCATGAATCCAGTTCGCGGTGGATGGTCTCTCGATCAGGATCAAGTCACCCGGCTGAAATGCAGCAGGATTGGCGATGCGCAGTTGCGTGGAACCCACCGGGATGTAGCTATCCAGCAAAGTTTGGCGGGACGCTGCGTTCCGTGACGCGATGTGACTGCCCGCCGCGCCGATGGTGATCATGTTGCCGGTTCCGGTGGCGATGAGAGTGGTGCCACCGACCGAGTCCTGACCGGCACCGCGCAGGACCACGCCGGACGGGAGCGTGAGCCCGCTGCCGATCCGATAAACTCCTGCGTTGAGAAGGACGGCACCGCGCAGGCCGTTTGCGTCCGGAGCCATGGCACTGACGCTCGTGATCGCGGCTTGAATACGGGCCTTGTCGTCGCCGGTGGCTGCGGGCGAAAGCGTTGCCCTCACCGTTGCATCGGGGATGGCCACGCCACCGTCGCGGTAGCCGCATGATGAGAAATCGGGCAGTTTGTTGCCTGAAGCGTCCGCGGCGTAAATCAAGCGGCCATCAGTCCCGGGATAGGCAAGTGTGCTCTGCGCCGACCATCCCGTGCCGGCAATCAGCCCTAGGAACGCAATCCATCCCACCAGTCGTATCATTCGTTTTCTCATGGGTTTGCGGCGGCTCACGACGCCAATCGATCAGGGGCAATTTAGTTCGGAAATCATAATTTACCAATCACCCGACAGGATGATTTTTAAAATCCGGTCCAAGGAAGCCCTCTTGTGCGATCAGACGTCAGCCGGGCCCCTGCGGAAATCTCCTGGAATACAGGACCATCAGGGTGCGACACGGACTTTCAGTCGGTAAAAACTCACCCCGGAGGAAACCGGCAGGGTTACCGTGACAGTCTGGCCCGCTCCCGCGATGTCCATGTAGCCGGGAATGCCGACCCATGACGCGGCATCTGTGAGACTGACAGTTGTTTCGACGTCAAAGTAGCGGGTCAGCCCTGCGTAGCTCGTGCCAGTGGCCTGGCTGGCGACGAACGTGAGGGTAAACCCGGTTTCCGAACCTGAGAGCGACAACGTGGAAGCGGGATTCGAGGCGGCCGGGTTGCTGCCGAGGATGTATTCGGTGCCGTTCGAGACGCCGTCACCATCGGTATCCAGCGCGGCATCGGAATCCGTTGACGGGTCGAGTTGATTGGCAACTTCCCACGTGTCATCCATGCCGTCGTTGTCAAAGTCTCCATCGCTACTGAGCATCGTGTCGATCGATACGGTCCCCGAGATATTCGGCGGATCGAGGCGCAGGCCTTTGATTGAGTGACCGGCCCAGTTGGTGTTCGCGGCGGTATTCAGCGCATACCATTTGAAAACGGCACCAGCCGGCACACTGAAGGTGATTGAGCGCACGGCAGTGGCGCCCCCGGCTTCGTTGCCCCAGAACAACTGGGCGTTCCCACCCGCCGAGCTTTTCATCCGGACCAGCACGAGCGGCGCGTGGTTGGCGGAAAAATTCAATCCCGCCCGGTTGAACTGTGGATCACTGCCAGCAAGAGTTGCCGACAGGGAACCGCCGGAGACGGCTGGACTGGTGACTCCTGAATTATGGGTCCACCCCTCGAAGTTCGCGTCCTGGTCAAACAGATAGACAAAGCCGTTTACGGTAACGACAAACGTCTCGCCGACCGATAGATTCCCATCGCTGACGGTGATCGTGATGGTCGAAGCACCGGACTGCAATTCGGCAGGCGTCACCGCCACGGTCCGGTTGCCGGCGCTACCTCCGACGACGATCGCATCAAGGGGAACTAGCAGCGGATTCGACGAGGCGACGCCAACTTCAAGCGAGGAAACCGGATCATCGACATCATCAATGGTGAAGCTGACGTCACCCGTTGTGGAATTCAACGAAAGCGCCTGATCCGTGATGGCGGTGATGGTCGGCGCGTCGTCCACGGAGTCGACCGTAAGTTCGAACGACTGGCTGGTAATGATACTTCCGTCATACACTCTCAGAGTGATCACCGCCGTTCCGTGGGCGTTGGCCAGCGGGCTAATGGCCACACTGCGGCTTGCCCCACTGCCGGAAAACACGATGTTTCCAACCGGGATGAGAAGTTCGTTGGACGAATGGCCACTCATCACCAAGGCACCAACGGGCGTGGCGTCATCGCCGATCTCAAAATCAAGCGCGGGGATCACCGCATCCTCATCGATCGTGAGATCGTCGATTGAGGTGATGACGGGGGCTCCGTTCACATTCAGCACAAAAGAGTCACTCGCGGTAAGGCCGCCGTCGCTGACGGTGAGCGTGATGGTCGCCGTGCCGGATTGATTCGCCGCCGGAGTGACGATGACACTGCGGTTTGCTGCAGTTCCGGAGAAGACGATGTTGGCGTTAGGCACGAGCAACGGATTCGACGATGTCCCACTAAGAGTGAGTGAGACGGTGGTGTTTTCGGCATCGCCGATGGTGATGCCCAAGGCCGGAGTCGATGCATCCTCGTTGGTGGTCAGGTCCGCCACGTCGCTGAGCGTCGGCGGGGTGTTGGTGGACGGCCCGACAGTGATGGTGACGCTGTCGCTGGTGTTGACAAAAAATGCCTGCTGGGCGGGGGTGAAGCTGGAGTAGGTATAGACTCCATTCGGGATCGGAGTGCCGGCGATTATCAGCGAGGTGAGCGCGACGTTCGCATCGTTGGCATATCTCCCCGTGCCGGATAAAATGACACCGAATGAAGCACTGTTCGTGGAAATGGGGGATAGATTGAGGATACCGAATTGTTTCACGTCGAAGAAGCCGCTGAAGCCCTTGGTGAGTATCGTCGATTGAAATTCGACGTCCGAGCCCGTGTTGTCGAAGCCGATGACAGCGATGGTGCCAGTGCCTTTCAGTGAGCCGTTGGAAAATCTGAGATCTCGTGTGTTGTTCAAGCTTCCGGCTTTGAGTGTGCCACTGTTCAGCGTGAGCTTGCCGCCGCTGAGATTGATGTTCATGCCACTGTTGTTGGCCACACTGATGGTTCCCCCATTCAAAGTGAGATTGTTCAGGGTCAATGTCGCGCCTGCAACTGCCGTGACGAGTTGTCCTCCAGTGTCGATGTTCAAGTTGCTGCCAAAAAAAGTCAGTGGTGTGCTGCCTACCGATAAACTGGATGACCCAGAGCGCCACGTCAGCGCATTGCCAGCCACCGGAAGTGGGGCAGGCCAAGTGCTGGTGCCGTTGATGGCTCCGCTGGCAATCGCCGTCACAGTTCCACTGTCGCTCACGATGAGCTTGAAGCTGCGGCTGCTGGTCCATTTTCCATCCGTGATGGAAACGGTGATCGTCGCCGTACCGACCTGCTCGGCGGCGGGCACCAACGTGAGCAAGCGGCTGTTCCCCGTGCCGGTTAGGAGCAGATTTGTATTTGGAATGAGCGTCTGATTACTGGAGGTCGCGCTGACCTGGAGTGAAGCGGCGAGCGAGACTCCGAGGTCAACAAAGTTAAAGGGAATCGCGTTGCTGGTGGTGTTCACTTCCAGCGAAACATCCGCGATGCTTGTGATCGGTGTGGTGCTGCTACTTAGATCGATTTCAAAAGTATTGACTCCATTGAAGGTGCGCTTTGGCAATTGTTGCTCCTTGGAAGTCGCTCCGCTGTTGGTGATCTCCAAACAATGATCCACGGGAAAAACAATGTGATAATTGGCACCCACTTCGACCACCTGATCGATGGTAAACAACTCGACGATGCCAGCTGTTGCGGGACTGGAAAGCGTGCCAAAGGTCAGTTTCATTTGTTTCCCTCGCAGCGCAGTCCCGAGAGGCAGCGGCGTGGTGGTGATGAAGGCGTCGTTGGTGCCGCCGGTGGCCTTGCGAATCTCTCCGGTGATCGTGCCGTCGAAATGTCGATCCGTGGTGATTAGGCGACTGGTGTCATACTTGAAATCCGAGGCCTTGATGCCCCATGTGCGTGCTCCGCTAGGTCCTTCGGTGACGGCTCCGATCCGCCCGGTAAGACTCAGCTTTCCATCCGCTGTGGATACCGTAGCAGATCCTGTGTTTGCACCCGCCACTTCGGGATTGCGGAGATTTACCAAATAGGTGTCCACCCGTCCGTCGGTCAGTGTGACTTTCACGGCGCATGAATCCAGATTGCTGCCGGTGACCGGAAGGCGTTCGACGCTTTGCACGGTGCTGGCTCCGCTTTTCATCGGTTCGATCACGCTCACGAACAGGCTTGATAGAGTGCCGGTGGTGACATCCCTCGAAATGATCGTGGAAGGACGCCAGATGCCGTTGGTGAAAAACGATGGCGGAGTGACGTGCTCGCGGGCGGGCACGGGAGAGCGGCCCACATTGACCGTGGCATTCGCGCCATCCGTCATCCATAAACGCAAATCGCGGTGAGAAGTCGCGGAGGAGGTGTCGCGGTAGGTGATCTGGAAATCCCCGGGAGCGACTGCCGTGCTGACATTGCGAAACATCCCGTAGAACGAGAAGCCATCATATTGGTTCACGGGCGGGTCCCACGCGGCATCCGAGGCGAGAAGCGGATAGATTCTGGGACTCAGGACGAGGGGGAAACTGCACTCGGCGGATTGGTTGAACATGATCGAGCCATGCAGCGAGTATTCGTGCTTTTGACCGCCGGTCACACGAAACACGTCCACTGCGTAGGGCTTGTTCAAATCTCGCGTATTGAGCAGCATGATGCGCTGGTAGCGACTCGCCTTGGCACTGTAAACCCGTTGGCCATCAATCTCTGTTGCAGCCAGCCCATCGACTCCGGGTTCAAACAACGTGATGTCGCCGCTGCCATCGGTATTGGCGGAGCGACTGCTCATGTCTGCACGATCAATGGAGACCATGTTGTGGGCGATCGGCTGCTCGGTGAACTGCCGTTCCAGCGTTCCATTGAAGTAGCGGATGTTACCCAGCATTTCATTGCCGAAGGCGTAAATTACGAAGGCCGCAGTGTCCGAGCGCTTGTGATTTTCATCGCCTGAGGCCAACTGATTCAGTTGCACCGAATTGGCTCCAGTGCCCGCCCCGAGAGAGACCGCACCATAGGCCCCCATGATGCCCGAGCTGCCCACGTTGCTGGTTTTGGGAGTGGTATTGGAAGTGAAGAAGAGTTGATCCGTCGTATCGCCAAAGGCCGGGAACTGCCCGTTGGGCACGGAGATGGGGTAGAAGCTGTTGATGCCTTGTTGGAGGAAGTTCGCATAGCCATTGAGATTACTCTGAGCGTCGATCAAAGCCTGGGTGTCGGCGGGTCTTGTGAGGTAGTAGTTGGATGCATCACTCACCCCGGTTTTCACCGTGCGGATGTAGTTGATGGAATAGCCTAGGCTTTCGAGGATCGTGCCTTCGCGGTTGAGTCGATTGGATACCACGAAATCGAAGTATCCGTCGAGCCACGGCAGATAGTCCGGGCGGTTGATCACGCGAGCAATCTTGGAGAGGATTTGGGAGGCACTGGGCAGGTTGCCGGAGGTTCCCACGGCAGGAGTCATGTGTTTCACAAAGAAATCCCCCATGTTTCCCAGCAGATTGGTGCGAATGAACTCGCGGACATCCAGGCCCAGTTCGGTGCTCAGAGTGACCAACGCCGGGCTATCGTAAATCGCATCGAATGCCAGCAGTTCGCTCAAATTCAGCTCCTCGCCGAACCCATTCCGAGCGCTGCAACGATGGATGTTATCGGAAGCCATGTAGTTGACTCCACCGCTGATCAGCACGGCGCTGTTCAATTCCGTCATGAAATACTTCGGCACATATTTCCCCCACTCGTACAGAGCGAGCGCGATCCGTCTTGCATAAGCCTGATTGCGTGCCGCATGGGTGGCACCGCTGTCCATGTAGGCATCGGCGAGCGCGTTCAAATCCGTTCGCAGCTTTTCGCTTTTCTTGAAATCGATCACTGCTTGGACAAGTGACTTCTGTGAAGTGGTGCCTGCGGCAATGTAATAGGGGACCGCCACGCTGGAGCCGTCCAACACCGTGACCGTCTGGGTCAACTGCGTGTATCCGGCCGCACCTGGAAACACCTTGTTGCTGGGCTTGCTGGTGATCTGATCCGGAGCGGACGCGCTCCACGACCAACTCGTATCCCCCGCCACCACCGCAGCGGCAAATGCTGTGCCGTCCCGCCGTGGAGCCTGTCGAGGAACAAACTTAGCGACATAGTTCGTCTCGGTCCACGAATTCAGAATGTTGTTCGCCAGTGTGGTGCTGTTGCTGACATTCGGGATCGCAAGAATTGGGTGCGGAGGCTCGGCCTGGGCAACACTGACCCCACCGAGAGCGAGGGAAATCAAGAGATTGATGGACATCCACAAACTTGTCGCCCGGACGGTAAGGGCACTTCGGGCGGGATTCATGACAGCGAATTGGGTTTATCGGGCGCACAAGCGGCGCTTCAGAAAGAACCGCAGGGACTCCGGAGAACGTAAGCACGGAACCAAATCCAGTAAATCACCCGCCAGGATGATTTTTCCATCCATCGTCCGCACCCGTGGATCAGCCGCCAGCACCCGTGGTGTGTTCGATGACAAGTCGGATGAATTGTGCGGATTTGAGCTGTCTGGAGACGCGGAGGGTAACGAGGTCAAAATCCGTATTGAGCGGGTTCACATCGATCACGACCGTCCCGACGCTTGTCCATTGATTTGCTCCCAGACTGTCAGAGATTTTCACGGTGTAGGTCACCCCACGATCCAGTGCGGTGCGCTTCGCGTAGGTGTAATTGAAGCCGTGGGGATCGACGGTGAAACCGGGTAGATGGCCACGGTCGGCGGGGTTCTTCGGATTTCCGCCCAGCGCGTATTCGATCACGTTGGCGAGGCTGTCATGGTCGTCATCGTCGGTTTCCGACCCGGGCAGTTGATGGATTGCCGCCCAATTGGCATAACTTTCAGATGGAGCAACCACCGTAATGCTCCCGCCGTTGTTGCCGAGATAGGCCTGATAGCCCGTTCCGATGTTGGCATAGGTGTAATTGCCTGGGGGGAATCTCTGTCCGGCGATGGTGAGCGAAGTGACGGAAACCACCGCGTCGTTCCAATATTTCCCGGTGCCGGAGATGGCGAGTCCGAACGAGGCGTTGGCGATGGGAGGAAGATTGAGAAGTCCGTTGTCTTTGATATCAAATAGGCCGGTGAACCCTTCGGTGTTGATCGTGCTGGTGAATTCCACGTCGGAACCCGAGGCCACGCCGGTGGCTCCGGCATTCTGAATCAGCACCGTCCCACTGCCAGCCAGCGAACCATTCTCGAACCTCAGATCGCGATTGTCGTTGAGCGAACCTGCTTTCAATGATCCTCCATTCAAGGTGAGGGTTTTTCCTCCCAGAAGGACGCGGAAGGGCAGGTTGTTCATGTTGGCAATCGTGCCACCGTCGAGTTGCAGGCGATTCAGGGAAAGGGTCGCGCCGGCGATGCCCGGAACCAACTGACCACCGGATTGGATGACCAGGTTGCTTCCATTGAAAGTTTGCGTGGCTGCGTCTTTCATTTCCAAGATGCGATTGCCCGATTGCCAGATGTTGGTGTCGCCCGGAAGCGGCGCGGCCTCGCTCCAGGTGGAGGTTCCGGAAAGAGCGCCCGTGGCCACAGAGTTGATGAAACGTGGCATGGGCCTCACGGTGAGCACGAAAACGCTGGTCGCGCTGCGGGTGCCATCGCTAACCACCAGATGAATTTCCGCCGTGCCCGTTTGGTTAGGCGCGGGTGTGATCACGACGGTGCGGTTCTCACCACTGCCGCCAAATGTGAGGTTTGCGCTCGGGACGAGTGTCGGGTTCTGCGAAAAACCGGAGACTGTGAGGGCGTTCACGTTGGCTCCACCCGAGACGAGAAACGAAATGGGCGCAGTTGGGATTCCTTCGCGCGTGCTTCGGTCCGCCACCAATCCGATGGCTGGCGGCGGGGACACCGCCGAGACGGTGATGGTGCCGCCGTTGTCGAACAGGAATGCTTTCTGCGCGGTGTTGAAAGAATTGTAGCTGTAGGTGCCAGGGCTGAAGGTGGTACCGCCGATGACAAGCGAGCGCACCGCGATGTTCGCATCGTTCCAGTATTTCCCGGTTCCGGATAGGACGATGCCGAACGAGACATTACCCGTGGCGATGGGCGGGAGGTTCAGGATGCCGTTTTCTTTCACGTCGAAAACTCCGGTGAATCCGCTAGTGGTCATTCCCTTTTCGATCTCGACGTTTGACCCGTGGATACTCGTGCCGAGAATCCCAATGGTGCCGCTCCCTGCCAACGACCCGTTCGCAAAAGTGACATCGCGAAAATTGTTATCGCCGCCCGATTTGATGGTGCCGCTGTTGAGGGTGAAGGTGTGGCCGGTGAGGTCGATGTTCATCCCGCCGTTGTTGTTCATGACAATCTGCCCGCCATCCAATACGAGATGGTTCATCGTCAGAATCGGACCGAAGGTTCCTCCTGCTAGAGATCCGCCGGTCTGCACGTGCAGCCTGTCACCCTGGAACCGGGCGTATGTAGCTCCAGTCAGGTTGACCGTGAGGGCTCCGGTTTGCCAACGACGCGTGTCGCCTTCGAGCGGGGCCGTCCCGGTCGCCCAGGTGGTGTCCGCAGTGATCAAACCGGTCTGGGCCGCAGAAATCGGGCCGGTTCCAGCCACTACGGCGTAAACGAAACTTCGGGTGCTGGAAGATGCGCCGTCGCTGACGATGAGCGTAATGGTGGTCTTTCCGGTCTGGCCTGATACTGGAGTGAGGGTGACGCTGCGATTCGTGCCGCTGCCACCCAGCACGACATTGGCGACTGGAACCAAGGATGGGTTGGATGAAATGCGAGTGACCGTGAAACTGCTGGCGGCACTTTCGTTGTCACTTACGGTGAAAGGAACTATGGTCGGGGTGAGGCCATCGGAAATCTGGTTGGATATCACCCCGATCTGCGGCGCGTCATTCGCCGCGTTCACCGTCAGGGCAAAGGATTCAGTGGATTGGAAAACACCGTCCGAGACCCGCAGCGTGATCATTGCCTCACCGGATAAATTTGAGGCAGGCACCACTGTTACCGTCCGCGCGGCAGCGCTTCCGCCGAGTGTGATGTTGGTATCTGGGACCAAGGCCGTGTCCGAGGAAAACGCCTGGACCACCAAATTGTCCGCAGGGACGAGATAGTCGCCAATCGTAAAGGCAATCGCGGGCGTGGTTCCATCCTCGCTGATCGCCGAGTCGGCCACCGCGCTGATCGTCGGTGGCGCATTGGCGACGACCGTCACTGTTCCGCCGTTGTTCAGGAAATAAGTGGGAAAGTCGGAATAACCAAAGGTGCCGCTGGTGTAATTGGTGCCATTGACGGCGAGCGAAGTGACAGCAACCGCCGCGTCGTTGGTATATTTTCCCGTGCCCGAAATCACCATGCCAAACGACGCACTGGCCGCCGGAATGGGAGACAGATTTAAAATGCCGTTTTCGCTAACATTTAAAAATCCGTAAAAGCCCCGGGTGTCGATTGTGGACAAAATCTCCACTACGGAGCCATTCGTGCCCACTCCCGCGATCTGGATTGTTCCGCTGCCGGTCAGCGAGCCATTCCCCACCTTGATGAACCGGCTGGCGTCAGTTCCCGATCTCAAGGTCCCGCCGTTCAGCACGAAGCGCTTGCCGCTAAGATTCAGTGTCAACCCAAGGTTGTTCCCCATTTGTATCTCACCGCCATCTAGCACGAGATCGTTCAGCGTCAGACTCGCAGCCGCTACGCCGGGCGCGAATTGTCCCCCGGTTTGGATGACCAGTGAAGCGCCGGGAAAGGTCTCGGTGTTGGTCGCCATGCGGAGGATTTTTGTGCCCGATTGCCACACATTGCGGTCGCCGGGAACAGGCAAAGGCCCTCCCCAGGTGCTGGCCGTATTGATCGCCCCGTTCACCGCCGCCACCGTCACCGTGGGTTCGAGCACGGTTAGTGTGAACTGTTGGGACACCGAAAACGGCGCCATCGTCGCGGTGATCGAAATCGTGGTGCTGCCGGTCTGGTTCGCTACGGGTGCCAGCGCCAGCGTCCGGTTCGCTCCGCTACCGCCGAGCGAGATGTTAGCGTTCGGCAACAGCGCCGGGTTGGAAGAGTTGATCGAGAATACCGGCTCGGCGAACGAGGTGATCAACTCAGCGCCAAGCATGAATGGCACCTTTGTAACCCCGTTTTTCGCAATGCTCTGGTTGGCGATTAGACGTATGGCGGGGTCATGGTTTCCCACGGAATCGATCATCCATTTCACTTGATGCGTCAGCGTGTTGGTGGCGCTTTCCGGCGTGTGGTTGCCTGCTCGGGCACCTTGGCGGAAATAGATGATGTGGTCGGATTTGTAATCGACACCCTGCTTTATCATTTCGGCCCAGAGATAATGATAAGTCTTCTGCGTGGTTGAGATATTTTCGTAGGTGTCCGGATCTCCTCCCATGAAGACGAAGGCAAGCTTGTCATGATCGGCCGCCCATTTTGCCATGGCCGCCATCGCCTGGAGGGTCTCCTGCGCCATGATGACCGTGGTCGGGTCATGGTCGCCGATGTGACATTCGGTGCCGACGCCGTCGAACTGCTCCAGGTATTCCTTCATTTTGTCGGTCATCCGCAGCCAAGTGTCGCCTCTCTGGCCCCAGGCTCTCCCTCCCATCAATTGAACGAGCTTTACGTGGGAAAGCGAGGGATTGGCGTTTCCGAATTTATTGCGAATGGCGGTAATCTCGTTTTGAGAGAGGATGCGTCGATCCACCGGAAACGGGCCGCCGAGTTCGCGATTTTCCAGCCAGTTTTCGCGATAACAGAATACGCCCGCCATGTTCCAGCCGTAGCCTTCGTATATCCTGATCCGGTTGACGATTTCGGTGCCGCTGAACTCCGATTTGAAGTCGTAAGTTCCAACCTCATAGAAGGCGTCGTTGGTGGCGAACAGGTTGCGCATGGCGGTGGTGGGCTCGCCATCGAAATGCAAATAACTGATCCGGCTTTTTGTCGTCGGGTAGCTGTTGGGGTTATTGAAATATTGATTCAACAAACTTGAGTCCTGTCCCAATCGGAACGCGGTGGGGGCGGCGCACAAATGTGAGGCCGAGAGCAGCATGATTGCCGCCAGAACGAATTTTTTCATCTGGTTCTGTGCGTGTAGGGTCATGGGTTTTCGCGGTGGGTGGCAAGGTCAAAGACCGCATCCCGCCTGCTTCACAGCTATACACTAGCCCGCAAAACAGCGATCGCCAATCACCCGACAGGATGATTTCCCGTTCGATTACGGCAGCTCTCTCGCTGGGTCACCCATCAGCCCCCCCGCGGAAACGCAGCAAGATCTCGGTGCGGGAGCGGACGTGGAGCTTTTGGTAAATGTGCCTCAAGTGGGTTTTCACGGTGTTGATGGAGACGTGCATCTTTTCCGCGATTTCCTTTCCGGTATATCCCTTGGTGATGTAGCCGAGCACTTCGCTTTCGCGTTCGCTCAGCGGCTCGCCCTCGGGTTCGAGGGAAGGCGTCGGTGCTTGGAAGGACGCCACCACCTGCCGGGCGATCTGACTGCTCATCGGTGCGCCGCCGACGCTGACGTCGGCGATGGCGGCGAGGATTTCCGCCGGGCTCGAGCGTTTGAGGAGGTAGCCGCTGGCACCGGCTTTAAGGGCATCAAAGATGCTCTCGCTGTCCTCATAAACCGTTAGAATGAGTACTTGCAGTCCGGGGCAGAGATCCTTGAGGCGGCGGGTGCATTCGATGCCCGAGCGGAACGGCAGGTGAATGTCCATTAGGATGACATCCGGCGCGTATTTCGGCATGCTGCGGATGGCATCCTCCGCATTGCTGAAGGCGCAGATGAACCTGAGACCAGGCGCGGCCTCGATCATTTGTTGGAGGGTCTCGCGCAGATCCCGGTTGTCTTCAACGATGCCGATTTTGATTTCCTGCATGGTTTAGTGGGTTTGTGAGTTAAGTTTCATGGAAAGGGTGACCCGGGTGCCGTCGCCAGGAGCGGATTCGATGGTCAAATCAATCGCCGCAAGCTGCGCGCGGTTCCGCATGTTCGCCAGTCCATCTCCAGCTTCAGCGGATGCAAGCTCGAAGCCGCGTCCCTTGTCCTCGACGAGCAGGACGAAGGCGTCAGGATCGCAGGTGACACGCACCCAGACGCGGTCGGTGGCGGCGTGTTTGGCAACGTTGTGGAGCGCCTCCTTGGCGATGAGAAAAAGGTGATGCCGGACGTCGGCCTCCAACTTGTAAGCAGGGATCAGGTCCGCCACATCGATGCGGCATCGGGTGGGGCTGTCCCGGAAGAATTGTTCCGCGAAATTGCATACATAGGTGACAAGCTGCTCGAGCGTGTCGTTTTTGGGATTCACGGCCCACACGATTTCGTCGATGAGACGGACCATGTCGCGTGATTTGCGGGTGATGCGGTGGATGAGTTCGTTTTCTCCCGCAGCGGTCGATTGGGCGAGCGAGGCGGCGTCGCCGAGCCATTGGATCTGGGTGAGGTTGGCACCAAGGTCGTCGTGGAGCTCGGCGGCGATGCGCGAGCGCTCGTTTTCCATTGCCTGCTTGTGTCGGAAGCGCTGTTGTTCGAGTGAACGGGCGAATTCGAGTTCCTTGAGTTCGCGCTGGTGCCTGCGGCGCATCACCCCGGCGACCAGCAAATAGATAGTGGCCAGACAGACCACGACGAAGGCGGTCCTTACCGATTGGCGTTGCCATAAAAACGGAGTCACCTGGAAGTCCACCGCAGCGGCTTGTTGGGACCACAGTCCGTCGCTGTTGCGGGCGCGTACCATGAATCGATGTTTTCCTGGGGGAAGTCCGCTGTAGGCGATTCTGCGCGCGCTATGGCCGTCCACCCAGTCGGCGTCCACCCCGTCCATCTTCCACTGGAACCCTAGCTTCTCTGGCGCGGTGAAATTGATGCCGGTGAATTCGAATTCATACCGGTTCCTGCCGGGGCCGATGACATTGCGGGCGGGATCATCGCTGTCGCGGACCAAGGGCACGTTCGCCTCATTCACCCGCAGGCCTTCAATGATGGCGGGAGGCGAATAGGGATTTTTCGTGACACGTTTGGGATTGATTCGCACCGCACCGCCGGAGGTGGAGAACCAGAGGTGGCCGTCGCGCGCCTTCCAACAGGCAGGCTGCAGGCCGCCGGAACATTCCGCGGTGGTCAAGCCGTCGGAGGGGCCGAAGTTTTGGAAGAGCAGCGGCGGATGCACGCCGGACGAGAGCATCTCGAGTGCGGTGGTGGATACCCGGAAAATTCCCTGATAGGTGCCGCCCCAGAGGAAGCCCAAATCATCCTCGATCAACTGGGTGACAGAATTCCCGGGCAGACCATCTTCCGTGGTATAACGGAAAATCTTACCGTCCACGAGATGGATCAGACCGTCACCGATGGTTCCTAACCAGACATTGCCGTTTTTCCCCGTGACGACGGAGTTGATCCAGAGGCTGGGCGAAAGGCCCGGCGTGGGGACTCTTTCAAACCGCCCGTCACGATAGACCGTTAGCAGGTCCTCTGCCTTGGCGACCCACGGGGTGCCATCGCCGTCGAATGAAATGTCATGGATGTGCCCGCTGGTCAGGCCATCTTGGGGACCAAACTGCCGCAGCGCGGTGCCGTCCCAGCGGAAGAGCCCGAATTCCCCTCCCAGCCAAATTCCGCCCTCGCGGTCCTTGCGGATCACCCGGATCGCGATGCCGGCCTTGTCATAGGGAAACGGATGAACGGTTTTCCCATCCCGCAGCAGCATCGCACCACTCGGAACCGTCCCCAACCAGACATCGCCGGGTGCTTCACCGGGTGCGACCGTCACGTCGGCGATGGGCATTTGACCGCGGGTGGGAGGAATCGGGACGTTCACCGCCGTGCCATCGTCCCAGCGCGTCAGGCCGTTGGCACGACCGAGCCAGATGCTGCCGCCAGCGTCCTCACAAATACTAACCACGCCGGAGCCGGGGCCGGAAGACTGGGTTTCGACAATTTCAAACCATCGCGGGGAGAGCTTTACCAGACCGCCACCGGTTCCCAGCCAGATGTTTTTCTCGCGATCCTCGAACCAGGTTTCCACCTGGTCGCTCGGCAGGCCGTTGCGGGTGTTGAGCACGGTCACCGTGCCGGCGGCATCGACATGCCAGACGCCACTGCCGAATTTCAAAATCCAGACGCCGCCTTTCGAGTCCGCATTCATCTCAAGCGGGCGGACCAATGGCTTTTCCATGATGCCCGACAGCTCCACGCTCCGGACGATGGCGCGGTCCCTGACAAGACTCACGCCGCCGGGACTCATCACCCAGAGGCTGCCACCCGCTTTTTCCGCCAGACGGGTCAGCGGCATGGGATTCTCAAAATCATCCAAGGGGACCCGCGAAATCACTCCCTGGCGGCGGTTCCACAAGCCTCTGTCGGTCGCAATCCAAAGTCCGTTAGCACGAGAGAACAACAGATCGTTCACCCTGGTGCCGACTGGCAGGGAGGCTTCATTCTCCTGCACGAAGGCACCATCCACCCAACGACCGAGCCGGCCGCTGCGGGCACGACACCAGATTACGCCTTGGTCATCCTGACAATACTGGTCGATGATGGGGCTTTGCCGTGGGTTCCGCAGGTCGTCGTTTTCATAAACCACCTTGTCGGCAACCCGCACCAACTGTCCCATCGCGGTCATGAACAGGGTCTCCTTCCCCTGCCTGCCGATCCACTTGACCACCCGTTTCAAGGGCCCGGGTTTATTTTCGGCCTTGTTCACGAACTTCCCGTCCGAGTAATTCACCAGGCGCCCGTCAATGTCCGCGATCCAAAGCACGCCTTGATCGTCCACCAACAGCTTGTGGATTTCCGGCGGGCCCAGCGCCGGAGTGTTTTCCGGGCCGTATGGGGTGAAACGAACTCCATCGAAACGCGCCAGCCAGCCGAGTTTCGTACCCACCCACAGATAGCCGTCGGGCGTCTGCGCGATGCTGAGCACCCGGCTCTGGGGCAACCCCTGATAGGGAGTCCACACATCCACCACATAGGGTGAATCCGCCCGGCAACTGCCGACCATGCCGAAGCACCACGCAACAACGAGGCCCAGTAAAGCCGACAACGATGTCCCGTGGATGAATAGTGGCATGAGAAACTCGGGTATGACGGGCAGCGGCGCGGCTCGACGACAAATCTGACCATGGCTGCCCACGGGGCAATGAGAAACAACTTTCACGGAAAGTCCCCGGCACGAAACCAGCAAATTAAAATCCATGCCGCCGTGAGGAAAGGACTCCTCGAACTTCGGATTCCCAACAAAATCACCCTTCCGGGTGACCCCCTGGCCCCAATCAACCACATCAATCACCCCAAAGGATGATTTGTCGGGGGATGTCCCCGATCTCGAATAAAATAGACTGTTTGGGCGAAACCATCCGGAGGCTTCTGAGTTATATCACCCGACTATGCCGCCACTGTGACGGCAGCCGAACCAAACTAAAAACATATCCACCACCATGAAGACCTGCTTTCAAATCCTCGGCATCCTCGCTGTTGCCGTTTCTTTTTCATTCGGAGAAGAAGCGCCAGCCAAGGCCGACAAGCCCAAGGCGCCAAATCCTGAAAAGGCATTCAAAAAGCTCGATGCGGATTCCAACGGATCTCTCAGCCTTGAAGAATACAAAGCCTCTCCCAGAGCCAAGAAAAACGAAGCCAAAGCCGAGGAAATGTATAAGAAGATGGACGCCGATTCGAAAGACGGTGTGAGTCTCGCTGAATTCACTGCGGCCCAACCCGCTCCCGGCAAGGCCAAAGAGAAAAAAGAGACGCCCGCGAATTAAATAGACGGCCTGAAATTTCCGAATCCATCATACCGCTTCCGGACATTCCGGAAGCGGTGTTTTTATGTCCGATCCAAAACAACCTCTGCCGAAAGAAATCGTCGCAAAGCGGAGTTGAAGGACTTGCCGGTTGCGGTGATTCACTCTCCAGCCCCACTGGCCTCACCCCATTTTCACCCCAGCGCAAAAGCAAGTTCTCAACATTCCCCCAGCCTCTTCCATGAACCCGCTCAAGACATTCCTCGTCACGACCTGCCTGCTTTCGGCAGGGATTCCCGCACACGCCCAATCGAAACTCGCAGCCACGCAAGTCGGCTCACGGATTGATGTCACCATCGACGGTAAGTTTTTCACCAGCTACCGGACTGCCGCCGACGAGAAATATCCGTTCTTTTTCCCGGTGAACGGTCCATCAGGAGCCTCTGTCACCTCGATGCGCAACGGCGAATTCCCGCATCACAGCTCATTGTTTTTCGGCTGCGACAAGGTGAACGGCGGGAACTACTGGCAGGAAGGCCTCGAGCGGGGACGGATCGCTTCGAAAGGGCCGGTGCTCGAATCCGCCTCCGGCAAGGAAATCGTCATTCGCGACCATTGCGACTGGACCCGCCCGGGCGCGCCGCAGCCCCTGCGCGACACCCGCCGCATCGTGATCAGCGCACCTTCGCCGCAGCTGCGGCAGATCGATTTCACCATCACGCTGGAGGCGGTGGAGGATGTGGTCATCAGCAAGACGAACCACTCGCTGTTCAGCGCCCGGATGGATCCGGACCTCACGCCGGCGTTCGGCGGCACGATGCTCAACGCGGATGGCGCGAAGGGCGAAAAGGAAACCTTCGGCAAGCCCTCGCCCTGGCTCGCCTGTTTCGGAGCCCGGGACGCCAAAACCACGGAGGGACTGGCCATTCTACAACACCCCCAGAACGCCGGGTTTCCCTCGCCGTGGTTCACGCGCGACTATGGATTCCTTTCGCCCACGCCGATGTTCTGGCCTGCGGATGACAAGGAAACGCGCATCGCCAAGGGCGAGAAGCTCCAGCTTGGCTACCGTGTCCTGATTTTCGCTGGCACACCGGAAACCGCCGGGATTGGAGATCATTTCAAGGATTACTCGGGAGCGCCACTGAAGGCCGTGCCGTAATCGAGGACCGGCTGATTTTGCGTCGCCAAGTTTCCCTCGCGATCTACTTGGGGAGTTCCGTCAGGCGAATGTTGCGGAAGTGAATTTCCGCTCCTTCGGACTGCAGGCCGATGGGGCCGGACAGAATATCGAGCCCGGTGGCTTGGTTGACGAGTTCTCCATTCACCTTGAGTTCCAGGGTTCCGCCGGAAACCTTGATTTCATAACGATTCCACTCCCCGGGTGGCTTTTCTGTGGCTTTGATTTTTTTCACTCCTCTGAAGTTGCCGAGCGATTCGTGATTGTTGATTTCCACGATCCGCTCGGCGGGCCCGCCGATGCTGGCACCAAAGAATGCCCAGATATCGCCGGCGTTTTCGTGTTTGAGCTGCGCCTCCACGCATTTCGGCATGAAGGTGGCGGGTTTGCCGGCGATGCGGAGCAGCACACCGCTGTTGCCAGGCTTGCC
Source organism: Akkermansiaceae bacterium (assembly GCA_031425955.1). Classification (GTDB taxonomy): domain Bacteria; phylum Verrucomicrobiota; class Verrucomicrobiia; order Verrucomicrobiales; family Akkermansiaceae; genus Luteolibacter. The sequence continues at coordinate 35,289 of JANPKJ010000015.1, read as the reverse complement.
TCCGGGTGCCCAGCGCCATTCGAGATTCAGGGTGAAATCCTGATAGGATTTGTTCGTGAACAAATATCCCAGCAGGGTGCCTTTGCAGACCAGGATGCCGTCCTTCGCGCTCCAGACATCCTCTTTTTTCACTCCCTCGCCCACCAGCACGTGGGACCAACCGTCGAGATTGTCGCCGCTCAGGAGTTCGACCGGTTTGGTGGATTCCTCTGCGGCGGTGACCTGCGAAATGGAACAAGGTGCAAGAAGAATCCCGGCGACAGCGGTGAATAAAAGAGTGCGGATTTTCATGACTCGGATGGGATGTTGGAAAAAACCCTTGCAGAGTCCCCACCGGAGCAAAAGAAGTAAAGCATGGAGATAATACCACGCAGTCATGAGGGAACCGGTAATCGAGTCCAACGCCCGCTCCGCGCATCTGGATCCGAACTTTATCAAAAAACCGGGCTTTCCTTCCCGTTTCCGCTCGTTAGGGTCTCAGCCTCATGACACTTCCTCCCCGGCGCACCAGCGGTTCCACCGCCATGGACGACTACCTCGAGCAGATCCTGCATCTCATCGAGGCAAAAGGCTACGCCCGGGCCGTGGACATTTCCAAAAATCTCGGCATCTCGCAGGCCAGCGTGACCAACATGATCCAGCGCCTCGACGCGGAAGGCCTCGTCAACCACGAGAAATACCGCGGCACCACGCTCACCGAGGAGGGGCACCGCATTGCTCTCGCCATCATCGAGCGCCACAAGACTCTCACCCGTTTCCTCCGCCTCTTCGGCATCGACGAGGAAACGATCTACAAGGACGTGGAGGGCATGGAGCACCACGTTTCGCGGCCGACGCTCAAAGTGATCAGCGCCGTGGCTGACGCGCTGGAAGCCGATCCGGAGCTGTTGGAGCGCGTGCGGGAAAAGAGCCGCTGAATCCGGCCTAACTCAGCGCCGGAACTCCGAAGGTCGCCAGCCGATCCACTTGAGAAAGGTGTTCGAAAAGGTGAACGCGCTTTCAAAACCGACTGCCCGCGCGATGACCTCCACCTTGTCATCCGTGATGGATAACAGATGCCGCGCGCGCTGAAGCCGGAGATGGGTCAGCTGCTGCATCGGGCTACGGCCCAATTCCTTCCGGCACAGGCGTCGCAGATGTTCCCCGCTGAGGCAGGCGATGGCGGCGAGTTCATCCAAGGTCCAAGCGCGGGCGAGATCGATTTCCACCCGTTGCCAGACCCGCCACAGCCGGTCGTCTGAGGTGTGGGGTTGGGCAAACCGCAGGACATAGTGATGCACCAACTCACTCCAATGATGCAGCGCCGAGGCTCCGTTTGCAGAGAGACATTCCGCGTGAAGCCCCTCGATCGCGGCCTTGAGCGGTGCCGTGTCGAAGGACCCGGTCACCGGGGAAATCGATGACAAGATCGGCCGGGTTTCCCGCTCCTCCCGGTAACGGACCCAGGCGAAATTCCACGATTTCCCGGGCAGACTTCTCAGCGCGTTCATGACGAAGGGCGGCAGCAAACATGCCTGACCGGCCCGGATCCGCTTCCATTGCCCGTCCGCCAGGATCACCCCTTCCCCTTCCAGACATGCCAGCATGAAGGTCCCGCTCTGGTTGGTCCGGACGATTTCGAATGGAGCCACCGCCTTCATGATTCCGCAGTGGGAAATGTTATGCTGGGCGAGCAGCGGGCAGACCTGACCTTGCTGCATCCAGCCGCGCACATCGGAAAAATCAGCCCTCACCACCTGATAGCGGGTGGAATTCCCCAGGATCTCGGTATCCCTCATCGGCTCTGTGGGTTGCTTCATCGGGTCGGTGGTGCCGCGAACGTGGCGCGGGATGTGGAAACGGGATAGCTGAAAGTGGACACGCCACGTGCTTTCCCGCTGGACGCTTTTCTGATCCACCCCGAAACCAAGCCATGCCAAATCCATGGACCGGAAAAGGAAATCCCTACACCCGCACCGAAGTCATCGAGCGCTTCAATGACACACTCTCAAAAGGCCAGGCGATCATCGCCGCCGGCGCCGGCTCGGGCATCAGCGCGAAATTTATCGAGAAGGGCGGCGCGGACCTCATCATCATTTATAACTCCGGCCGCTTCCGGATGATGGGCCACGGCTCGACCGCCGGCCTGATGGCCTACGGTGATGCCAACGCGATCGCCATGGAAATCGGCGAATACGAGGTGCTCCCCATCGTCGAGGAAATCCCGGTCATCTGCGGCGTCCACGCCACCGACCCGCGCCGCCGGATGTGGCACTGGCTCGGCCAGGTGAAGGACATGGGCTTCTCCGGCGTAAATAATTTCCCCACCCACACCATCGTGGACGGCCACTTCCGGGGCGTGCTGGAGGAAACCGGCATGAGTGTGAAGAAGGAGTTCGAAATGATCGCCCTCGCCCGCAAGATGGACTTGTTTTCCATCGTCTACGTCGGCACTCCGGAAGAAGCCGTGGAAATGGCGGAATCCGGTGCGGACGCGATCATCGCCCACGTCGGCACCACCGTCGGCGGCTCGATCGGCGTCACCAACGCGGTGGTGAGCTGGGAGGAAACCATCCAGCGCACCCAGTCCATCATCGACGCCGCCAAGACCGTCCGCGACGACATTTTCTACCTCTGCCACGGCGGCCCCATCAACACCCCGGAAGACGCGGACCGCGTGATCCAAGCCACCGATTGCGTTGGCTTCGTCGGCGCGTCCAGCCTCGAACGTATGGGCGTGGAAGAGTCGCTCACCAACATCACCCGCCAGTTCAAATCCATTTCCGTGAAGCGGAAAAACTAACGCCATGGCCACCATCGCGGTTCTTGGAACACTCGACACGAAAGGTGAGGAGCACTCATTCGTCGCTGCCTTGATCCGTGCCCGCGGCCATCAGGTCGTGCTCATCGACGTCGGCACCGATGGCCCGCCGACGGTGGTTCCTGACTTCACCCGCGAGCAGGTCGCGGATTCAGCAGGCATCGATCTCGCGGAAATCCTAACGCGCAAGGACCGTGGTGAGTGCGTAGTCGCAATGAGCCGGGCCGCGCCGGTTTTCCTGGCGAAACTCGCGGCCGCACACGCTATCGACGGTGTCATTTCCCTCGGCGGCGGCGGCGGCACCGCCATCGCCACTGCGGCGATGCGCGCGCTGCCGCTCGGTTTTCCGAAATTGATGGTTTCCACGCTGGCCGCCGGAAACACCGCGCCCTACCTCCGCACCAAGGACATCGTCATGATGCCAAGCATCGCCGACATCGCCGGCCTCAACCGTCTTTCGCGCCTGATTTTCTCCCGCGCCGTCGGGGCGATCTGCGGAATGGTGGAAGCGCCCATCGAAATCGCCGACACACGACCGTTAGTGGTCGCCAGCATGTTCGGCAACACCACGGTCTGCGTCACCGAGGCGAAGCGTATTCTCGAGGAGGCGGGTTACGAAGTTCTCGTCTGCGCCGCCACCGGCGCAGGCGGCAAATCCATGGAAACACTCATCGAAAGCGGCCTGGTCGCCGGAGTCCTCGATCTAACCACCACCGAGTGGGCAGACGAACTCGTCGGCGGAGTGCTCACCGCCGGACCGGAGCGGATGGACGCTGCCGGCAGGGCCGGGATCCCCGCGGTCATCGCGCCGGGCTGCCTCGACATGGTGAACTTCGGCGAGCGCGACTCGGTCCCCGCACAATTCGCGGGCCGGAATTTCTACATCCACAATCCGCAGGTCACGCTGATGCGGACCACACCGGCAGAATGCGCCGAACTCGGCCGCATCCTCGCCGGGAAGGTCAACCGCTACCCCGCGCCCGCCGCGATCATGATTCCGAAAAAAGCGATCAGCGTGATCAGCGCCGCGGGTCAACCATTCCACGACGCCGCCGCGGATGAGGCGCTTTTCCAGGCGATCCACACCCACGCGAAGGTTCCCGTCGAAGAGTTCGACGAGGAAATCAACAGCCCCGTTTTCGCCAAAGCCTGCGCTGAGAAACTGCTAGTCCTCATGAATGCCGCGCGAGCCTAAAATCCAACCACCTTGATCACCTCATGATATTCCGAATTCTATCAATCGTCATTCTCGGCATCGCGGCAGCGTTTTCCGCAGCTCCGGAACCCCGCCGCCTTGAGGTGTTGTTTCTCGGCGACAACGGCCACCACGATCCGCTCGAACGCTACCGCGTGCTCAAGCAAGCCCTCGGCCCGCAAGGTTTCAACCTCACCTTCGTCGAGAATCTCGATCAAATCACCCGCACGAATCTCGATTTGTATGACGCCCTGATCGTCTATGCGAACCATGAAAAAGCCACAGTCCCGGCAGCGATCCTGCCATGGGTGAAAGACGGCGGCGCGCTCGTCGCCCTGCACAGCGCTTGTGGGAACTTCCACCCGTCCAAGGAATGGTTCGACCTCGTCGGTGGCCGCTTCAAAAGCCACGAAGGCCGCGAGTTCAGCCCGAAGACCGTCGATCCCGATCATCCGATCACCCGTGACCTGCCGGTCCTCACCTGTTGGGATGAAACCTATCAGCATAGGGATCTCACCCCCGACCGCCACTTGCTGCAAGTCCGCCAGCCATCCAACAAAGACGAGACCGAACCCGAGCCGTGGACATGGACCCGCAACGAGGGCAAGGGCCGCGTCTTCTACACCGCCAGCGGCCATGACCTCCGCTGCTGGAACGAGCCGGCCTATCAGACCCTGGTGAGGCGCGCCATCCTCTGGGCCATCGGCGATGCGAAAGCCGCGAATTTCGCCGCACTCAAACTCCCGCCACTTGAAACCGGAATCCCTGAGGTGGCAAACCGGACGCATCCGGACATCCCGATGATGGAGCTGCAGAAGCCCCTGTCTCCGGCGGACAGCGCCGCGCACACACAGGTCCCGGCCGGCACCCGGCTCCAGCTTTTCGCCAGCGAGCCGATGGTCGTCAACCCGATCGCCATCGACTGGGACGCCAAGGGCCGGGCGTGGGTGGTCGAGAGTTTCGGCTACCCGAACAACGTCCCCGACGAGCCCGGCAGCGGGCAGGACAAGATCAAGATCCTCGAAGACACCGACGGTGACGGCCGCGCGGACAAGATGACGGTTTTCGCCGAAGGGCTGCGTCATTGCACCACCAGCGTATTTGTCCAAGATGGTGTGGTCGTCACCGACGGCAGGGACATCGTCTATCTGGGCGATGGGAACGGCGACGGAAAATCCGACGTGCGCAAGGTGCTGGCCACCGGACTGAACATCCACGACACCCACGCCGCGACCTCGCAGTTTCTCTACGGCTTGGACAACTGGATCTACGCCACAGTCGGCTACAGCGGTGTGGACATCGATCTGGCCGGCAAGAAGCACAAATTCGGCCAAGCCGTTTTCCGCTTCCGCCAGGATTTGTCGGAGTTGGAGCTGCTACAGAATACCACCAACAACACCTGGGGGCTCGGCTTCACCGAACAGGGCGACGTCACCGGCTCGACGGCTAACAACAACCCTTCGTGGATTCTATCCATTCCCGCGGCGGCTTACGCCGGCAGCGGCATTCCGCAGCCGAAAACCCCGCGGCTCGATACCTCGGTCAAAGTGGACCGCAAAGCGAAAAACCCACAGGTCTTGAAGCTCACCAAGATGTTCACCAACACGGCGGATGTCACCCAGGTGGACCAAATCGGCGGTTATACCGCAGCCGCCGGTCATCACTTTTACACGGATGATGTTTTGGCCGGGACGTTCTCCGCCAACAACGCTTTCATCTGTGAGCCCACTGGCCATATCGTCGCCACCGGCGAGGTCTCTGAAAACGGGTCGCTGAAGCAAACCTTGCTGCGTGGCAACAACGCCTTCGCCAGCGCGGACGCGTGGGCCGCGCCGGTCGCCGCACGCGTCGGGCCGGACGGCGCGCTCTGGATCGCGGATTGGTATAACCCGATCATCCAGCACAACGTGGTCTTCCGTTACTACAATCCGGCGCGCAACTACGACCAGCCACACAGCCCCTATCAGCAAGGCGACAAGAAAGGTCCCGGCAAGGGCAACGCCTACGAAACCCCGCTCCGCGACACCACCCACGGCCGGATCTGGCGGATCGTCCCGACCAATGCTCCCGTCCGCAAGCAAACTGGCATTGATCCGGCCAAACCCTTAACTCTTGTCGCCGGACTTTCCTCTTCTTCCCAGCTGATCCGTCTTCACTCGCAGCGCCTGCTTGTCGAGCAAGGCGGAAACGGGGCGGTCCCGGCGTTAGAGAAACTGGTCGCCGGCCATAACCCCATCGCCGCCATTCATGCGATCTGGACACTGGAAGGCCTCAGTGCCGCGCGCGGCACCCTCTCAGCCGCGCTCAAGTCGCCCCTACCGCTCGTCCGCCGTCATGCCATGATCGCGCTTGGCGCAAAGGACCCGTCAGTGGTCGCCGCCTTGGCAGGGCTACTTGAAAAATCCGATAGTCCGCGCGAGCTGCTTTACGTGCTCACCACCGCCGCCCTCGCGCCGCAGGACGCTGCCATTTCCTCGGCTCTATGGAAGCTTGTTTCCAGCGAAATGCCGATGGACGGAACCTTGCAGGAAGCGTGCAGCCTCGCCATGCGCCGCCAGGGACTAACACTTCTTGGAATTGATCTCGCCCATTTCGGTGAAGCGCCGCCGGAGACCTGGCACGACAAGGAGATTCTCTCTGTCGTCTCCCGTATCGCCGCCAGTGCGGACCGCGAGGCTCTGGTGAAATTCGCAGCCACCGCGCCAGCCGGATTACGCGGACACATCGAGCGGATTCTCGCCGCTCCGCCGGAAATCGACCGGACTCCGGTGGACGTGCCTAACCGCTACATCACCGGCCGAGATTTCTACATGAAAGCCTGCATCGAGTGCCACCAGGCCGATGGCCGCGGCGTGCCACAAACGTTCCCGCCGCTGGCAGGTTCGGAATGGATCAAGGGAGACCGCGATTCCCTGCTCCGCATCATCCTCGGCGGACTCTCCGGTCCCATCGAAGTCGGTGGCCAGAAGTTCAATGGTGTCATGCCGGGGCATGCCCACGTCGCTGACACGGAAATCGCGGAAATCGCCAACTTCGTGAGATTCGCGTTTGGCGGGCTCAAGGAAAAACCCGTCACGCCCGCCGACGTCAAGTCGCTCCGCCCCGAGGTGGAAAAGCGCAAGTTCGTCCCGTGGACAGTGCCGGAGTTACGCGCGCTCGGGAGATAATAGATCCATCGCCATGAAAATACCACCCCTCATCCTAACCGTCGCGTTCACCCCGATCTTCTGCCTGGCCGAGCCGAGCGACCCGAAAACCACCGACGCCACCGGCCAGGTTTTCGCGGAACGCACTCCGGCGAAGCTGCTGCGAGTCTTGTTAGCCGGTTCCGGCACGTCCCATGACTTCCCCCGGTTCTTCCTCGGAACGGATGCTATCACCCTTAAGACCACCGGCAGGATCGACGTCGCCGCGACGCCGAATCTCACCGAAACCCTCACCCTGCTTCCACAGGCCGACGTCCTAGTATTCAGCGGGAACCATGCTCAGTATGGTGAGCCCGAGTTCCAGAATGCCCTCCATGCGTTCGCCGATGCTGGCAAGGGCATCGTCCTGCTTCACGCCGCCACCTGGTCCCATCCGTGGAAAGGTTACAACGAACGCTTCGTCGCCGGCCGCACTCCCAGTCATGGCAAGGGCGAGTTCGAGGTAACGATCACCGACTCGGATCACGCGGTTACCGCGGAAGTTCCAGCGTCGTTCAAGATCACGGACGAAAACTATCGGGTAAAAATCCCGGATCGATCGAAGGTCCACGTTTGCGCGGAGAATGCACCGGACGGACGGCCGGAACCCAACCCGAGCGTCTGGGAGGTCAAGGACCCAAATACCCGCATCGTCTGCATCACCCTCGGTCACGCGGCGGACGCCCACGACAACCCGGCGTTCAAAACGCTGCTTATTAACGCAGTCAACTGGGTTGGCAGGCGGCAGACCTTGCGTGATCTCGGGAAACCGTGAATGTTGGCGGGAGTCACCCATCATTTCATGGCACACCTTCACTTTTCCGACCTCAAGATTTTCCCACTGCTCGGCGGCCTCGCTGTCCTTCAGGCTTCCGCGCAATCCCCTGAGCTACTCCCGCCCATTACGGTGCTCGCGGAACGCCAGCTCGGTGAGAATCCCGCAACTCCACTCGCGGAATGGTCGCGCGAGGACATCCGCCAGGCCGCGCCGAGGACCATCGATGAATTGCTGGCCAAGGAACCGTCGTTTTCGCTCTATCGGCGGCAGTCGTCGATTTCTTCGAACCCGACGTCCGCCGGAGTAAGCCTCCGCAACACCGGTGCGACCGCCGCCTCGCGGACGCTGGTGCTGCTGGATGGCATCCCGCAGAATGATCCTTTCGGCGGCTGGGTTTACTGGGCCCGCTACGACGCGGCGACCCTCGATTCCATCCGCATCACCTCCGCGGCAAGGGCGGCGGTGTGGGGAAACCAAAGCCCGGCGGGAGTCATCCAGATGAACGGCTACCCGGCATTCGAAAATGTGCATGTCCTGAAAACCGGCGGCGGCAGCCAGGGGACCATCAGCGGCTCCACCGTCAACCAAATGACCAATGAGGAGAAAACGCTGGCAGTTCTGTTTTCCGCTTTCGGCCTGCATACCGACGGATTTTTCGCAGTCGATTCCTCACAGCGCGGATCGATCGACCGCAAGCTGGACACCGATCTCTATGGCGCGAACCTGAAATTCTCCTGGCTGGGCGCTCCGGGACTCACGGTCGAGCCCGCCGTATCCTGGTATAGCGAGGAGCGGGGAAATGGCACGGTCCTCTCCCAGAACTCGACCGATGCGTTGGATCTCTCACTGCGCGTCAGCTCGGTGGACGGCGATTTCTCCTGGCAGGCGGTGACCTGGCATCAACAGCGTGAATTCGACTCCGTCTTCAGCTCGGTCAATGCGGACCGCTCGGCGGAAACGCTCGCTCTCGACCAGTTCGACGTGCCGGCCGACGCCACCGGAGCCTCGTTCACCACACTCTGGAACGGCGGCGGAAAATGGACCGTCAGCTCGGGCGCGGACGCGAGGACGGCCTCCGGGGAGACGAACGAAACCGTCGGCACCTTCCGCACCCGCGAGGCCGGCGGCGACCAAGCGGTGGTGGGCGTGTTCACCGCGGCGTCTTATCAGGCGGACGAGAAGAACCGGATCGATGCGAGCGTCCGGCTGGATAGGTGGGAATTGTCGGACGGACGCCGGAATGAAACCTCGCTCTCGACCGGTGCGCCATTGCGGGCGGACGTACAGGATGACCGCGATGGCATCGAACCGTCCGCATCGATCGAATCAAGCCATCAGCTCAACGCCGATCTGCTAGCTAGGATTTCCGCAGGCACCGCCTTTCGCCTGCCGACATTGAACGAACTGCACCGCCCGTTCCGCGTCCGCAACGACATCGTCGAGGCGAATCCAGGCTTGGATCCGGAGCGATTCTTCAGCATTTCCGGCGGCTTGGACTGGAAGCCCGTCGATGCCGTGACCGTGAATGCCACGGTCTTCCAGCACTGGATTAAGGACGCCATCGCCAATGTGCCGGTCACCGAGCCCTCCCAGATCAAGGACATTTTCGGCACGATCCCGGCGGGCGGCACCGGCTCGCAGCGGCAGAATGTCGATCAGGCGCAGGTGACCGGGATCGAAGGGAAAATCGAGTGGCTTCCGGTGGACTCGGTGACTCTGGGCCTTGCCGGCTTGTGGTCACGCACGGATTTTACCAAATCACCCGACCAACCGCTGTTGGATGGAAACCCGTTCCCACAGGCACCAGACCTCCGCTTGATCGCCAGCGCCGACTGGCAGGCGACGGAACGCTGGTCGTTTTTCGCGGGCGCTGAATACGGAGCGTCCCAATACGACGACGCGCTGGCCAGCCGCCGGATCCCGGATTTCACCACCGTGCGGATCGGCGCGTCCTGTCAGATCGGGCGCGGGACCTACCAAATCCGGATCGAGAACCTTTTCGATGACGACATCCAGACCGGCCTGAGCAGCGACGGCATCCGGACCTACGCCGGCCCGCGCTCGCTTTGGGTCGGCGCTGAATGGAATTTTTAATCTTCGTGGAGAGAACCCACTCTCCTGTTGCGTTTCATGCGGAATGCGTAAATCTCTCGCCATGCGTTTTCTCCTACCCGTGCTCCTCCCGCTCTGCGGCATCGCCTCTGCCCAGAAAGTCAAAGTGGAGGGCCTCTACGGCCAGTATTGTTCCGGTTGCCACGGGGCCAAGTTCGAGGGCGGCAACGGCGGATCACTCGTCGACGGCGAGTGGAAACACGGCAGTTCCGATGCGGAAATCTTTAAATCCATCGCCAAGGGAAACCTCCAACTGGGCATGAATCCGTGGGAGGGAATCCTCACCGACGATCAAATCCGAGGGCTCGTGATTTTCATCCGGGAGAACGAAAAGAAGGCACTCGCCAAGGGCATGGACTTCCCCACCCCGTCGCCTGACAAGGTCACCAAGACCGAACTGGAAAACTACCGCATCGAGACCGTCGTGGAAAAAGGGCTGAAAAATCCTTGGGCCATCGCCTTCCTCCCCGACGGACGCAAACTGGTCACCGAAAAGTCCGGCCAACTCCGTTTCATCACTGCCGACGGCGAACTCGACCCTGCGAAAATCGAGGGAATCCCGGAGGTCACCGAGCACGGTCAGGGCGGACTGATGGAAGTGGCCCTGCACCCGGACTATTCCAAAAACGGCTGGGTCTACCTCGGCCTGTCAGACGGCACCCGCGAGAAGCGCGAAAATGGCAAGGACAACGTCCGCGCCATCACCGCCGTCGTCCGCGGGAGGATCAAGGACCACCAGTGGACCGACCAGGAATGGATCTATCGGCCGGATCCCAAGTTCCGTTCGGGCGCGGGCGTCCACTTCGGCACCCGCTTCGTTTTCGACAAGGGATACATCTATTTCGTCATCGGCGAGCGCGGCGGCATGATGGAAGTCCAGGACCTCACCCGTCCTAACGGCAAGATCCACCGCCTGCACGACGACGGCCGCGTGCCAGAGGACAATCCGTTTGTGAAAACCAAGGACGCGATCCCCGGCATCTGGTCCTATGGTCACCGGAATCCCCAAGGCCTCGCGATGGATCCCCGCGATGGCGCGCTCTACAGTACCGAGCACGGTCCCCGCGGCGGCGACGAACTGAACCTGATCAAGCGCGCCGCCAACTACGGATGGCCGGTAATCACCTACGGCATGAACTACGACGGCACGCCCATGGTCTCCATCACCGAGAAGGAAGGCATGGAGCAACCGATCACCTTCTGGGTCCCCTCCATCGCCGTCTGCGGACTCGACTTCTATACAGGCGACAAGTTCCCCAAGTGGAAGAATGACCTGCTCGTCGGAGCGCTCGCCCAGCAGGAAATCCGCCGCCTTCGCGTCGTCGACCAAAAGGTGGTCTCTCAGGAAATCATCTTCAAAAACATTGGCCGAGTGCGCGATGTCGCTGCCGGACCGGACGGACTGATCTACGTGGTCCTCAACGGTCCGGACCGCCTCGTCAGGTTGGTGCCGGCCCGCTAGAAAGACCGGACTGCGCTCTGGACGTGTGTCGGAAAAATCACTTTGCGGCGTTAGACATCGTCCGGAGTTTGAGTATGAGTCCTGCTTTCACATGCCTATGTCACCCCGTTTCGCACTCACTATGATCCTGGCCATCGCCGCGGCACCCGCACTCTTCGCCGGGCCCCGCCCGTGGAAAAGCGCCGATGGTGTCAGGTCCGTGCAAGGGGAATTCGTCAAACGCGACGCCTCCTCCGTCACCATCCGCACGGAGGCCGGGAAGGAAGTCGCCATCGAGTTGACCAAGCTCCACCCGGACGACACCAAGTGGCTGGACCTCAACCACTCGCTCAATCCCACCGCGCCACCGCAGGATCCCTCCGCGTTTTTCGACAACCTCACCTTCCGCGACACGCGGGAATCCACCCTCGCCAAGCTCAAGGTGAGTAAAGTCGTGCAAATGACGACCGACGAGACCTTTATCGGCCGCTCCGGACTCAACGGAGTGTTCAAAACCCGCCAAAAAATCGGTGGCTTGGACGGCTTTCTCTACTTCGACTGGACGGAAGCCGGGAAACTCAAGGAACTCACACTGCAAACCGAAACCCGCCCGGACTCCGCCTACAAGTCCGAGCTGGAACCCAGCTGGAAGGAATTGATCGAGCTTCTCGGCACCCTCTACGGCAAGCCCATGCAAAAAGGCCCGATTCCGCCGGTGGACACCCTCGCCGACGGTTCATTCGCCCCCTCCCACCTTTGGCTGCTCGACGGCGGCGGATCCGCCCTGCTCGGCACCGCCCGCGACGGCGGCAAATACCAGCTTGTCGTCCGATTCACCCAAAAAAAGGTCGGCGTGGTGGAAATCCCCTAGCGCGTTGTTTCTTGAATACCCGCGTTGAAACCCGAGACTCCGCCCATGGCCGAGCTTGATCTTTTTTCCTTCTCCCCCACCCCAAGCCCGCAGGACCGGATGCGCGAGTTGCAGGCCTTGCTGGAGCGCCACGACCAACTCTACAACCAGGGAATTCCGGAAATCTCCGACGCCGAGTTCGATCGCCTCTACCGCGAACTCGAAACCCTCGAAGCCAACCGCCCCGAACTCCGCGACCCGAACTCCATCACCCAACGCGTCGGCGGCGCACCCATCGAGGGCTTCCAACAAATCCGCCACGCCGTCCCCATGCTCAGCATTGACGACGTGTTCGAACTCAGCGCCGAGGCCGTCGAAAAAGCCGGAGCCACCTGTCCCGAGCAGGAACTCATCGATTTCTATCGCCGCCTCCAGAAGAACCTCAAACGCGACGACGTCCCGGTCACCATCGAGCCCAAGATCGACGGCGTCGCCGTTTCCCTGCTCTACCGCGACGGCAAGCTCGCCTACGCCGCCACCCGCGGCGACGGTCAGACCGGCGACGACGTCACCCACAACGTGCGGACGATCCGCAGCATCCCGCTGGAGTTGGGATCATCTTCCAACATTCAAAATTCAAAATTCAAAATTCCAGCAACACTGGAAGTCCGCGGCGAGATCTTCATGCCTAACGAGGCCTTCGCCGTGCTCAATGCCGAGCGCGACGAGGCCGGCCTGCCCACCTTCGCCAACCCCCGCAATTCCGCCGCCGGCACGCTCAAACAGCTCGATCCGAAAATCGTCGCCAAGCGCCCGCTCGCCTTCCTCGCCCACGGCCTCGGCGCTTACGACGGCCCGCCGCTGGAAACCGAGCACGAATTCCATGACTTGTTAGCACAACTCGGCATCCCGCAGAACCAGCCCATCCTCAACGCTAACAACCTCGACGAAGTGCTCGATGCAGTGGCCCGCATCAACCACGAGCGCCACGCCCTCGACTACGGGACCGACGGCGCCGTCATCAAGGTCCTCGACCGCGCCGAGCGCGAGCAACTCGGCTTCACCTCCCGCGCCCCGCGCTGGGCCGCCGCTTATAAATTCCTGCCAGAGCAAAAGGAAACCACGCTCAACAACATCCTTATCCAGGTCGGCCGCACCGGTGTGCTGACACCCGTGGCTGAACTCACGCCGGTGCTCATTTCCGGCTCCACCGTCTCCCGCGCCACGCTCCACAACCAGGATGAGATCGACCGCAAGGACATCCGCCTCGGCGCGACCGTGCTCGTGGAAAAAGCCGGGGAAATCATCCCCGCCATCGTGAAAGTCATCCGCCACGTCGAGGGCGCGGTTCCCTATTCCCTCTACGACAGCGTCCACGGAAAATGCCCTTCCTGCGGCGGGCCGATCAGCCAGGAGGAAGGCTTCGTCGCGTGGAGATGCACGAATTTTCAATGCCCGGCCCAGGCCGTCACCCACATCAAACACTTCGCCTCCCGCAAGGCGCTTGACCTCGATGGTCTGGGAGAAATCGTCGCCGAAGCGCTTGTCCGCCACGGCCATTGCCAGACGCCGCTCGACCTCTTCCGCCTCGATGAGAACACCTTGGCGAACCTCAACCTCGGCACCGAGGAATCCCCCCGCCGCTTCGGTGAGAAAAACGCCACAAAGGTTCTATCAGCACTTGAAGCCGCCAAATCCAACCCGCTCCACCGCTGGCTCTTCGCCATGGGCATCCGGCAGTTAGGAGAATCCGCCGCCAAGGAGCTTTCACGCCTGCACAAGACGTTGGGAGAAATTCCCGACTCACCGATTCTAGCAGAAATTCTCCGTGACACCCGCGCCACGGCGAAGAAACAAAACGAGTTCCTCGCGAACTACTCCATCACCGGCGACGTCGGCCCCGCCGTGGCGGAAACCATTACCACCTTTTTCAAATCCGAAGCCGGCCAGCACACCCTCGCCCGCTTCGCAGAACTTGGCATCGATCCCGTCTCCGACAACTACCTGCCCATCGCCGCAGAAGCCGATCTATCCGCCCTTCCGCTCGCCGGAAAGACCTTCGTCATCACCGGCACCCTCAGCATGGACCGCGACGCGATGAAGGAATTCATCGAGAGCAAGGGCGGCAAAGTCAGCGGCTCCGTCTCCGCAAAAACCCACTTCGTGCTCGCCGGCAAAGGCGGCGGCTCCAAGCGCGACAAGGCGGAGAAACTCGGCGTCCCCATTCTCGACGAACCGGCACTTGCATCCATGATCGAACCCTAACGAGTGCCCCAGCGCTTGGGCAACTGATGGTGAGCTCAACACCCCCAGCTCTCATGCCGCACGGGCATCCGAGAAGCGCAGGCTCTCCGCCTCCTCATCCAGTCCCGCCTTCTCCAACAGGGTGGAGTTCGCGAAAAACGGGAGAGTTTCCTCGCGGGTCGTCTCCACCCCGTAGGCCCGCAGGTCCAGGAAACCGCGGTCACGGATCTCCTTTTCCATCTCGTCGGGATTCAGGTAGACACCGAGCAATTCCGGCGGCACCACGCTCTTGATCGTGCTTTTCCCCGAGCCGTTCGGACCGGCGAACATCCGCAGGCGGGGAGTGTCCATGGTCAGGCGATTTTCGCCCGGGTTCCCACCGGCAGGCACAACGGTTTTCCGGTGGCTTTGACGAAGGTCCGGGTTCCGTCCGGGAAAACCTCGTAGATGCAGCCCTCGTCGCTGACGAGCACCTTCTGCCCGGCGGCGAGTGCCTGCCAATACGCCACATCCACGGCGGCGGCGGACAGGCTGGGAATCTGCTGTTCCAGATAGTCGAGTGCTTTTTCGGTGTTGGTCATGGTGTGTTGGATTTGATGATTATAATCAGCCTTTGATCACGATGTCTTCCAGTTTTGCGAGTGTGTAGCGAGGACGGCCTTGTCCGACTTGGATGACATTCAGGGTGACTTTGACGAGTTTACCAAGGTGGTCGCGGTTAATGACGTGTGAGTCTTCGATTTCGGGTCCGATTTTCCCGCGTAGAATCCCTTTTTGATCCACAGGTTTGAATTCGAATGTGCGGCTTGTTGGAAGAGCACCATCGAAGCGTCCCGTGAATTCCTCGGTGGCATCCCGGATATTGTCAGCGTTGAGTCGTTGTGCGGAGTTTCGGACCTGACTGCTTCCGGTAAAACGAAAATTGGATTCGTTGAAGTCGAGGCCACACCATGCTTCTTGGTCGGAAATGTAGGTGAGGAATTCAGCGACCTTTTTGACGGCGCGTGGGTGGATTTCGTCCACGAGTTCGGAAAGTTCGTCATCGTTGCCTTCGGACGCCACACGAAACAGGTCTTCCAATTTTTGCATAGCGACTTCCGTGTTGTTGGAGCTTTCGTAATTCATCTCCAACTGTGTTGGGTCTGAACCGGCGTTTTCTGATGGGAGCTCATATTCGAAACCGAAAGATCCGATAGCAGTGCCCGTGATGATCAGTTGGTTTTTCTGTTTATCTGGAATCGGCCCCATGTAGCGAAGGTTTTCGTTGATGCTTGCCACGATGGCGGTGAACGCTTCGGTGAACGAGGTGGATGCCTTGCTTGCGAATTCCGCAGCGATGCCGTGGCTGCCGAACACGGGATTCCCCCTGAATGTAAGCCTTACTTTTTTCGGGAGATTCCTTGGGTTGATTCGGGCGATAGCCTCTTTGGCGTGGTTGAGTCGCGTTTCAAAGCTCATCCGATCAATGACTCGATCCGCAGGGATTTGAGCAAGAATGGTTTCTAGCTCGTTGATTTCGGAGGCCAGTGCGATATATTCTTCCTGATTCATTGTTGCGCTCCTTCCCGTTCGATTTGTTCCAATAGAGTTAGTGCCACTTGGTCGTCTGTATCCGACAGGTCCACTTGTATGAAGCCCTTCCACATGCCATTCTTGCGGTGAGACCACATGCTATACCAGTAGGAAACCTGGCGAACGTCGAAGCGTTCCATGGGCATTCCGATTTGGTGTGTGTAGGAATCAACGAGGTATGTGGTCTTCACATGTCCGTGATTGAACAGATCTGGATGTGCTGTTGAGAGTTCGGTTTGGGTTTTTCCCTCTGGAATTTCGAAGAAGGTGACGACGTCGATGTCGTTTGGAGGCAGGCTTTTCAGGGTTTCCTTATCTTCAATGAAGCTACCATCAAGCCATTGGAATCCGTCGGTGATGATGGTTTGGGAGAGCGCGGCTCGGTAATGAATCAGGCCACGCAGGATACGAATTCGCTCAGGTGAGGTGGCGAAGCGTTCGACGACTTCGGTCAAGGGAACACGGTATGGCGATCGGTCCGGACTGTGACCTTGGTGCCCTGGCCGTATCGGAGGCAGCACTGATGAACTGTTCCAGTTGGGAATCATGGGAGTTTGGTTTTCGCAGATAAATTGTGTGCACGATTCAAATGAGTCGAGTCTTTCCTGTCAGGAGTTCCTGCATCATGCCCTGCTTAAGGGCGCGGGTCTTGTCCCGGCGCTACTCCAGGGCTCTCAGCGTCGCGTCCATGTCCGTGGCGTCCATGCCACCGCGGAGCTCGTCGCAGGATTGCCAGAGGGAGGAGTAGAGTTCGGATTTCTTAAGGCCCATGGGGAATTCGGGGCTGCCGGTGGACGGGAGAAACCCCGGTGCCGTGCTGTGGCGGGATTCCAGCAGGTCCGCTGCAGGGGTGCAAGGGAGAGCTTGCAGGGCGGTCGCGATGACAGTTGAGCGTGACGCGTTGGCCGAGTCCTCGTGCGACAGGTCAGGGCGGTGATGCACCGGGAAGTAGCCTTGGTGCGCGGCGCGGAAGCGCAATTACATCGTGCACGACGAGAAAAAACCCGGGCCCAGAGTGATGGGATCGAGTTTCCGGTGCCATTACATCGCGCACGGGCTGTGAAAACACGAACCGGGGACAATGGGATCGAATTTCCGGCACAGATCCAACCCGTAATGGCGGCAATCCATCGCGCACCAAGAGTGAAAACCCGGACCGTAAGCCTGTGGCCTTGATTATTTCGGCCGGAGTGAGATGAACAGGCAATCAGAATAACGACCATGGAAAAACTACGCGGCCCAAACATCGTCAAACGCGGCGAACATTTTCTCAGCGTTTGGAAACATCAGGCACCGAAGCACGAGCGCTTCGCGGGAATCGACTACCAGGACCTCGAAGGCGAGGTGGATGCGGCAAAGGAAGCGCGTGAGCGTGTTCTGGCGGTGGAAAGCTGGCTGCGGGGTCTGCGACTTGAACGGGACCAGGCAGAACGGAAGCTTGCGAAGAAACTGATCCGTGTGGCCGCCGGTGTAAGGGCCGAGCCCGCATACGGCGAGGACTGCGGGGTTTACCGGGCGTTGGGATTCGTGCCGCTCAGCGAGAATCGCAGCGGACGGCCGCGGAAAAAGAAAGCCGCCAAGGTCCGGAAAACCCGTGGATGACATAGGCGATTCCCGATTTGTTATAGGATCAGCTCTCAGCAATACATGCCTGAATCACCGGCATCCTCATGCCACGAGCACAGTCGGTGCGGGATATTGCTGCGATCATTCTTTACCCGGCACTTTCCTTGGTGGTGGCACCTTTCCTGCTGATTTGGAAAGGATTATCAAACCCATGCGCATTACCCGATTCACACGCACCATCGTTCTCGCCACAGCGATCCCCGCCGCCCTCACGCTCTCCACGCAGGGGGCCATCCTCACGGTGAACACCACCGCAGACCAACTCGACAGCCCGGCGGGGGCTGAAATTTCCCTGCGAGAGGCCGTTCGGGATGCCGCCGAGGGCGATACCATCGTCTTCGCCCCCGCGCTGGCCGGGCAGACCATCATCCTCAACACCGGTGTGGAGATCGTGCTGTCCAAGAGCGTGATCATCGACGCCACCAGCCTGGCACCCACCGGACTCACCATCGACGGCGGCTCCGGCGACAACCGGATTTTTTCGGTCTCACCAAGCAAAACCGCCTCGCTCGCCGGGATCACCTTCTCCGGTGGAAACGCCAACGCCTCCTCATCCGCAGCCGGCTACGGTGGGGCGATCCACTCCCAAGGCAACCTGACGCTGAGCACCTCCTCGTTCACCGGAAACACTGCCTCTTTCCGCGGCGGGGCGATCTATACCACCTCCGGCACCCTGAAGGTGGATCGTTGCACATTTTGGGCAAACTCCTGCAACCAATTGGGAGGCGCGATCCACGGCGAACTCGTCTCGCTCGATATCTCGCAGAGCACGCTCACCGGAAACACCGCGACAGACGGCGGTGCGATTTATTTCACCGGATTCAACAGCAATACGATCATCGTTTCCCACTGCACCATTTCTCACAACACCGCGACGACCGGACTTGGGGGCGGCATTTACGGGACGAGCAACTATCAATTGGTTTACAATTCAATTGTCGCCGGAAACTCAGCTCCATTCGGCAATCCGGATATCGCCGGCCTCTCCAACATCGCCGGGGTGATCCAAGGCGGTGCAGCCCTTCTCGCTCCGCTCGGTCACTACGGGGGCCCGACGCAGACCATGCCGCCGCTCATCGGCTCGCCCGCCATCAACGGGAATTATTATTTCGGCGGTACCCCGCCCTCAACCGACCAGCGCGGCTATCCGGTGGATGGCAGCCCGGACCTCGGCGCGGCGGAGGGAAAAGTGGTGGTCACCACCGCAGTGGATGAGACGGATCCCGTGACGACACAAGGGGCGGGTATCTCGATCCGCGAGGCAATGCGCGACACCCCGTCCGGCGCGGCCGTCGGTTTCTCGCCCACGTTTTCCGGCCAGACGATCACGCTCACCACCGAACTCTCGGTGTCCAAGAGCGTGACCATCGACGCGGCCACCCTGCCGGGTGGACTCACGCTCGATGGCGGCCCGGGCACCCACCGCCTTCTTTATGTCTTCCCCGGTCAGACCGCGTCCCTGCTGGGCCTCACCCTGACCGGCGGAAATGGTGCCGGCCAAGGCGACGCGTTCGATGGCGGAGCCATTTACAACGAAGGCACGCTGGGTTTGAACGGCTGCACACTCCACGGCAACACCGCTAACAGCCTGCGCGGCGGGGCCATTTTCAACAAAGGCTCGTTGACGATCACCGGAAGCACCCTCACTGCCAACACAGCGGCGCTCGGTGGCGCGGTCTTCAGCCTCTCGCCGACGCTGGCAATCAACGGCGGCAACTTCTCCGGAAACTCCGCCCAGGTGGGTGGCGCGATTCATGGTTCCTCCGGCGCAATGACCATCGATGCGAGCACTTTCGCCTCCAACTCCGCCGGGCTTGGCGGCGCGATTCATCACCCGACCGGTTCGCTCACGGTGGGCACGAGCACGTTCTCCACCAACTCCGCCACCCAAGACGGCGGCGCGATTCACACGCCCGCCGCCTCGCTGACGATCAGCCGGAGCCGTTTCACGGCGAACTCGGCGAATGCCGGCGGCGCGATCCAAGGCGGCTCCGGCGCGGTGGGAATCACCCTAACCAGCCTCACCGGCAACTCCGCCGGGCAGCACGGCGGTGCGATCCAGTGCGGCTCCGGCACGCTTACTCTCAGCCAATCCACCCTCTCGGGAAACATGGCGAACCAGCGCGGTGGCGCGATCCACAGCCCGTCGGCAGCGGTATCGATCAGCCGTTGCACACTCACCCAAAACTCAGCGAACGAAGGCGGCGCGATCTACGGCAGTTCCGCACCTAACACGATCAACCGCTCCACCATCGTCGGCAATTCCGCGACGAGCGGTGGTGGTGGCGTTCACTTCGCAAGCGGTGGCTTCTCGCTCACCAATTCGATCCTCACCGGTAACTCAGGCCCCGCCGGCTCGGAAAACTCCATCGGCACCCTCACCCCCGCCGGCGCGAATCTCACGAGCGGCGACCCACAGCTGAACCCGCTCGGAGATTACGGCGGCCTCACGCAGACCATGCCACCGCTGGCTGGCTCGCCCGCCATCAACGCCACCGTAGGCTCCACCTTCTCCACCGACCAGCGCGGCTTCCCATCATCGGGAAAGGCGGACATCGGTGCGGCGGAAGGCGCAACGGTGGTCAGCACCCTCGCCGATGAATCAGACACCGACGCGGCCTCCGGAGGCGGCATCTCCCTGCGCGAAGCCATCCGCGACACCCCGCCCGGCGCGGGCATCACCTTCTCCCCGGGCCTCTCGGGACAAACGATCACGCTGACCTCCGCCGCGGAAATCGTGATCACCCGGAATCTCACGATCGACGCCAGCGCGCTCGCGGAGGGCCTGACCATCGATGGCGGCGCGGGCGACAACCGTATTTTCAGCGTGAATGCCGGCCAGAGTCTTTCCCTGACCGGCCTAACCCTCACCGGTGGGAATGGCACAGGCTCGAGCAACCTCTTTTTCGGAGGTGCCATTTACAGCGAGGGTTTCCTGACGCTTACCCGCTGCACCGTTTCCGGCAACACCGCCTCAAGCGGTGCCATCTACAGCGTATCCGGCACGCTCACGCTGCTGGAATGTACGTTCTCCGGAAACAACGCGCAATTCGGCGGCGGGGTGTATTCCGCCGCCGTTGCGCCGACGATCACCCAGTGCACCTTCTCCGCCAACTCGGCCCAGCGGGGAGGTGCCATCTACAGCACCGGCAGCACGCTGGGCGTGCAAAGCAGCCTCTTCTCGGGAAATTCCGCCAGCGATCTGGGCGGTGCGCTCTTCATCATTTCGACCACCGCGACCCTCGAAGGATGTGTGTTTTCGGGAAACTCAGCACTTCGAGGCGGCGCGGTTTACCATTCGAGCGGGGCTAACACGACCCTCCTCCGGAGCACCCTCGCTGGAAACACGGCGAGCAGCAACGGCGGCGCGATTGCGGGGACCTCTCCCATCAAAATCCAACAATGCACCCTCTCCGGGAATTCGGCACCAGCCGCCGGGGCGATCCAAGTTCTGGCTTCGGCCACCACGCTCGAACAAAGCACGGTTTCCAAGAATTCGGCAACGACTGATGGAGGTGGCGTTCGAGTCTCCGGCGGAAGCTTCACGCTGACGAACTCGATCCTCGCCGGAAACACCGGCGGGACCGCAGGAACGGAAAACTTCGCAGGCACCATCAATGCCAGCGGTCCCAACTTCACCAGCGGCGATCCCAAACTCGCTCAACTCGGCAACTACGGCGGCCCGACTCAAACCATGCCGCCCGCGCCCGACTCACCAGTCGTCGATGCCGGTGCACCCACCGTCCTCACCACCGACCAGCGCGGCCTGGCCCGCGTGCTCGGCAGCGCCGTGGACCTCGGCGCGGTGGAATCCGGCCATCCCATTACCCCGCTTCTCATCACAACCGCGGCGGATGAAAACGATGGCACTGGCACCGGCGGCATCTCGCTGCGGGAGGCCGTCGCCTTCGCACCGGCGGGTTCCACCATTGCTTTTGCTCCCGCGCTCTCCGGCCAGACAATCACCCTCACCACCGGCGCGGAAATCGTGATGAACCGGAACCTCACCATCGACGCCAGCGGCCTGC
Source organism: Akkermansiaceae bacterium (assembly GCA_031425955.1). Lineage (GTDB taxonomy): Bacteria > Verrucomicrobiota > Verrucomicrobiia > Verrucomicrobiales > Akkermansiaceae > Luteolibacter. Next base: position 13,458 of record JANPKJ010000015.1, on the reverse strand, counting down.
CCGGAGCCATTATTCTCAATGGCGGCACGTCCAGCAACCGCCTGTTTTCCGTCAGCACCGGCCAGACAGTCTCGCTGCTCGGTCTCACGCTCAGCGGCGGAAATGGCGCGGGCGCGGACAGCTCCGGCGACGGCGCGGCCATTTTCAACCGCGGCACGCTCACGCTGACCCGTTGCACCTTATCGGGAAACAGCTCGGGCAGCGATCGCGGCGGGGCCGTTTTCAACGCGGGCTCGCTCACCCTTCAACAATGCACGCTCTCCGGCAACGCCGCCCCGGTGGGAGGCGCCATCGCCAGCGAATCCGGCTCCGTCACCATCCTCCACAGCACCCTCTCCGCGAACACGGCGACGGATGATGGCGGCGGCATCGCGATCTCCGGCGGGACTTGCACACTGACCTACTCGATCGTTGCCGGTAACCTCTCCAACAACGGTGCGACCTCGAACATCAGCGGCACCATCACCACCACCGGGGCGAATCTAACCAGCGGCAACCCTCAGCTCGCCGCCCTCGGCAACTATGGCGGCCCCATGCGGACCATGCCACCGCTGCCCGCCTCCCCCGCCGTCGACGCGGCCACGGGCTCCAGCATCACCACCGACCAGCGCGGACTCGCGGTCTTCAACACGCCGGACCTCGGTGCCGTCGAAGGAGTCTCGGTGGTGAGCACCCTCGCCGACGAACTGGACACCGTGAGCACCGCCGGCACCGGTGTTTCCCTGCGGGAAGCCATCCGCGACACCCCGGCCGGCTCCACCGTGGCATTCGGCTCCGCATTGTCCGAACAAGAAATTTCATTCACCCGCGGATCGGAAATCCTGTTGGCGAAAAACGTGACGATCGACGCCAGCAGTCTGCCCGGAGGCATCAACATCAATGCAGGAGGCGGAGCGAGTCGCGTTTTCCGCATTGGTGTCGGTCAAACCGTTTTCCTCAGTCATCTTGTGCTCGGTTCCGGCTCGGGCGTCGGCCCGGATGGCCCCGTCGGCGGTGGTGCCATCTACAACGAGGGCATCCTCAGCCTGACCCGCTGCCAGCTGATCGGCAACGCCGTGCCGGAGGGCGCGGCTGGCGGCGCGATACTAAGCACCGGCACGCTCACCGCCCTCCAAAGCAGCATGTCCGGAAACACCGCGAACCTCGGCGGGGCCATCTTCGCCACCGGCCCGGTCACACTGGATCAATGTGAGGTCTCATGGAATTTTGCGACGCTCGAAGGCGGAGGCATCCACAGCACCGGCCCGCTCACCCTCAAGCGGTCCACCTTCGCCTCGAACCAGGCACCCAACGGCGGTGCCATCCATCATGGGTCCGCCACTCTGGAAATCGAGCGCTGCACCATCTCCGGAAACACCGCGGAGCTCTTCGGCGGCGGCGTTTACACCAGCTTTTCGGATTTCACGTTGCGCCACTCGATCCTTGCCGGCAACTCCGCCGAACAGCCAGGAGGGGAAAACATCTACGGTGGATTCACCGCCACCGGGGCAAACGTGACTGGCGGCGATCCGCTCCTCGGGCCACTCGGCAACTACGGCGGCAGCACCCGGACCTTGGTCCTTCTCCCCGGCAGCCCGGCCCTCAACGCCGCTACCGGCAGCACCCTCACCAGCGACCAGCGCGACCTTCCGATCATTGGCACCCCGGACATCGGTGCCTATGAAGCGGGCAACGTCGTTGATTACGAAGGCTGGGTCCTGGAAGCCACCGGCACCTCCATTCCCTTCTTCACCGACAGCGACGGCGACGGTATTGGAGCCGGTCTCGAATACGCCATCCGCGGCGATCTGTTCCAGAACGACCAGGTGCTCACTCCCACGCTCACTCCGGTGAGCGGCGGCCACGCCTTCCGCTTCCGCTACCGCGCCTCCGCCCCGGATGTTTTCTACGTCTTGCAACGCAGCCCGGATCTCGGCCAGACCAGCAGATGGCGGGATGTTTACACCTTCGACGGCAGATCCGGAACCGGCGGCGGCATTCCAGGCGTGACCGCCGTGGTGGATCCCGTCAGCGAAACGATCACCGTCACCGATTCGGTCACCGGGCCGAAGTACTTCTGGCGTCTCTATCCCATTCCCAATTAGATTTCACACGCATTCGAGCCCTCCCCGTTCCCTGCTGCTGGGGAACCCGAACATGGAGAGTCGCGGAATCATGGACTCAAGAATCATTTTTCAGCGGAACTTCTAATTTCCAATAATTCTGCTTCCTCTCCTCCCCTGAATTTCCACGAACACGGAACGGGCGGGTGATTCGCCGGGCCCTCGCGGCGCATCCGGATCGCCGGCATTGCGTCCCGGAGCCGCCATAGAAGTTTCGAGACCCGGGCACTCCGCCTTGCACGCCCCCCCGGCTCCATGTTTCCCTGCGGCAGCCGACCCTTGCACGACCCGCCCGCCCCATGTTTCCCTCCGCCAGCCACCAATGGCGTCCCTTTCTGATCACTGCTCACTGATCACTTCCAACTCCACACCATGTTCTACCTCACCACCGCCATCGACTACACCAACGGCTCACCCCACATCGGTCACGCTTATGAAAAGGTGCTCGCCGATGTGATCGCCCGATACCGCCGGCTCCGGGGCGACGAGGTTTATTTCCTCACCGGCGTCGACCAGCACGGTCAGAAAGTCCAGCAAACCGCCGAAAAGGAAGGGATTTCGCCCGAGGAATTCGTAGAGCGCACGGCCCGGAAATTCTCCGGACTCTGGGAGAAACTCGGTGTGAAATACGACGGCTGGGCGGAAACCACCGACCCGCGCCACAAGGCCTGCGTCGGCGGCATTCTCACCGACCTCCAGCAAAAGGGCCAGCTCTACAAAAAATCCCACGCCGGCCACTACTCCGTCCGGCAGGAGCAATTCCTCCAGGAACGCGACCGCGACGAAGCCGGAAATTTCGGTCCCGAGTGGGGCGAGGTCGTGGAGATCGCAGAGGAGAACTGGTATTTCAAACTCAGCGACCACACGGACTGGCTGAAGGATTTCCTCGAAGGCCACTCCGACATTATCATCCCCGCCTTCCGTAAATCCGAGCTGCTCAATGCGCTGGAGAAAAACTCCGGCATCGACCTGTGCATTTCCCGTCCCAAGGAACGCCTGCAATGGGGCATCGAGTTCCCGTTCGATGAAAATTACGTCACCTACGTCTGGTTCGACGCGCTCATCAACTACATCTCCTTCGCCGGCTACAACGCGGCACCCGACTCCGGCCTGCCCGATTTCGCACGACTCTGGGGCGCCGACAGCCGTCCGGTGCACATCATCGGCAAGGACATCCTGATCCCCGCCCACGGGATTTACTGGCTGTGCATGCTCCACGCCATGGGCTTTGCCGACGCGCACATCCCCAAGCTGCTGGTCCACGGATTCTGGAACGGCCTCGGTGGCGACAAGATGTCCAAATCCACCGGCAACATCGTCGACCCGGATGAACTCGCCGCCAAGTTCGGCGTTGAAGCGGTGCGCTACTACCTCGTCCGCGACATCGTCACCGGCAAGGATTCCAACTTCGATCTCGACCGCCTCATCATGCTCTTCAACACCGAACTCGCCAACGAACTTGGCAACCTCTGCAACCGCGCGCTCAACATGAGCCAGCGCTTCACCGCCGGAATCCTCCAGTCCGGCGGCCCGCTCACCGAAGACGACATCGCGCTGCAAGCATCTCTCGCAGAATCCATCAGCTCCTATCAAGCGGCGATGGACGACTTCGACATTTCAAAAGGTCTCGAAGCGCTCAGCCGCCACGTCGTGCACTGCAACCAGTATGCCGAGCGCATGAAGCCGTGGGAGCTCAACAAGAACCCGGAAAACAAAGACCGTCTCGCCACCGTGCTCTATCACCTCGCAGAAAGTGTCGCGCACGCCTCCGTCCTGCTCTCCCCCATCCTGCCGGACGCCGCCGCGAAACTCGCCGCGCAGATCAACCTGCCCTCTCTCACCTCCCTCAAGCTCGCCGACCTCCACTGGGGCCTGCTGCCCGACGGTCACACCATTGAGAAACCGCAACCGGTCTTCCCCCGCATCGTCGCGGAGCCCGCGCCGTGACACAGGCATTCATTGCTCTTGCGGGCTGACGAATGACGAACAGGAGTTCCTAGTTCACCGGCTTGGAAAGCCCGAAGCGCCACAGCCACACGAACGCCAGCAGAATCGCCGCAAGGCCCACGTGCAGCACTTGGACCCACGAATAAATGTGGACCTGCGCCATCACCACACCGAGCACCATCTGCGCGATCACGATGCCCACCGCCACCCGCTCGACCCGGCCCGGGCCGCCGATCCGGTGCTGCTTGGTGAGCAGCCACGCCCACACCGCAGCGCCTAGCACCACCCAGGAAAAACTCCGGTGGGCCAGATAGACCCACGATTCCTCCAACTCACCGATCCAGGTCGAGCGCTCGGTGTTCACATACATTTTCGCCATCTCGTCGGTGATTTCCCGCACCTGCGAGCCGAGAATCCCGGACATCACCACCACCACTAACAAAACACTCACCGCCAGCCGGAGTTTCCCATGCACCGGCGCATCCAGCTCGATCCGCCACGGCCTGTCGGTGCCCCGCCAGGCGCAATACATCATCGTCCCAAGCAGCGCCATCGCCAGCGCGAGGTGGGTGGTTAGAACTCCGGGACTCAGACCGCTGTAGACCACCCGCGCGCCCATCCAGGCGTTTATCAGCACCACGGTCAGCGAGGTGAACGCCATCCAGAACACCATCGGCCGCTTTTCCCGCTGCCAGAAGGCGGCGATGAAGGTCGCCAGTGAAAAGAAGCCCACCGGCAGGCTCGTCAAGCGGTTCATGAACTCCGTCCACACGTGCCGCGGGTTGAATTCCTTGCGCAGGCTTTCCTCTGAGATCGATGCCGGATCGCGCCCCATGCGCTCCGCCTTGCGTTGGAATTTCTCGATCGGCAGTTTGGAAAAATCCACATACTCCAACTTCGTCGGCGGGATCAGGCAGCCCCAGCACGTCGGCCAGTCGGGACAGCCCATCCCCGCCCCGGTCACCCTCACGATCGCCCCCACAAACATCAACACCAGCACCGAAACCAAGGCCGCCGTGGCCAGTTTTTGAAAGCGCGTCATCCCCATGCGCGGACCATGGTCCGGCGCTCCGGGAATTCCAGCGAAAATCCGTCCCGGAGTGACTCCATTTGCTTCAGCCATGTGAGGCGGGGATCGGGCTGGTGTGACTGACACTCCACTTCGCTGCAAGGACCATTCCGCCGCGGTGCGGGCCAATGGCGAGGTATGGTTGTGGGGAAGTATCAATTGCCAACAGTTCGGCATCGCGGGGATGAGCGGCAGCAACGTGCCCGTTGAAGTCACCTCCAGCTTTGTTCAAAGACCGCGATTTGTGATCTACGACAATAACTACCCGATGGATGGGAATTCCAATTACTGAACCTCGAGGACAGCGATTCTTCAGGAGCCCTATGTATTCGAAATCAAGGTCCGAAACAACGGTTTCGCTCCGCTGACTCTATTCGCCAGTCAGTTGGAGGGTTTCACGGTGGTGACCTCCGGACAGGTTCCAGGACTGTCGGATTCCACCCTGCAAGTGCGCCTGGACGCAATCGAAGCCGGGTGGTTTTCTGGGGAGGTTTCAGTAAACAGCAACGACCCGGACAGGCCTCTATTCACCCTCAATCTGAGTGGCCGTGTCTTGTCTCCCGATGGTTATTCGGACCTCGACGGAATGAACGACGCCGCAGAACTCGCGCTTTCTGCGTTGGGATTCCTTTGGAATTCCCGTCAAGCGGCACTGGTGGACAGTAAGTTTCAAAGTGACGGATGGGGAGACTGCGAAGCATCCATGGGGAGAACACGCGCCTCGCGTGTTGTCTTTGGCGCCCTCGCCAAAGACCTGCGTTTCAGGCCATTCCACGTTGTTTTCGACGAGGGCGTCGAAAACAACACGCGAGGGCGCGTATGCTCCCCGAGATTTCACACCTACGGAGCATCCGCCAGAATCCATTTTTACAGGACACTAGTAACGACGTTTTATGAAAATGTGGGGCTGGTGGGATTTCACGCGGAAAGGGAAATCATGGACCTCCAGTGGAAATCCAGCCCCCCCTTGATGGAGGCTTCAGGGAACACGATTTGGATGCCGCTCGAAATGGCTGCTCCAAGCGCTCCTTCCACTCCGTGGCTCTCTCCAGAAAACGTTCGGCAAACGGCGGGTCAGGCCCTGGATATCTCGGTTCTGTTACCCGCCGGGAAGCGTTTTGTGAGGCTGATGCGACGTTGATGAGAAGGGTCCTCACCGACTACTTTTTGGAGAGCGATTCCAGATAGTCCAGCAGGCTGGCAAACTCGCGGAGGGTCAGGTTGTTGACGAGGCCGGGCGGCATCAGGGAGTTAGGCAGCTTGTCGCGCTTGGCGATGTCCGAGGTTTTCCAAGTGAATTCCTGCGCGGCGATGTTGCGGGCCTTCACTTCTTCGGCGCTTTCGAAAGTGACGAATCCCATGTGCGTGGTGCCGTCCTTGAGGGTGAACAACTCGGTGGCGAATCCTTGGGCGATAGTCTTGCCGGGATCGATGATGTTGATCGCGAGATCGGCCCGGCTGTAAGTCTGGGCGATGTTTCCGAGATAGGGGCCTTTTTGCGCTGCATCGGCACTCACGGCGTGGCAGGCGGTGCAGGTCTGGCGGTCGAACATCTGCCGGCCGAGATTGACGTCGCCCTTGGTTTTTGAAATCGCGGCAACGATTTCCTCGTGTTTGAGGGTGCTCAACAGCGGTGTCTTGTCCTCGCCTTTTTTTTCAAGCTTGAGACTTTTGGCACTTCGTTTTGCCGCTTCGGCCACGGTCGCATCCGGATCCTCCATCGCGGAGCGGACGCGGTCGTCAAGGCCGTGGAATCCGGTCGCCTCGATCGCTTTGAGGATCTGCACCCGGCGCTTTGGATCGGCCCAACCGGTGGCGATATCCTTGGCGGAAATTTCACGGGACTCGGGACTCCCTCCCTTGCGCGCGCTGAGCGCCAGCAATCCGGCATCGGCCCAAACGGAGGTCGCGCCGTCGAGTCTGGCAGCCTGCTCTTCCAACAGCTGATGGTGGTTCTCCAGCTTGGGAGCGTTGAGAAAAGCGGTGACTGCCTTTTTTGCATAGTCCTTACCCTTGAGTCCGTTGAGTTTTTCGAGAACCGCGAGCGATGCGAGAATGCCTTCCTTCGAGTCGGTCTTGGACAAGGCGATGACGGCGAGCGCGACCGTTTGATCGGGGGAACCTTCCTTGAGCGAGGAAATCAGATAGGGAATCCCCTCTGCGGGAATGCTCGCAACGGAAGAAAGCTGGGAGACAAGGTCCGGCAGCAGCGCGGGTTTCGATTTCACCATGGCGATGAGGCTTTGCAGTGCTTCATTGAACTCAATGCGGTTGCGCCCAAGTTCGGTGATGAAGGCGGCGATCGTCGCGGGTGAGCCGGTCTTCAGCTCGGCCCTGAGCACCGCCTCGATCTTGGGCGTCTCGCTCCACGCCTCGGGCTGATAGTAGGGCCCGCGGGTGTCCGGACGCGTTCCCCATGAGTCCCCTTTCCACACACCCTCCTCGAAATACAGGCGGGCCAAGGCGCCTAGCAGCTCGCCACGCGCGCCGGGCGTGGAGGCTCTCGGCAAGCGGTCGATGAACCCCTGCACGACCTCCGGTTGGTGCATGCGCATCAGTGCGCGCAGGGCTCCGTTGCGGCGGGCAGGTGACGCAGCGGCATCGTCGATCACCGCGAAGCAGGCGTCAGCCGCTTTAAGCATCGCGAGGGATCGGAAAGCGGTGTGGGCGACGACCGGATCGAAGTCTCCCAGTTGCGTCGCGATTTGCGGAGCCACACCGAGCATGTTCTGGCGGGTCGCTCCAACGATGGCTTCCAAGCGCGTCCGGGGCTCGGCGCTTTTCAGTCCGGCGACGTACAATTCCTCGGGCGCGGTCGTCTTGCCGGCCGGAAATCCGTCGACCCCGGCATCGCCTAACGCCCGCAGGACAAAGCGTTGGAGGGCCGGATCCTCCGCGAGCGGCGACACCGCCTTGATGATCGAATCGGCGGAGCCGGCTTTGACGGCGCGCTGGGTCAGCGCGTAAAGCGCGGCGACGCGCGCGGGCAGCGGTTTGCTGGTATTTCCGGCCAGAGCGAACAGCGCGGACTTCATGCCGGCGGTCCCGGGCCGCCGCAGCAACGCGCGCTGGGCTTCCAACGTGCGGACCTGGCTGGGCGACTCCAACAGGCGGACCAGTTCCGATTCGCTGGCTTTCTGAAAATCCGGCAATGGCTCGGGTTTGTAGCCTTTCGGCGAAACCCTAACTACATAGCCGACATCCGGGCCATCCCAGTTGAACGTCGCACCCTTCCAGCTCGCTTGATAGATCGCACTCATCCCGTCCACATCCGCGTCCGTCGGGCGGGTCATCCGGATGAATGGCTGCGGCTTGTCGGCTTCCTTGAAGGTCGCTCCCTGGGGCACCACCTTGTGATGCCAAAGCGCACCGGTCCCCCAGTCGCAGGTGAAAGGCGCGTTGTTCCATTTTTCCGGGATGCCCGGCTCCGAGATGTAAGCCGAGCCGCAGCCGGACCCGCCGCCGTAGTCGGCTAACGGCTGGACGATCTCGTCGGCGAAATTGACAAACATCCGCGGGTAGCCGTGATCCTCAAGTCCGGTGAAGTGATGGAAAAACACGTCCCATCCACCGCCGTCATTGGTATTGTCGCGGGCGAAGAGATCCAACAAGGGGCTGATCGGCGTGCCCAGGATGTTGCGCGTGCCGGTGCTGAAGATTTCCATCCCGCTGCCATCCGGTCGGAACCGGATCACACCACCCGCTCGGTGTTGCAGGTGTTTTCCGTCGGTCCCGACCGCGTCCATGAAGCCGAAATCCCCGCCGGAAATGTATAACCAGCCGTCGATGCCGAGACTCAGTCCGTTCGTCGTGTGGTCGGCAGGCCGGTCCTTGAAGCCGAAGGCGATTCCGGTGATCAGCGTCTCTTTCTTTTCGGCAACACCGTCGCCGTCCGCGTCGATGAAACAGCTAACATCCGGCGGATGCACGACATACAGGCGGTCGTGATCCCAGACCATGCCGCGGGGTGAATCCACCTCCTTGACGAACTCCGTCACATGATCGGCGCGACCGTCCTGGTCGGCATCCCGCAACCGGACGATGCGCCCGCGCTCCGGCGCACGGCCCAGCGATCCATTTCCATCCGATGCCACATACAGATCCCCACCCGGCGCGGAAGCGACATACACCGGATAATTCGCGGCGGCCGAGTTCGCGAAAAGACTGACATCGAAGCCATCAGCCACCTTCACATCCTTCAAAATGGTGGCTTCCTCCGCAGCAGACAGTTTCGTGATCTTCGGCGGGACGTTACCCCGTTTTTTCAAGTCCACCGGAGCCTCCGCGGCCTGGGCGGAAACGAGACAGAAACCTAAGAAACACGGAATGATCAAACGCATGGGAGCAGGGAATGGATGGTGCTGGATGGCATGGTACCGGGTTGGCAGACTGCCGCAAATTTAATACCCGGATTTCCAAAGAGAGCGCAATACACAGGCTGCCCCCGTGATCTTTCACCCTGCCCGCGTCAGAAGGCCAAGCGCCCCTCATCCGAATCTCATCCGAATCTCATCCGAATCTCATTCGACGATCTTCGCACGCAGGAAGCGCCTTGAAGCGCCACCGATCGCCGCGGTGTCTCTGATCGTCACCACCGTCCGGTCCACTTGATCGATCGCACTGACGACCTGGGCATGTGACAATCCATCCGTTGATTTCCAAATCTCCGTCCACGTCCCGGACAAAGCATCGTTAGCCTCCACCGCGTAGCTCAATCCTTGGGTGAATTTCCGCACCGGGAAGGACAGCGTGAGGAATTTCGGATTCGTTCCGGAGACTCCCTGAAAGACCGTCCCGGACGATGAAGCAGCCACTGCGGGATCCCCGAAAAAGGCGTATTCCTGGAGGTTGTTCCATTCGTCGCCATCCGGATTCTGTCCACTCGCACTCTGGCCGTTAGGAAAAGTATTGCGGGCCGCCCAGGTGCCGAAGGTGTCTTGGATCGTGACCGCCACAGTTTGAGAAGTGGTGAGATTGTCCAGGTCCGTGGCAGTGAGCGTGACGGTCGTTTGCCCGCCTGCGAGGCCTACCAACCGAAGCTGTCCGCCGACGATGCTGGCGGTGGCGACTGAAGGATTGGAGTTTCCGGTGATACTATAGGACAGCGTGGGGATGGTGGTCACCGTGTTTATTTTCGCCAGCTTGGTTTGATCCATCGGGGCAGGAATGCTCGGTACATCGAGGGGGAAATTCTGAAACGGCGTGGCGGAAGCACTGCCATTCAGGAACAGGTTGTAAGTGGCATTCGGCAGATCCGAAATCGCTTGCGCCACGCTCATGCCAGCCCCCGCGACGCGGCCGAAGACGGTGAAGCCGCCGTTCTGGAAATCCAGATTCGTGCGATTGTCATCGAGACTGACGAAGAACTGGCTGGTAGCGCTGTTAGGATCACCACCGAGTTTCGCCATGGAGACGGTGCCAAATTCATTGGCGATACCAGGCTCGTTGACCACCGTGGGATTGGTGACGACGCTGGAGAAATTGCTGCCCGTTCCCGCACCTTTGAATCCCCCGCCCTGGATGACAAATCCCGCGATGCTTCGGTGGAAGGCGACGTCGGTATATTTCCCCGCATTCACATAGTTCATGAAATTCGTCACCGTCGCCGGAGTCGCCGTGTCGAACAAAATGCAATCCATATCGCCGAGAGTGGTGCTGACGCGCACGGCGGATTCGGCTTCGGCGTCCGTGAAAGTTCCGGCCAGCGGCGTGTCGCGGGTGGCTCCGGCATTGCCCGCCCATGCCGGAATGGCGGTGCCGACAACGGGTGCTCCCGCCGGCGGTCGGACGCGGATGGAAAAAACCTGGGTCAGGCTGCCCCCGGTGGTATAGTTGATTGTGTAAGTCAGCATGTAATTTCCCAAAGCCGGATAGACTCCACTCAGCACTCCGGTGTCGCTATTGAATGAAAGACCCGTGCCTCCCCCCGTCAATGATCGGGAACCCACCGTAAATCCGGAAACATGGGTGAATGTGTGCGAAAACGGACTGCCCGGAGTGCCGGATGTCCCGGTCTTGCTGGTCACGCCATCTACGGTGGCGGTCACGATGTTCGATTCACCCACGACACCCTCGTCAAAGACAGGTTGAACTATGAACAAATAAGTTTTGGCAGGTTCGATGTCAGGCGACGTAACCTGGCCAACCGTGACGTTCGGACCCACAACCCCGAGTTCCGAATACCCGAAGTCAGCGGAGGCCTTGAAGAGGATTTTGTAACCCAGTTCGTTCAGAACATTTGGCCAGGAGAGATTAATGACTGTTTGACCCGGGACTGCGCCGGCAACCAGCGTGTAGGCACTGGCGGTAATGTTCTCAATATTTGAATACGGTGAAACATTCGGCCCCGCAGCCGAGTCCGGAGTCGTTGGCGGACTGCCCTTGAAGGCGCGAATCCGAAATGAATAGGATTCAAGCGGCGCGATCAGTTGGAGAGGGGCTAGAGACAATATATTCGCACCGACAACTCCCAAATATTGCCAGGGTCCGGATCCGATCCTCCTCTCGATTGTAAAACCGGATTCGCCAGTGGACCCCTCCTCCCAGCTCATCATCACATTGAAGGGATCTACCGCGGTAACATTAAAGTTGATGGGTCCACTCAAATCAAATGTCCCAACGGTCGCTACATTCGAAGTTGTGGAAAATTCCAAGCCGTCCGATGCCAGGATCTTGAAACGATAAACCGTGTTCAAACTTGCCGCATTCCAACTGACCCCGAATCGCCCCGTTGAAGCGGCGGTTACGCTGGCAACCGTCCCTAAATCGACATATCCCCCACCCCCAATGCTGTACTGAATTCTCCAGCTCGTTTCATTCGTCGAGTTGTCATACCAATCGATTTGAATCGATGCGTTGCTCGCTGTCGCACTCTTCGCAGTAGCCACGCAGTTCGAAGGAGCCGCCGGAGCCACCGCCCGGGCAAGCAGGGACATTCCCGAAAATGCTAACAAAAACAGTAGCCAGAAACGTCGATCCGCCGGTGAATACATAAAAGTGGATGAAAAACAAAGGGTTGCGCGGCGGAAGATCAGCAAAACCCACCCTCCCGAGTCAATCCCGCAATTCCGCCTGCCGGAGAGGGTAGCCACAAATTCGCTTTAAGCAAATCCACTGCCGGGTTTCCCGCACACCGCCACACTCGTTCCTTCCCAGCTCGCGGAATTCCCTCTACTCCTTCGCCGTGCTCCGCTCGCTGCGTTTGATGGATTTCCGCTGTTTTCCCTCGCTGGACTTCGAAGTCCCGGCGGGAGGCGCGATCCTGACCGGCGACAATGCCCAGGGAAAAACCTCGATCCTCGAAGCGTTGTGCGTCCTCGTCCGGCTCCACTCGCCGCGCACCCACCGGATGACCGCGCTCGGGCGCTTCGGCAGCAAGGAATTCGGCATCGCCGGCGACCCTTGGGGCAGCGAGCGGCAGGTGCGGCATTCCCGCGAAGGACTGGTCTTGAAGGCCAATGACGAACTTCTCCCCAGCCAGTCCCGCTACCTCGAAGACGGCGGCTTGGTCGTCTGGATGGGCAATGAGGACCTCGAACTCGTCCGCGGTCCCGGCGAGGGGCGGCGCCGTTATCTGGATTTCCTCGGCGCACAAATCGACCCCGCCTACCGCCGCTCGTGGTCGCGCTACCGCCGGGCGCTGCGGGCGAAAAACCTGCTGCTTAAGGAAGTCCGGCCCCGCGATGCGGAAATTTTGTCCTACGAGGAAATCCTGATCGAACACGGCACCGTCCTGATGGAAACCCGCGCCCGCCTCATCGCGGAGCTCGCCCCGCTTGCCGCCGAGGCGCAGCGCGCGGTCAGCGGCAAAGATGAGCCCCTCACCCTGAATTACCTCCCCGCCAGTGGCCCGGATCTGCGGGAATCCATCCTCCAAGCCCGAGAACGCGAAATCCGCCTGCGGCAAGCGGTCGTCGGCCCGCACCGCGACGAGCTCGACCTCCGCATCCACGGCATGCCCGCCGCGGAATTCGCCAGCGAGGGCCAGCAACGCACGCTCGCCCTCGCCCTGAAACTCGCCCAAGGCACCCTGCTCGAACGCCGCGGCGGAAAACTCCCGATCTATCTGATGGACGACATTTTCGGTGAGCTCGACCCCGGCCGCCGCAACGCGCTGATGAACCACCTCCCGCCGCTCGCCCAGAAATGGATCACCACCACACACTTGGACTGGCTCGAGGAAACGCAGTCCCTCGGTGACATCGGTCGGCTCCGTGTCAGCGATGGCAAAGTGGAGCGCTCTGAAAAGTAGTCGTGGGGGTGGGGTGGGGGAGACAAGAAAAGAAAGAAAAGAAAAAAAAAAAACCAAAAAAAAAAAAAAAAAAACAAAAAAAGAAAAAA
>JANPKJ010000014.1:0-162769 GCA_031425955.1 Akkermansiaceae bacterium | reverse complement strand
CGAAGGCCTGCGCCGCCCGCGCGGTGTCGGCCATCCTGACCGCAGCCCGCTGGCGAACTCCCTCCGGGTCGCCGTCGCCCCACACCTCCGCTGGCAGGATGCCCTGATGGCGCTCGTCGATCGGGTCGTCACACACCGCCTGGCCGACGAGGTGGTTCGAGATGATCCAGCAGTCGAGCCCGTACCGGGCGAGCTGCGCCCGCTTGGCGTCGCAGTAGTCGGGCTCGTCGAGCGCACGGGGCACCTCGAAGTGGTCACCCCAGCACGCCAGCTCGAGCCCGTCGTACCCCCAGTCGGCCGCCATGGTCGCCACCTCGTCGAGCGGGAGGTCGGCCCATTGGCCGGTGAAAAGTGTGACAGGGCGTGACATGGTGGTGGCGGGTTGGTGGTTGATGGCGTCAGGATGAGGCAAAGCCTCCAACTGGATAAAGAAAAAACATCCATCGGGAAATCCAGGGATCGCCATGCGTTGGAATTTGGCGGCGATTCCGGCCAACCCGCCGCGCTTGCACTTTTCCCGCCATCCGGCAAATTCCCCCTGCCATGTCTCTGCTCGACGTCCGGAACCTCACCACCCGCTTTCACACCCGCAACGGCGTCGTGCATGCGGTGGAGGACGTGTCCTTCACCGTCGATCCAGGTGAGACGCTCGGCATCGTTGGCGAATCCGGCTCGGGGAAATCCGTTACCTGTTATTCCCTGCTTGGACTCATCCCCGAACCTCCCGGCCGTATTCACAATGGCAGGGCGTTCTTCGACGGCATGGACCTGCTCGAACTCCCGGAAAAGCAGCTCCGCAAAATCCGTGGCAAGCGCATCTCGATGATTTTCCAGGACCCGATGACCTCGCTCAATCCATTTATGAAGGTAAGCGCCCAACTCACCGAGCCGCTCGCCCTGCACGAAAACTGTCACGGCAAGGAAGCGCTCCACCGTGCCATCGAGGCGCTCGCTGAGGTCGGCATCCCCGAGCCTGAAAAACGCATCCACTCCTATCCGCACGAGTTTTCGGGCGGCATGCGCCAGCGCGTGATGATCGCCATGGCCCTGATCACCCGGCCGGAGCTCCTCATCTGCGACGAGCCGACTACCGCGCTCGACGTGACGGTGCAGAAGCAAGTGCTCGACCTCATCCGCAGCCGCCAGCGCGAACTCGGCACCGCGGTCATCTTCATCACTCACGACCTCGCCGTGGTCTCGGAAATGTGCGACAAGATCAACGTCATGTATGCAGGCCGCATCATCGAAAGCGCGGAAAAAGCCGAACTCTTCCGCCACCCGCTGCACGCCTACACGCGCTCTCTGCTAAAATCGATTCCCGCCACCCATCCGAAGGGCGAGCCACTTTACACGATCCCCGGCCTGCCTCCCGATCTATCAAATCCACCGGCCGGATGCTCGTTTCATCCTCGCAACCGAATTGGCAAACCCGAGCTCTGTCTCACGAAATCCCCGCCAACCCTCGACGAAATCCAGCCCGGCCATTTTGCCCAGAACTGTCCGGGATGCTTGGCGAGCGCGTGACAAAGGCACTTCAGTCTGTTATTCCCGGGCGGTGATGGAGGGACAGGCAGGAATGCCGGTATCACGCAGTCACTTCGCAGCGTCGCCCGGGGTTTGTGCGACAGATTCAGTGGATGAATAGGTTTGATTCAAAAATTTACAATACACCCAAATCCGCTATTCTCCTGCCATGAACACGATTTGCGCAATCATCGAGCCTCACGAGGATGGCACGCTTCATTTGCCATTGCCCGAAGCTTGGCGGCATCGGGCCATCCGCGTGAAGGCGGAATTGGAGCCGGTGGAAGCAACAACGAACCAGACGGGGCTTGAGCAAGCGAACCCGTTGAAGGGTTTTGGCAGCTTGCGCGGGAAGCTTACGATTTCACCGGACTTCGATGAACCGCTGGAAGATTTCAAGGACTACATCGGATGAAATTGCTCATCGATACGCACGCATTGCTATGGTTCTGTGAGGGAAATTCCAATTTGAGCAGCAATGCCCGCGCCGCGATGGAAGACGATTCAAATGAGCGGTATGTGAGTCATGCCACCGCGTGGGAGGTGGCGATCAAGGTGGGGCTTGGCAAACTGACACTTCAAGGGGACTACCGGGTCTTGTTTCCCGGAATTCTCGAAGCGAACGGTTTCGTTCTTCTTCCCTCCGAAGTGAAGCACTATGAGACCGTGATCACGTTGCCTAGGCATCACGGTGATCCATTCGACCGGTTGATCATCGCCCAAGCGCAGGTGGATGGACTCACGATCATCACATGCGATGAGGATTTCCCCGCCTACGGGCTGCCGCTCCTCTGGTAAATCGGCGCTCCTTGTCGAACCGCCTGAGACAGGCCCGGGCGGGAATGCCTGTAACGCCCCCTCACTTCGCCGCCTCGCGGGCGAGCAGCTCCGCCTCTTCCTCGTGCGAATGCACTTGCAGCGTGACCTGCACCCCTTCCCGATCGGCGGCCGCCTTTAAAATGCTGCGGATGGCTGATGCGGTGAATCCGTTCCGCCCAATGAGCATCGCCACGTCCGGCTGGGCAAGTATCAGCTTGAATCGAAGCCGCTTGGGCCCCAGTTCCGCCACCTTGAGCTGCGCTTGGGCGGGCTCGTCGATCAGATTGACGGCCACATACTGGAGGAAATTCTTCAAGCGATCGGTCACTGCCTGCATGGTGGGCGGAACATGATGCGGAGTTCAGCACTCCGCAAGCCAAGGTTCGGCAGGAAAGTGTCCGCTTCTTCATCTTGCCAGTTTTGGAATCGCCCGCCATTTTCCCGCGCATGTCACGCAGTCACCGCATCACGATCCTCGCCGGAGACGGCATCGGCCCCGAAGTCATGGCCGAGTCGCTTCGCCTCCTTGACGCCGTTGAGGCGAAATTCGGATTCACCGTTGCCCGCAGCGAGCACCTCGTCGGCGGTGCCGCCATTGATGCCACCGGTCACCCGCTGCCGCCAGAGACCGTCGCTGCGAGCGAGGCGGCGGACGCCATCCTTTTCGGCTCCGTCGGCGGTCCAAAATGGGAATCCCTGCCACCCGACATCCAGCCCGAGCGCGGCGCGCTGCTTCCGCTGCGCAAACATTTCGGCCTCTTCGCCAACCTTCGTCCCGGCGTCTGTTTGCCCGCACTCACCCACGCCTCTCCGGTCAAACAGGAACTCATCGCCGACGGATTCGACGTGCTTTGTGTCCGCGAACTCACCGGCGGGATCTATTTCGGCACGCCGAAAGGCCGTGAAGAGCGCGACGGCGAGCCCGTCGCCTTCGACACCATGGTCTACCAAAAAAGCGAGATCCAGCGCATCGCCCGCGTCGCCTTCACCGCCGCCATGGGCCGGAAAAAACAACTGCTCTCCGTGGACAAGGCGAACGTGCTCGCTTCCTCCGTCTTGTGGCGCGAAACCGTCATCGAAATCGCCAAGGAATTCCCGGAAGTCCAGCTTTCCCACATGTATGTGGACAATGCCGCCATGCAGCTCATCAAGCGCCCCGGCTCGTTCGACGTGTTAGTGACAGAGAACCTGTTCGGCGACATTCTATCCGATGAAATGGCGATGATCTCCGGCTCGCTCGGCATGCTGCCGTCTGCCTCGTTAGGAAAACAGCGCGAGGACGGCCTCTACTTCGGTCTTTACGAACCATCCGGCGGCTCCGCCCCTGACATCGCCGGCCAGGGCATCGCGAACCCCATCGCCCAGATTCTATCACTCGCCATGCTGCTGCGTTTCTCCCTCGGGGAAATCGAAGCCGCGGACGCGATCGAAGCCGCCGTCGCCAAGACCATCGCCGACGGATTCCGCACCGGCGACATCGCCACCAGCCAACCGGGCGAGACGAAAGTCGGCACCCGCGGCATGGGCGACGCCGTGCTGGCCAGGCTGTGAAACAGGCATTCTTGCCTGTTCCTCTATTTCCGAAAGATCACAGCGAGTTCCTCCCGGAAATCGCTGTGTTTCGTTCAATCTTCGCGGGGCAAATCATTGACCCGGAGCGAAATACAACACCTTCATGGACATCACGGCGGATTGTGCGTAACTTAAGCTTTGCTTAAGAAAATACCCGTTGATCGCCGTGAAATCCATCCTCTGCTGCGCCATCCTCATTCTGCCCGTCGCCCAAGCGGCACCCCGGAAGATTTCGGCGAAACCCGCCGATGCTGCGCCGCCCAAGGCGCGCGTGGTAGAAGTGCAACCGAAGAAAAACAAAATCCTCGCCAGCAATGGGGCTACTTCTCCGGTCGAAAAGGCAACGGCGGCGCAGGCAGAAAAAAACACCATCCCCAAAGTCGTCAACGCTCGCCCGGTCCCGTCCAGTCGCTGGCGCTGGTTCCCCAAGTTTCAGAAAAGTGGTAAGGAAGACACCACTTGGGGCTTCATTTTCAAAAGACCGTTCTAGCATGTTCGCCGCATCTCCGTCGCGTAACATGATCCCGACACTCTTGAGGATTTCAGCCGATAGAAGATGGTCCTGACCGGAGCGCCGTCCGCCCAATCATTTCTCCAGAGCCCTGGGTCCTTTGCAAAAAATCCTTGCCGAAAACCACCTGCCGCTTGCGCCACCGAGAGATTGTCCGGAGTTCACGGTTTACCCTGCGCTTGCGGAAGACAAGCTGAAGGCATGAACTCGGGACCGTCGCTAGAGATTCGTTTGCGGAAGGGTCAGGGTGTCTTTGTAATTCGGGGCGGCGCTTCCAAACAGACTGGCTTTGCTCCGGCCCTTCCTCTACTTCACGCGGCGTGTCGCAACCTTACCGCTCGCTTGAAGCCGAATTGCACGATGCCTTCTGGGAGGCGGAGGATGATGGCTCGGAGGTGGCGTTGATGGCGGCGTTTCTGAAGAAATTCCCCGGACCGGCGCTGGAGATCGGATCCGGATCGGGGCGCTTGATGTTTCCGCTGGTGCGGATGGGGCTGGACGTGGAAGGACTGGAGCTCTCCGAGGACATGTTGGAGCTGGGAAATGCCCGTGCGCAGCGCTTGGGCATCCAACCGGTCGTCCACGCGGGCGACATGTCGACGTGGAGCGACGGGCGGAAATTCTCCGCCCTGCTCGCGCCTGCGTTCACCCTGCAACTCGCGAGGGATCCGGAAGAAACCCTGCGGCATTGGCACGGCCTGTTGGAAAACGGCGGCGGAATCTATCTGACCGTGTTCATGCCCTACGCGGAACTCCTCGGCGACCTGCCGGAAAACGAATGGTATGAGGACCACCAGGTCACGCTGCCGGATGGCCGGCGCGGCCTGTTGGAGACCCGCCACCGACTCGATCACGCGCGGCAGACCGTCGAGCGCGAGCACCGTTATTCCCTCTCGGGCGATCCGCCGGTGACGCACGAGTCGCGGCAGTCGATCCGCTGGATCGAGCACGGGCAGATCGTTGAATTGCTGGCACGCCGTGGTTTCCGGATAGACCGGTTTTTCGTGGACTTCGATCCGACGCGGGCGGTCGAGGACCCGGATCGAATCGATTTCGACGGGATTCTCACCTACCAAGCCACCCGAATGGGGTAGAAGCAGTCAAAATTTATGAAAGAAATGCAAATCGCCATTCTTGACGGACTGGCAGCAACCACCGTATGACGCTGCCTGTGTCACGCACTTTCATATTGCTCGCAACGCTGGGAACTTTAACGACTTCCGCCATTTGCCAAACCTGGGAACGCGAGGACGTCGGATTCGAGAGCATTCAGAGTCGGGCGCGGGACCTCGCCAACAAGCCGTATGTGCCGCCGAACCGCGACAGCCTGCCGGCGTGGATGAACAATCTCACCTACGACCAGTACCGCGACATCCGCTTCAATCCGAACCAAGCCTTGTGGGCGGCCGAGAAACTTCCATTCCGGGCGATGTTCTTCCACCCCGGCTATCTGTTCCGGGAACCGGTGGTGCTCAATGAGTTCACCGGCACCCACCAACAGCAGATCCGCCTCGCGGAGGCGTTCTTCAATTACGGCCCACTGATCAACAAACACGGCGACCTCCCGGCCGACGGCGGTTTCGCGGGATTTCGGCTGCACGCCCAACTGAACAGCCCGGAGGTCTTCGACGAGCTGGTGGTATTCCAAGGTGCCAGCTACTGGCGCGCGCTTGGGAAAGGCCAGAAATACGGGATTTCCTCGCGAGGCATCGCAGTGGACACCGGAGCGGAAGGCGTGCAGGAGGAGTTCCCTAACTTCCGCGAGTTCTGGCTGCGTAAACCGGAAGCGAATCACACCCAAGCCGTCGTCTACGCACTGCTCGACGGGCCGTCCTATTCGGGTGCCTATCAGTTTAAAATCAGCCCCGGCAACACCACCCTGATGGATGTGCACGCCGTGCTCTTCGCACGCAAGGCAGTGCAGCGCCTCGGCATCGCCCCGATGTCCAGCATGTTTTGGTTTGGCGAGAATTCCCGCCGCCGCTTCGATGATTTCCGGCCGGAGGTGCACGATTCGGATGGGTTGGCGATCCGGATGGGCACCGGGGAACGCCTGTGGCGGCCGATTTCCAATGATTCGGGAAAACTCGAATTCAGCTTTTTCGACATGGAAAAATGCGATGGCTTCGGCCTGCTGCAGCGCGACCGCCGGTTCAGCGCCTACGAGGACAACGAGGCGTCCTATCACCTTCGCCCCTCGTTGTGGATCGAACCCACCTCCGACTGGGGCCCGGGCCGCGTGATGCTGATGGAAATCCCGACCACCAACGAACTGGCCGACAATGTCGTCGCCATGTGGGAGCCCGCCCGCACGCCCAAACCCGGCGACCGTGTCGAGTTTCGGTTCCGCCAGCACTGGACCATGGCGGAGGATCCTTCGATGGCCGACGGTCACGTGGTTGCCACCCGCACCGGCGTCCATGACTGGCAGGCCGAGCAGCGCACCGTTATCGTCGAGTTCTCCGGCGCGGCCTTGAACCAGCCCAACGAAATCCCGCTGGTCCCGCTGGTGCAGGTCGCCGGGCCGGGGGCGGAAAAAATCAAGATCCAGGGCGTCACCGTGCAACAGATTCCGGACGCCCGCTGGCGCGTCGCCTTCCAGATCGCCCCTGCCGCGGAAGGCGGCAAGCTGGCGGATGTGGGCCCCATCGAGCTCCGTTGTTGCCTCAAGCGCGGAGACAATTTCCTCACCGAAACATGGGTCCACCGCGTCACTCCCTAGATACCCTGCGCCCCCTCAGCGAGTCGGAACTCAACGAGTGGGAGGAAGCCTATGCCGCCGTCGAGGCTTATCTCCAAGCCCTGCGCCTGAGAAACCGCCTGCTTGTCGCCGAACTCGTCCGTGGCATCCTCTGGCGGGCGTCCGCCCGGCGCGTGGACGAACCGGACAAGCCACCACGGTTTCTCGCCATGGAGGAAGCGCTCACTGAAGTGGCGGAGTGGACGCAGGACGTGCTCGACGTGCCGTTGGAGAACCGCCGCCTCGCCGCCCGCGGCCGCCTCGCACTGCTGCTCGCCGGCATGTCTGGGCAATGGCAGGGCGTCTTCCTGACACCCGCCCCGTGGCCGCCGGAATTTGTCGAGGCCATGAAAAAATCCTACCTCGCCGCCGGTCCGCGATTCGCCCAGCTGACGATGGTGCCCAAGCCGCTTGAACTCAACGCCATCGGCAGCGGAGCCGCCCAGTGGTGGGAAACCATGGACCGCCGGCCCATCGTCCGGTTCATGTTCCTCGGGCTGCTGATCACGCTGATCGGCGGCGTCGTTTGGTTCTTCTTGTTCTAATGGAAAATTCCGAGTCACCACCCCGCGATGAAACACGGCCGTTTTTCGGCCGCTTCCGTACGATCCTCAGACGGACGATTTTCTTCGGCTGCGTGCTCGTCGTGAACGTGGTGGCCAGTCTCTGGCTGGCGGACCTCTTCTGGCGGATGGGCTTTCAAAAGGCCCACTATCCGATGATGGCGATCTTCGTGATCCTCAACGGCCTGCTCACGCTCGGCTCCTTCCACGCGATCTTCGGTGCCATCGACATGCTGCTAGGCCGCAGGCAGTCGGTCCGGATCAGCAAGCTCGCGGATGGGAAAACCGGCCCGCTTGCAAAACGCCACGCTGTCGTCATCCCGGTTTACAACGAGGACAGCGTGAAGGTCTGCGCCCGCATCGAGGCGATCTATCGGTCCATCGAAGCCACCGGCAACCTCGAGTCCTTCGATTTCTTCATCCTCAGCGATACCCGCGACCTCGACTTGTGGGTCATGGAGGAAACCTCATGGACCAACCTCTGCCGCCGGCTCGACGGCTTCGGCCGCATCTACTACCGCCGCCGCAAGACGAACGAAAACCGCAAGGCAGGCAACATCGGCGACTTCGTCCGCACCTGGGGCGGCGGCTATGAAGCGATGCTCGTGCTCGACGCGGACAGCCTGATGGACGGCGCGGACATCGTGAAAATGACGCGGATCATGGAGGCCTATCCGCGCCTCGGGATTCTCCAGACCGCGCCCAAGCTCATCCGCGGAAATTCGGTTTTCACGCGTCTCCAACAGTTCGCGATGCGCCTTTACGGCCCGCTCTTCATCCGCGGGCTCAATTACTGGCAGCTCAGTGGTGGCAGTTACTGGGGTCACAACGCGCTGATCCGCATGAAGCCGTTTTCCGAGTTCTGCGAGCTCCCCGCCCTTCCCGGCCGCGAGCCGTTCGGCGGTCGGATTCTCAGTCACGACTTTGTCGAAGCAGCGCTAATGGTCGCCCAGGGTTGGGAAGTCTGGCTGGCGTGGGACATCGAGGGCTCCTACGAGGAAGCTCCGCCGACACTGGTGGACCATCTCATCCGCGACCGCCGCTGGTGCCAGGGAAACCTTCAGCACATGTGGCTCATTTTCGCCCGCAAGCTCCCCTTCTCCGTGCGGATGCACCTTTTCATGGGAATCATGGCCTATCTGGGCAGCCCGATCTGGTTCCTGTTCCTCGCCCTCGGCACCTGGGTCGCTTATGAACGCTCCGCCAGCGACCTCAGCCTGCTGCCATTTGAAAACTACGCCGCCCGCTGGTTCCACATCAATGGCGTCGAGCAAAGCATCATCCTCGCCGGAGCGGTTTTCGCCTTGTTGTTCCTGCCCAAGATCCTCGCCGTCACCGGCGGCATCCTCACTCCCAGCACCCGGAGATCCTTCGGAGGTGCCACACGCATCCTCATCGGCTCGTTTTTCGAAACCATCGTTTCCATGTTGCTGGCTCCCTGCATCATGGCCGCCCACACGCTGATGGTGCTGAGCATCATCCTCGGCCGCGCGGTCGGTTGGGGAAATCAGAACCGCGAAACCGACGGCACGGCTTGGGGCGATGCCTTCCGATTCCATTCCTTCCAGACCGTCCTCGGCATCGTGTGGACAGCCATCGCCCTGTGGATCGGATACGCCCCCCACTATCTCAAGGGGCTTCCCCTGAATTTCTCCTTCGCCGCGTGGATGACCCCCATTTTGCTCGGGCTATTGTTAGCCGCCCCCGTTTCCGTCTGGACGAGCCGCTCCCGCTACGGCCGCGCCCTACTCAAGCGCAAGATCCTCGCCACCCCGGAGGAACTCAACCCGCCGTCCGTCATTCGCCTCGCCGATGCCGCCACCGCCGCCGTGGATCCCGCGCTCGATGCCAGCGTGGATGGCCGCCGCGGAATCGTCGCCGCGGTCGTGGATCCCTACGTCAACGGCGTGCACGTCTCGCTCCTCGACCAAGTGGAAATCACCCCTGCCGACGAATCGCTCGCCGAGCGCTGCCTGAGCGAGGGCCCGGCCGGGCTTTCCAAAAACGAACTCTCCGAACTGCTTTACCTTGCCCCGGCCATCCTCATGATGCACCGCGCCGTCTGGTTGAGGCCGGCGGAAGGCATGCACGGCGTCTGGACCCAGGCCGTCGAAAGTTATCGCCGCCGCATTGACCAGCCGACTATCGTAGAATCCAGTTAACCCACGAATATCATGCTCCAAATCAATCCTGACCTCAGTGACCTCGTCACCGACGCCGCTGCCGGACTCGCAGACCGCTTGGGTTCCACTGCGACCATCACCGCAGCCGCCCCCGGCCGGGTCAACCTGATCGGTGAGCACATCGACTACTGCGACGGTTTCGTGATGCCCTTCGCCATCGATCGCTACATCGTCATCGCCGGTTGCGCGAATGGCACCACCCAGGCCCGGATCACCTCTGCGATCAGCGAGGAAGTCGCGATACTTGAACTCTCCGAGGTCCAGGAACCCGCCGAGCCAAAATGGGCGAACTACCTGCGCGGCGTGATCCGCGGCTTCCAGGATCGCGGCCACCACATCCCGGGATTCGACGCTTACATCCTCTCCTCGGTCCCCGGCGGCGCGGGGCTGTCCTCCTCGGCTGCGCTCGAGTGCGCCACCGCCACCTTTCTTGAAGGCCTGCTGGACACCCGCCTCCAGACCCGGGAAAAAGCCCTGCTCTGCCAGAAGGCCGAGCACGACTTCGCCCACGTGCCATGCGGCATCATGGACCAGTTCGCCTCCGCCTTCGGCAAGCCGAACCGCCTCGTCCTCATCGACTGCCAGAGCGGCGAACCCGAACTCGTCCCGTTTGAAAACCCGGATCTCACCGTGCTCATCTCCAACACGATGGTGCACCACGAACTATCCGATGGAGGCTACGCCATCCGCCGCAAGCACACCGAGGACGGCCTCGCCATTCTCGGCAAGTCATCCTGGCGCGACGTCACCGCCGCTGACGTGCAGACGAACTGGGACAAACTCGGCGAGCCGGTCAACCGCCGCTCGCGCCACGTCGTCGGCGAGATTTCCCGCACCATCTCCGCAGCCGCCGCGCTTGCTAGAAACGACTTCGAAACGCTCGGCCCGCTGATGGCCGGCAGCCACGACTCCCTGCGAGATGACTTCGAGGTCTCGTGCAAGGAGCTCGACATCATGGTGGACATCGCCCGCAAGATCGGCCGCAACGGCGGTGTCATCGGCGCGCGCATGACCGGCGGCGGATTCGGCGGCTCCACGGTGACGCTTTGCGAATCCCGCAAAGCCTCGGAAATCGCCGCCACCCTCGCTGCGGAATACGAAAAGGCGACCGGCATCAAGCCACAGATCTTCGCCTCCCGCCCGTCCCTGGGAGCGCACCTGGTCGGGTGATCCACGCAGCCTCAAGCCGTCGCCCGGAGCCCGTGGAAGAACCACCGGATTTCCTCCTTGTAGCCGTGCAAGGTCGGATAGTGCGGGTGGTTGTTAGGATCCAGCAGGAAAGTATTCACCCGTTCGGCCGGTAACAGCGCCGCCATCGCAGAAGCCATTTCGATCAACGCGGACTTGTCCCGTGACAGTAACGGGAAACCCTGGAAACTCATCTTCGAGTCCATGCCCAAGGCGACGTGCTGGCGTTCTGGGACCGTGATGAAGAAAAAATCCAGGCGGAATTCAATTTCGGATTCCTCGTGGCGTTCGTGCTCGGTGACGAGCCTTGCAGCGCCATTGCTATCGATGCCGGAATCCAGATGCTGGTGCCATTCGTTCTTGAAATGCAGCCGGCTCACGAACCCCGCCGCCAGGAACTCCAGATCCGTCACCGGCCGGACCCGCTGGTGGCCCATCGAATCCGTGAGCTCGAGACTCCCCTCCCGCAGCACGATGTCATGGACCTGGAAGCTTTCGTCCAGCAATGGCAGCTCGCTGTCCGGGACCACGACGGTCGGGAAATCCCGCTGCGCGAGCTCCGCTTGGAATGCCCGCGCCTCATCCTCCGGGAGGTCCGACACGACGATCCCGTAAAGATCCCGATAAAGCATCGCGCAGTCCGAACGGGAGATCGAAGTCACCGCCATCGACGCGTCTTCAAACGCGCGGCGCTCGATTTTCTGGTCCAGTGACAGTTGTATCAGGCTGAAGTTATTCATGGAGTTTGGCAGTGAGCGGCACCGCCATCATCGTCCGCCATTGGCGGAAATCGAGAATTTCCAGCCGGATTCCACGCGATAGAGACAAACTCCCGTTGATCTTCCCGCAACTGGCACCCTCCCCAATCGGACCGCAAATCAGGGTCTGCGTTCGCCGGTCCGGAAATTCGGCACAACCCCGACCGGCTGGCGTCATTGCAACGAATGAAAACCGGCGTCAAATGTCTGCGATTCGTTTTTGAGCCGAAGGCGGGAAGCCATCAGTCTTCCCAGAGCCAGTTCATTACGACTTCGATATCCGGGTGGATGCTGTGATGGACCGGGCAGCCGTTTGCCGCGCTTTCCAGAAGCTTGCGGTCGGGGTGGGTGGCTGAGAGCGGGATCTGGAGATCGAGCTCCAGCCGATGGATCCGCCGCGGGAGGTCCTCCGACATGATTTTGCGGACGTTGACGGTCATGCCTTCCACCGGCAGCTCTTTGCGCCGGGCGACGATGCCGATCACCGTTGCCATGCAGGATCCGAGCGCGGTGGCGACCAGATCCGTGGGTGAAAACGCCTGGCCGCGGCCGTTGTTGTCGAGCGGCGCGTCGGTGACGAGCGTATTTCCCGAGGGCAGGTGGGTGGCGCTGCAGTGCAGATCGCCTTCGTAGGTTAGTTTGATTTCGACCATAATGAAAAATTTAGTCCGGTTCTGGATCAGCCGCAGATTCGTCGTCTGGGGGCACTCTGGCAAGAACCGTCCGGAAGCCGTAGATCGCGTCTTGAAAGGTCGGAGGCACCGCGTTGCGGGATCCGGAGAAGAGGTTTTCCGGTTGATAGGAGTTCCATCCGCCGCCGCGGAGGACGCCTAGCAGGTTTTTTCCGAGTTTGGAATACTCATCCTCCACCCACTCCTGGACGTTCCCGCTGAGGTCGAAGATCCCGAGCGTATTTGCCGGAAATGATCCGACCGGGGCGGTGAATTCATGGCCGTCGTCATAGCCGGGGATCGTCCGGTCGATCGCAACTCCCGGCGTGCGGGCGGCGGTCAAATCCGCGAAATTTCCGATCACCGGGTCGGGCGGCCACGTCGTCCCCCACGGGTAGACGTTCTGTTTGCGGGCGTCCCGCCACCCCGGACTGATGCCCTCGTCTTCCTCCAGCCCCACCATCGTGCTCCATTCTCGATCGGTTGGCAGCCGATAGACGTGGGTCTCGGCGATGCGCTCGTCCTTGCGCTCGCGCTCGGTCAACCACTCGCAGAAGGCCTGGGCGTCCTCTCGGGAAACATTCACCACCGGGTGGTCACCCATCTGTGCGAACCAGGCGGGACGCTGCACGTTGCGGCCGGTTTCGCGCAGGAAAATCTCGTAGTCGCGCACGCGTGTTTCCCAGACCGAGACCATCAGATCCTGCCCGAGCGGGACGAAGCGCATGCCGATTCCATTCTCCCACGGCCGTCCGAACACCACACCAAGGCTCTTCTCCAGCGTCACTTCCCGCACGATCCGCTCCCCTTCCCCCACCTTGATATCCACGGTTTTCGGCTTGTAGCCCTCCCGCACCAGATAGAGCTGCCAGTCGTTCGGCTTCACTTTCTGGATCACCAGCGGCTCGGTGGTGGATCCAACGGAAAGGCGGTTCGCCGGGTCGGCAAGCGTGTTCATCCAAACCTCGACTCCCGGGGGATGGGTGGTTAGAGCAATCTCGCCGAAGTTAATCTGCCTGACCACGACACGAAACGGTTTCAGGCCGTTCTTGCGGGCCTTCTCGCTGACGGCGGGGTCTTCGAACGAGGACTCCAGCAAAGGAACCACTTCATGGTCCTCGGTCAGGAATCCAGTCTTGAGCCCACCCTGCCGGAACCACTCACAATAGGCACTGGCTTCGATCAGCGACGTCAGCACCACTTCCACCGGTTGGCCGTTTTGGGAAACTTTGAGAAACTCGCCACCTGCATCGGGGGCGAACTGCGCCCAGTGCTCGCGCTTCACAAACCCGGAGCTCAGGTGCTCCGCGCCAACTGGCTGATAGGAATTTCCGAGATGGTCGTGCCATTTTTCGCCCGTCTGTGGTGGCGAATAAACCTGAAGGGCACCACCCACCACAAACGGCTCGTTCACCGCGGAGGCCGGGACTTTTTCGCGAATCTCCTTCAAACGATAGCCGGGTTTCTGCAATGATAGAACCACCTCTTCTCCGACTGGCAGCGTCATGATGCCAGGCGTGGTGAGTCCCATGGGGATCCCCGACGCATCGAGCACTTCGGCGTTTTCCGGAGTGCTGGTGATTTTCACCGTGCCCGTCTTTACCATCGCCTGTCCGGGTGGGGGTTGCTGCAGGTTTTTCACCCAGCCGCTGTCTTTCACCATTTCCCAGCCCGCCCAGCCGACGAATCCAGCGAGGATCAAGGTGGTCATCCACACCGCGAAACCACTCTGGCGGCGGCGCTTTCCGCGTTGCAGCCGGCGCAGTGCGTCCGCTAGATCCGCGGCGTTGGAAATCTTGCGCTTGGAAATCCGCGGCTCGCAGATGTCGCAGATGATTTTATTAAGTTCTAACCAGCGCTTTTTGTCGACCACGCTAGGCATTTCGTCCGGCAGCTCGGGAAACGACATCCGGTCCTTGCCGGTGGCGATTTCATATAACACTTTTCCCAGGCTGTAGACGTCCGCCTGCGCCGATCCCGGTCCCTCGGGCGGAACGAATCCTTCGGTGCCGACAAAGGTCCGCTGACCGCGCGCCGCCACCAGGCCAATGTCCGCGAGCTTGGCCCGGCCGTTCACGAAAATCACGTTGGACGGCTTCACATCGCGGTGCGCCAGGCCGCGCTCGTGCAAGTGGTCCAGCGCTTCGGCTAACCGCAGACCCACGTCGATGCAAACGCTGGTGTCCCACTGCACGCCCGAGCCCTGGTGGTTGTCCGCCCGCAGCGTGCGCGGCTCGTATTCGATGGGATTGATGTCCTGCCCGGACGTCACATCATCGCCGATTTCCATTACGTAGTAGTAAAAGGAAACCCCGTCCGGACTGCGACCGACGTGCAGGATGTTCACCAGCGCCGGGTGATCCCGCGACATCGGCTCGAATTTCAGGATCCCCTCGAACTCCCGCTCGAAGGTCCGCGCGTCCTCGAAATCCTCGCGCCACACCACTTTCACCGCCCGCAGCGCACCGGTCACCCCACGCGCCAGCCACACTTCCCCATAGGCCCCGCCACCGATTTTGCGGAGGACCTCGTGGTCCGGGATCGCCGGGTTCGGGCGGATCTTAATCGACATCGTCTTCGTCTTCGAGCTTGGCCAACTCGCGCTTGAGAACAGCTCCCACGCGGTGTTTTGCCAAGTAAACCTGCGCCATGCTCACGCTCAGCTGGTCCTGCACCTTCTTGGCGTCCCACTGTTTGATCACATAGCAGTCGAAGATCTGGTATTGCTTGGGAGAAACCTGGGCTTTCACACGGCTGAGAGCGGCGTCGGCGACATTTTTTTTCCACTCCACGTTCCACAGACGCGACAGCACATCGCCGTTAGGGTCCTCCACCCGGTCAATCACCGCCGTCTTGCGGTCGTTTTCCCACTCGCCGGTGATCATCGCGGTGTCCTTCTTGCGCTTGCGAAACTGGTCGTTGATCCGCCAGCGCGTCATGTTCATCAGCCAGGTCTTGAACGACCCCTGCTCGGGATCGTAGAGCTTCTTTTTACTCTGCTTGGCAATAGATAGAATCGTCTCTTGAACACAGTCGAATGCTTCATCCGAGCGCAGTCCCGCCTTCACCGCCACCGAGTAGATCAGCCGCCAATAGGTTTGATAAAACTCATCCCACGTCCGCTGGTCCTCCCAGTTGTCCAGCCGTGCGATCAGGCTCTTGCGGGTTTTTGCATAGGCTTGCACCAAGACGGCGTCGCCCTCATTCAGTTTTTCTTCGTCGCCCTCAGACATTAACGACTCTTTACCTCATTCCTCGCTCAGTGTCTTTCACCGAATCATTTTTTTCACAATCATCTGAACGTCAATTAAATACGATTCGATAAATTGATCCAAATAGTCCCTAAAACCGAAATATCACCGAACTTATTTACAAGACCAGCCGGGTCGAACTACTCTTCGCGCGTTCAACTCGACCGTGTCCCGGATTTCAACCATCCGGGGCTCCCCCCACGGAGAACGTCATGTCCCCCACTTCATCACCCCTCAATCCGTCCCAAGCGGTCGAGCGCATCCGCGAGATCATCGTTGGCCGCCATCTCGAGCGACTTGAGCAACGTGTCGCCCGGCTCGAAACGGTCGGCCCGTCAGCATCCGCCGCGACCCCGCCCACCGCCTTGCTGGAGGACCGCTTGTTCGCCAACGAAGCGCGAATCGAAGCACTCAAGGACAACGTCCACCGGTTCGTCGATTCCACCCGCCAGCAAACCGAACTCCGCTTGTCCCAGCAACGCGAGGAAACCCAGCGGCTCGCCGCCCAGATCCAGCAGGTCGCCGCGCTGAAGGCTTCTGAATCGCCGGCTCCGGCGGTGGAAGAGCTGGAGCAGAAAATCGGCGGATGGCTCAGCAGCTGGCAAAGTTCCTTCCATCATCAGCTCAACGACCGCGACGATCGCTTGGCTGCGGAGCTCCGCAAGGAAGTCGCGCTATTATGGGAAAGCACCGAATCCCAGATCACCCGCATCGAGAGCCGTGCCGCGGACCGGGACTCGGTCGAGGAGCGCTTCAATCGAATCGCTCTTGCCGCGCGCGCCCTAGCCGAGTGCGCCTCACCGTCCACCGCCGCCGCGGGAGCCACCCCCCACTGATGATACCGCTGCAATGACTCCTCTCCCCAGTTCATCGCCAGGCCTTCCCTCCCGCATGGCCGCGCCCCCCATCCAGACTCCGCTTCCCGTTTCTCCCTTTCAGGAACCCGCCCGGCACTTTCCAGCCTTGTCTTCCTTGCCGCCTTGGCCCGGCAAGCCCGCCGCCGCCATGCCGCGGCCATTCCCCGCCACTTGGCCCACCCCACTGGCCGACCTGCCTGCACAAAATCCGGTGGCACCGATGGAATCGCCCGTTCCATTCGCCTCGGTCCCGGTCCCGCCACCATCAGCCGAAAAACCGGCGGAGTCCCCATCGCCAGACTTCACCGACGACGACCTGCGCGAAGCCTTCGGCCCTATCATCGAGCAAGCCGTCCGCAGTGCCGTTTACGCCAAGGAAAATGGCATCGACACCTACCTGGAACCGATGCTGCGCGCCACCATCCGCCGCGCGCTGGCAGAGTATTCACCCGCATCGCGGCCGTTCCGCGCGGCCGGAACTTACGACCGCCTCGTCTGGCACCTTCAGGCGCTCTTCACCAGCCGGACATACGAAGACATCGTTTTCGAAAAAACCCACCGCTTTCAGGTCGAGGAGGTATTCCTCGTGGACGCCGAGACCTTGGCGCTCATCTCCTTCGCCAGTTGCGATCCCGCGCGCCACAACTCGGCCAAGCGGGTGACTCCCACGGTCCATCGCCTCGCCCTCGGCCTACTCGACGAGGAGGGAAAAGTCCGCGAATCCTTTGAGCTCCCCGACCACCGCAACGCCATTGCCTGTGCCGGTGGCCTCGTCAACCTCGTCGCCATCGTTCGCGGGCGTCCGTCAGAACTCATCCTCGCCGACCTTGAGTTCGCTCTCCGCCGGATCGAGGATCGGTTCCGCGAGCAGTTTAAAAAAGAAGGCTCGCCGTTGTTATTCACCCTCCAGCCGTATCTCGAAGACTGCCTGCTCATCCAAGCCCCGGCCAGCGCCGCCTAGGGATTAGTTAGCTGGTGCTTCAAGGTTGTTTGGGCGCTATAGGCGGCAGCGTGGGCCTCAAGCGGACCGTCGGCGCGCCGGTGGGAATCGGAGCCTTAGCCAGCCCGGGAAGGTCGGCGGCAGTAGGCCTGGGCGGCGGAGTGACGTTCGGATTCGGAGCCACGGTTTTGACCGGTGCGGCTTGCGCCGGTTGGATCGGAGCTTCCGCGACGCTGATCGCGCTCGCAGCGGCTTTTCTAGGAGCTTCCGGTTCGCTGGGGGCGCCAAGTTCGGAGTCGAAGAGGCGGTACTTTGGATCCACCCGGTCGAGTGGAATGGTCACCGCTGGCGGCGGACTGGGTTCCGCGCCTTTCTCCGCTTTTTGTTGATAGAGATCGTTGCCAAGTTCCTCGCCCGGGACGGGGTCGAGGCTGGGCAGCTTGATCGGGGTCGTATGGAGATTGATCCTGCTCGTCAGTTTCATGGCTTCGTCGGGGTCGCGCTTCATCCACGGCAGCTCGCCGAGTTTAGGACTCCGGTCCTTGAAGTCGCCCCATAGAGTCTCCTCATCGTCGGTCCAGAGGATGAAATGCTCGAGCTCGGGATTGCCGAGCGAGGGATCCGCCTCCAGTGCGGCGCCGTAAAAGCGCGCCGCCTGCAGCACCATGCCGTGGTGGAGCAGGGCATTCGCCAAGCCGAGATTCTGCACCGCCTTGCCGTGGTTGTGTTCCAGCAAGGCCGAGAGCAGGCGGATCGCCTTGCGCGGACTCGCTTTCGCGAGCACCCGCGCGGCGAAGGCCAACTCGATGTCGACGCTCGGAATCTCGTCGGTGGCCCATACGACGTCGGCGGCTTCCTGGAAGGATCCCTGGTCGTAAAGATGACGGGCAAGCTGCTTGCGTGTCTCCCAGTCGGCGGGATTGCTCGTCAATGTTTCGCGAAGCTTCTTCTCTGCGGATGATATTGGATTGGCACTCACGGTGATGTCGGGGGTTCGATCGCAAGAATCGACCCACTTGCGGGTATCCGCAAGTCAGAAAGTTGTCCCCCCGCCCGCTGGCTCAGGGCGAAACCGCCAAGCGTTCGGTCTTCACTTCCTTTTCGAAAATGAAGCCGTTTTCCTTGTAGGTCTTGAGGCGGAAGTGCGTGGCGGTGGAAATCACCCCGTCGAGCGAGCTGAGTTTTTCCGAAACAAAGCGAGCCACTTCACGGAGATCACCACCTTCGACCACGACCATCAGATCGTAACCGCCGCTGGCGAGATAACAGGAAACCACCTGGTCGAAGCGCGCGATGCGCATGGCGAGGCGGTCGAATCCACCACCCCGCTCGGGCGTGACTTTCACCTCGATGAACGCTGAAACCGAAGTGTCGCCACTGGCCTCGGGATCGATCACCGCATGGTAGCCGAGAATAGTTCCGTCGGCTTCCCAGGCCGCGACACGGACGGCGATGGTCTCCTTGTTGGAAGAGAGCAGTTCGGCAAGGTCTTGATTCGAAACCCGGGCTTTGCGGCGGAGCAGTTGGAGAAGTGGATCGGAGGACATGGTGGGAGAGTGGTGGAGGTCTTAAGTTGAGAGTTGAAAGCGGGAGGGAAGAAGGACCTGAGTCTCATCTTCCACTCTCAACTCTCAACCCTAAACTCTCAACTTCTTCAGTCTCCGAAACAAATGCCGACAGCCTTGGCCGCCAGAACGAGCTCACTCTCCGGCTGGACGAGGCGCAACTGGTGGACAGCCTCTTCGATGGGCACGGAGTCCACGTGATACGCCTGATAGCTCACCATGCGGCCGAAGTTTCCGTCGGCGGCGAGCTTAACGGCCATCACGCCGAAGCGCATGCCAAGGATCCGGTCGATGGCGGTCGGCGAGCCTCCGCGCTGGAGGTGGCCGAGAGTGCAGGCGCGCGCGTCTTTACCGGTGGATTCCTCGAGTTTCTTGGCGACCTGCTCGCCGATACCACCCAGGCGGACTTCGCCTCCGGTATTGGCATTGATGGTGACGATTTCCCCTTCCGGCATGTGCGCGCCCTCGGCGACGACCACCATGGTGCTGTGGTAGCCTGCGGCGTCGCGGCGGTTGATGAACTCGGTGATCTTTTCAAAGCTGAACGGGATTTCCGGCAAGAGCACCACGTGACTGCCCCCTGCGATGCCACCCCACAGGGCGATCCAGCCGGCGTGGCGGCCCATCACTTCGAGAACCATCACGCGCTTGTGACTTTCCCCGGTGGTATGAAGGCGGTCGAGCGCATCGACCACGGTGGAAACCGCACTGTCAAAGCCGAAGGTGAAGGCAGTGGCGCTGAGGTCGTTGTCGATGGTCTTCGGTACGCCGATGATCGGCCAACCTTCCCGATAGAGCTGGAGGCCGGTGGTGAGCGATCCGTCGCCCCCGACGATGACGAGAGCCGTAATGCCAAGCCCGTCCATGGTCAGCTTGGCTTGCGCGACGATTTCCGCCGGGACCTCGGCGATGTCGCCCTTGCCCACTTTCGCGGCGAAGTGCCCCTTGTTGGTGGTGCCGAGGATGGTACCGCCGAGCTTGAGAATTCCGATGGTGTCCTTTGGCTTGAGGACCGTATAGTCTCCTGGAGGAAGCATGCCCTCGAATCCGTCCCGGAAGCCGATGACTTCCCAACCGAGTTGGTCGGCCGCGCCGACGACACCGTGGATAACCGCATTAAGCCCGGGGCAATCGCCGCCGCTGTTAAGTATACCTATTTTCATGATGTTGGTGGTGGTGGAAAATGTTAGTCCAATTACTGGGGGTTAGGCACGCTGAGGATTTCCCGCTCGCGGTCCTGCACCGGTGCACCGGATGCCAGCCATTGATCGTAAATTGACCAGCCTTGGCCGATCAGGGCGCGGGCGCGGTTGAAGCGGTCCGGACTGTTGAGCAGCACCAGGATCAAACGGCGGGGAGTTGCTCCCTTGGTGCCGTCGGGTTTCTGGCGGACGAGTGGTTCACGGTCCATACAAACGGATAGACAAGGACCGGCCGCATTCGTTGTACCAGTTTTCACCCCGAGGACCCCGGGTTCACCGACGAGGTCGTTGGTGTTTTTCACCCGGTAGCCGCGCTTGCCGAGGGGACCGGTGACGTTCACCTGGCGCTCCTTCTGGCGGACGATGAAGTTGAAGGCGTTCCGGCGCATCGCATAGATCGAGAGCCTGGCGACGTCGGCAGCCGTGGAGTAGGCCTTGGCACCGGGGCGTTCGAGGCCATGTGGGTTGGCGAAGCGGGTGTTGCTCATGCCAATCGCCTTGCCGAGCTTGTTCATCTCGCCCACGAACGCAGCCACGGGATCGCCATTGCCACCCCGGCGGGTCTGGATTTCACGGCCCACGTGGTCGGCGATGGCCAAGGCGGCGAGATTGTCGGAGCCGAGGAGCGCAGAGTAGAGAGCGTCGCGCAGGGTGAGTTGGTCGCCGGGCTGGAGGTTCATCGGATTCGGACCGCCCACCAGGGCGACGGTCTGCGGCGCGGTGATGACCGTGGAGCCGAGATCGGCACCGGTGGCGGTGGCCCAGTCCACTGTCACGACCGCGGTGGCGATCTTGTTGAGACTGGCGACAGGCCGTTTCGCGGAGGAATTGGCGGCAACGAGGATTTTTCCGGAGTGGGCCTCCACCACAATCACACTCTCAGAGGCTTGGGCGATGGCCGGTATGGGAAGACTGAAAACGAGCAGGGCCAATGTGCGGAAAATCATTGAATGCTTCATGGGGCGACGGGGCGAGAGTATCCAGCGGAATCGGCAACTCAACCCCAAAGGCGCATTGCGGGAATCTTCCATCCGTTGTAGGAAACGCCGCGTGTGGGAAGCAATTCAATCAAACGGCGTGTGGCAGGACGTCGGAACCGGCGCGGCATGGCTGGTCACCATTTGCCTGCTGGTGGCTGGGATCATCGGCTGCGTGTTGCCGGTACTGCCCGGGCATTTAATCATCCTCATCGGTGTGATTGCCTACCGCCTGATGCTCGGCACAGATTCCGGCCTGCATTGGTGGTCGTTTGCCGTTCTCATTGTGCTGATGGCGATTTCCCAGACCTTCGAAATGCTCAGCGGAGCTGCGGGCTCGAAATGGTTCGGCGGCACTCGATGGGGAGCCATCGGGGCCGTCCTCGGAAGCATCGTGGGCATGTTTTTCCTGCCTTTCGGCTTGTTACTGGGGCCGTTGATCGGGGCGTTTGTCTGCGAAATCGCCGTGGCGAAGAAGCGGGGCCACCACGCGGCGATCTCCGGAGTGGGCTCGGTCGTAGGAACTCTGGCCGGGATGGGCTTCAAGATCGCGATCGGCGTGGCGATGATCGGCTGGTTTTTGGTCGATGTGTTTTTGATTGGACAATAGCCCCGCGCCGGACAGTTTCGGCCCGCCGCTCCCCGGACGGTCGCAGTTTCCGCGCAAGCGGGAGCTGAGGAAAGTCCGGACACCACAGGGCAACGCGCCTCATGAAAGTGAGGGACGGGTGACGTGAGAAACCCGGACAGACAGTGCAGCAGAAAGATACCGCCGATGGGCTGCAAGGCCACAGGCAAGGGTGAAATGGTGGAGTAAGAGCCCACCGCGAATCCGGGTAACCGGACGGCACGGCAAACCTCGCGTGGTGCAAGACAGAACAGGGGAAGGGCTGCCCGCCCGTTCATCTCCGGGTATTAGTCGCACTCTGCGCAAGCAGGGCGCTCCGCTCCGGCGGGGTGAGAGAAATGGCCGTCCAGCCCCGCAAGGGGTGGACAGAATCCGGCTTACAGGGGAGCGGCACTCCCTCGTCCCCAGCCCGTGCAACTTGCACGGCTTCCCATTGAAATGCACGTCACGATCGCCAGCAAATGGGTAACCGGAAATCGCCGGTGGATTTCAAGCGATTCCCCTTCAATGACATCCTCCGATTTCTCCGTCCCCCGCGGCATACGGCACACGGCCTGCGATGAAGAAAACCGACATCGCCCGCTGCGGACCATTCTGCAGCAGCAAGAGTCAACCCAACTCGTAACGCAATCCATGAAAACCAAGAAACTCACGCAAATCGCCATGCTCGTCACTTTCGCAGCAGCCGCACCGCTCACTTTCGCCGCCGAGACCGCCGTGGAAAAGACACGAGCCAACGAAACCACAAAGCCCGTCCAATCAGCCGTAGCTTCCGGATCACTCACCGCCGTCATCAGCGACAGCGTGACTTTTTCCACTCTCAAGAAGGCCCTCGTCGCTACCGGCCTGGATGTCACTCTCGGCGAAAAAGGCACCTTCACCGTCTTCGCCCCCACCGACGAAGCTTTCGACAAACTCCCCGCCGGCACGCTTGGAAAGCTCATGCTGCCTGAGAACAAAGAAAAACTCCGCTCGCTTCTCCTCTATCACGTTGTCGCCGGGAAAGTCCTCGCTGCCGACCTGAAGGATGGAGATGTGAAGACCATGAACGGCGAAAAGGTCAAAATCGTTGTAGATGGCAAACAAGCCCAAGTCAACGATTCCAAAGTCTCAAGCGCGGACGTCATGGCCAATAACGGCGTCATGCACACCATCGGAACGGTGCTTATCCCCGAGTCGATGAAGGACTTCTCTCCTCTCGACAATTAGGCTGCCTCTCATCCATTCAAAAGCCACCTGCGGTCTGCCGCTGGTGGCTTTTTGATTTGTATAGCCTTCGCTGCCCCACCCCTTGGTCATCTATTCCTCAGCACTCGCGCCACTTGTCTCGGCAGAAAACTGCCGGTCATTATTAGAATCACGATCCCCATGGTCGCAAGCAGTGCCCCTATGCCGCCGAAGTGGAGGGCGACGGCTCCGAGGATGGCGACGGTGGCGGATTCGACGAGCTGAATTCTTACGAGTTTCCCGACCTGGCCGGTACCGATCATCATCGCATGATTCAGGTGCCGCCAGACGTGGGCGATGAAATAAAGTCCGTAACAAGCGAGAAGGACGCGGCTGATGCTGGAAAATTCCTTACCCAGCCAGACCGGTAACACCCAGGGACCGACCAGGAACAAGCCGAGCGCGGAGCAAACCGAAAATCCCGCGCCATAAAGATAGAGCCGCTTGGCTGCCCGCCGGGCCCACGGGTGGTCGTCCCGGGCGAGGGCTTCCGCGACGGCGGGCCAGGTGGGCGTGCTGAGCATCACCACGAATCCAAGCTGCATGATAGTGAGGGTGATGAAGACACCGTAGAGCGCCACTGCGTCCGGTCCGCCGGAACGCCCGACCAGCCAGCCGCAGAAGTTGAACTCGATGATGCCGGTGACCAGGCAGCAGGTGGAAAAGGCAATGCCATCGGTGAACAAATGCCGCGCCGTCGCGGGGCGGGCGAATTTCAGTGACGGAACCATCAACGGATGTTTTTTCCAGAGTGCGGCGGTGTTGCAGATT
The DNA here is from genome assembly GCA_031425955.1 of Akkermansiaceae bacterium. Classification (GTDB taxonomy): domain Bacteria; phylum Verrucomicrobiota; class Verrucomicrobiia; order Verrucomicrobiales; family Akkermansiaceae; genus Luteolibacter. Next base: position 138,822 of record JANPKJ010000014.1, on the reverse strand, counting down.
TTCGCTAGAACCATCGATCCGTGGACGGCGATCACGAGGAACCAGACTTCCGGAATGAACCAAACGCCGACGGCCACACAAGTCGCCGCCATGACATTTCCCGCGGCGCCCCATAGGTTGTTGGAGGCGACTTCGAGGTGTCCCTCACGGATCCGCTCGGTGAGGTTGAACACAAAAAGCAGCAGGAAAAGCCCGAGTCCCACCCACAATGCGGGTCGCAGGGCGGATTCCTTGCCGGCGAACGCATTGCCGAAAATCGCCGGCAGAGGCACCATGAGTAACACCGCCGCGAAGGCGAGTCCGGCGAGCAGCGCGATCCCGGTCATCAGGAAAAACGCAGTGGATCCCAGTTCGCGTTGTTTCAACTCATCCCCGGCGGCGCGGGCGCGGCTGAGACCGTGAGTCAGCGCGGGACCGACTCCCACTTCGAGCAGCGCAATGGTGGTCAGCGCGAGATTGACCGTGGTGAATAGCCCGAACTCCGCCCGCCCTAACACCCGGATGGCGATCGGGATCGAAAGCAACTGGAGCAGGATGGTCCCGGCCTTGGAAGCGAACGAGGTGACCACCGCCATGCGGATGGAGCGGTCACGGTGACGGGTCGTTTCTGCGGTGGAGCTTGCGGGCATGCCTTCGGATGAAGACACGCTTAGCATGCGCCGCCGCGTTTGTAGAGGGTCATCAACATGATCTGGAGATCGAAGGCAAAATTCCAGTTTTCGATGTAGTCGAGGTCGAATTTGACGCGCTCGCGCAGGCAGGTGTCGCCGCGCAGGCCGTTGACCTGAGCCCAGCCGGTGACGCCGGGCTTGATGTTGTGACGGACGTTGTAGTGGGGGATTTCCTCCTTGAATCCTTCGATGAGCTCAGGTCGCTCGGGACGCGGGCCGACGAGGCTCATTTCGCCGCGCAGGACGTTCCAGAACTGGGGGAGTTCATAGATGTTCCAAGCGCGCATCATTTCGCCGATTTTCAAGCGGCGCGGGTCGTCCTTGACGGTCCAACCGGGGGCACCGGCGACTTCCGCGTCGAGCTTCATGCTGCGGATTTTGTAGATGTGGAACGGGCGGCCGTTCAGGCCGATGCGGCGCTGGCGATAGATGACGCGTCCGGGGGACTCCAGATAGACGAGACCGGCGAAGATGGCCACGATCGGGGCGAAAACGACGATTCCGAGAAAAGCGCCGACGATATCGAGGGTGCGTTTCGCCGCATTGTTGAACGCGTGGTGCAGCGGCATTTTCCCGATGCCGAGCACGGGCAGGCCGTGGATGCTTTCCAGTTGGAGGCCGGAAACGAGGATTTGAAAGCAGCTCGGGACGATTTTGAAATCGAGGAATTCGCGTCCGCAGGTTTCGGCGAGTTCGAGCATCTGGTGGCGGTCGAGCGTGCCGTCCACGACCATGACCACATCCGCGCCGGATGAGCGGAGGATCTGGCGGAGCCCCTCGTAGGATCCGAGCACCGGAACTTCATCCGGCGGCAGGACTTCGAAGGCAAACCGGGGAGGAGCGATCGCCCCGATGATGGTGATCTGGTTGGCGCGGCCATTTCCAAACCGTTTCACGGCACGATCACACTCGGCACTCCAGCCGATGAAGACGGCCTTCTGACGGAGTGTGGCAGCGGTGGATTCGCGCCGGAGGAAGCAATAAAAAACCCAGCGCCAAGTGAGGAGCCCGACCATGGAAGTCGCACAACCGATCGCGCAGTACAGGCGGCTGATGGCGGGCTCGATTTTCAAAACCAAGGCCAAGGCCAAGAACCCCACGCCCCAGATCACACAGGATTTCGCGATGATCGCGGAAGTGCGCCGCACCGCGAGAAAGTTGCGGGGATCGTGGAGTCGGGAATTGGCGAGAAGGAACATCAGAACTGCGCCGCCAAGCAGGACGTGGCCGCAGTATCCAGAGCCACTGACGGCGAAGTCTTCCACGCCGACTGAGCGCAGACTGGTCTCAAACCGGATGATGTATGCCAGCATCAAAGTGACCAAGACCACCGCCAGATCGCCGAAGAAGCTGATGGCCACAAGTTTCTGGTGAGCCACCCATGGGCGGTGACGGTGTCTGAGATTGAAGGAATCGGCAGAAATTTCAGGGGCGGTGCCGGGACGAGTGGGGGAAGACTCGCCCGCAGCGGCGCGGGATGTCGGATTCATGTTCTTGGGGAGTGGGGGGGCTCCATCGGGGGGATGGGGGAATTGGGAAGACGTCGGGGAACAGATTAAATGATCCCGGATGCTATTGAGAATATAGGGGAATGCTATGCAAATTTTGAGACGATTTCACAAGATTGCGGTGGCAGAGCAGACGACGGGCCAATCGAGTTCCCGCTAGAACTTGCCGGACGATCGACGGGAACTCCGGGGCCTGGGGAGGCGGGGTTCATGCCGTTTGCCGGAGATTCGTTCCAGATGAATCCCACCAACGTGCCGCCCGCGGAACGGATCAATTCGGCCGCCCGCTTGAGCTCGCGGCGGTCGCTGCCACCGTCACGCACGACCAGGCAGGTGCGGTCCGCATACCGGGTGATCGCGAGCAGATCGCTCACCGCAAGGACGGGTGAGGAATCGATCACTACACGGTCGAACCAACGATATGCGTCTTCCAACAGCGCGGGAAAACGCGTGCCGGCGAGCAATTCCGCGGCATCGGCGCGCACCGGGCCGGAAGACAGCATGTAAAGATTGGGCAGCGCGGTGCTGAAACAGGCGGCTGCGGGATCGATTTTACCTGCCAGATAGCCGCCTAAACCGGAGTCTTGCTCCGCCCCGGCGAGATGCTGGCTGCTGAGTCCGGGGCGGCGAAGGTCGGCGTCGAGGAGAAGCGTGCGATGGCCCTGCATGGCGAGCGAGGTGGCGTAGTTGAGCGCGCAGAAGGATTTCCCTTCTCCCCCTCTGGCGCTCGCGAAAAGCACCGTCCGCGCGGTATTGCTACCCGGCGGCGGAGCGAGAACCGCCCGCAAGCGACGGAATGCCTCGGCACCGGCAGACGCGGGATCGGCCGTCAGCAACATGCCATCACCGGAATGATCGATAGTTGGCAAACTCGCTAGCAGCGGAGCGGAGGTGGCCCGGGCGGCGGCGGCGGGACCGCGCACCTTGGTGTCGCCCAGTTCAAAGCCGAGCAAAAGCACCAGACCGCCCATGAATCCCAAAAAGGCGCCCACAGCGGCGAATACGATTTTCCGCGGGCTGGACGGCCTCTCCGGCTGCAACGGGGAATCCTCCCAGCGCAGCACCGAGGCGGGCACCGAAGCGGCAAGCTTGGTCTCACGAAGGCGCAGGGAGACGGAATCGTGAAGCGTGCGTTCCGCCTCCGCCTCGCGGCTGATCTTGCGGAACTCCTGGCGGATCCCTTCCACGTCCACCGCATTTCCCCGGGCCTGCTCGACCTCGTCGGAAAGTTTGAGCTCGTTTTCCTTGGCCACCTGATAGCGCTGCTCCAGCGCCTGACCGGCGGCGCGCACGGTTTCTGCCAGATGGGCTTTCATCAGGGTGATCTCGTTGTCGATTTCCTTGTAGACCGGATGCTTGAACATGTACCGCTCTTTCACCCGGGCGAAATCCGCTTCTTTCTGTTGGATCGCCTTAACTTGGGCGAGCACCTCGGTGCCACGCTCCGAGCTGGCAAGTCCGGCGAGCGCCTCAGGCTTGGCGGGGTCGAATTTCGCATACGCTTCAAACTCCGATTCAAGGCGCAGCCGGGCCGCGGTGGACTCGGTGAGCTGCGAACTCAGTGTCCCGAGCGCATCGCGCACCGGGCTGCCACTTTCCGATCCTTCCAAGCCAGGCACCGGGTGGGCCTCTCGAAACTCCTGAAGCTTGCGGGCGGATACATCCATGCGCTCGCGCAAGCGCTCCTCTTCGCGGGCAAGACCTTCGCTAGCTTGCAAGGTGACCGCCGTCTGGCGCTCGCTGGTCCACTTTTCATACTCGGTGACCAGCGACTCGACCAGCTGCCGGGCCCTTGCCGGATCGGTGTCCTCGACCTGAAGGTCGATGATCCGCGTGCCACGGCGCAGTTCGATGTTCACCCGGCGCGCAAGAGTTTCCAACAAAACCTGCGGGCTGGCACCCTGCGGAGCGAACGCCGGATCTTCTGCCAGGCTGTTCACTTCGATGACGCGCATCAACAAAGTCGAGGCTGCCATCCCCTGCTCCACCGAGCGCATCTGCTCGAGATCCCGGGTTTCCTCGGGAGCCACCGCGCGGATATCTAGCACCAATGGCGCCTGGCTGCTGACATAGACCGATCCCACGGCTCGATAGATTTTGGGCAGGCGGGTGGCGAAGGCATACAGCGCGACCGCCCCCAATAGCGCGAAAAGCAGGACGATCCAGCCGCGCCTGAGGATCATGCCGAACAGCCGACCCAGCTCGACCTTGGGGAGGAAATGGGTGGGATCCGCGCCCGCCGGAGCTGGCAGTTGCGACGCACCGGGGGTCACGGTGTATTTGTTGGAATTTGAAAGTGACATGTGGTGGGGGGACTACAAGTGCTTCAGAACAGGCTTTCCGGAATGGTGATGACGTCGCCGTCGCGCAATGGAATGTCCGCTCCCTTGCCCTTGGTGATTTCGGATAGATTGACGGTTTCCACGCTGCCGCTGGAGAGGCGCTTGAGGGTGATTTTTTTTGCATTGCCGATGCGGGTGACGCCGCCCGCCATGCCGATCGCCTCGACGATCGTCAACTGTCGGTGGGCGGGCAGTTCGAAAACGCCGGGGCGTTGCGCTTGGCCAAGAATCGTGACGGTCTTCCGGATCCGGGCCTCGATGGAAACGCTCACCTCGGGCTTCACCAGATATCCGTCTGCCAGCCGCCGGGTGATCGCTGCAGCCGCCTGGTCCGTGGTGAGGCCTTCCAGACGCACCGATCCGATGAGTGGCATGGAAATCGTGCCGTCGCCCGAGAGCTGGCCGCGGGTGGTCAACTCGTCCTCGCGGAACACGCGGATTTCCACATGGTCCATCCGGCCGATCACGCCGGAGGATCGCTCGCCTTGCGCGCCCTGAGCGGAAGCGCCCATCGGCAGAAGCCCCGCGAAGAGGGCGATCAGGAGAAATGTCAGTCTGAAGATCATAGTGTGCTGGGTATTTAGAATTTATAGTTGAGCTCGACTCCGGTCACCGCCGCGTCGTAGCCGAAATCCGGATCGGTTGAATCATCCTCGGACGCCTCGTAGAAGACCGATGCGTCGAGCTGGTCGGAAAACTGATAGTTCAGAGCCGGGCGCACGAACCAGATCCTGTCATCCCGCGAAAGAGCGCCGGTGCTGGAATCCGGGATGTAGGAAGCCTCCTCGAAGCCGGCGTCGAGACTGGCAGACCAGTTTCCACCGAGCCGCTGGGATAGGCCCGCGGTCACTCCCTTCACCTCATAAATCTGACCTTCGTTCAAGGCGGAGACCTCCTGCCGCTGGTAGGCGGTCACGAAAACCCGGGTGCCCTCCCGCGGCGTCCAGTCGAACCGGGCGTTCACCACGGGATTGGTGGTGGAACTCCCACCGGACTTGCGCACTTCCGCGCCAGCATCGATCTTGAAACTGATCTTTTCGCGCGGTTGCCAGTTGAGCGAACCGGCGACCTGCTGGATGGTCTGCGAGTCCGCACCATCGATCTTCAGCTGGCCAGCCTGATAGAAAACACCCACCTCGGTCTTCGGCGAGTAGGCGTAACGCACGGCGACCTCGCCATAGTATCGTCCGGGATCCACCAGCGACGGATTCTCATATTTTGTCTGCCAGCCACTCGCGGCGATCTCCAACGAGACCTTCTCGCGGGCCAACCAAGCGGCACGGATTTCGTTTTCAAGCTCCGTGCGTTCGGTCTGGGTGCCGGTATCCGCCGTCGGGTCGCCGAGGTTCCGGGCGGTGCCCTTGTAAGTCAGCTTCGAAATTTTTCCCTTCCAACCCGCTTCGAGCCCGGCGGACTGGTCGATGCGGTTGTTCGACTGCTGTTCGGCATACAGCACGCCGGTCGGTTGATAAGCGACACGGATGTAGCCACCTTCTCCCGCCTTGGAGTCACCCTGAGTGTAGGCGATCAGCGGTCCAACCCGATAGATCATGTCCGGGGTGGCATTGGTGCTACTCAGATAGATGTTCGTATTGTAAGCCGCCGCGACGACCACACCAATTTCCAGCCCTCCGCTGCGTTCTTCGTCACGGGGTTCGACGGCCTCCACGACCGGTCCTGCCTCCACCCGTCCGTCCACGATGGAACTCACTTCCTGCCCGCGGGCCACAGCCATCGGTCCAACCCAGGCAGGGGTCGTTGTCAGGGCAAACATCCACAAGGGACATGAGATTTTCAATTTCATCGCGGGGGGAGCAAGGGTCTTTTCATCGCTGTTCAGCAGTCCGATTACAAGAAATTTCACAATTCCAAGCTATACGTGATCGCGTAATTCAAAGCAAATCGTTTCATGATAGAAAGCGGGGTGTAAGTGCACTTTTACAGTGAACATCATGTGAAATTTGTTTAGTAATCTCTCCTGCGTCGCCCCCCACCCCCATGGACCATTCCCCAATCTCCGACACGCTTTGCCCGTCCGCCAGCCACGACCGTTGGACTGACAAATTCGAGCGACAGGCTGAACTCGACCCCACCCGGACCGCTGTCATCAGCGGATCGAAATCACTCTCCTATGGCGAACTGAGCGCACGCTCGAACCAGATAGCGAACCTGCTCCGCTCTCACGGCATCGGCCGCGGCCACTTCGTCGGACTTGGGCTCCATCGCTGCCTCGATCTTCCCGCCGCGCTGCTCGGCATCATGAAATCCGGGGCCGCGTATGTGCCACTCGACCCCGGATACCCGACGGCCCGTATCGAGCAAATGATTGCTTCCGCCGGCCTGGAATATGTGGTGACGAACAAGGAACTCGCAGGCGATTTCCCCAATGTCCACACCATCTGCGTGGACGACCAGGCGGTCACGGAAGCGCCTTGCGACGAAGTAAGCCCATGTTCCGAAACCGACAACCTGATCTACGCTATTTTCACCTCGGGCTCGACCGGTCAGCCGAAAGCCGCGTCCGTCTATCACCGCGGATTCGAAAATCTGCTTCATTGGTATTCCATCGAACTGAAACTCGGCCCAGCCGACCGCACCCTGGTCATCAGTTCGCCGAGTTTCGATCTGACTCAGAAAAACTTCTTCGCCCCGCTCATCACCGGCGGCACCTTGATTCTCGACGATTGCCAGACCTACGACATTTCCCGCATCACCGCGCTGATCCGTCATCACGGCATCACGTTGATCAACTGCACGCCGAGCGCTTTCTATCCACTCGTGGACGCCGCTGCGGCAGACGGCTACGCCGCGCTTTCCTCATTGCGCTTCGCCGTTCTCGGGGGCGAACCGATTTCCGTAACCCGGCTCCGCGCCTGGCTGGAACATCCCAACTGCCGGGCAGAGGTGGTCAATTCATACGGACCTACTGAGTGCACCGACATCTGCACGTTCCACCGATTGCACCGGGGAAATCTCGATGACCATTCTTTCGTCCCTCTCGGCCGCGAAATCCCGAACGTGGAGGTCTCCATCCGCGATGAAAACCAAGTCCCGCTTCCGGATGGCGAGATCGGCGAACTCTGCATTTCCGGAGCGGGTCTCGGAGCCGGCTACTTGAATGACACTGCGAGAACCGCCGAAGTTTTCGGCGACTCCACCTACCGCACCGGCGATCTCGCCAAGCGGCATCCCTCGGGCATTCTCGAGTTCCGCGGCCGCGCCGATCATCAGGTGAAGGTGAATGGATTCCGCATCGAACTCGGGGAAATCGAGATCGCGCTGAACGCCCATGAAGCCGTGCGCGAGGCCATCGTGATCGCCACCGGCAACCGTTTGATCGCCCATGTCCAAGGCGAGGTGGAAGTGTCGGAACTGCGCGCACACCTTGCAAGTTGCCTGCCCGCTTACATGGTTCCTGGGGAATTCCATTTCGTGGAAAATTTCGTGCTAACGCCCAATGGGAAAATCGACCGTCTCGCTCTTGCGAACGTGGCTTCTCTTCGCCCACTGGAGGTCGGAACCGGCGCTTCCATGGAATCAAAGATCCTTGCCCTGTGGAGCGAAGTGCTAGACCGCCCGGTCAGCGACGCCACCGCGAATTTCTTCGACTTGGGCGGCAACTCGATTCACGTCGCCATTGTCCACGTCCGGCTCATGGAAATGGTCGCGCGCAGATTTCCAATCACCGAGCTTTTCGCGCTTCCCAGCGCCCGTGCCATCGCGGAATTTCTCTCTCCTGATGTCCCGGCCGCTGCTAAGACTGGCGCGCAGGACCGCGCCCGCCTCGCGCACGCCGGTTTTTCCCGATTCCGCAATCCCATTCCCCGATGAACGAAGACCTCCAAGTCCCTGAAGCCATCGCCGTGATCGGCATGGCGGGACGATTCCCTGGCGCTGAAAATCCCGATGAATTCTGGAAAAATCTGATTGCAGGGAAGGATGGCATCACCCGGTTCCCAGATCACACCGAGGCGGATGGCAGCAAATACGTCGGCGCGCGCAGTGTTCTGGAAAATCCGGACATGTTCGACGCTTCATTCTTCGGAATCTACCCCAAGGAAGCCGAACTGATGGACCCGCAGCACCGGATTTTTCTGGAATGCTCGTGGGAGGCGCTGGAAGACGCGGGCTACGTCCCAGCCGCCTATCCCGGAATGATCGGAGTCTACGCCGGTCTCAGCCTCAACACCTACCTGCTCCACAATCTCGGCAAGGGCCGCGAGCTTGCAAAAAACTATCAGGTCGCCGAATACCAGACCATGCTCGGCAACGACAAGGACTTCCTGCCAGTCCGCGTTTCCTACAAGCTGAACCTGCGTGGCCCGAGCATGACGATCCAGTCGGCCTGTTCGACCTCCCTCGTCGCGATCTGTCAGGCGGCCACCGCGCTGCTCACCTATCAGTGCGACATGGCCCTCACCGGCGGCGTCTCCATCAGCTTTCCCCAGCAGCGCGACTATTTGTTTCAAGAAGAAGGAATGGTCTCACCCGACGGCACCTGCCGCGCCTTCGATGCGGACGCTGCGGGCACCGTCTTCGGCCACGGCTGTGGTGTGGTTTTGCTCAAGCGCCTCAGCGAGGCCATCGCCGACCGCGATCCGATTCTCGCCGTCATCAAGGGATGGGCTGTGAACAATGACGGTTCGGATAAAATCGGGTTTGCCGCTCCCGGTCTCAAAGCCCAGGCCGATGTCATCGCCCTCGCACAAGCTTCCGCAGGTGTCAGTCCGGCGGAAATCTCCTACATCGAGGCACACGGCACCGGGACTCCGTTAGGTGATCCCATCGAAGTCGCCGCTCTCACCAAGGCCTTCCGCGAGGGCGGAGCTGAGGAAAACTCCTTCTGTGCCATCGGAACGGGCAAAACCCACATCGGCCACCTCGATTGTGCCGCCGGAGTCACCGGTGTAATCAAAACCATCCAGCAGTTCCGCCACGAGAAGATCCCCGCGCTTCTCCACTACAAATCGCCCAACCCGCGCATCGATTTCGCGAACAGCCCGTTTTCTCCGGTCAGCGAAGACCGCGAATGGAAACGCGGCGAAACCCCACGCCGGGCAGGCGTCAGCGCCTTCGGAGTCGGCGGCACCAACGCCCACGTCGTCATGGAGGAAGCGCCGCTGCCGCTTCCCACCACAGCTGGGCGCAAACAACATCTCCTGATTTTGTCCGCGAAATCCGCGACAGCGCTTGATGCGATGTCAAATCGGCTGGCCGATCACCTTGAAAGCGATTCGCCCGATCTAGCAGACGTTTCCCATACCCTCGCCACTGGCCGCCGGGCATTCCCACTCCGACGCACCGTGGTTGCATCTGATCATGCGGAAGCCATCAGCAAACTTCGCAAATCCGGACACTCCGTGACTGCTCCCGCCGCCCCATTGCGAGTTGCGTTCCTGTTTCCCGGCCAAGGCTCACAATACTCTGACATGGGGCGCGAGATTTACGACTCCGAGTCCGCCTTCCGCGCTGCGGTCGATGAATGCGCCAGGCTCCTCGTCCCGCTGCTTCGCCACGACGTCCGGTCCACGCTGTATCCGTCCGAGCATGAACGTGAATCCGCCGACAGGGACATCCACCGCACCGCACTCACCCAGCCATGCATTTTTGTGATCGAATACGCGCTGGCAAAGCTTTGGATGTCATGGGGCATCCAGCCATCTCTGCTCATCGGCCACAGCATCGGCGAATATGTCGCCGCCGTGTTAGCCGGGACTTTCAAGCTGGAAAACGCGCTGCAACTCCTCGCGACCCGCGCCCGACGGATGCAGGAACTTCCTCCCGGCGGCATGCTCGCCGTCCGGGCCGGAGCCGACCAAGTCACCTTGCCCGACGGAATCGACCTCGCCGCGATCAACAGCCCGCAGCTTTGCACGGTGTCCGGGCCTGACGATGCCATCGCCGCCTATCAGAAGGAGCTTGAGGCCACCGAAATCGGCTGCCGGTTGTTAAAGACCTCGCACGCCTTTCACTCCGCCATGATGGAGCCTATCGTCGCGGGCTTCACCGATGACGCGTCGATGATTCCCGCCAACGCGCCAGGTATCCCCTGGATTTCCACTTGCACCGGCCAAGCCATCGACGCTGCGAGTCTCGCCGATCCCGGCTACTGGGCGCGCCAACTCCGGCACACCGTCCGTTTCACCGATGCGCTGACCACCGCGTTCATGGAGAAAGATCTGGTGATCCTCGAAGTCGGCCCCGGACAAGCGCTCGCCCCATTCGCCCGGCAACATCCGGATCGCGGAAATGCTCCTGTGATCTCGACTCTTCCCACGTCCTCCGAGGATCTGTCAGACTTGATCTCGGCTGCAGGGGAACTGTGGAAAAACGGATTCACCCCGGACTGGGCGGGCTTCTTCAAGGACCAGAACCGCGCCCGCCTCCACCTGCCAACCTATCCCTTCGAGCGGCAGAGCTACTGGATCGACAATTCCGGCGAGTCCCCCGCAGCAGTTGATTTGCGTCCAGCCCTGCCTTTCGTCCCGGTGCCAACGTCGCAACCAGCCACCGACACCGCCACAAAACTCCGTGCCCTTGTGCTCGACCTCTCGGGCATCGTGGTCGCTGATGACGGCGCCGCTTTCACCGAACTGGGATTCGACTCGCTCTTCCTCACCCAGGCCAGCCAGGCGATCCAATCCCGCTTCAGCGTCAAGGTCACTTTCCGTCAGATGCTCGGCGACTTGGCATCGGTCGCCGCGCTCGCAAGCTACCTCGATGCGCAAATGCCAGCCCCGGCCGCAATCCCAGCGCCTGCGGCGGAAACCCCGTTGGAGCAGCTGATGGCCAGCAATTTGCAACTCATGCAGACCATGCTAGCCGGCCAGCCGCCAGCGAGCGGACTGAGTGTGGTGAAATGGCCGGAAATCCACACCCGCAATTCAAACACCACCACCCGCTTCGGCCCCTACAAGCCCATCGACAAGGGCGAAAAAGGCGGACTAACCGACATCCAGCAGAAGTCGCTCGCCCAACTGATCGACCGCTATGTCGCGAAGACACCATCCTCCAAAGCCTACACCGCCGAACACCGGCCGCACTACGCCGACCCGCGTGCGGTTTCCGGATTCAAATCGCTGTGGAAGGAGATGGTCTATCCGATCGTTTCCGCCCGCAGCAAGGACGCGAAGATCTGGGACATCGACGACAACGAATACGTCGACATCACGATGGGTTTCGGCACCTACTTCTTCGGCCACTCGCCGGACTGGCTGGTCGACGCGGTGGAAAAACAATTCCGCACCGGCATGGAGATCGGGCCGCAGTCGCCCATCGCGGGAAAACTCGCCAAGGCGATCTGCGACCTAACCGGGATGGAGCGCGCGACGTTCTGCAACACCGGATCGGAAGCCGTCATGGCGGCGATGCGCCTCGCCCGCACCATCACCGGACGCAATCGCATCGCCTATTTTACCGGCGACTATCACGGCATGTTCGAAGAGGTCCTCGTCCGTGGTGCGTGGGTGGATGGCGTTTACAAAGCCCAACCGATCGCACCCGGCATCCCGCACTCGCTGGTCGAAAACATGCTGGTCCTCGACTATGCCGACCCTGCCTCACTGGAAATCCTGAAGGCCCACGCCCACGAACTGGCTGCGGTGATGGTGGAGCCGGTCCAAAGCCGGGCTCCCGGCATCCAACCCCGCGATTTCATGCGGGAGGTCCGCTCAATCACGGCACAATCAGGCACCGCGCTGATTTTCGACGAAGTCGTCACCGGCTTCCGATGCGCTCCCGGCGGAGCACAAGCCTACTTCGGCGTCGAGGCTGACATGGCGTGCTACGGCAAGGTCATCGGCGGCGGAATGCCCATCGGCGTGCTGGCCGGCAGGAAGGAATACATGGACGCGCTCGACGGCGGTGCTTGGAATTACGGCGATGACAGCTTCCCGGAAGTGGGAGTTACCTTCTTCGCCGGTACCTTCGTTAGACACCCGCTGGCACTTGCCGCGGCGTGGCGCGTGGTGGAGCATCTCATGGTCGAGGGCCCGCGCCTGCAAATCGAGATGGAAGAGCGCGTCGGACGGTTCTGCCGCACGCTTAACGAGCATTTCGAAAGAATCGAAGTGCCGATCCGCCTGCCACATTTCAGCGCCTACGCGGTGATCGAACACGCGGCGGATCTGAAATACGCGAGTCTGCTCTGGTATTTCCTCCGGGAGAAAGGGGTGCATGTCTGGGAGGGACGGCCGCTGTATTTCACGACCGCCCACACGGATGAGGATCTCGACGCGGTCATCAAGGCGTTCACCGATTCGGTTGCCGAAATGCAGGCGGCCGGATTTCTCCCGGCATCGTCCGGGGCAATCATTGAAGCTCCGGTGGCCTTCCCACGGTTTGACAGCGCGCCTACCACCGAAGCCCAGCGGGAGATATTCCATGCCGTGCAGATGGGCGACGACGCGAATTGCTCGTTCAATGAATCCAACATCATCCATCTCGAAGGGGCACTGGATACGGCAGCGTTGAAAACGGCGCTCAATGACCTGATCGTCCGCCACCCGGCGCTCCGCAGCACTTTCTCGGAGGATGGACTCATGCAGTTTTTCCATCCCTCGGGCCGAGCTGTCGAAATCATGGAACACGACTTCTCCAGTATCGCGATCAACTCTCCATCCGCCCTGCTCCCGCTGGCCCTGATCAAACGCGCGGAGAGCTCGATTCCATTCGATCTAACTAACGGCTCCTTGTTCCGCCTTCACTTGGTCAAGGTCTCCGCGGAGCGGCATGAACTGCTTTTCACCGCCCACCACCTCGTGTGCGACGGCTGGTCCTTCGGCATGATCCTCGCCGAGCTTGCGACCGCCTACAACGCCCGCAAAGCGGGACGGCTGCCGAAGCTTCCACCCGCCATGTCATTCGCCGAATATGCGCGGTTAGGGAATCTCCGCAGCGCCACTGCCGAGGATTTCTGGGTGGAAAAATTTTCCACAGACGCACCCGTTCTCGAGCTTCCGACCGACCGCCCCCGCCCGCAGGTGAAGACTTACGCCGGGGCCATGGAGGCGATCACCATCGATCCCGAGCGCTATGCCAGATTGAAAAAAGCCTCACCGAAACTCGGCGGCACCTTGTTCGCCAGCCTGCTTTCTTCGTTCGCCACGCTGCTTCACCGCCTCACCGGTCAGGACGATCTGGTCATCGGCGTTCCTGCGGCCGGACAGACCCGAGTCGGTCGTGACGAGCTTATCGGCCATTGCCTCAACTTCCTGCCACTGCGTCTCCATGCGGATGCAAGCCGTCCGTTCCGCGAATTCGCGGCGGAGGTCAAGGAACAGGTCCTCGAAGCTTATGACCATCAGGACTACACCTTCGGCTCGCTGCTCCAGAAACTCACATTGCCACGCGATACCAGCCGCCTGCCGCTCGTCTCCGTGATGTTCAACATCGACAAGTCCGGAATCGACCAGATCCACATGGACGGATTGAAGATGGATGCCGGGACCAACCCGAAACGATTCGTCAACTTCGAGCTGTTCTTCAATCTCGTGCAGACCGACGAGCGGCTCATCGTCGAGTGTGAATACAATACCGACCTCCACGATGCGTCCACCATCCGCCGCTGGCTCCAGGCGTTCGAGCAGTTGATAGAAAGCGCCAGCGCCGGCGGAGAAACCACACTGGCCGCGCTGCCGATGCTTGGAGAGGATGAAAAAAGCCACACCCTCGGAAAATGGAACGCGACGGCGCGTGACTATCCGCGAGAGATGACACTTCACGGCCTGGTCTCGTCCACAGCCGCACTCTCGCCTTCACGCGCAGCCGTGCATTGCGGCGGCGAGTCACTCACATACGCGGATTTGGAATCCCGTTCGATCGCACTCGCGACCCGCCTTCAAGCGGCCGGTGTGAAGCGCGGCAACCTGGTCGGAGTCCATCTGGAACGCTCTTGCGACATCGTTCCCAGCCTGCTCGCCATCCTGAAATGCGGCGCGGCCTATGTGCCGATGGATCCCGCCTTCCCCGCCGAGCGACTCGGCTTCATGGTGGAGGACGCCCGCATGCCAACCATCATCTCGCAGAATTCGATTCACCTCGAACTGCCGCCGTCGAGCGCCCACGTCCTGCTGGTGGACGAGCCATGCAACCTGCTTCGTACGTTCACCCCGGTGGAATCCCAGCCCGATGACACCGCGTATGTCATCTTCACCTCCGGCTCCACCGGCCGACCGAAAGGTGTGGGCATCTCCCATCGAGCGGTACTCAATTTCCTCAACTCCATGCGCCGTGAGCCCGGCCTATCAGCAGACGACATCCTGCTTTCGGTGACCACCCTTTCATTCGACATTTCCGGTCTGGAAATCTTCCTGCCGCTCACCATCGGTGCCGAAGTCGTGATCGCCAGCCGCGAAACCACGCAGGACGGCCAACTTCTCGCCGACGCCATCGCCCGCCACAACATCACGGTGCTGCAAGCGACACCCGCAACCTGGCGGCTTCTGTTGGAAGCGGAATGGAAAGGAAAAACTGACCTAAAGATCCTCGTCGGCGGTGAGGCAGTGCCCCGAGATCTGGTCAATCGCCTCGCCCCGCTGTGCGGCGAAATGTGGAATGTTTACGGCCCCACCGAGACCACCATCTGGTCCACCGTCGCGCGACTCGAGGTTGGCGACGGACCGGTTCTCATCGGCCGCCCGATCGACAACACGCAGGTTTATGTCGTGAATACCTCGATGCAGCCACAACCGGTTGGCGTCGTCGGAGAACTGCTCATCGGTGGCGACGGACTCGCCCAGGGTTACCATGAACTTCCCGATCTCACGGCGGATCGTTTCATCGATTCACCGTTCCTTGAGGGAGCAAAACTCTATCGAACTGGCGACCTCGCACGTTGGACAGCGGATGGATCTCTCGAATGTCTCGGCCGTATGGACCATCAGGTGAAGGTCCGCGGATTCCGCATCGAGCTGGGGGAAATCGAAACGCTGTTGGAGCAACATCCCGCCGTCAAACAAGCAGTGGTTGATGTTCGTGACGGACGGCTCGTCGCCTATCTGCGAGACGCCGGCATCTCCCCCACCGACGGCACCGGCATTTGGCGGGACCAGTGGGATCTTCTCTATCAATCCGCCATCGACCAGACGGGCGGAGATCAACTCGATCGCCTGGACTCCGTGATCGCCGGATGGGCCGGTGCGGAAAACATCGACGAACAGGTGACCGAATGGATCGACACCACCATCGACCGCATCAAGGGCCATGACCCGCGGCGGATTTTCGAAATCGGCTGCGGCACCGGACAGATCCTCGCGCGGCTCGTAGCCACCGCCGAGTGCTATTGGGCGGCGGACATTTCCAAGGTTGCCATCGAAGCACTGCGAAGGAGCCATCCACTTCCGCAGGTGAAGCTATTCCACCGTCCCGCCGACGACTTCAGCGAGATTCCGGACGCGCATTTCGACACCGTCATCATCAACTCCGTGGCCCAGTATTTCCCGGACGCCGCTTACCTTGGCCGCGTGCTCTTGGGAGCTGCACGGGTCCTGAAACCGGGTGGCCGCGTTTTCCTCGGCGATCTTCAGGGCAAGTCTCTGCTCGCGACCTATCACGCCGAGGCGCTCCACGAACGCGCTCCGACCGGCACCACCGCCGGTCAACTCCGCGAGAGTGTCGCCCGCCGGGTGACTCAGGAAACCGAGCTTTCGATCGATCCCGCCTGGTTCCGCTTCGTCCCGAATTTCGCCCACATCGAAACGCTTCTGCGCCGGGGAAACCTCGCCAACGAAACCACCCGTTATCACTACGACGTGATCCTCCACAAGGATCCCGCACCCGCCACCTTTGAGACTCCTGAGCCGCAGGAATGGAAGAACCTCAACCTCGAACAGCTGGAGGCGATCCTCGAAGGATCGAAGTCCGCCATCCACCTGACCGGCATTCCGGATGCCCGCCTTGTGCCAGCACTTGCTTTTCACCGGGCGCTTGAGGCCACGCCGGAGGACGCCCCACTGCCCGGCATGACTAACACCCCGTCCAAAGCGGTCTCCGCCGAGGAGTTGTATGCTGCCGGCGACCACGCGGGCTTCAAAGCCCATGTCCGCTGGCAAGGGGACGGGACGAATGGCCTTCTCGATGTCGTGTTCTCCACACAGAAGGCAATTCCCATTTGGAAGGACGCGCCCCCTGCACAACCCGCCGAAGCGTATGCGAACACGCCACATGCCGGCGGCCCACCTGCCGACGACCTTGCTCCGGTCCTCCGCCGCCATCTCGCAGCGCGTTTGCCCGAATACATGATTCCTTCATCTTTTGTCGTGCTGGAGAGGCTTCCGCTCACGCCGAATGGCAAGGTGGACCGCAAGGCGCTGCCCGCTCCTTCCGGGGTGACGATGCCTGCCGCAACACGCCGTCTGGTAGAGCCTCGAAATGAGACAGAGACAAAATTGTTGGAGATTTGGAAACAGGTTCTCGGCAAGGAGGACATCGGGGTTGAAGACGACATTTTCGAACTGGGTGGAGACTCGATTCTGATCTTTCAAATCACCACCCGCGCCACCCGTGCGGGACTGGCGGTGACACCCGCGCAGGTCTTCCGGCTCCGCAACGTGGCCGCGATCATCGCCGGGGCCGCCGCCGAACCCGGGAAGCCGGCTTCATCCGCAATCCAACCCGTCAACCGCGATGCTTATCGACGCAAACTCTGAACCCATGAGCGAAAAGCCAGCCCAGTCCGACTTGGCTGCTGACGATGGAGGAAGCTTCGCTTTCCCGGCATCGCCGGCACAGGAAGCGTTTTACTACCTGGAAAAACTTTTCCCCAGTCATCCGGCGTTTAATGTGCCGGTGCGCTTCGAACTCACCGGTGCTTTGAACCGGAAGCTTTTGAAATCCGCCTTCGATTCGCTGGCCGCCCGTCATGAAGGGTTGCGCACTCGATTCGTCGAGGAGGACGGCAAGCTGCTGCAGGTCATCGCGCCGGAGACCACCTTCCCTCTGCCTCTGACGGACGTCTCCCATCTCACCGGCACCGAACTCGCGGCCGAGCTCGACCGGCTTGGCAGCATCGAATCGCGCACCCACTTCGACCTATCAAAGGACCCGCTTTTCCGCGCCAGCCTCATCCTCGCCGCGCCCGACCGGCATATCCTGCAAATCACCATCCACCATGCCGTGGCGGACGGCTGGTCAATCGGGATCATGACCGATGAACTCGCGGAGCTTTACAACGCCGCGCTTGAGAACCGCGCCACAAAGCTGGAACCGCTGTCAGTCCAATATGCGGACTTCACCATCTGGCAGCGGGAGTTTCAGGCCAGCGATGAACTCACCCCCCACCGGGAATTCTGGATGAAGAGACTCGAGGGCTACACCGAGCTGGAGCTGCCCTCGGACCGTCCGCGTCCAGCTGTGAAATCGTGGGATGGCGACATCGTCTCCCTGGTCCTAAGTCCTTCTATCAGCGAAAAGGTTGCCCGTGTGTCGAAAGAAAAGGGTGCCACGATGTTCCATGTTTTCCTCGCCGCCTTCAAGGCAGTGGCAAGCCGGTATACCGGCCTCGAGGACATCGCCGTCGGTTCACCGGTGGCGGGAAGGATCCGCTCGGAACTGGAGCCGATCATCGGCACGTTCATCAACAGCGTGATCCTGCGCACCGATCTATCCAGCGATCCGTCGTTCGGAGAACTGGTGGAACGGGTGCGTAACAACGTCACCGAAGCCATCGCCCACCAGGACCTTCCCTTCGAGCAACTCGTCAAGGCGCTTCAACCGAAGCGCGACACCGGCCGCAATCCGCTTTTCCAGGTCAACTTCACCCATCAGCGGGATTTCGTAAGGCCCGTGTCCTTCGGTGGCGCGAAGCTGACGGCGATTCCCTCACGCTCGCCGGGCGCGATCTTCGACCTGCACTTCTTCATGGTCGAGCGGGCGGACGGCTGGCGCGCGTCATGCGATTTCGCCCGTGATTTGTTCGACCGCGAGACCGCTCAACGCCTGTTGCACCATTTCGAAATCTTTCTCGACGCCGCGGCGGGCTCGCCCAACGTGCCTCTATCACGTTTGCCCATCCTCACCAACGGGGAAAAGAATGCCCTCGCGGCGTGGGCCGGCACGGCGATCCCCTATCCATCGGACCGGTCGCTCGGCGAGTTGTTCCTGGACCAGGCCTCCCGGCAACCGGAGCGAACCGCCCTGACTCACGGCACGCGGGCGGTCTCCTTTCAACTTCTCGCAGCTTCCGCCCTCGAACTTCGCGGCCGCCTGGTCGGTGCCGGTGTCGAGCCCGGCGACCGTGTGGCGCTCTGCGCTCCGTCGGTGCCGGAAATGATCGCCGCGCAGATCGCCATTCTCCTGACAGGTGCCGCCTGCGTGCCGCTCGACCCCGACTATCCAGCAACCCGGCTGGAATTCATGCTCGACGACTCCGCCGCCAGCGTGCTTGTCACAACTCTACGGCTGGAGTCGAGATTGCCGAAAGTTAGGACCACAATCCTTCTCGCTCCCCTTCCGGAGTCGCTGCCAACGCTTCCATTGCCTGCAAGCAAGGTTCCGGCGGACGCAGCGTCCCATATTTTCTACACCAGCGGATCCACCGGCACGCCGAAGGGAGTTCTCGTCCGGCATCGTGGAATTTCCCGCCTCGCGCTCGGCGGTGGATTCATGGAATTCGGGCCGGAGGACTCGTTTCTCCAGTCCGCGCCGATCTCGTTCGATGCCGCCACGCTGGAAATCTGGATGCCACTCCTCAACGGCGGCCGCATCGTCCTAACCGGTGAAAGCGGACCATCCCTGCCTGCCATTGCCAGCGCAATCCGCGATCAGGGGGTGACGTGTTTATGGCTGACCGCCGGACTTTTTCAAACGATGGTGGACGAGCACCTGACCGACCTCAAAGGGCTGCGCTACCTGCTTGCAGGCGGCGACGTGTTGTCCCCCGCCCACGTTCGCCGGGCATTCGAAGCGCTGCCCGGCACCACGCTGGTCAATGGCTACGGACCCACGGAAAACACGACGTTCACGTGTTGCCACACGATCACCAAGGCCGATCTCGAACGGAATTCCATTCCTATCGGCCGACCTGTCGGCAATACGACCGTCCATCTTCTGGACCGCCTGATGCGCCCCGTGCCGGTAGGGATTCCCGGAGAGTTGTTTACCGGGGGCGACGGACTCGCGCTCGGCTATCAGAACCAGGACGGCCTCACGGCGGATCGATTTCCCAAGCACCCAGATTTCGGGCCACTCTACCGCACCGGGGACATGTGCCGCTGGTTGCCAGAAGGGACGATTGAATTTATCGGCAGAGGCGATTCGCAGGTGAAAATCCGCGGGTTCCGCATCGAGCTGGGAGAGATCGAAACCCTGCTCACAAGCCATCCCGGCGTCCTGCAGGCCAAGGTCGCGACCCGGGGGGGCACAGCGGAAACCAAGCACATCGTGGCGTGGGTTGTGCCAACCGGGGGGGAACATCCCGAGCCAACCGCGCTCCAGGCATTCCTAGCAGACAATCTACCCGCCTACATGCGCCCCGAGGGTATCGCGGTGATCGGGGCTCTGCCGCTTTCCGCAAATGGAAAAATCGATGTGACCGGACTGCCCGATCCGTCGCGCTGCATCCCATCCGATACCAAATCCATCCGCGCGATTCCGGTCGGAAAGACCGAACAACGCCTCGCCTCGATTTGGAGTGACTTGCTGGGGATTCCTGAAATCGGTCGCGACGATGATTTTTTCGCGCTCGGCGGGCATTCCCTGCTAGCACTGCGAATGTTTTCGCGAATGAATCGCGAGTTCGCCTGTTCGCTGCCGCTGGCCGCGCTGCTCAATCATCCGACTCTCTGCGGACTCGCCTCGCTGGTAAGTCCCCGACCTGAACCCGAGCCGGAAGACCCCGCAAAAGGCCACTTCGTCACACTCCGCAAGGAGGGCGACCAGCCACCACTCTTCTGCATTCACGGCGGCGACGGCGGCGTGATTTTCTACCGCGGGCTGGCCAACCGTCTGCCAACTGGAATCCCGTTGCACGCCATTGAATCGCTCGAACTCTGCCGCAACGGTGCAGTTGAGGTCACCAGCGTGGAGGAAACCGCGGCAGCCTACGTTCGGAATCTACTCGCGTTCCAACCGCACAGTCCGTTCCGCCTCGCGGGATATTCATTCGGCGGAGTGGTCGCGCATGCGATGGCCTGCCAACTGGTCGAAATGGGGCACGAAGTGGATTTCCTGGGGCTTTTTGACACCTCCAACCCGACCGCCCCGCGCAAGGTCTACACCTTCGCCGGGCGGATGGCGGCGTTTTGGAAACAACAAGCAGGTGTCCCTCTAACCAAGAAGCTTTTCCTCCTCCGGAAAAGAATTCGGGAGGGAATCGCCACGCACCGCCGCGTCCGCAAGGAAATCCTCTCCGCCCGGTCGTCCGGGCCGGCCGAGGCCTACAGCGATCTCCGCCGCATCCAGGTGCGGGAGGAGAACTGGCGGGCGATGCAAATCTATCAACCGAGCCGGTTTCCCGGCCGCATCACGCTCTTCAAGGCGAGGTCGGCCAGTGACAAGGTCGGACTTCCCGAAGACTATGGCTGGTCCACGGTCGCCGGAAAGGGACTCGAAATCATCCCGGTCCCCGGCAGCCATCTGGTTTTGTTCGAACCTGAAAACGTCGAATCGCTCGCCATCTCGCTCCATCTGGCACTTTCCCGTTCGGCTCACCCGTCTGATTGTTTTCAATGACGGCGGGAACGGTCACCGTCCACATGATCCTTCCGGTGCACATTTCGCCGGGCGACGCCGTGGCTTGCATCACCCCGAAGGAACGGTTGAGGGCCGGTCGCTTTCGGTTTCCGGGGGACGCACTTCATTGGACAGCCTGTCGGGCCAACCTGCGGATCATTCTCGGCAAGTTGATTCAGGTGCCACCGAATGAGGTCCCGCTCGTGCTCTCGAAACAGGGAAAGCCGACCCTCGCGCCACCCTTTGATGCGATTCACTTCAATCTTTCCCACTGTGCTGACCTCGCGCTCGTCGCCGTCGGGTCCGATGGCCCGGTCGGCATCGACCTCGAAAAGGCCGAGCGGGCGATGGATCTGCTCGAATGCGAATCCACGTTCTGCCATCCACTGGAAATCCAGCAACTGCCGGATGAAACCAGCCTCAGAGCCCGGCATTTGCTCGGGATCTGGACCGCTAAGGAAGCTGTTCTCAAAGCCTTGGGCACCGGTCTCTCGCATCCACCGGAAATCGTGCGGATTGTGTTCAATCACCCAAACAGCCACGCCATTTCCGATCACCCAGTCGCCGGGATCGAAAACCAACGGCTTCATGAGGTCATTCTTCCCGGATTCACAGGCCATCAGGTTTTTGTATCGATACCGGATTCGGTCGATTCGATAAAAATATTGAGCGTGGTTTGAACCTTTGGATTCTCTCCGGGTCAAGCGATGGCGAGGTGTTTTACCTCCTTTTAGGAATGGGAAATCCAATCAAATAAAGACTGATTTCGCCTCTTGAATTAGGGCTTGCAGCTGTTTTAATATTTCAATTCAAACGGTTGCTTCAATCCTTAGTGGGAATTACTTATATTCAATCCCTTCCGTTATTTTTAAAAAGTCTCCCTATAACTCACTGATTATTTTAAAGAATTGACATTCTTGGATGTTTGAAGTTCCATCCTCCTTGTCCCCAGCTCCCAACCAGCCAACCGTGAAACGCCGCGACGTAGAAATCATCCAAAGAGACGGGAGGTTCTTGGTGCTCATTGCACGCGAGCCTTTGCCACTTTCGCTAAGCCAGATTGCCCGTGAGGGAGAATATCGGATGGCGAGCCTGTGTGACCGCATCGGAGTTTCCGAGCGTCATCTGCGGAGAGTTTTTGAAGACGGAATCGGCATCGCACCGAAGGATTGGCTTCGCCAGGAACGCATGGTGGCCGCCCGGTCGCTGCTTCGCGAAGGATCCCCCATCAAGGAGGTGGCGATCGACCTCGGCTTCACCACTTCCAAGATGTTCTCCAGGGATTTCCAGTTGTTTTACGGCTTGAAGCCGACGGATTTCCAACGCAAGGAATTCGCCCACATCCTTAACGCTGCGATCTAAGACCGCGGCCGGATGGACTTCAGTTTTTCTGGAAGACCCGGAGGAATCTCTGTTGAAACGGCGCGATCAACGCGGGTGTCCAACAGGACATGGCCCATAGAAACCGGGCGGAGAACGGAAAGACGATGGTGTCCTTGCGGGCGATCACCCCTTTGAGGAAACCCATCGCAGCCACATCCGGCGTCATCATCTTCACCGGCAGGTCACGGATCATCGCATCACAATCCGCTCCCACGATGCGTTCCTGCGTAAAGATTCCGCTGCTCACATAACCCGGACACGCCGCGGAAACCTTCACTCCGTAGGCCCTAGCTTCTGCTCTCAGGGATCGGGTGAACTCCAACACCGCCGACTTGGACGCGGTGTAAGCCGCCGCGGTGGCGTAGCCGGTCGCTCCCGCGACGGATGCGGTATTGATGATGTGTCCTCCGCCCTGGCTGATCATGATCGGATAGACCAATTGAGTGCCGTTGATGACCCCCATGAGATTGATGTCCAACACCCATTTCCAGCGATCAAATGGAATGTTCTGCGCTTCACCCAACTGGGTGACGCCCGCGTTGTTGAAGAGGAAATCGATGGAACCGGATGATTTCCTGATATGATCGATCACTTGGGAATAAGCCTCGCGGTCCAGAACATCGAGGCGCGTCACATGGATCACTCCCGGGCCGGGATTGTCAGCGAGCAACGACTTCAACCCCTTCTCATTGAAATCAAGCGCATGCACCGTCGCACCGGATACCGCTAGAAGACGGCACAGTGATCGGCCGATCCCGGACGCCGCGCCCGTCACGATCGCCGTGCGTTTTCCAAATGTGCGGACCATCGCCGGGGTTGCTGTCATGATGTTTGCCGGAAGCCTTTGATGATTTTGGAGTGGATCAAGCCGACGATGGAAGGCGAGCGGGGGGCGATCCATTTCAACACCGCCGCGTAGGCGGGAAACGCGAAATCCTTTTTACCCCTACGCACCCCGCGAATGATCCGCGCCGCCGATTCGTCCGCGGAGATGACGCCGAATCCGAGACTTTCAATCTGGCGCATCGTCCTTTCGAACGACGTCTTCCTGAAGGTGGCGGACCGGTAGATGCCGGTATCGACGTAGCCCGGTGATACCAAGTGAAAGGAAACGCCGTGCGACCGCCCCTCATACCAGAGGCTCCGAAAAAGGCCCAGCAACCCGGCTTTCATCGTGGCGTAAACGGTCGCGGTGGGATAACCGGAATATGCCGCCAAGGAAGACACGATCACAATGGTTCCCGCCTTCGCATCTACCATTCCGGCATACAAGTGCCGGATCCACTGGACCGGACTCAGAAGATTCGTCCGATAGATCCTGTCCCAGTCTTCAGGCAGGGTGTCACGCACTTCACCGAAGAGGGTGACCGCCGCAACCAGGTAGACCGCGTCCACCCGCTTGCCTGCCGGGAAATTCTCCAGCAGGAACCGGCCGGCCTCATCGATATCCGATAGATCCAGTTGGACGATCCGGGGCACAGCACCCTTCGAGCGGGTGAGTTCCGCGACTTGTTCCAATCGTTCCAGGTTCCTGCCCACCAGCCAGATTTCGCAACCCGGTTCGGCCAGTTGAATGGCGAGTTCGCGCCCGATTCCCGAACTTGCGCCGGTGACTAGAATCGTTTGCGTCGCGACTTCCGGCATCAGAATTTTTGAACCCAGGAGAAGAACAACGCGTTGTGGCGGGCCTCGTATTTGCCGTTCGCCAGCGGATCAATCGCGCCGTCGACCGTGCGGTTCGAGTAACCGAACTGATAGCCCACCATCCACGAGCACGCCTCGTATTTGCGCCCGAATCCGATGTTGAACCAGTGCCGGTCCGCATCGGAAACGCCGGGGGTGAAATTCGTGTCGGGCTGGGAGTTCATGTTGAGATCATAACCCGCCGAAAAGATGTATCCTCCGGAGGTGGTGTAGGTCGCGCCGATCTCATAGATGAAGGACGACTTCCAATTGAACGGGATCGGGACGGAGCCGCCGACGGAGTTGGATTCCAAAGTCAGGGTGTTGAGCGAGTCCCAGTCGAGCCACTCCACATTCGCCTCGATATTCCAACCGGGTGCCGGCCGATAGGAGTAACCTCCGGCAACTCGTGCCGGAGCCATGAAATCCATGTCTGCGGAGGTGTCGGTGGGGAGGAAACTTGAAGTCGTCTTGCCGCTGAGGTCGAATGAGGATTTCGTCGAGTAAATCAACCCGAACGCGTGCTGCTCATGCGGCTGCCAGCGGGCTGCGAACGCACCCGAGACGCCGACGTCGTCACCGTTGTAGCGCAGATAACTGCCAGGAATGCTTCCGCCAGTGGCTGGGTTTCTCAAGCCTTGCTCAAGCGTGAGATCCGCGTAATTGAGCGAAAACGAAGCTCCCAGGGAAAACTGGTCGGTCAGCTTGTAGGCCACCGCAGAGGTCCCGCTGAGATACATCAAGCGGGCTTCGGTGACCACCGGGCTGAAGTTGTTATCCCTGCCCCAGTCTGTCCCCAGGCCGAACGGGCTGTTGAGCCCGAATCCAAAACTCAGCTTGTCGTTGTAGGGCTGCGCGTAGTAAATGTGTGGTGCCGCCTGCAGTTCGGTTTCCGCGTCGGTGGTTTGGCCGTCGACTTTGGCGGTGTTTCCAAGAACGATCGAATAAACCCCTGCCTGCGCCTCGCGGGTTGTTAGCTGGGTGAGTCCGGCCGGGTTGTAGTGGACCGCGGCCGCGCTGTCCGCGGTGGCGACAAATGCGTTTCCACGAGCAGTGGCGAAGGCGTCCTGATTGGGAAGATAGTAACCGGCTGCGGTCGCCACATTTGGAACAAGCCCGAGCAGGGCGCTGGTGAGAAGTCGTTTTTTCATGGGTTGGGCTGCGCTTGAATTCAAACCTCGCAGAAATCTTCCATCGGAAAGGATGGGCCCACGCGGGAACTTTCGGGACGTTTCAACATGCCCCGTCGGTAGGTAAATTATTATAAACAGTCAATGAAAATTAACAAAACTCCCCGCCGCTTGGAGCCCCCGGTCTATTGCACGGGCGAGTAATCAGTGGCTTTGAGCAGCACCGATTTGACCCCGTCCGGAACCGTGAGTGCGCCTCCCGCAGCGGCCTCGGAATCAGATTTCGCTTTGATCCAACCAGGGTCGGCGCGGAATGCGGAAAACGAGGCCGCTTGGGCTTCCGGCGAGGCGTGGACGAGGAAATAGACCAGCATTTCGTCGGCGCCGGGTTGACCGGCAGCGGGCGTGAAGTAGCCGAAGTGGCGCATCCCGTGTTTCGAGAAAAGCGCCACCGTGTGGTTCCTGAAGCGATCCAGCAGACGCGGCAGATTTCCCGGACTGGTGGTGTAGGTGCGCAATTCAAAGGTTTGCGGCGCACCGGCCGCGTCCACTTTCATCTCCGGGGAAAATCCGGTGGGCGTGAGAAAACGGCTTTCGACTTTTTCCACCAGCTTGCCCGTTACCTCGGAAGCCGATCTCGCAGCGACCCAATCCGCATCCGCCCCAAATGCTTTCCACGATGCCTCGCGGGCGGCCGGATCCGGGTAGGACAAGAGATAGACAAGCTTCCGCTGAGGATTTTCCAATGGCATCCAGTAACCGATATTCTCCATGCCATGACGGGCGAAAAGCGCGGTCGTGTGATCGCGGAAACGCGCGTTGAGCGCATCGAGTTTCCCCTCTGCGGCGTAGTAAGTCCGCAGCTCGAAGTAACGAGCCCCCTTTTCCGCCGCGGAGGCGAGGGGCGATACGCCGCCTAGCAGAATGAGGGCGAGGAAGTGGATCCGTTTCATGAAATCACTCATGGTCGCTGAGGTAACGCTCTGCTTCCAATGCCGCCGCGCACCCCTGCCCCGCCGCGGTGATCGCCTGGCGGTAGTAGTGGTCCGCGACATCCCCGGCAGCGAAAAGTCCGGGTGTCTTGGTCGCCGTGCGGCCGGGATTTTGTAAAATGTAGCCGTTTTCGTCTTTATCCACGAGATCGCCGAGGAAGGCGCTGTTCGGGACGTGGCCGATCGCGACAAAAACGCAGGCGACTTCAAGCTCCTTCTCCTCGCCGCTGACGAGGTTCTTCAGCATGACAGCGCGCATCTCTCCTTTTTCGTCGGTGAGATACTCGCTGACGGTGGAATTCCAGATCGGCTCGATCTTCGGATTCGCCAACGCCCGGTCGGCCATGATCTTCGACGCCCGGAGCTCGTCGCGGCGGTGGATCAAGTAAACCTTGCTGGCAAAACGCGTCAGGAAACCGGCCTCCTCAGCGGCACTGTCTCCGCCGCCGATCACACAGACCGGCACGTCGCGGTAGAAAGCACCGTCGCAAGTCGCGCACGATGTCAGGCCGTGGCCGATCAATTTCTGCTCGCCCTCGATCCCGAGGTGGCGGGGAGCCGCGCCGGTCGCGACGATCACGGTCTTCGCTTCGAAGGACTCGGATCCGGCGTTCAGCAGGAAAGTCCCGTCATCACGCGTTTCGACCGACTCCACGCTGGCCCAAGCAATGCGCGCGCCGAATTTCTCGGCCTGCGCCTGCATTTTCATCATCAGGTCCGGCCCCATGATGCCGTCCGGGTGACCGGGAAAATTCTCCACTTCGGTGGTGGTCGTCAGTTGCCCGCCCGGCTGGGTTCCGGACAGCAGAAGCGGGGTAAGATTGGCGCGGGCAGTGTAAATGGCGGCGGTATATCCGGCGCAACCGGTACCAATGATGATGACGTTTTCCATAATTCTGTGAGCGTTGGAGCGCGGCAGTATTCCGGCGAATGTCGAATCGAGTCAACACCCGCCACGGCAATTTCCACGAATGCCGACAAACGCGTTGCACCCCACCCCAGATGAGAGACACTCCCGCCGTCCATGAATCCTGATTTCATTCGCGAAGCACTCCGCCAAGTCCGTTACCCCGGTTTTTCCCGGGACATCATTTCCTTCGGCCTCGTCAAGGACGTCAAATGTGAGCCCGGCCTCGTCACCGTCCAGATCGAAGTCGCCACCCGCGACGCGAAGATCCCCGAACAGATTTTCCAGGAGTGCCACGCCATTCTCGATCCCCTGCCCGACATCGGGACCGTGAAAATCGAGATCGACGTCAAGGACGCCCCCGCCGCGGCCAGTGGGCTGGGCGGCACCGACGGCAAATCCTCGATTCCCGGAGTGAAACGCATCATCGCCATTGCCTCGGGAAAAGGTGGTGTCGGAAAATCCACCGTCGCCGCGAATCTCGCCGTCGCCCTCGCCGCCACCGGCGCGAAGGTCGGCCTCTGCGACTGCGACCTTTACGGTCCCTCCGTCGCCCAGATGTTTGGCGTCAACGAGCGCCCGATGGCCAATGAGCACGATGAAATCATCCCGCTTGTAGCCCACGGCCTGAAACTCATGTCGATGGGATTCCTGCTCGAAGACCGCTCGCCCGTCATCGTCCGCGGCCCGATGGCCACCCGCTACACCCAGCAATTTCTCCGCCAGGTGGCGTGGGTGGACCTCGACTACCTTGTGCTTGACCTACCACCCGGCACCGGCGACATCCAGCTCACCATCGTGCAAACCGTTAGTGTTGATGGATCGATCATTGTCACCACGCCCCAGGAAGTCGCGCTCATCGACGCGCGCAAGGCCGTCGCCATGTTCGCCAAGGTCAATGTTCCCATCCTCGGACTGATCGAAAACATGGCGTGGTTCGAGTGCGACGCCGGGAAAAAATATTTCATCTTCGGCAAAGAGGGCGGCGTCCGCGAGGCGGCGGAAATGAACGTCCCGCTGCTAGGGCAAATCCCCATCGAAATCGAGACCCGCGAGCGCGGTGACAGCGGGGCTCCGGTCGCGTTGGTGGATCCTTCAAAAAACAAGGTTTCCGCCGCATTCCACGAACTGGCTGCGAATATCCGCTCGAAGCTTCCGGTTTCCTAACTGGCGGCTGGCAGCCGGATTTCGAACTCGATCCAGCCCGGCTCGGATGGATTCAGAGATAGCTCGCCGCCGTGGGCCCTGAGGAGTTCGCGGGCGATGTTCAATCCCAGACCGTGCCCCCTGACTCCGCCCCCGACCGCCGCTCCCCGGCGGAAACGCTCGAAGATCAATTCACGGTCTTCCGCGGAAATTCCGGCTCCAGTGTTCGCAATTCTAACGACCTGCCAGCCGGCTTCATGGATCGCGGCAATTCGAATCGATCCGCCGTCCGCGGTGTATTTGGCCGCGTTTTCCACGAGGTTTTGCAAGACCATCCCCACAAGGCGGCGATCCGCCATCACGGGAAGTGGGGCGGGAAGACTTTCTTCCAACTTGATTCCCTTTCCGTCCACCAGCACCTCGAGGTCATCCATCGCCGCTTGGATCAGCGACCTCAGATCCAATGACTCGCGCTCCAGAAACACCCGGCCGGCATCCGCTTGGGCAAGCAACAGCAAATCTTCGATTAGCGACGTGAGCCGCCTCGTCTGCTGTCTCAGAAGCGCAACTTCCTTCACCTGCGCCTCGCTCAAATCCGTCGCCCGCGAAAGGTGATCCAGTCCCGCACGCAGGATGGTGACGGGAGTTTTCAGTTGGTGCGACGCATCCGCGGAGAATCTGCTGGCCACCTCGTATGACGCTTGGAGCCGGTCAAAACTCCGGTTCAGAACCTCCGTTAGCTTGGCGATCTCATCATTGGCCGCCGGCAGCGGCAGCCGCTCTCCCGGGTTGCTCGCGCTGATGCGTTCCGCGGCCGAACTCAGCTCGGCAACCGGAGCAACTGCCCGCCGCCCGAGCCACAGTCCGCCGAAAAACACCACCAACCCTACCACGGGAAGACCTGCCGCGAACGCCACACCAAGGTCCTTTTGCAAGCGCTCGATCACATTCAGCCGTGCCCCGACACGCACCAGATAGGATTCCACCCGCCAAGCCCCGGCGCGCGCGGTGTGCCCCGCCACATTCATCGTCCGGTTCTGTCCGATCTCCACTCTAAACTCTCGTCCCTTGAGATTGGCAGACTGATAGAGAATCTGCCCCTCCGGCCCTTCGATGACCAGATAGTGTTCCCTCATGTCCAGCGGAATGAATCTCTCGTCCAGAACTTCCCGCGGATTCTTCGGCGCGTCCCGGAAATTCTTGATGTCCCACACCAACTCCTCTGCGTCGCCCTTCAAGTCGTCGTCAATCGCGGAAATCTGATAAAAATAGAGTGTCGCCATCATCACCACCACCCCGGCGAAGAGCGCCGCCATCGTCAGCAATGCCGCATAGACGCCGACCTTCACCTTGAGAGACAGGCGTTTCATGGCAGCGGACTCATCATGTAACCCACGCTGCGGATGGTGCGGATCACCGACTCCTCGTTAGAACGATCAAGTTTCTTCCGCAGCCGCATGATGAAAATTTCCACCGTGCGGGTGTCATACTCGTGTTCTCGCTCCCAGATCCGTTCACAGATCTCGTCCCTCGAAAACGCCCGCCCCGGCTCCCGCATGAACACATGCAACACTTCGAATTCCCGCGGTGACAGATCGATTTTCACCCCTCCCCGGCTCACCTTGCGCTTGCCCATGTCCATGCACAGGTCGCCCACGCGGAAAACAAGATCCGCCTCGGGAGCCACGTTCCGGCGGCCGAGAACCCCCACCCGGGCGAGCAATTCCTCCATCGCGAAGGGCTTCGTCAAATAGTCGTCCGCACCCGCGTTCAAACCCGCGACCCGGTCACCCACCTCCGACCGCGCGGTGAGCATCAGAACCCGCACGGGAAGCCGCGCCGCACGAATCCGCGCCAGCAATTCCAGCCCGTCAAATCCCGGCAGGTTCACGTCGAGCACCACGAGATCGCACCGCGAGTCGGTCACCGCCTTGAGGCCGGAAGGCCCGTCGGCCGCTGTCTGGACCGCATGCCCCGCCCGCGACAAGGCCCGGCTGACCTGCTCGGCCAGTGACGGCTCGTCTTCGATCACCAGAATGTCCATCGTCCCCGAAGACAACCACAAATCCTTGGTGGGGCAAACCATTATCAGCCCGCGTAACATAAGAAATTCCTAATGTTCCCGGGGGGATTTTCTAATCCCGGAATGACACGTTTCCCTCGTCATGAAACTGAACATCCGCATTGCCTTCATCACCTTATCCACTCTCACCGCACTTGCCACCGCGGCCTCCGGGACCACCTTGCAGAATCTTAACACCGCCTATCAGGGCGAATCCAATGCGGCCAATCGCTACCAGGAATTCGCCAGAAGAGCCGAAACCGAAAACCTCAAACAAGCCGCCAAGCTCTTCCGCGCGGCCTCCGCCTCCGAGGAGATCCACCGCAAAATCATCGAGAGAGCCATCCTGAAAACGGGCGGGCAGATCGCCACCTTCAAGCTCGACGAAGTCCCCAAGGCCCCCACCGCCGACAATCTCCGCAGCGCCATCAAGGGTGAGACCGCGGAAAGCGCCACGATGTATCCGGGTTTCCTCACGGCGGCCCGGGCCGACAATGAAAAGTCCGCCATCCGCGCCTTCAACTACGCCCTTGAAGCCGAAAAAAAGCACGCCGAGTACTTCCAACAGGCACTCGACCAAATCGGCGGCGAACTCCCCATCACCTGCTACCTCTGCAAGCATTGCGGCCTGCTTCTCACCAAGCTTCCCGCGAAAAAATGCCCGGTCTGCCGTGATGGGCTCAAGGAATTCAAAATCATTAGCTGAAGCTCTATCATGAAAAACATCCTCGTCTGGGATCTGCCTATCAGGCTGTTCCACTGGACTTTCGCCGGATCGCTTTCGGCGGCGCTCGCCATCGGCTTTCTGGTGGATGACGACAGCCCGGTTTTCCAACTCCACATGCTCTTCGGCCTCGTCGCCGCGTTCGCGCTGGTTGTGAGACTCATTCTCGGCATCGCGGGTTCGCGCTACAACCGTTTCACCGCCATGCCGCTGCAACCGGTCGAGGTCGTGCGCTACGTGTTCGACGCGTTCACCGGCAAGGCCCGCCGCTACATCGGCCATAATCCGGGATGCTCCAGCGCCGCCATCCTGATGTTCACGCTCGTTCCATTATTAGTCGCCTCCGGCGCGGGCTGGCTCGGAGAAACCGGCGCGGAACTCCACGAGGGCCTGGCGATTGCCTTGGGCGTCACAATCGGTGCCCACATTCTTGGAATTGTCTGGCACTCGATCCGTCACAAGGAGGCGCTTGCCTTGTCCATGGTCACCGGGCGCAAGGAAGGACCGGAGGAAGACGGACTGGCAACCGCCAACCCCGGTTGGGCCGTCGCGATTTTTGCCGGCGGCGCGGCGTGGATTGGCGCGCTGTTTGCCAATCACGATCTCCGAGCGGAAATCGTCCGCCTGCCCGTGCTCGGCACCGTGATCCAAATGGGCGAATACGAAGGCCCGGAAAACGGTGGGGAGCACGCTGAGGATGGCGATGACGACTGAAAGACTTCCCGCCCGCCCGCTCACCTGCTACCAATCACCCATGAGGATTCTCGTTGCCGAAGACGACGCCAAGTTGCGTTCCCATCTGGTCAGCGCCTTGCAATCCGCCGGACACACCACCGACCAGACGGGCGACGGCGAGGAAGCGCTCTGGCTGATCGACGAGCACGATTACGACGCCGCGGTTCTCGACATCATGATGCCAGGAAAAGACGGAGTAAGCGTGACCCGGGCGGCCCGGGCGCGCGGCTCACGCACCATCATCCTGCTTGCCACCGCCCGTGGAGAACTGCGGGATAAAATCAGCGGTCTGGACGCCGGTGCCGACGACTATCTGGTAAAACCCTTTTCCACCGAGGAAATGCTCGCCCGCCTCCGTGCCTGCGAACGCCGCCGCCGTCCCGAACTGGGAAACATCCTCCGCGTCGCCGATCTCGAGCTCGACCTCAAGGCCCGCACCGCCAACCGCGGCGGATCGGAAATCACCCTCACCAACCGGGAGTTCGCCCTGTTGGAAACTCTCGCGGAAGCCTCGCCGCGCGCCGTTTCCAAGACCACTCTCATTGAGCGCGTCTGGGACCAATACTTCGATTCCGGCACCAATGTCGTGAATGTTTACGTCAACTACCTGCGGAAAAAAATCGATACGGAAGGACTCAAGCCGCTCATCCACACCGTGCGCGGAGTGGGTTTCGTACTGAGAGAGGACGCGCCGTGAACTATCGTTTCAAAATCGCCGCCTGGTTCGGCATATCACTAACAGCATTTCTCGGGCTGTTGATCGTCACCGCGCACTGGCATTTGGATGAGGAGCTGCGCAAGGACCGCTGGGACCGCTCGCACCCGAAGTATCCGGACTGGGTCATCCACGGCAGTTACACCAACGAGGAGGTCCACGACATTCTGGGAGAACTCATGAAAATCTGGTTATGGGTCGGCGTGCCCGCGGTCGCTACATCACTGGGAGTCGGCCTGTTATTGGCCCGCCGGTCCGTGCGCCCCGTCCGCCTCATCAACGACCAGCTCAAGTCGTTGACCCCCGCCACCCTGCACGGCGGCATCACTTCTCCTGAAAACGATCCGGTGCTGGCGGACTTGGTAGAGCATATCAATTCATCGCTCGACCGCGCCGGCACCGCTTACGATGAAATGGCCGGTTTCTCCTCCCGGGTGGCGCACGAACTCCGCACCCCGCTGACCCTGTTGCGCATGAAAATCGAGCAATCCACCGGCGAAATGCCCGCCGAGATGCAGGAGGAACTTCAGGACGAACTCGCCCAGCTCTCCCGCTTCGTCGAGCGCTCGCTGCTCGCGGCCAAGGCCGAAAGCGGGTCGCTCGAACCCAGCAGCAGCCAGGTGGATGTCTCCAAAATGCTCGAAGACATCGGCGAGGGCTACACCCTGCTCGCGGCGGATAAGAATCTGAAAATCTTCTGGCAGTCCGACGAGGGGCTGACGGCCTTCACTGATGCCGATCTACTCAGGCAGGTGATGCACAATCTGCTAGGAAACGCCCTGCGCTACGCCCGCTCCGAAGTCGAAGTCCACGCAGCGTACACCGACGGCATCCCAACGCTTAGGGTTTTCAACGATTGCGATCCCCGGACCATGGCCACCACAGGCCTCGGCCTCGGACTGCGTCTTGTCCGCGGCATCTGCACCAGCACCGGAATGTCGTTACTAACTGAAACGTCTTCCGCCGGATTCTCGGCTACATTACAGATCTCGAACCTACCCGACCCATGAATTCCAAATCTCCAGATCCTCACGTCATCGAGGAAGCCAACCACGATCTCGCCACCCACAGCGGGGTCCTCCGGGTTTCCACCGATCCCGTCCATGCCGTCGTCGATGTGGAATTCAATCCCGCCGTGCTGAGCGACAGCGACGTCCGCTCGTTGCTCAAGGAACACATCTCCCACGTCGAGTCATCCATCCGTAAGCACACGTTCCGGCTGGAGGGCAATGCCTGCGAGGCCTGCGCCCAGAGGCTGGAGAAAAAGGTCGGAAAAATTCCCGGAGTCCGACGCGCCACCGCCACCTATCTTGGCAAAGTGCTCTCCGTCACTTTCGATTCCGACATCGAACCTGAAGGCAACGTCGCCGAAGACGTGAAAAAAACCGGGGCCGACATCAAGCCACTCGCCCGACGAGGCGCCGACAGCCGCTCTCTTTGGCAGAAAATCCGCGCCGGCGAGCTCAACGAAGAGATTTCCTGCGGCCTGGGACTGGTTTTCCTCATCGCCGCCTGGATCGTCGGGAAAACCGCCGGCACCAGCATGACCACCCATGCGCTCTATCTGGGAGCCTACATTTTCGCAGGCCAGCAAGGCGTGCGCTCCGCCATCGCTTCATTGCGGGAAGGCGTGCTGGATGTGGACGTGCTGATGGTGCTCGCTGCGCTTGGCGCCGCATTGATCGGCGCTCCGTTTGAAGGCGCACTGCTGCTGTTTCTTTTCAGCTTTTCCAATGTGCTCCAGCGCCACGCCATGGAGCGCACCCAGCGGGCCATCGAGTCCCTGCTCACCCTGCGCCCGGCCGAGGCCCTTGTGAAACGCAATGGCACCACCCTCAAGGTGGCCGTCGAGGATTTGGAAATCGGCGAGATCGTCGTCGTCCGCCCCGGCGAACAGATTCCCGTGGACGGCGTCATTTCCGAAGGCAGCACCAACGTCGACGAATCCTCTCTAACCGGCGAGTCGATGCCCGTCTCGAAAGCACTCGGCAGCACGCTCTTCGCCGGCACCCTCAACCAGAGCGGCGGCATCGAGCTCACCGTCTCCAAGCGCTCGGAAGACTCAGCCCTCTCGCGCATGGTGAAGCTCGTCGCCGAGGCGCAAGCCGAAAAATCCGGCACCCAGCGCTTCCTCGAAAAAGCCGAACAATACTACGCAATGGGCGTCATCCTCTTCACCATCGGCGTGTTCCTACTCCCCTATCTGATGGGCTGGAACAACTTTTACGATTCCTTCTTTCGCGCCATGACGATCATGGTCGTCGCGTCGCCGTGCGCCCTCGTCATCAGCACCCCGGCCACCGTTCTATCCGCCATCGGCGGAGCCGCCCGCCGCGGTATTCTCATCAAGGGTGGAGCCCATTTGGAAACCGCCTCGAAGATTGACATCGTCGCCATCGACAAGACCGGCACTCTCACCGTCGGCAAGCCCTCGCTCACTGAAATCGTCACCTCAGACGGAGTGCATGACGTTAACGTTCCCCTCCCCGCCCCGGTCACCGTCCTGCTTCGCGTCGCCGCCGCACTTGAGGCGAAGTCCGAACATCCCCTCGCCCACGCCATCGTCAAAAGTGCGGAAACCTTAGGGATCCCACTCCCGGAAGCCACCGATTTCCAATCCACCGCCGGCAAGGGCGCGGAGGCAACCATCGAGACCACCCGCTACCTCGTCGGGAGCGAGCGGCTTTTCCGCGAGCTCAACGCCAGCGGCGCCGCCTCACTCGCCGAAATTTCCCAGCCCCTGCAAGCCAAGGGGAAGACCTGCGTCTGGCTCGGCACCCGCGTGGGCGACGCCGTCACCGCCCAGGCCCTGCTCGTCATGGCCGACACCATCCGCCCTGCCGCCAAGCAGTTAGCCGATGAACTCCACCGGCTTGGCGTCAAGAAGGTGGTAATGCTCACCGGCGACCAACGCCTCGTCGCCGAGGCCATCGCCCAAGAAGCTAAAGTCGATGAAGTCCACGCCGAACTCCTGCCAGAAGACAAACTCAACGTCATCCGCGAGCTGAGGAAGGAAGGCGCCGTCATGATGATTGGCGACGGCGTGAACGACGCCCC
Source organism: Akkermansiaceae bacterium (assembly GCA_031425955.1). Lineage (GTDB taxonomy): Bacteria > Verrucomicrobiota > Verrucomicrobiia > Verrucomicrobiales > Akkermansiaceae > Luteolibacter. Next base: position 103,099 of record JANPKJ010000014.1, on the reverse strand, counting down.
CGCCCTTGCTATCGCCGACATCGGCGTGGCCATGGGCGCGGCCGGCACCGACGTGGCGATGGAAACCGCCGACATCGTCCTGATGGGCGACCGCTTGGAAAATATCGCCATCCTCGTCGCCCACGCCCGCCGGGCGAAGCGGGTGCTTACTCAGAATCTTGTCTTCGCCAGCGCTGTCATCGTGGTTCTCATCATCTCCGCACTCGGCCTTTCGCTGGCATTGCCGTTAGGGGTGATCGGTCACGAGGGGAGCACCGTGCTCGTCTGCCTTAATGGCCTGCGGTTGTTGATCGTCCATCAGGCGGGGAAGTGATGGCTCAACACAGCTTCCGCGCCTCGGCAATGGTATCCTCATTTCTGGCCCGACCAACAATGTCCCGCTTGTAGAGATGCCCTCCGCCTCAGACGAAGTCCTTGGTTTTCACCATGTTCACAAATTGAAAGAACCGACTTTCTGAACCTCCAATGGTTTACCAGGTCCTCCGAAAGGCATACTTCTCGGATCCCCCAGATAAGCGGGCTCGGCTGGGACTGGATACGCCTTCGAGAGGTCTTCAAAAAACCGGGATAACTGCTCATATCGGCAAATTTGACGACATCATCCTTGGCAGGCTGAACGACCGGGATCGGAAGGATCATGGCACGTTCCTCCGAAGCGGCCATTTCCATCTCGTATACAATGCACTGGTTCACACCATCTAGGAACCGGCCAAAAATCCGGGTGGAACCGACATGACTCACGGGCCTGCTGAAACAACACATGCCTGATAGTTCACCCTGTCTTCCCGACGGTGTCGAATCTCAAAACCGGAGATGTATTCCCCCTCAGCGAGTTCGCTTCCCGGAACCTTTTCCCTTGGGCTTTTTGACCACGGATTTCCTTCCGCTCACCGGCGTTTTCACAGGTGAAGTAACGGCCTTGACCACTGCTTTCGAAGGAGCTTTCACCTCCATCTTCGCCTTGCTCACCAACAGGCTCTTGCCGGTCATCTGCTTCGGCTTGGGTACACTGAGCATCTCCAACAGGGTCGGCGCGACGTCCGCGAGGATGCCGTCTCTAACGGTGTATTCGTCCGCATCGGCGGCGACGTAGAAAATGTGCACCAGGTTGGTGGTGTGCGCGGTGTTCGGCGAGCCGTCGGCGTTGCGCATGTATTCGCAGTTCCCATGGTCGGCGGTGATCAGCAGCTTGCCGCCAAGGCGGAGGGTTTCCTGGACGATGGCTTTCACGTCGGCATCGATGACCTCGCAGGCTTTCACCGCGGCTTCGACGACGCCGGTGTGGCCGACCATGTCCGGGTTGGCGAAATTCAGGATGACCATGTCGTAGTCCTTGAGCTTGGCGAGGACGGTGTCGGTCACTTGGCCGGCACTCATTTCCGGCTTGAAATCATAGGTCGGCACGTCTTTGGGCGACGGGATGATGAAACGGTCCTCTCCCTGATAGGCGACTTCCTCGCCGCCGTTGAAGAAATAGGTGACATGCGGGTATTTCTCGGTTTCCGCGATACGCATCTGGGTCTTGCCGGCATCGGAGACGGTCTGCCCGAGCACCATGTCGAGCGTTTGCGCGGAGAATATCGCCGGGCAGTCGTATTTCTCATCATACTGCGTGAGGGTGACGAAGCTCACCTTCGGCGTGACCTCACGGTCGAAGCCGTCGAAGTCCGCGTGGAGAAATGCTTCTGATAGTTCGCGCGCGCGATCAGAACGGAAGTTGAAGAACAAGACCACGTCGCCGTCGCGGACACGCTGGGTGTCCGGCTCGTTGAAGATCATCGGCGGCATGAACTCGTCGGTCTTGTCGAGGCGGTAGTAGTCGGCGACGGCTTCGCTTGCGAGCACGTCGCGCTTCTCACCTTTTCCTAACACGATAGCGTCCCACGCGAGTTTCACCCGGTCCCAGCGCTTGTCGCGGTCCATCGCGAAGTAGCGGCCGATCACGGTGGCGACGTGCGCGCCGCACTTGGCGGCCTCATCCTCGACCTTGGCGATGTAGGCTTGGCCACCGGTCGGTGAGGTGTCGCGACCGTCGGTGATCGCGTGAATGAAGATGTCGTTCACTCCGGCTTTTTTCGCCAGTTTCACCATGGCTATGAGCTGGTCCTGGTGGCTGTGGACGCCGCCGTCGGAAACAAGGCCGATGAAGTGCAGGCGGCTGGATTTCGCTTTTTCAAGCGAGTCGGCAAACACGGGATTTTTAGCGAGCGTCCCCTCTTCGATCGCCTTGTTGATGCGGGTTAGATCCTGGTAAACGATGCGTCCGGCACCCAGATTGAGGTGGCCGACTTCGGAATTGCCCATTTGCCCGGGAGGCAGTCCGACATCGAGGCCGGACGCGCTCAGGAAACCTTTCGGGTACTTCGCGAACATCACTTCGTGAAACGGTGTCTTGGCGAGCAAAGTCGCATTTCCATCCTTGATGGCGGTTTCCTTCCCCCCGGGATTCACACCCCAGCCGTCGCGAATGATCAGCACTACCGGTTTCTTTTTCATGGCCACGGGCGTTTAGTCGCTCGCCTGCGCACCGGCAAGCCTTGAAAGACTCCACCTGAGGCCTTGAGATAAAGAGATTCAGAAAATCGCTTGCCCTGATGAAGTTTTTGATGCGTGCTTTTGGGCATGAGAACTACTGTAACAATTGATGACGATTTGATCGCAGCGGCTGCGGAATTTAGCGGTATCGATGAAAAGTCCAAGTTGTTGAACTTCGTCTTAGACGCCTACGTGAAAAGAATGGTGGCTCGCAGACTGGCCGCCTTGGGCGGGACTATGCCAGACTTCAACATCGCGCCGAGGGATTCCCGGGTGAGCTATGACTCGGATTCCGCAATTCCCATCTCCAAAGTCGCCGAAGAAGCCAGATGAAACCGATCCTCGTCGATACCTGTGTTTGGATCCATCATTTCAGCCAACGAAATCCGCTACTCGCGACCATGTTAGAAGACGGCGAAGTCTGGTGCCACCCGATCATCGTGGGCGAGCTTTCCATGGGCATCTTTAAGAACCGGCAGCAAACGTTGATCGATTTGGCGAAATTGAATCGTCCGCCGATCGCCAGTTTTTCCGAAACCCGACAAATGGTGGAGGCTCGCCGCTTGTGGGGCCGCGGAATCCAGTGGAACGACGCGAACATCCTGGCCTCGTCGGTGCTGGTCGGGGTCCCGCTGTGGACCTTCGACCTCCGTCTGAAGGCGATCGCCGAAGAAATCGGCGTCAGCTTCACCGGAGCCTGAATCGCGGATTCCACCATTCACCGAGCATTCATTGCGGCAGGTCGTGAAACGGTTTGCTCCATCCCACCGGCGTGTTTAGAAAAAGCCGCACGCCATGTCCGACAAACCATTTTTCTACCAAGACGCCTTCCCGCTCGGCCCCGACAAGACGGAATACGAACTGCTGAGCTCGGAGCACGTCTCCGTTTCCGAGTTCGAGGGCAAACCGGTGCTGAAAATCGCCCCGGAAGCACTCACCCTGCTGGCGGCGGAAGCGATCAAAGGCATCAATTTCACCCTCCGCGCCTCCCACCTTGCACAAGTCGCCGCGATCCTCGATGACCCGGAAGCGTCGGAAAACGACCGGATGGTCGCCCTCATGCTATTGAAAAACGCGGAAATCGCCTCACACGGCATCCTCCCGTTCTGCCAAGACACCGGCACCGCCACCATCATGGGGAAAAAAGGCCAGCAGGTCTGGACCGGTTGCGACGACGCGGAATTTCTCTCCAAAGGCATCTACCAAACCTACACCCGGGAAAACCTGCGTTACTCGCAGACCGCGCCACTCACCATGTTCGACGAGGTCAACACCAAGACCAACCTCCCCGCGCAAATCGACCTCTACGCCACCGAGGGCGACGCCTATAAATTCCTCTTCGTCAGCAAAGGCGGCGGCTCCGCGAACAAAACCTTCCTCTACCAGGAAACCAAAGCCCTGCTCAACCCCAAGCGGCTCAAAGAGTTCTGCCGGGAGAAAATGGCGTCGCTCGGCACTGCAGCCTGCCCGCCGTATCACCTAGCCTTTGTCATCGGCGGCACCTCGGCGGAGACTTGCCTAAAGACGGTGAAAATGGCGTCCACTCGCTATTACGACGATCTTCCGACCTCCGGAAACGAGCACGGACAAGCATTCCGCGACATCGAACTGGAAAAAGAACTGCTCGCGATCGCCCGCGAAATCGGGATCGGAGCGCAGTTTGGCGGGAAATATTTCGCGCTCGATGTGCACGTCATCCGGCTCCCGCGTCACGGTGCGTCGTGCCCGGTCGGCATCGGCGTTTCCTGCTCCGCGGACCGCCAAGCCAAAGCGAAAATCACCAAGGACGGGATTTTCCTCGAAAAACTCGAAAAGAATCCCGGCCGTTTCATTCCGGAGAAATTCCGAGACTGGAAATTCAAGGGCGTGCCGATCAACCTCGACCTCGGCATGGAGGAAACCCTGAAAACCCTCTCAAAATACCCCGTTACCACCGCGCTCGCGCTAAGCGGCACCATCATAGTCGCCCGCGACATTGCACACGCCAAGCTCAAGGAGATCCTCGACGATACCGGCGAACTCCCGGAATACTTCAGGAAATACCCGGTTTACTACGCCGGTCCTGCCAAGACGCCTGCGGGCTTGCCCTCCGGTTCCTTCGGCCCGACCACCGCCGGGCGGATGGATAGCTACGTCGATCTATTCCAATCCAACGGCGGCTCCATGGTCATGCTGGCCAAGGGAAACCGCTCGAAACAAGTTACCGACGCCTGCCAAAAACACGGCGGTTTCTATCTCGGCTCCGCCGGCGGCCCCGCTGCCTTGCTCGCGCAGGAACACATCCGCTCGCAGGAAGTCGTCGCATTTCCCGAACTCGGCATGGAAGCGGTGTGGAAGATCACCGTGGAGAATTTCCCCGCCTTCATCCTTGTGGACAACAAGGGCAACGACTTCTTCACTTCCTTAAACACCTGCCCAGTCTGCCACTGAATCCGGCCGGAAAGAATCTTCCGTCGATTCGAGTAATACCCTTTGCAACCGCCTCGAAGGGACCTTAGCGTCTTCGCAACAACACCACTACCACCATGGGACCTATTGGAATGCCTGAAATGATCATGATCTTCGTCGTGATCCTGCTGCTCTTCGGAGCCAAGAAACTGCCTGAACTCGCCCGCGGAATCGGCAAAAGCATGGGAGAATTCAAAAAAGCACGCGATGATTTCGAACACGAGATCACCCGCTCGGAAACAGAGACTCGTGTGAAGGAAGTGGCGAACAAAGAACCCCGCGACTCCTGACCTCCATGCGAGTCCGCAGTTTGACCACCCTGGTCAGAAATCACGCCCCAAGGTTTCTTGGGGCTTTCTTCTGTGCCGTCATCGCCTTGGCCGGCTCCTCATGTGACCGCAAAGGGGGCACGCCGGACTGGGACACGCCCGGAGTCAAATCCCCCACAACCGCGGAGGTTTCCGCGCCAGTCACCCCGCCGGCACCTGTCATGCCTGTCGCAGTGGACACCCCTCCGACTGCAGGACTGCTGAAAACTCCCGAACCGGTCGCCACTCCTCGCGAAAACCCGACTTCCGAAGGCCTTCGCTTCATCGCCTACAACGTCGAAAACTGGCTGACCATGGACCGCTACGTCGACCGGAAAAACCTCAAAGGCGCACCCAAGCCGGAATCCGAAAAACAAGCCGTCGTTCAACTCCTCGCCCGCCACACCCCCGACGTCATTGGGCTCTGTGAAATCGGCACCGCCGCCGATCTCGCGGAAATCCAGGAAGACCTCAAGGCCGCCGGGCTCGACCTTCCCCACTCCCACTACACCGGAGGTTCCGACCCCACCCGCCACCTCGGATTATTGTCCCGCTTCCCCATCACCTCCACCGCCAAGCCCGCCGAATCCGAGTATCAACTCGCCGGCCAGACCTTCGCCATCAACCGCGGCATCCTCGATGCCACGCTCGAAGCGCGCGGAAAATCCTACCGCTTCATCGGTGTCCATCTGAAATCCAAACGTGACAGCGAACAAGGCGACCAGGAAGCCATTCGCCTTCAGGAAGCCCGCCTGCTGCGCCGTCATGTGGACTCGATTCAGACAACCAACGCCGACGCCCGGCTCGTCGTCTACGGTGATTTCAACGACACCCGCGCCACTCCCGCGATCAAGGCAATCACCGGAAACTACAACGATCCCACCTACCTGACAGCCATCCCCGCGAAGGATTCACGCGACCATGCCTGGACCCACCACTGGGCGCTGCATGACATCTATTCCCGCATCGACTTCATCATGGTAAGCCGCGGCCTCCGTAGCGATGTGAACTTCGATGCCGCGAAAATCATCGATGACGCGGATTGGGAGAAGGCATCCGACCACCGTGCGATTCTGGCCATCTTCAAATGACGTCGAGGTGTCTGGCAGACTCCATCCGATCTTTGAAATCGCCAACGTCAGAGTCTGGCGCGGTGATACCCTCGCCCTGAGAGATTTTTCCCTAAGCCTGATTCATGGCGAGAGCGTGGCGATCCTCGGTCCTAACGGAGCCGGCAAAAGTTCTTTTCTCAAACTGCTCACCGGAGAAGTCAGGCCGGAAGCGGATCCCGCGACGACTTGCCGCCTTTTCGGCGAGGAACTCTGGTCTCTGGAGGAACTCCGCCATCACATCGGCGTCGTGATGCCGGAGGAAGTCGAACGATTCGATCCCGGAGAACCCACCCGCGACGCCGTGCTCTCCTCCCTTCGCGGTGCCTACGGCCGGACGCGGGACATGCGTTTTTCCCAAGCCGACAAGGATCGCACGGGCCGCACGATGGCTCTGCTAGGAGTCGGGCATCTCGCCGACCGTGAATTCGGCACCCTCTCCTCCGGCGAGCGGCGGCGCATCCTCATCGCCCGCGCCCTCGTCCATGATCCGGAGGTGCTCGTGCTCGACGAACCCTCCACCGCCCTCGACTTCGCCGCAGCGTTGCAACTCACCGCCACGCTCCGATCCCTGCTAGAACTTGGGCGCGACCTCGTGCTCGTCACCCACCATCCCGGAGAAATTCCCCCGGAAATTCAGCGCATCGTCCTCCTCCAAAACGGCCGGATCTTTGCCGATGGGAACAAGAAGGACATCCTCACCTCCACCCGCCTGAGCGAACTCTATCAAGTTAATTTAAGCGTCGCCTGGAACAACGGCTGGTGCGACGTGCGCGCCATTTAAGCCTCCGGGAAATACCATGAATCACGAATCCGCCTTGTTCCGATACCGCGCGGCCATGCTTCTGTTCATCGCAGGCTTGGTGATCAGCGGAGTGACTGCTTTCCCCCTGCTCTGGGAATTGAGACTCCTCTCGCAGCTGCTGGGAGTTGGATCAGCGGCATCGCCCGATGGATATAGCGGCCTGCAATTCTGGATTCTCACTGTCCGCCACGGTCTGGAAGCCACTTATGCCGAATTCCCGTGGATCGCTTATGGCACTGACTGGCTCGCATTCGGCCACCTCGTCATTGCGGCGTTCTTCATCGGCCCCTTCATTAATCCACTTTCAAGTCGCGCAACGCTTTATACCGGCATCGCCGCATGCCTCGCAGTCATCCCACTGGCGCTGATCTGCGGGCCGATCCGCGGCATTCCGTTTTACTGGCGTCTGATCGACTGCTCGTTCGGAGTGATCGGAGTTATCCCGTTGATTTACTGCCTCAAACAGCTCAGACACATGGAAGAGGTAAATCCTGATAATCCCAAGGTTAACGCTTCGTGATTCAAGTCCCCAAAGCCTGCCCGATCAAACCATGACCAAGCGTGCACGAATGCGACTCATCATTGTCGGCCTGGTGACAATCCTGCTAGTGGGAACGGCCGCGATCCAGTTTCCCAGGATAGGTGCGGCTTTGATCTTGCATCCACCGAACCGGCGGGTCGCAGCGGTGCCGCCGCCCCAGTGCGAGAAAATAGATTACCAAGGAGACGGAGTCACTCTTAAGGGTTGGCGCGGCGATGCGTCCGGCAAGCATCGGGGAACCTTGATCTATCTCCACGGCGTCGCCGACAACCGCACGAGCGGAGCGGGAGTCATCAGCCGCTTTCAGAATCGGGGGTTCGATGTGGTGGCCTACGACAACCGTGCCCACGGAGAATCCGGCGGCGACGTCTGCACTTACGGTTACTTTGAGAAAGAGGATCTGCGGAGGGTGCTGAATACCGTTCGTCCGGGGCCCGTCGTGTTGATTGGCAGTTCGCTAGGAGCGGCGGTAGCGCTTCAAACGGCGGCAATTGACGGACGTATTTCCGCGGTGGTCGCTGCGGAATGTTTTTCAGATCTGAAAACCGTGGTAAAGGAACGCGCACCCTTCTTCTTCACTGCCGGAGTCGTCGAGCGGGCCATTCAAATCGCAGAACAACAAGGGCAATTTCAGATAGACGCCGTCAGCCCTGCGACCGCGGCCCGGACTGTCAAAGTTCCAACGCTTGTTATCCACGGAGCGGACGATGTGGACACCCCGCCGGACCATTCGGGCCGTGTGTTTGCCAACTTGGCTGGCTCCAAGAAGATGATCCTAGTTCCTGAGGCGAGGCACAACGAATCTCTCCAAGGATCAGTCTGGGAGGACATCGAAAACTGGATCGACGAGGTTCTCGCCACCAAGTCCGGCGGATAGTTTTTTTATCCCGGAATCAAACCCTTCACCGCGTCGCGCTCTTCCTTGAGTTCTGCGATGCTGAGATCGATCTTCTCGCGGCTGAAGGCGTCGATGGGGACGCCTTGCACGACTTCCCATTTCCCGTTCTCAATGGTACGGATGGGCATGGAGGCGATGAGGCCCTTTTCGATGCCGTAGGAACCATCCGAGCAAACCGCGACGGAATGCCAGTCGCCGGCCGGAGTCGGGGTGATGAGACTGATGACCGTATCGATCGCCGCATTCGCGGCGGAGGCGGCCGAAGACGCGCCACGGGCTTTGATGATGGCCGCTCCGCGCTGTTGCACGGTGCTGATGAAGTCGCCCTTGAGCCAGGCGACATGGGAAATCACGTCCGTGACCGGGCGGCCGTGGATCTTGGCATTCGTAAAATCCGGATACTGGGTGGCCGAGTGGTTGCCCCAGATGCAGAGGTTGGTGACCTTGGATTGATGCACGCTGGCCTTCTTGGCGAGCTGGCTCTTGGCGCGGTTTTCGTCGAGCCGGGTCATGGCGAAGAAGCGATCCTTGGGAATTCCCTCGGCATTGCTCATGGCGATGAGGGCGTTGGTGTTGCAAGGATTGCCGACGACTAACACGCGGACGTCGCGCGCGGCGTTGCGGGCGATGGCCTTGCCCTGGCCGGTGAAGATCTTGCCGTTGATGCCGAGCAGGTCGTTGCGTTCCATTCCGGCCTTGCGCGGCACCGAGCCGACTAGCAGCGCCCAGTTCGTGCCCTTGAATCCTTCGTTCAGATCCGAGGTGCCGATGACGTCGTTGAGCAACGGGAACGCGCAGTCGTCGAGCTCCATGATCACCCCTTGGAGCGCGGCCATGCCGGGCTCGATTTCAATCAGGCGGAGGTTGACCGGCTGGTCCGGGCCGAAAACGGATCCGGATGCGATGCGGAACAACAAGGCGTAGCCGATCTGGCCTGCCGCGCCGGTGATGGAGACGGTGATTGGTGTTTTCATAAAGAAGTGGTTGAGCTGGGAATGATGTAATTGAGGGAGAGAAGAGTCCTAACCACTGATTTCACAGATGAGCACGGATAAGACTAGAGTTTTGAAAAAACTATGTCCCAGCCCATGTCTTCTCTTATCGGTGAAAATCTGTGTTATCTGTGGTCGTAACTCTCCTTATTGATAGGCAGAGAACCCTGAATGGTGAAACAGACTATTTGACCGCAGCGAGGATCTGTTCGGTGAGCATTTGCACGAGTTTCTCGGCTTCGGGATCAAGCTTGCCGCTGGAGATGGATGCCGATTTATCCGGGATCTGGCAGACGGTGCCGGGGCTGAATTCCGCGTTGTCGCAGAGTTGGCATTCTGTCCAACCGGCGCGCTTGTCTTCCATGCCAAGCACCTTTCGCAACGCGATGAGTTCCTTGGCCTGGCCACCGGTGATGGTGAGAAGTTTGCCGCCGTTGAGCTGCGAGGCGACCCAGATGGTTTTGCAATAGGACTCGACGTTCTCCATCTTCCAGTAGGAATCCTCGATGTCCTTGCCCCAGGTGATCACGCCGTGATTGACCATCAGAACGGCCATGTGATCGACAGCGGCATCGCCGACCGCTACCGCATTCGCCGGTGTGCCGGGAGTTTCGTATTTCGATAGACCGATCTGGCCGAGGAAAACTTCAGCTTCGGGAATCATGCAGGTCGGCGGTTGGACACCGGCGACGGCGAAGGCAGTGCCGTGCGGCGGGTGGGCGTGGCAGCAGGCTTTGGCCTTGGGCTGGCGCTTCATGATCGCAAGATGGGTCATGCACTCGGAGGTGCGCTTGTATTTCCCGGCGAGTTGGACGCCTTCCATGTCCACGAGGCACATCTGCTCGAGCGTCATGAATCCTTTGGAAACGAGAGTCGGGGTGCAGATTACGAGGTTGTCACCGACGCGGATCGTTAGATTGCCGCCGTTGCCGTCGGTGTATTCGCGGGCCCACATGCGCTTGCCGATGTCCACCATCCGCTGCTTGAGCTCGACGATGGCGGGAGAATGGAAGAACGCCTGGATTTCCGCAGGGGTTTTCGGGTCGTTTCCGGGAGTCCATTTGAACTCATAGTCGGGAAGGATCGGTTCCGAATAGTGCGCAGGCGCGGCAGAACCGGATCCGCCACCGGCGCGCACCGGACCGATGCCATCGCGGAGGACGTCCTTGGCCGAAGGAGTCAGCACGGCGCCTTTCGGAAGGTCGGCGGCGGTTTTCCCCGATTTCAAGTGGGCTTCGATATCAGCGGCGGTGAAGACTTTGTTGCTCATGTGGTTCGGCGGTTAGGAATCGGAAAGTGGTGGTTGATAGGAAAGCGAGTCGAAAATGGCGACGGTGATGGCGTCGAGCGGAATGGGAAAATCAAATGGAGCGGTCGCTTCGGCACCTTCGACGATGCCGACGATGTCGCCGTCTCCGGCACCCATGTTGTCGTAAACGACCAGCGACGACTGGGCGGAAAGCGAGGGAGCCTCGCGGCAGGCGTCGTTGAACTGCCCTGCATCAAGCGGATTGACCATGAGCCAGCGGCCACCCTTGAAGGATGGATCCTGGATACTCAGGGTCACTCGACCGATGACTTGGGCTACGCGCATGAGAAGGTTAGTCTACGATTCCTTGGATGAAGTTGCGGATCGGGGATTTGTCGTCGTGGACGATGTGGCGGGCACCGAGGCCGTCGGTGGAGACGAAAACCTTGGAGTGAAGACCGGCACCGAAGAGGTCGATGGCAACCATCGGCGCTCCGGTGAGTCCGTGCTCGGGGTCGAGAGCCTGGCACAGCAGCAATTTGTAGCCCTTCATCGAAGGGTGGGAAAAACTGCTGACCGCGTGGCCGACGACTTGAGCGAGAAACATGAAGTTAGATGATGCGGAGGTTTTCGACGAGCACGCAGCGACGGACGCGGGTGAAGGTCTTGGGAGTGGTGATCCCTTCGCCGGTCGTGGTGGCGATGGAGTAGGAAAGATAACCTTCGCCACCGAGGCCGAGGCCGGCGACGGACGCGCCGTTTTTGACGAAGATCGTGGTGTCCATTTCCTTGGCCATGTAAGTCATGTGATCGACGTCCTTGGTGTGGATGATGGCGGAGTGGCGGTAGTTGTGCTCGGCGCGTTTCGCTTCGCGGACACCGGTTTCGAAGTCTGGAACCGAAACGATTGGCATCATCGGCATCATTTGTTCTTCTTGGACGAAAGCGTGGTCCGCGTCCGTCTCGGCGAAGAGAAGCTGGGTGCCGGACGGGATGGTGGCGCCGGCGTGTTTCGCTAGAACGGCCGGGTCGGCTCCCACGAGCGCGCGGTTGACGGAAGCGTGCGAGCACCCGCCGCCCTCGCCCGGTTTGAAGGTGAACGCGGCTGCGGTGAGACGCTCAAGCTCCTGGGCATTGAGACGGGCGGCACCGGCCTTGGTGAGCTCCTCACAGAATCGGTTAAACACGGAGGCCACCACGAAGACGATCTTTTCACCGATGCAGAGCAGGTTGTTATCGAACGCGCCGCCTTCGATGACATTGCGGGCGGCGCGGGCGAGATCGGCGGTTTCATCGACGACGACGACGGGATTTCCCGGGCCGGCGCAGATCGCGCGTTTGCCGGATTTCATCGCCGCATTGACGACTGCCGGGCCGCCGGTGATGGCGAGAAGAGCAATGTTAGGATTCTTGCAAAGCAGGTCGAAGGACTCAAGGCTCGGCGACTCGATGGTCGTGATGATGTTCTCGATGCCGATTTCACGCTTGATCGCTTCATTGTAGGCGCGCACGGCCATGGCGGCGCTGCGGGCACCACCGGGATGGGGATTGAAAACGACGGAATTTCCAGCAGCCACCATGTTGATGACGTTGCCGGTGAGTGTTGGAACCGAGTGCGTGACCGGAAGGATCGCGCCGACCACACCAAACGGTGCATATTCTTCCAAAGTGATGCCACCATCGCCGCTCATCGCGTAGGGCTGGAGCCACTCGGTGCCGGGGACGTTTTTGGTGATGAGCAGTTTGCCGATCTTGTGATCGAGGCGGCCGATCTTGGTCTCTTCCATCTCGAATTTGCCCCATGGCTCGGCATTGGCGACGGCCATTCCTTTGACGATTTCGATCACCTTGGCGCGGCCGGCGACTCCGAGTTTTTTCAATTGGAGATGCGCGTCTTGCGCTGCTTGGGAAGCCTTGTCCACACAGGTGAAAACCCCGTGTCTGCCAGCATCCCCGGGGCATCCACAGCCACAGGATGACTTGGCGGGAGCGGCGGCTGGAGACGGCGCGGGAGCCGGCTGGCCCTGCGTCGCGGCGAGGCGGGCGACGACGGATTCAACGACGGAGCGGAGTGTGTCGGGATCGAGAGTTTTCATTCAGAAAATGGGGAAATGGAATCAGGCGGAAAAATCTATCCGCCTTTGTAGAGCGTCTTGCCGTGGACTTCCACGCGGTCGATGATCGCCACGATGGCGGCATCGACGGGAATCAGCTTGAGCCCCTGCGCGGCACGGGCCGAGCTACCCTGGCAGAAAAGCACCAGCTCCCCTTCCCCGGCACCGACGGTGTCGATGGCGACGATGGTGTTCTGGCCGTCCTTGAACTTGGACGGATCCTTGTCGTCGATGAGCTTGGGGCGGAGCAGGAGCAATTTCCTTCCGACCATCAGCTCGTCCTTCTTCGTGGAGACGACTTGTCCTATGACTTCTGCGAGGAACATCAGGGCTTGGGGTTGCACCGCGCCTGCAACCGGTTAGGCGTGCAGGCGCGGCATGACTGGATCACTTGCGCGGAGCGCGGGCGGCAGCGGCATCCTTGGGAAGAACGCCGTCGATGGCGTCGTCCGGACGGGCGATGACGTGGGCGCTGATGACCTCACCGGATTCGGAGGCGGCGGCGGCACCGGCGTCGAGCGCTGCTTTCACAGCGGCGACATCGCCGGTGACGACGGCGTTGCACATTGCGTTTCCGATTTGCTTCATCGGTCCGACGAGTTCGACGTTTGCGGATTTGAGCATCGCGTCAACGCCGACGACGAGACAGGCGAGGCCACGGGTTTCGAGGAGTCCAACTGCTTGTTTGGCCATGGTAGTATTTGTTTGGTGTGAATTGTGAGAGATGAGAATGAGAGACGGTTAGGAAAGCCTGCGATAAACCTCGCGGGCGAGAACGAGCTCTTCGTTCGCCGGGATGACGATGATTTTCACGGGTGAGTCGTCGGTGCTGATGATGGTCTCAGTGGCGCGGCAGGCCGCGTTTTTTTCAGGATCGAGATGAATGCCGAACGCCTCGAGGTCCTTGCAAACCGCGGCACGGACCGCATCTCCGTTTTCGCCGATGCCCGCGGTGAAGACCAAGGCGTCGAGACCGCCGAGATCGAAATGGAAGGCGCCGGTCCAGTGGCGGATCGAGTGGACGAGCGAATCGATCGCAAGCTGCGCGTCCGGATTACCTTCGAGTGCGGCCGCATTGACATCGCGGATGTCGTTGGAGACGCCGGAAACGCCTAGCAGGCCGGATTCCTTGGTGAGCTGGCGCTCGGCTTCATCGAGTGAGATTCCCAATGTGCGCATGGCGTAAGGAATGGCACCGGAGTCGAGATCGCCCACCCGGTTGTTCTGCGGAAGCCCGCTTTGCGGCGAGAATCCCATGCTGGAGCCGATGGCGACGCCGTTGCGGATGCCGGTCACCGAGCTCGATCCACCGAGATGGCAGGAAACCACGCGAAGCGGCTTGCCTTCGACCGGCTGCGGACCATCCAAATAGAGGCGGCGGGCGATTTTGGCGACATCTTCGCGCCCGCAGAGTTCGGCGGACCGCTCTGCGATGAACTTGTGACTCGCCCCGTGGAATCCATAACGGCGGATGCCGATGTCACGCCACGCACGGGGAACGGCGTAGGAGTAGGATGCCGGACTCGTCCACTGATAGAACGCCGTTTCAAACAGCGCGACAAGGCGGGCGTTAGGCAGCGATTTTTCAAACTGCGCAATGCCTGCCGCATAAGGCGGGTTGTGTGCCGGTGCGACCGCGGTGAATCCTTCGAGCGCGGCGATGACCTGCTGGTCCGCCATCACACAGCCGCTGAGATCCTTGCCGAGCACGGTTTTGAATCCCACCGCCTCGATTTCGTCCGCGCTGGCAATGACGCCGTCGCGCTGGAGCGCGGCAAGCGCATCATCGATCACCGCGGCATAGTCGGTCACCCGTTCGTAGCCGCCCTTGGCAATGACCTCGCCACCGTTCCCATCCATACGGAAGAGACGGTATTTGAAAGAGGTGGAACCCAGGTTGGCGACGAGAACGAGCATCTGTTGATTTGAAAATTGAAATTTCAGATCAGCCGATCCAACCGCCGAGCTTCGACAGGTCGTCGTGCGGGCGAGGGATGACTTGCACGGAACTGACCGTGCCGAGCTTGGAGGCGGCGGCGGCGGCGGCGTCGAGGCCAGCCTTCACTGCGGCGACGTCGCCGGTGAAGAATCCGGTGACGAGACCGGAACCGATTTTTTCCCAGCCGGTCATTCTGATGTCAGCGGACTTGAGAGCCGCGTCGGAGGCTTCTACCAGAGAGATGAATCCCTTGGTTTCGATGATGCCGATTGCTTGTTTGGCCATGGTAGTAAGAAGTTGAGAGTTGATGGTGGATAGATGAGAGTCGGAAGAAACTCAGGCGATACCGAACTGGGCGAGAAGCTCGGGATGCGGACGGGCGATGACGTGGGCGGCCACGAGCTCGCCGACGCGGCCGGCGGCTTCAGCTCCGGCGTCCACGGCGGCTTTCACGCTGCCGACGTCGCCTTTGACGAGAACGGTGAGGAAGGCCCCGCCGATTTGAATTTGACTGATAATTTGGACGTTGGCGGCTTTGGCCATTGCGTCAGTGGCTTCGACGCTGCCGACGTAGCCTTTGGTTTCGATCATGCCGAGTGCGGTGCTCATGGTGTTGGTTGGTGATGTGGGATTGGATTGAGATTATTGGGTCAGTTCGCAAAAAGTATCTGGCTTGAGGCCGCAGGCGTTGCCTTCGTCGGTGTCGATGTGGACCTCCAGCTTGAAGGATGGATCCACGCGGACGACGAGGTTGTCGAAAGTCATGCCGAGCGGTCCGTGGACCTTCAGCTTCATCGTATCGAGATGCTTCACGCCATAATACGCGGCGTCTTCCGGATGCATGTGGGCGTGCGGCTGGGCGCGGATGACTCCATCGGCTAGTTCGAAGTAGCCGTTGGGGCCCATCAGCATGCAGCCGGGAGTGCCCTTGATGTCGCCAGACATGCGGACTGGAATTTCGAAACCGAGGGCAATCGCGTCGGTGTAGGCGAGCTCGACTTGGTTGAGGGTCCGGCAAGGTCCGAGGATGCGAAGATTGGAAATCACCCGGCTCCGCGGCCCGATCAGCGTGATGGACTCTTTCGCGGCGTATTGGCCATGCTGGTAAAGCCCCTTCATCGGCGTGAGCTGGTGCCCGGGGCCGAAAAGCGCTTCCACGGCTTCCTGCGTGAGATGGCAGTGACGTGCTGAGATATTGACCAACAACGCGTTGGGGGCCTTCGAGGCAGCGGGCAGGGACAAACCAAGACTGGCGTAAACCTGCTCGCGGACGAGGTGTTCAACGACTGCGCGGGGTGTGGATTGGGAAATCGGAGCGGCCATCTGTGCGGGTCTTTTCGGCGGATTGGATTGACAAGTCAACCAAAAAACCAAAAATAACCAAAGAAACAAAGAAAAACACAACTCATGCTCGCCATCGACCGCCAACGCCGGATTCTCGAACTTCTCCACGAGGCCGGCTCCCTGCGCACCATCGAGACCGCCGTGGAACTCGGGGTGACCGACGAGACCGTCCGCAAGGACTTCGAGATCCTCGAAAAACGCGGCGAGCTGATCCGCACCCACGGCGGCGCGAGTCGGCCCGAGCGGATTCGCGAGGACCTTCCTTTCACCGAACGCCAGGCCATCCGCCGCGAGGAAAAACAAGCCATCGCCCGGCTCGCCGCGAGCCGGATCCAGCCGAACGAGACAATCTTCCTCGATGCGAGTTCCACCGTCCTTACATTGACCGAATTCCTCCCGGACCTGCCGCTGACCATCCTCACCAACGCGCTCAACGTCTTCACCGCCCTCTCCGACCGGCCGAACCTCGACCTGATCTGCACTGGCGGACTGTATGATCCCAAGTCGCGCTCCTTCATCGGGCTGACTGCGGAAAAATCGCTGCAACGCTACAACATTCACCGCATGTTCTTCTCGGGAAACGGCCTTCATCTCGAACGCGGTGCCAGCGAGAGCAACGCGCGTCAGGCAGCGTTCAAGGAACGCGTCGTCGCCAACGCGGAGGACGTCGTCTTCCTTGCAGACCACTCCAAACTCGGACGGAAGGCCTCCTTCTTCTTCGCACAAACCACCGACATCAACTGCCTCATCACCGACAAGTCCGCCGATCTCGGATTTCTCGAAAACTTGCAAGGACGCGGTGTCGAAGTACTATTGGGAGGATAGCCCCCCCTGCCCCACGGCTAGAGTTTCAAAAAGTTCTCAAGCAGCCGCTTCCCGTCCTGCGTGAGGATCGACTCCGGGTGGAACTGGACGCCATGGACCGGATGCTCCTTGTGCATCAGCCCCATGATCTCACCTTCTTCGGTCCATGCCGTGATCTCAAGACAATCAGGTAAGGTCTCGCGCTTCACGATGAGCGAGTGATAGCGGGTCGCCTCGAACGGGCTCGGCATTCCGCCGAAAACACTCTGGCCGGAATGATGGATCGGCGAGGTCTTGCCGTGCATCAGGCGGTCCGCGCGGACCACATCGCCGCCGTAAACCTGGCCGATGGATTGGTGGCCGAGGCAGACACCGAGGATCGGCGTGGTTGCGCCCATTTCCTTGATGAGCTCGCAGGAAATCCCCGCTTCCGTCGGCGTGCAGGGTCCCGGTGAAATGCAGATGCGCTCGGGCTTGAGCGCCTTCACGTCATCCACCGTGAGCACGTCGTTGCGGAAGATCTTAATCTCCGCGCCCAGCTCGCCGAAGTATTGCACGAGGTTGTAGGTGAACGAATCGTAGTTGTCTAAAATGAGGAGCATGGGAACTGAGTTGCTAGTTTTCAGTGTTCAGTTTTCAGGACCAAGAGTTCTGGCCAACGCGATGGCGCTGAGCAGGGCCTTCGACTTGTTGACGGTTTCCACATACTCATACGTGGGATCGGAATCCGCAACCACTCCGGCTCCGGCCTGCACATAGGCCTTGCCGCCTTTCAGCAGGCAGGTCCGCAGGGTGATGCAGGAATCGTGCGAGCCGTCGAAACCAAAGTAACCGACCGCACCGGCGTAGGCGCAGCGTTTGTTTTTCTCCAGCGAGTTGATGATCTGCATCGCCCGGATCTTCGGCGCGCCGCTGACGGTTCCTGCCGGAAACGTCGCTCTGAGCACGTCGTAGGCGCTGTGCGACGGATCGAGTTCGCCTGACACGTTGGACACGATATGCATCACGTGGCTGTAGCGCTCGACGATCATGAAATCGTCCACCTTCACCTTGCCGTGTTTCGCGATGCGGCCCACGTCATTTCTGGCAAGATCCACTAACATGAGATGCTCGGCGCATTCCTTCGGGTCCGCCATCAGGTCCTCTGCCAGCGCGTCGTCCTCCTCCGGCGTCTTCCCGCGCGGGCGGGTCCCGGCGATGGGGCGGATGTCGATGCGGCCATTGATCGAGCGCACATGGACTTCCGGCGAACTTCCTACCAAGGCAAAATCCCCCAGTTCCAGGATGAACATGTAGGGCGATGGATTGACAAACCGCAGCGCCCGATAGAGATCCACCGGCGGCTGGTCGAAATCCGCCTCGAAGCGCTGGCTGGGCACGAATTGGAAAATATCGCCCGCCTTGATGAACTCCTTGCCCGCTAGAACCATGGCTTCGTATTCCGCCTGCGTCGTATTGCTGCGGGCCTCGGCCGGCTGCACCTTGGCCAGGCCGTTCAGAGCCGGCACGTGGAACGGGCGGTTGAGGATTTCCACCATCGCCGCGATGCGGCCACGGGCGGCGTCGTAGGCTTCCTGCGGGGTAGAAAACTCGTCGATAAACGCGTTCGCTATCACCTGAAGCCTGCGCAGCCGGTGGTCGAAAACCAGCAACGTGTCCGCCAGCATGAACATCGCATCGGGAATCCCCAGCGCGTCCGGAGGCGGCGCTCCCAGCGTCGGCTCGAACTGCCGCACGGCATCGTAGGAAAGATAACCCACCATGCCGCCGGAAAACTGTGGCAACGCGCCGTGGGTCATCGGCTTGTAGGGCGCCATTTCCCGCTCCAGAGCCGCGAGCACATCGTCCTCAGCCGTGTAAGTGCGAACCTTCGAACCGTCGCGGATGGTGATTTCCTTTTCCCGGGCCTCGAAAACCAGCCGCGGCCCGCTGCCGACGATGGACCAGCGACCGCCTTTTTCCGTGCTCTCCGCGCTCTCCAACAGGAAAGAATGTTTGTTATCCCGCAATTTCAAATAGGCGGACAACGGGGTCTCAAAGTCCGCGGCGAGCTGGGTGTAAACGGGCACGACATTGCCCCGCTTCGCCAGCTCGGCGAAGGCTTCCAACGATGGCTCGACCGGAATGGAACTCACAAGGCGGCGAAGCATGGCGGGGAAATCCGACAGGGCAAGCCCGGATGACCACCCTATTTCAGGAACACCTCACGGGCCTTCGCGCCCTCGCCGGGCCCGACGATTCCGCGTTGTTCGAGGATGTCCACCATCCGTGCGGCGCGGGTGTAACCGAGGCGCAGGCGGCGTTGCAGCAGCGAGGTGCTGGCCTTCTGCTCCTGGCGCACCACTTCGATGCATTTCATGATGAGATCTTCGTCCGCTTGGGAAACGTCGTCGTCCTCATCGTCATCGTCGGCACTGTTGATGGAGGCCTGGATGTCGGTCTCGAACTTCGGTTTCCCCTGCTTGGCGCAGTGGTCGATGATGCGCTCGATCTCGGCGTCGGTGACGTAGGCGCCCTGGGCGCGCTCAAGCTTCGCGGAGCCCGGCGGCAGGTAGAGCATGTCGCCCTTGCCGACGAGCTTGTCCGCGCCCTTGGTGTCAAGGATGACGCGGGAGTCGAGCGCTGAGGAAACCTGGAAGGCGATGCGGCACGGGATGTTCGCCTTGATGATGCCAGTCACCACGTCCGCCCGTGGCGTCTGGGTGGCGATGATGAGGTGGATGCCGGCGGCACGCGCTTTCTGGGCGATCCGCGCGATGCACATTTCCACGTCCGCCGGCGCGGTCTGCATGAGATCGGCGAGCTCGTCGATGAGCACCACGATGTAGGGAAAACGGTCGGGGATTTTTTCCTCGAAAATCTCCTCTTCATCGAGATCGGCCTCCGGACCGAGTTCACCGGATTCCAAGGCGAGCGCCATGGCTTCCAGCTCTTCATCGGTGACGAGTACTTCCGGTTCAGCGACTTCATCGACAACGACTTCGGTCGCCTCCGGACGCGGGCGGCCGTTGAAGCTGTCGAAATTCCGCACGCCGATCTTGGCGAAGATGCGGTAACGTTTTTCCATCTCGTTGACTACCCACTTGAGGGCGGCCACGGTTTTCTTGGGATCGGTGACGACCGGGACGACGAGGTGCGGCAGGCGGTTGTACATCTGCATTTCCACCACCTTCGGGTCCACCATGATGAAGCGCAGCTCGTCGGGGCCGAACTTGAAGAGCATCGAAGCGATGATCGAGTTGATACAAACGGATTTGCCCGATCCAGTGGCACCGGCGACGAGGCAGTGCGGCATGGCGGCGAGGTCGCCGATGACGGTCTTGCCGTAAACGTCCTTGCCGAGCGCGAGCGGGATCTTCTTTTTCGCCGAGCGGAATTCCGGGTCGTGCAGGAGTTCGTGCAGCGGCACGGCGACTTTCTGATTGTTCGCGATTTCGATGCCGACGGTGTCCTTGCCGGGGATCGGCGCCAGGATGTTGATGCGCTCGGCACAGGTGGCGCGGGCGATGTCCGCCTCCAGCTGAGAGATGCGGGAAACGCGCAGGCCGGTGGACGGATAGATCTCGTAGCGGGTGATCGTCGGACCGCGGGTGATGTCCCCGGCGGTGACCTCGATGCCGAAGGCCTGGAGCGTCTCGATGATGGTGCGCTGGGTGTATAACAACTCCTCGCGGTTCGCTTCCGGAGCTTCGACCGATTCGTCGATGTCGAGCAGGTCGAAACCGGGAAGCTCGTAGTTTTCAAATCCGGTGACGGATAGAAACTGATGGCCGTCCGCCGGTTTCTTGCGCTCGAACGGCTTGGTGCCCGGGATGTGCGGGTCGTTGGCCCTGCGCTGGGAGGCATCGATGATCTGCGGCACGGGCGTCTCGCGAAGCGCGAGCTGGGTCTGCGGATCCTCGTCGGCGGCCTTCGCGGTGGCGGTCTTGGACGATTCGCGATCCTTGCGCCGCTGCTCGCGCTGGCGGTCGCGCTCGGCGAGGATTTCCGCCTCGCGGGCGGCGACCCTCCCGGCATCGCTGCGGCTTTCCCGCCATTCGTGGAATTTCGTCCGGCCCAGGCGGTAGCACAACTTCGCGAACCGCACCGGATGCTGCCCGGTGAGCAGGATCAGCGCGACCAGATAAATCCCGCTGGTGAGGATGAGCGTACCGGCCCGGCCGATGACATTGGTGAGGACGTATCCGCCCACGCCATTTCCGACAATTCCCCCGGGGCCGTTCGGGCTGCAGCGCGCCGCCCATTCCGCGAAAAAGATGTTCGCCGCGTCCAGCCAGACGGCGCCGGCCAGCAGCAGGATGCAGAATCCCATCACCGCCCGCGGCCAGATCCGCGCGTCGAAGGCGAGCTTGACGATGCCAAACCAGATGAACCCGACCGGCACCAGATAACTCGCGGCTCCGAACAACAGGATTTGCAAAAACCCTAGAATTCCGCCCACCGGACCGATCAGATTCGCTCCGGCCGCCCCCGATTTATCCGCGATCGGCTCCAGAAACCCACCGAGGATCGGCAAATTCGCCGCACCGCGCAGGTCCGCAGGGCTGTATTTTACTAGTGAAAGCAGCAACACCAATCCGCTGAGAATCCAAACGATCCCAATAATCTCGTTGGACCATCGTGTCGGTTCGGGGAGTTCACCCCGCTTCTTGTTGTCCTTGGCTGCCATGTATCTCGGTGCGGAAAGCATCCCCCGACTCGCGCCCGGGGGCAAGATTGTTTTCATAGACGTAAAATAAGGTTTACCGAAGTAATCCGGGCTTGGCCCGCCCTCCCCGCGCGGCGATCCTTGCGGGGTGCGACTGCTCAGCCTGAAAATCCTGGAACCCCTGCCCGGCCTCGTCCTGCCGGAAATGGCGGCCGAGCACGGTCCGCAGGAAGCCGCCCGCCGCTATCGGGCCATCGCCGTCACCACGCTCCGCCAACTCCGCGGGCTCGCCGATGCCCGGCTCCGGTTGCTTGTCACGCCCGCCGACGCCCACGAGGCGATCCGCTTCTGGCTTCTCCCCCGCCTCGCGAACCGCTGGAGCACCGACGATGGCATCTTCCGCGCCGACGGCTGGGAAATCGACTTCGGCGGAAGCGACGAAGAGTTCCCGGTGCGGGCGATCGGGGAAATCCTATGCCCGTTTCTCGGTGCCCGCTGGGTCCACGCCGGACTGCTTGGCCTGGGCCACACCGTGCCACACGTCATCGGCCCCGGCGCGGACGGTGGTGAATACTTCAGGGCTCACGCCACCCATCCACCCGCCGAATTTGCCCCGCGGATTTTGCCGGAACTCCCCATCATCCAGACCAGCGACCACTGGTTTCAAGCGCTCGACAGCGCCCTCGGCCCCGCCTTGAAGCGTGCCTGGGAAGAAGAAGCGGATTAGTCATGGCGGAGATCAGAGATCTTGGATCGTGGATGGGAGATAGGACTCGTAGCTGTGGCGTCCCTCCGCAGGCCGTGTTCGCGGCGTCTCGCCGCGAGTCCTTCGACTACCCCAACGCGGTTTGATTCACGATTGATGACCTCCGATGGCTGATTTTTGATCGGATACTCGGGAGAGATCGGGGATAGGAGATGGATGATCGAAGATCCCCCAAGGAGCGGCGACACTCCGATTCGCCGCGACAATGAGCTTCCAAAGAAACCGCGCAACGCACTCTTCCATTCAAAAATCAAAGATCAACAATCGTCATTCGGCAATCCATCTTCCCTCTACCGCAGCCCCTTCGCCCGCCCCGCCTCCCAATCCACCTCCGGCGACAGGTGGCACCCGCTCAGCCTGACCGCCTCGTCATCGCTGTAGCCCGTCGCCTTGATGATTCTCCTGTAGCGGCGCGTCTATGACCGTCGCACTTCACCTTCTCCCGCCGGAGGCGACTCTCTTCATTTCGACATTCAATGTGGGGCGTTCGATGTTCGATGTTCCCCACTCCCATTTCCGGCCACAACCACCCTACGGAATCACGTGAAACTCCCCGGTTCCCATCCGCCCATCTATCAGGCATCTTTATGCCGTGTCACTCCAACAGCTCCTCAGCCCGCTCCTTGCCAATTGGCCCTCCTTCGCTTTGCTGCTGGGTGTCCTTGTGCTGGTCAAAACCCTTGGTTCGGCCACTTTCAAAGGCTGGTTCGGAGAGAGGATGGTGTGCCGGGGGCTGGATCGGCTGGATCCGAAAATTTACCGGCAGTTCCACGATCTTTATCTGCCAAGGCCTGACGGACAGGGCACCACCCACCTCGATCACGTCGTCGTCTCCCCATTCGGCATTTTCGTCATCGAGACAAAAAACTACAAGGGCTGGATCTTCGGTTCCGAGAAACAACCCAAGTGGACCCAACAGATCTACCGGACGAAGAACCGTTTTCAGAACCCGCTGCATCAGAACCACCTCCATGTGAAAGCCCTGATGACTTTACTAGGTCTCCCCGAAAACGCCTTTCATTCCCTCGTCTTCTTCATCGGTGGCGCGGAATTCAAATCACCCATGCCCGACAGCGTCCTCAACCAAGGACTGCGCTCTTGGATTGAAAACCGCTCCACTCCCCTGCTCGATTCCAATGCCGTGCGGATCGCGAACGCCCGCCTCGATTCCCTCTGCCAATCCACCGACCGGAAGATCGCAGCCCGCAATCACTTGAAGGCACTGGCGGCACGAAAGGCATGAACCCATGAATGCCGAAACCGAACTCCAGGTCGCTTACGAGGATGTCCTGCAAAAGATCGGGAGAAACCTGCTGTCTTTCCAACTCGCGGAGCAAATTCTCAAGGAACTCCTGAAGCTTGGAGGTTTGTCAATTCGCTCAGGCGCACCCGAAGAGTCCTTTGGATTGATTGCGAAACGCGTCCAGACAATGACTCTGGGCGGGCTCACGACCCTGTTTACTGAGATACACTGCGCAAACATTGAACAGGTGGTTCCCGAACTGCCAGAAGATTCCGACGAGACCTTGTTTACCATGAGCTTCTCCTTCAACCTTGGCGAGAATGGGTTGGCCGAGCGCCGGGAATCCTTCGCCGTTTTGGTGGCGGAACGCAACAAGCTGGTGCATCATCTCCTACCAGAATTCGACCGGGATTCACTGGAAAGTTGTCGCGCAACGGCGGCTGACCTTGACCGGCAGCGGGAATTGGTGATCCCCGCAATCAAGCGATTGCAGGAGGACTACCGCTTCGTCCGCCTGGAACTGGGCAATCTTGCCGCATTCATGTCCTCACCCGAAGGAATGGCTCTTCTAATAGCCTCCCCGCTTCAGCACCATCCACTCATTAAGGAGTTCGTCGATATCGCGCGGAAGAATTCTGATCCAGAGGAGTGGATCTCATTGAACACGGCGGCGGGTCGCATCACTGCCTTCTCGCGCGATGAGATTTCCGCAATCTGTGCGGAGTTCGGCAATCGATCCCTCAGCGCCTTGATGATTGCCTGTCAGCTCTTCGATATCGATCTGGAACCTCGTGGGAACGACCGACACCGGGTTCTTTATCGGTTGAAACAAGACGCCTGTCCCGCGGCGAGCCAGGCCCCGCAGTTCGATTGACGATTGATAAACTCCGATCCGTCGCCGCGGCGCTTCCCGTCGCCGCGACAGGCTTTGACGGGGTGAATCGCCGGGACAAGTTGTTGATTTTTGAGCGGATACCCGGAAGAGATCGGGGATCTGGGATTGGAGATCGGCACGAAAATTGACAACTGACCTTGCTCTCACTAAAGTTCCCCCGTCACCGCCACCGATATTCAAATCATTGCCCCGGATGAAACCACCTAAGAGCATTAACCTGAAAAGCCGAGCTGCCGACAAGAAGACCTCGCGCCGTGAGGATCGGCTGCGCTTGGAAAACGGCGAAAGCCCGGAGGTCATCCAGCGTGAAAACTCGATTTTGCCGCCTGGATATTTCGAAAAACACAGGATCATTAATTTTGCATCGGCCATCGGAAAATGAAGCGCCGGGAAGCTGGCATTGAAGCTTATTTGGATTTTCTCCAATCTCTCCGCGAGTTCGGCGACACTTACTTCGTCGAGGGTGGGCAGGCAGTGAATTATTGGGCCGAATACATCGATGCCGAGAATCCTGTGCAACCGTTGGAAATGCTGCGACCTTTCACTTCGAAAGATTGTGATGTCTGGATCAACCACACCACATGGGAGCGCCTCAAAAAATCACCGGGTGGAAAACTCCAACAAGGCACCTCTCCTGCGGACGGCCAGCTTGGGATACTCACCCTTCAGGAGAATCCACTGCGCGTCGTTGATTTGATGTCCACAGTGTATGGCATCCCATTAGGTGATCTCCCCCGTCTGCTCGAACGAGTCATCGACAACGGCAACATCAAAGTGATGGATCCCATCTATCTCTTTCGCAGCAAATGCCATTGTCTTCTTGGTCTTGACCAAAGCGACCGCCAGGACGCGCGTCACGTCCGCATGCTTGCGTTGATTCTGCCAGCATACCTGACTCTCCTCATCGCTGGGGCAGACGCGGAAAATCTCACTGACCGCGCCATCCTCAAGGAAATCAAACTCCTTAAAAGAATACTCGGAACGAATGCCTGTCGCCGTGCCTTGGCGCTTCTGGAAATCGATCCCAACACCCTCATTCCTTGGAGCAAGCTGGAGACTTGCGGCCTGAAAACATTGGCCGCGTTTGCCCGCAACCAAAGCAAGGCATTGTAGCGGCGCGTTTGCTCGTCCCGGCATAGCCTCACAAGGCGACGCCGGACGACCGCCGCACTTCACTTGTCCCGGCGTCGTGCAACGAAGCCGGACCTTCTCCCGCCGGAGGCTTTCTTGTTCAGGGAGAGTTCACACTTGAACTGTTCGGAAAATGCCGCCGACACACGTAGAATCATGCCGCCCATGATTGTCACCCCAATGCCAACTTCCAAGCCCACATTCCCTCTCCTCTCCTGTTTCTTGAATCCAAAGCCCCCCTCTTCCTCTGCTCACTGCTCACTGCTCACTGCTCACTCGGCACTTCTTCCGCCCCCCGACTCCGCATTGACCCCGCAAGCTCATTGCAACTACCCTGCAAGGCATGCCGCCGCCCAACAGAGTCCGATGGACCCGAGATCAACTTCTCATCATCCTCAATCTCTATCACAAGCTCCGTTTCGGGCAGTTCGACCAGCGGCAGCCGGTCATCATCGATCTGGCCAACCGCATCGGACGCACGCCCAGCGCTGTGGCGATGAAACTCAGCAACCTCGCCTCTTTGGATCCCGTGCTCCAACTCCGCGGCATCAAGGGACTGGAAGGTGCCAGCAATCTCGACCGCTCCGTCTGGGAGGAATTCCAACAGAACCCCGCCGAACTCGTCCCACTCAGCCAGGAACGCTTCGACGCCCTCTTCATCGAATCCGAAACCGAGACCACCGAAGTCATCCCCGGCACTGGCATCCGCAGAGTCAAGCGCCTGCCTACCGGCGAAACCGAAGTTACCCGGCCCGCCAAACAACGCCGCGGGCAGGACTACTTCCGCGAGATCGTGCTCAACAACTACGGCAACCGCTGCGCCATCACCGGCCTCCCCATCCGCGAGCTCCTCATCGCCTCCCACATTCTGCCGTGGAGCGGTCACGAAGCGGAACGCCTCAACGTCCGCAACGGCATCGCCCTCAACCGGCTCCACGACGCCGCCTTCGACCAAGGACTCATCGCCTTCGATGACGACCTCCGCCTATTGCTCTCCTCTCACCTCAAATCGCGTCTCGTCCACGAGTCCGTGAAATCCAGCTTTGAGACGTTTGAGGGAAAGTCACTCGACCTCCCCGCCGACGGAATTCCGCCAGCGGCTGCATTTATTGCGAAGCACCGACAGCGATTTGAATTTTGCTAAGCTCTCAGCCGATCTGACTTCTCCGGCATTGACCGTGCAGACCCCATGCAAGCATCCTCCGGCCATGCGAATTGCCCTCTCGCTCGCCCTTTTCTTCAACTGTATCCTCCATGTCTCCGCAGCACCTAAGGAACCCAATGCTCCCAAGGCACTCGTGGCGCTCAAAAACTGCACCCTCGTTCCCACCGATTGGGCGGATGGCGACAGCTTCGAAATCAAAAAAATCGATGGCACATCAATGACCGTTCGCCTCTACGCCGCGGACTGCTTGGAAACCGGTGAAATGGACGCCACCGATTCCCGCCGCCTGCGAGCCCAACGCCGTTACTTCGGCATCACCGAGGCCGCGCCGACACCCACAGAATCTATCGAACTTGCCAAAGGCTTCGGCAATAAGGCTACCGAATTCACCTCCCAACAATTAAAAGGATCTTTTACCATCTACACCCGGATGCAGAAAGCACTTGGCGACGGCGAACATGAACGATTTTACGCCTTCGTCGAAACCGTAGACAAAAAGGACCTCGCCACCGAACTTGTCCGGGCGGGCCTAGCCAGAGCCTTTGGCGTCTCCGCAGACGGCCCGCAGGCGCGAAGCCGGGAACGATACAAGGAAATCCTCACGGATATTGAACTACAGGCCGCAAAACGAGGTGAAGGCATTTGGGCCGCCACAGATTGGGATAAGCTCCCGGTTGAACGCGATATCCAGCGACTCGAAGACGAGGAGGATCAAATCGCTCAGGAAAACGACCCATTGCCAGCAAACTTCCGGCTGAATCCCAATACGGCATCTCGCAATGACCTCGACCGCCTGCCGAAAATCGGAGAGGCCCTCGCCAACCGCATCATCGAAGCTCGCGATGACGCCCAATTTAGAAAAGCGGACGACCTCATGCGCGTGCCGGGAATCAAGCGAAAGACCCTCGACGGGTTTCGCCAGTATCTTGATTTCAAAGTTCCATAGTTCTGGGCGGGGCCGGTCGTAATACACTCCCCAGAACGCCGATTGGAAGCGATGACGGGCGCTGCCTGCGCCGGTGCCTGGCACAGTGGCGCAAACCGTCGTTTCTTCAGGCCTTATGTGAATCTGAGAGCTCTTGCTCTATCCATATTGCATGGCATCGGAAGATGACATTTCTCAAGCGTCATTGATTGCGCCGCCTGCCGGGTTCATGCCGGATGCCATCACGCGATTACGTTAGTTCACCGGATCGTCATTGCCCAGACGATCTATCCGGCACAGGCTTGGCGTCCCATGTTGTCCCCACTCTGGTTTCTTCTGCTAGTGCCCGGCCTGCCGATAGGCGCTCTCTTCTTTTGGATGCGCTCCACCGCAAAGAAGCGCGAGCAGCAGTTCCGCCGCCCTTTTGACGAAATGCCACGTCCGGCGGGATATTCGCTGCAAAAACAAACTGCCGAAATCATGGATCAGTTCACCGAAGACCTCATGATGTGCATGGTTGGTGGAGTCGTCTCCTGGGCCATTTGGCTTTCCGATAAAAGCCTCTTGTGGCTGGCACTCGCTCTAGGGGTGACTTTCTGTTCTGTTTTAGCCTTCCGAGCCAAGGGTCGGATCGTCACCTATTGGAATCACCGACTGGGACTCTTGGGCGAGCAGGTCGTCGGCCTCATTCTCGACCGCCTTTCGTCGGATTCTATCCACGTTTTCCATGACCTTGAAGTTGTAGAACCGGGGAAAAAACCTTGGAACATCGATCACGTCGTCCTCACTCCCGCAGGTGTCTTCGCCATCGAGACCAAGACTCGCCGCAAACCCAAGGACACCGGTCCAGGTGGACAGGCGGGTCACAAGGTCATCTTCGACGGGCAACAACTTCTATTCCCTGCCCCCATGCAGGCCGACCGGCACGGCATCGCCCAGGCCCAAAACAACGCCGACTGGCTCGCCGCGAAACTCACCGGGCTCAACGGGGCTCCCATCCCGGTCTGCCCGGTCCTTGTCCTTCCGGGATGGTGGGTCGAAGCGAAGGGCAAGGGACCCGTTGCCGTGTTCAATCCCAAAGGTCTACCCGGATTTCTCGCCGGACGCCCCGGCATTTTCTCCGACCGACAATTCCGCGCGATCACCGCCCAGCTTGAGGAACGCTGCCGAATTGACCTTACCCGGTGACGAAGTCGCAGCACCATTCAATCCCGCCTTCATAATTCTCCGTTCCCCGACAGATACCGCTTCACCGTCCTTGGTCCATTGTCTGCTCTCTGCCCGAAAGACCAGATCTCGTCTTGCCGAAAGACCCTATCGACTTCTGGACGGCGAAGATCCAGGACAACAAGGCCCGCGACCTCCGCAACGAAAACGCACTGCGCTCCCTCGGCTGGCATGTCGTCACCATCTGGGAATGCGCGCTGAGGAAAAGATGCGATCATGCATGGCTCACTGCCCGGCTCCCGGCGCGACTAGGAAGGCGATGACTCCCCGAGGTCGTTCCGGCGTCCTCGGACCCGCGTAGTTGCAAACGAAGCCGTCTTGCTGCAAGTCCTCCGACCTCCCCTCTTTCGAGCCGGGTCTCCAGCCGCGAGGCATCGGACTGCCATGAGGAGCAATGTCACTCAGTGCATCGCCTTCAACAGCTCCTGCAAACTCAAGACCCTGGGTAGTGCTGAAAGACTACCAAGCGCCTTCACCTCGCGGTATTTCCGCCGCGACTCGAATTCCGTCATGACCTGCTGCAACTTCCGACCATCCCATTTTTGGCCGTCAAAGACCGAGTCGGGTGCCACTTCAAAAAAAGCGTAAATTTCACCACTGGCTGAACCGGGATAACCTTTCGCCTTCAAGTCTTCTGCCGTGAAAACCTTGTAGCCAGGTTTACGCTCTTTCAGCGCAAGCAAACCATCAGCGACTTGGCTCTTGTGGGTGTGGAGCAAAACATGACGCGCCGAGGCAAACTCCGGTGGCACATGCCAAGTTCCACGCCGGTTACCCAGTCGAACGACCGCAAAGCCCGTCTTCATCGTCCAGTTAAGTTGCGCTTCGTCCTCAAACCAGGCCACCACCACATGATGTTCGGAGGGCGGCAGTGCGCGAGTTGTGTCGCTCATTTCATCCCGCTCTGCCAGAACCAGCGAACCATACTGCAGCGGTTTTTCCTTCAAGGTGTAGCTCTCGGCGACGTGATAGCTTACTCGCTCCTGTGCCGTCGTTCGGTTTCCCAAGTGCGCGAGCACTTCATCCAAGAACTTCTCCAGCGATTCCAATCCCTGCGCCACTCCGTTCTCGTCGGGTGCGACCCCAAACGCACCGAGCCCTGGTAGGATTTCGTGAAAGCCCTTCAGTTTCACCGCCGCGTTCGCCCGCCCCGGATAAAGCACATAGGCACCTTGCGAGCGTTTGATGGCGTCCCTGTAAGCGTGCATCTTAAGCAAGTCCTGCCGCTTGTAGTTGCCCTCCACCTCGTCGTCGGCGTCATCCGCCCCTTCCGCACCGAACAATCCCTCAATGTCCTCCACGCGATATTTCGCGTCAAAGTGCACATGCACCAACAGCTCCTGCCGCTCCGCCTCCGCCTCGCTCAAATCCTCCGGCCAAAACGTCAGCGTGTAGTCGGGATGCAAGCGCCGCGTCCAGCTGCCGCCCGCGTGCCGGTCCTGCGTCACTTCAAAGCGCCGGTTGTATGCGAAGCGTGCGTGCAGCCGGCGACTTTGACCCGCGAACGTGCCGACAAACGGCCCCAACTCTAGCCGCTTCCGCAGTCGCAGATTCGGCGAACCTTCCTCAAGCCCTTCAATCAACTCCTCTACCGCCGGACGATTTCCACCCCGACACTTCTGGCAAAACCAGCCCAGCAACTCGAAAAACAACCAATACTCGTAGAGGCTCGCCACGTCGCGCTGCCCTGCGTGAAACAACTCCTCGCCGCCTTCCCACGAAAGCTCCGCCGCCGTGCGAAACCGCAGCCACCAGCGCAGAACCTCGCGATAGCCCGCCTTGCGCTGCAACACCGGACTACCAAGCGGAGCGAAGCGCATCTCTCCTACTTCACGAAACAAGCTGCGCCCCAGCCAATCCTCAACCGTACTCGCCAGGCGGCGCGACAATGCCGCCGACGCTTCCCAACCCGGACACGACTCGAAAACACCTTGGGCATGAGTGAGAAATGCCCGGAATTCACCCAGCGCGAACTTCACAAACCGATTCTCCAGCGTGTCCATGTCTCGTGACTTGCGCGGTACAAGCACCCTTGCAGCGACCGACTCCAAGCCGACTTGCGCCCGCAGCGGATGATTAGCGGGAACCACGCGGCGTGAATTTCCAGTCACCAGTTGCCGCACCGCCGAGGACGTCCAGCGAATCGGATGGTCGGTGGAAATGGGATCAATCACGGTGGACATCCGCTCATGGGGAAAGCTCAGGATGCGTTGCAGCGCGGCTGAGAAATCGGCACTGTCCAGCGTCTCACGCAGCAACTCCAGTTGGATTTGCAGCCAACCCGCATCCCTCCGGTCTTCAAACGTGGAGTGAAAACCTGTTTTTGCCGACGAACGCGCATCCGCCACCAGTCCCGCAATTTCATCCGACAACCGCCGCAGCATGCCGCGGTATTCCGTCCGGTAATCCAGCTTAAGCGAGCGCACGTCGAGCAACGCCGATGCCACCGCAGACTTCGCATCGTCCGCCTCCCCCTCGACAAGTTCTAGCAAAAGGGTGCCGCAAAATGAACGCGTCTCGATCAGCCCCGCGTCCGGCTTTCCTCCATTGCCAAGACTGCGGCGACGGCTAGAGAGGCTGCAACGCAGCCGCAATTCCGCACCGTTAGCGGGCACCACCTCATATTCATACCGTTCGGACTCCCGCAACTGAACGGTAGTCTCCCCATGGTCCCGGGCGTCTTCCTCGTCTATCTCAGTCAGCGGTGACGTGGCTGCGCTCTCTGCATCCTTTATGGGCGTCAGAATGACGTGGCCAACCACTTCGCCTGAGGACGAGCGAAACGGGACGCTGGTGTTAGGAAGAACGCGCATGACCTCATGCCTCGGCAAAGGAGGCGAATCCGTTTTCAATCAAAAGCCGCCACATCCGGCCGATCTTCTCAGCGCTCAGAGGATAAGGCGCACCAGTCGGGACGATCACAGACGGCTCAGCTTTCTTGTCGGTCGAGCGTGCCGCCTCTTCCGCCGCCTTGAGTGCTTCGTCGCCCCGTCCTGCCGGATCATTCACGCATATGAACCACAGCTTCTTGAGCACGGGTCCCAGCTTGGCCCGCGAGCCGTGCAGCTTCGGCAACAGCTTTTGGAAAACCACGCAGTCAAATGCTCCCAGGAACCAAGCCGTATCGCCGTCAGGATGATTGCCGAGCATCTTGTAGAAATGGATAAAACGCGCAGTCTCATAGGCCGTGCGATAGCCAAACTCCGCGCCATGGGATTGTAGTGTCTTGAAGAGCAGCAGCATCTCGGCATCGTAAGCCGCCTTTACGTCAGTAGGGACGACCACAGGATTTTTTGCCGCATCCACAAACGCCTTCCCAAACACTGTTCCTTTGCCATCGACCTTCGACAAGTCCGGCTTTGCCGGATTATCGAGGAAACCTTCCAACTCGTCAGCCCCCATACGAAATTCGATGACATTCGCCCGGTCTAAAACCTTCGGTGAGAACATGTAGGTCGTCTCATCCACATTCACCGTGCCAATGATAAAGAGGTTCTCGGGAAGTTGTTTGAGCTTGGGTAGGACAGGCTTTGCAGCCGAAGTCGTCCGCCACGTTTCCGGCTTCTTCATGTCTCCGGAGTAAAGTTCCAGGCCTTCGTCTGATTCGATGATCGAGAGGATATCCGAGAAATACCGCTCGACGTGCGACAGATTCATTTCGTCGAGAATAAGGAAGTGTGGAACGTCGGCGTGGTCTGCGGCGTGGAGAATCAAATCCAGAGCCGGCTTGGTGATATAGTTGTCTTCCTGCAAGCCATCTGGGTAGCCAAGGATGTTCTCATTGCCTGTCCAGTCTGCCCCGACGGGGACAAGCGCATAGCAACTACCACGATCATCTTGGGTCTGGCTCTTTAGAAGCGCGAAGGCGGCCGCCTTTAAATGGGTTTCAAAACTATGGAGTTGGTCGCTAAATCTACTGATTTTTTTGACCGCTTCTCTGATTTCCCGCGCCTGAACTGTTTGTGGGATTGAGTGCTCTTTTACGTAGGCTGCCCACTCGGCAATCATTTCACGAGGCAAGCTCACCTTGGTCGCTTCTTCTTCATTTGGTGCGTTCCAAAATTCGACCGAAAGGCTGTCGGACTTTTTGACATGATAAGCCACGTTTGCGCTTGGGATTACCGATCCGGGAGAAAATACGTCCGCTATTAAATGAGGCGGTGTAATCCAGCGCGCAAACGCATGTGCCAATTTCGTCTTGCCGGAACCAGCGAGGCCAGTCGCAATTAGAAAACGTTTTGAAAGAAGGCTAATGGCAAGCCGGTGAAGAATGCCTTGGTTCACATGAAGCAGGCTCTCCAAAGCGTCGGATTCAAAAGCTTGCACGAGGCTGTTGATTTCCGCGCCAGACTTTTCTTTTTGCAGGACAACTCTTTTCCCTGCACCTTTGTCTTCCTCACTCTTCCAACCTTCCCGCAGTGGAGACTCGTAGAAATCCAGAATCTCTCCGTTATGTTTTTCTTCCAGTTGGCGTCGCAGTTTCAGCAATGCTTCGTCCAGTTTCTCGTCGCTCCACTTCTTGACGTCTTTACTCGGCGCGATACCAAACCCAACTAGCACAGCACAGCGCTCCCTATTTGAAGACATTCGTTCGACTCGATCCGGGAAGCAAAAAAACCTTAACATATGCCGAAACTGGCGGTCTCCATCTTGCGGCACCCGATCAACCCATTGAATGAAGGCATCATAATCACTCAAAAGCTTTTTCCGCTCTTCGGTAGATCGCTTTTTTAAATCCCCGACCAGTGAGATAAGAAAAACGAGCTCCCGCCAACGATGGTTTAGAAAACCTGGCCCGCCCGAGCCAATTCCCACGAGTATATTCTCGGCAAGTAGATCCCGATCTTCTCTCAGAGGAGCACCCGCCATTGACCAAATTTCGGAAGCTTGTTTCCACTTTGTTGCAGCGCCGATATTAGAAGGAAAAAGCTGAATTGCCCATAACATTTCCGCCATTAGACGTTTCGCAGTATGAGATGTAGACACCATTTGTCCCTTCAACTTCGTCAGGAAATTGTCACTTCCGAGGTCGGGATGATCAACAAACGCAGTACGAACTTCTTCAACATTGTCGGGGGCCCAAAGCCCCTCCGTAGAAAAAATGGAACGATCGTTGATAAGACAATTTTGAATCCATACCTGTGCGGCTTCAATCACTGGTTCGAGACTGCGTTCTTTTGTTAGTCGTGCCATAAGTTAAGCAATCATTTGTTGAAAACGCCATTTCAGACCGTCCGCATCTGGATGGAAAGCCGGATCCTGCGGGAGCAACAGAATTTGGCCGGATAGAGCGGCGAGTTCCTTCTCTCCCGTGGAACGGCGAGGATCGAGGATTTTGGAAACGTGCCAATGATGATCGAGGCAAGGAGCAATCAGATTCCGGTCCATGGCCCAGTGATGGTTCTTGCAAAGCGCGAGGCCGTTGGTGGGGTGGTCGTTCTGGCTCTCGGAAAACGGGATGAGGTGGGCGGCGTCGATGAAACTGACGTCGTTGCCGGCCGGGAGCTTGATGCCGAGGCCGCAGGCGGCGCATTGGTGGTCGTAGATGGCGAGGATCTTGCGGCGGAAGGCGGGAGAGCGGCCGTATTCGAGGGGCTCTTCCGCGACGCGGGATAGTGGATCGGGGATCGTGGAGATTGGGATGGAAGAGAGAAGATTCGGGAAATAGCGGGAGATGAGGGCGTCGCGCATGAGCTGGCGGTTGGCGGGGATGGCGACGAGGTATTGGAAGCCATCGGTGAAGCGGGCGAAGACCTTGCCGATGTCAGCGACGCGGATTTCCCGGTTAATGGGCGTGGAGGCGCCGCCCTCGAAGGCCTGCCAGAATCCATCGCCCGCCAGATAGCGGAAGGGTAGATCCGGGTTGTTCTGATCGTTGTGCTTTTTGACGAGCAGGAAGCGGGCGGTGAAGCGGTCGCGGAGTTCCTGGCACCACGGAACCCGCTCTGGCGTGGCCAGCCCCTCGTCGATGAGGTCGAAGGCGGCGAGCAGCAGCAAGGGCTTGTGCGGTTTCTCGTGCGGAGCCCCCTCCTCCACCGGCGTGGTGCCGACGCGCAGGTCGTAGAGGCGTTCGATGGCGGATTCCAACAGCACAGAGGAAGAAAAGCGGATGGGTTGCTAGATGGCGAGGAGAAAGGCGGGAGATTTTGAACATCGAACATCGAACATCGAACATCGAACATCGAACATCGAACATCGAACATCGAACATCGAACATCGAACGCCCAACATCGAAGGGAAGAAATTTTGAAGGAGATGCGCGTTCAGGCTCTCGACTCTCAACTCTCAACTCTCAACTTTACCGGGCATCTCGCTTCGCAGGCGGATTGAAGGCCGCGCTCCGGGGGAGCCGGGACGGCGGCGGGCAGTGGAGGAATTTTGAATGGTGGATTTTGAATTTTGGATGGGATGCGTGTTCTGGCTCTCAACTCTCAACTCTCAACTCTCAACTCTCAACTTTCCCGGGCATCTCGCTTCGCGGGCGGAATGAAGTTCCGCGCTCCGGCCGGGGTAGGGCTAGTCGCGCAGGCGCTTGAGGACGGCGGGGTCGGGCAGCGAGCAGGTGTCGTGCTTGCCCATGAAACGGTAGCGGTTGTCCGCGATCAGACGGTAGCCCCAGTCGCGCAGGGGTTTCGGAATGAAGCGGGCCACGGTGCAGAGGCGCCACCAGCCGCCGAGCGCGCGGGCGAGCTCGATCATCGCGTCGCTGCGGATGAAGACCCGGCCGTCGGACTCGCGCATCAGGACCATGGACCCGTCGGACTCGGCGGCGAATCCGCTGAAGCCATTTTCCGCGGCGAGTTTTCCCTGCAAGGGCGCGAAGGAAATCCGCTCGTGGGTGTCGAACCGCACCGCCCGCCGGACGGACGCGGAACAGAACGCGCAGTCGCCATCGAAGAACAACACCCAACCCATGAGGGCAAGCTACGCCGAGAAGCGGATCTTTCCAGCGGGAAAACCGATATCAGACAGAAGCGATTCCTCCAGCTACGGGCACGGGGATCGCCTCACACACCTGCCGCCAGCCGGGGAAGTTCCATTTGTTGGGAAATCCGGCGCATTGTTCCGGCTTCACCGGGTGAATGCGGCAGGCGTTTCCTTCCAGCATGATGCACTCGTGATTGTCCTTTTCGAGCAGTGACAGCCCCTGCCGGTTTGTCCGAAGGCGGGAGAACCGGTCGAGGAACTCCTGCTCGGTGAGCCCGAGGAATCCGGCGATCGGGGAAATCTCGTCCTCTTCGATCCGCACGTCGCCCAGCCATTTGCAACACGCCGTGCAGCGCTGGCAGACGTAGTGCACATCCGGTTCGAGCACCACCTCGCGGTTTCCCGGACTGCCGAAACTGTTGGGAAATCCGCCGGTCACGAATCGATGCGGCGGTAGTAATAATTCACCCGGCTGAGGAACCCGCGCCATTTCGCGCCCGGGCGGCCGTTGTCCAACAGGAAATGCGGGCAGTTCTTGTTAGCCGGGCGCTTCCCTTTCCGCGGCCAGTGGTAGTGGGGCACCACGTTCCGCAGCGAGATGCCGTTTTTCTTCATCAACACCGCCGTGAGCTTCGCGGTGCGCTCGGTGGTGGAGGCGCGGTTGTTGCCGCGGTGCTCGCACATTTCGATACCGATCGACGTGCGGTTTCCCGGCCCGTCGAAATCCGCGTGGATTCCCTGCTCCGTCGTGGGCATGTGCTGGATCGCCTGCCGGTCCTCCACCGTGAAATGCCAGATCAGATAGCCCGGCCGCTGGCCGGTTCGCAGCGCGCCGCGCTTCAAGGCCACGGAATGCCGCTCCGCGCCCGCCGTGTAGTTCTGGGTGCTGTGAATGGTGATGTAGCGCGGCCGCATCGGCCTGGCCGAGCGCCGGCCGTAGGACCCCTTTCGCACCATGTCCACCCTCAGGTTCACCTGCCGCAGCATCGAGGAAAGCGAGGTGCCGCCGGTGTAGCCACCGTCGGACACGGCTCCCGCGACTCGCACCGCTCCTGCCTGCATGGTGGGCTGGACGGACCGCGCGACGTAGGTGCTATAGGGATCCGGCCCGCCACCGGGCGGCCCGATCGGGACGCACTGGAGGCACGCGAATACCAACAGGGCAAAAGGGAGAATCCAGCGAAGCGATTTCACGGGTGAAGATTTATCACGCGGATATTAGTTCGGAAATCTAAATTTCAAGAAGCGGTCGTCACGCCGGTCAGTCCAGCGAGCCACCGCAGTCACCGGGTGGAAAGAATTTCCATTGATCCCGATCTCCCGATCCACACACTCCGCGCCATGAACGAACCGCAGGAAAAACCGCCGGGACCGCGACAGTTGTCCCTGTGCCCTTGCAAGAGCCGCGAAACCTACGCCGCCTGCTGCGAGCCCTTCCACCTGGGCCGCGCGAAACCCGCGACCGCCGAGCAATTGATGCGCTCCCGCTACAGCGCTTATTTTTTCCGGATTGTCGACTACCTGGTCACCACCACCCACCCGGACACCCGGGCCCCCGACCTGAAGGCCCGCTTGGAAGAGTCGATCCACGAGCCGAGCTGGCGCTTTCTCACCATCCTCGGATCGTCCAAAGGCGGACCGGACGACAAGGTCGGAAAAGTCGAGTTCGTCGCCGAATACTTCGAGGACGAGCAGCCCCACAAGCTGCACGAACGCTCCCGCTTCAAACGCTACAAGGGAGCCTGGAAATACCTCGACGGCAGAGGTTGAAGCGACCCACCCCCGGCTGTCGCCCATGATCGCGGCCGGTGGAAAATCCGCACGATGGCGGGCTTCCGGGATTGCAAATTGCCCTCGGTCTCCAGCCACGGAGCTCCGCGATCCATGGATTTCCAAGGGATTCCCGGCGGCTGCCGATCCGGAACGCCAACTGCAAGGTGGAGCCTGCAAACCACGGACACCGCATTCCTCCGGAATCCCGACCACCGCCGGAACACTTGGGAAATCCGGTTCGCCCGCGGATTTGACGCCCCCGCCCACCTAACACACATCATGCATCAGGAACCACCTTCGGCAAATTCCAGCCAGATCCAATCCCATCTTGAAGACGCCACGAAGCCTCTCGCGGAATCCGCCGCGGCCGCTTACGACACGATCCGTCACGAGGCCTGTCAGCTCGCCTCATGCGCAAGCGCCACGATCCGCAAGAACCCCCTGCCCGCTGTCGTGGGTGCCGCGGTCATCGGCGCGGCCGCCTGCTATCTGATTCTATCCGCCTGCCACCAGGCGACCCTCAGGGAACGCTACGTCGACGAACCGCTCGCCGATGCGGGCGAAAACATCAATGCCGCCCTCCGCTCACTTTATAACAACCTGAAATTCTGGTAACCATGAATCCCCTGCCTTCCGCCATGGCTGACGCCCCCACCATCGAACAAGGAGTCAACTCCCTGATCAATGACGTGAAATCCAAAGCCTCCAGCACCTACGCACTGTGCGAGGACCGCGTGAGACAATCGCCCGGCAAGGCGGTGCTCATCGCCGTGGCCTCCGGCTACTTCCTTCATCGACTGCCGGTGCGCTCCCTGCTGGTCTCTCAGGTCCGCTTGTTAGCCGCCTTGGCCCCGCCAGCCCTGTTTGCCTTCGGCGCTGCCAAGCTGGGCGAATATCTCCAAAAGCAGGTGCGCCACTAAATCCCCCCGGGATCACATCAGCGGCAGCAACAGCGAAAACACTCCGGTCTCGCCACCGCGGGTGTCTTCCACGAGAAACATCTCCCCGCGCAGACGGATGACCATGGAGCGCAGTACCCGGGCATCCCCATCGGTATGCGAAAGGGGAAAAAAATCGGCCTTCGCACGCAGACAGGCCCGC
Source organism: Akkermansiaceae bacterium (assembly GCA_031425955.1). Lineage (GTDB taxonomy): Bacteria > Verrucomicrobiota > Verrucomicrobiia > Verrucomicrobiales > Akkermansiaceae > Luteolibacter. Next base: position 64,212 of record JANPKJ010000014.1, on the reverse strand, counting down.
GTCGCCTCGTCGCCTTCGTAATAAGCGGTCGATAGCGCGATGATCCTCGCCTTGATCTCGTAATAGACACTTTTCACAGGAACAGGGTAACCGATCCGGGCCTTTTCTCACCTTCTATATTTCCGATTCCTCTGTAGGTGAAATTTCCTACATCCGAGGTGACACCATGTCATGATTGACGTGGTCCCCTCGGGTTCCGAATAATCCGCTCCTCGCGGCCGGTGCCCGTCGCGATTCACTCCGCGACCCGCTCCCTGATGAACCGTCGTTGCTTTCTCCAGACCTCCGCCGCCGCGACCACTCTCGCAGCGTTTCCGTTTTCGCTCCGCGCCGACCCGAAATCCGGAGGTCGGCGCTTCCGCACCGCCCTCATCGGCTGCGGGTGGTGGGGCAACAACATCCTGCACGAAGCCATGGCCAGCGGTGCTTGCGAAATCGTCGCGCTCTGCGATGTCGATTCCCGTCAATACGAAGCCACCCTCAGAAACGTCGCCACGGGCACCGGCGATGCGCCGAAGCTCTTCAAAGACTACCGCGACCTCCTAACCGAAGCCAAACCCGAGATCGTCATCGTGGGCACTCCCGACCACTGGCACGCACTGCCGATGATCGCCGCGGTTAAGGCTGGTGCGCATGTTTATGTGGAGAAACCCATCGGCCACACCGTCATGGAGGGGCGTGCCATGGTCAACGCCGCGCGCGCCACCGGCCGCGTGGTGCAAGTGGGCACCCACCGCCGCGTTTCCCCTCACAACATCAGCGGTCGCGAGTTCATTCGCTCAGGCAAGCTTGGAGAAATCGGGATGATCCGGTGCTTCGTGCATAGCGGCGGCGGCCCCGAAAAGCCGCTGCCAACTATCGAGATTCCCAAAGAACTCGACTGGGATCTCTGGTGCGGCCCTGCCCCGCTGCGCCCGTTCAATGGTGGCGATCCGCGAGACACCTCGCGCGGGGCCGGCAACCGAGGCATCCACCCGCGCGGGTTTCGCAACTACCTCGACTATGCCAATGGAACCCTCGGCGACTGGGGCATCCACTGGCTCGACCAAGTCCTCTGGGTCACCGGCGAAAAATACCCGAAACGCATCTTCTCAAGCGGCGGGCGCTCCATTGCCGGTGCCCCCGTGCTTACTGCGGACGCTCAAACTTCCGACGCCCCCGACCACCAGCTTGCCACCTACGTATTTGAAGATTTCAACGTGCAATGGGAGCACCGCCGCTTCAGCTCTAACAATACCGACAAGGGTGAAGGCGTGGGCTGCTATTTTTATGGCACCAAGGGCATCTTCCACATGGGTTGGCAAAATGGCTGGACGTTCTACCCTGCGGATGCCAAAGCCCCACCGATCAGCGAGGCGGCACAGCTCAACGCCCCCGATGCGCAAAACATCAAGGAACTCTGGGCGGATTTCCTCCAGGCGATCCGCACCGGCACCAAGCCCGTCTGCGACATCGGTGAAATCCACCTCGCCAGCAACATGGCACTCCTCGGGATGGTTTCGATGAAGCTCGGCCGGAGCATCGACTGGGACGGCGCGACCGAACGCATCCTCCATGACGAAGCAGCCAATCTACTTCTCCGCCGCGACTACCGCAATGGTTACGCGTTTCCTGACGAAAGAGGGTAGAATCGCTAGATCCCGGCCGCTTTGGAAAATCCACGGGTGACACTCGCGCGGCTGACTGGCAGACCGGCTCAGCGCCGCCTATTGGGCGTCGTCACTGACTGCTGCGCGTCAGCAGGCAGTCCGCTGGTCGCCAGCCAGGCGCGTGCGCCGTCGGGATCTCTTGTGAAATAGGCTTGTCCGGATCTAACCAGCGAGTTTTGGCGGACGGTGGGATCGGCGATGTCCTGAGCCCAGGCGATGGCGAGTTGCGGGTTCTGCCAGGCATAGCCCGTGGCAAAGCCACTGATCGCCGAGTCACGTTTGGGAGACGGCGGCATGGCCAGCAGATACTGCCCGGCAGCGGCGGGGTCGCGGTCCTCCCAGTCACCAAAGGCATTGCGGAGACCGGCGATCTGGCCACTGCCCGGAGGGAGATTTTCCAACCATCCGACAGCCGATACGGGATCGCTCTGCGCCCATCGGCCGCCGATCACCTCGATGGTCTGCGAGGCATAGTCATTCGAGGCGAATCGCTGTGCCCATTGTGCCGCGGCTTTTGGATCCTTGGTGGCGTAGGTTTCGGCGATGCGCCCCATGGCGGTGCCTTTCAACGGCCCATCAGGAAGGAGTTCCGCCCATTGAGAAGCTTGTTCCGGGCCTTTGGTGCGGAGGGTTTCCCGGGCCACGATGTCCATCAGATCTCCCGCGTTGCGACTTCCTTCACGGCCAAGGCGTAGCACCAGATCCGTAGCCATGGCCGGGTCATGATGGGCGAGACCGGAAACGACGCTGGCAGTGAGTTCATCGCGCTGCCCTTGCATTTCCTGAGGGAGATTGTTGAGCATGGCGAGCGCTTCCGCTGGATTTGCGGCGGCCCAGCCGGTCATGGTGGCGGCCAGATCCGGCTCATCGGTGGTGGCGGCATGGTCGAAGGCGGCTTTACCGGAAATGGCACCCCAGCTGTAGTGAAAGTCGCGCCACTGGTCACCGCTGGCTCCGAGCGACACCAATTGAGTGCGGATCGACTCTGCGTTTTCCGGGGTGAGCGCCTCAAGAAGGCGGCTGAACGCAAGGCGGCGCTTGATCGGATTCGGATCTCTCATGGCCTGCTCGGCGAGCGCGTTTAAATTTCCCGAGGCCGAGGCGATGCTGCCAAACAATGCGCTGAGGCTGCTATCGGTGCCGCTTTCCTTGGACCGGTTACTGTTCCGGGAGCTGCGGATTTCCAGGCCGGATCCATCAGAGCGCGCGGCGACTGGTGAACCACTCGGACGCCCGGTGTCGGCCGTGACCGATGCCGATCCGGCTTTCCGCGAACCCAAGCTGAATGCGGCGAGAACCACAACCGCCCAGCACCCGTGAATGATCAACGTCTTGTTCATAACTCGCGCATTCTACACCAAATGACTCGCCGGGCAACCCATAGACTTCCACATACCAGGAACGCTCTACCATGGGTGGCAACCACCGCCATAGGGGCCATGCACCATCAGGGGAGGACGGTCTTGAAATTTCCTCAACCACCCTGGTGATGGTTCGTAGTCCCGAACCGACCCTTCCAAGTCCTGCCCAAAAATGCTGCCGTAGCCGGCGCTTTCCCACTCGCGGGCGGCGAAGTAGTGCAGTTCCCTACGTGTGTCCAAGCGCTCCGGCACGATACGGAGCAGCGCATCATCAAGCACGTGTTTACCTGCTTCATACCACCATGCCCACCCGGCAGGCGGACACCTGCATCCGCAACGAGCAAAACACGTAGCGGAGCGTTTCCCACCAAGGCACAGGTCTGTTGGAAGTCGAGACTGACGAAGCTGCGGCGAAGCGGTGGGTGGAAATAACGACTGATCTTTTCCCCGCGGACCGCGAATTCCGGGTGGCTCGGGGCTCATGTCTTCGACGACGGCTTGCTCATTTCGAGATCCTCGATCCCCCACGAGAATCTGTAACCGGAAGAAATACTTAAGAATCCTAAAACAGTTACCAGTTCAGTTGCCAAAAATGCACCATTAATCCGGATTTCGGGAGGCCGGGGCGGATTCCGGCGGAGGACGTGTATTCTATCCGGAAACGAAAAAAGCCCTAGAAACTAGGGCTTTTCGGCGGTTTGAAAGAAGTACCCCGGCTTGGATTCGAACCAAGGACCAATTGATTAAGAGTCAACTGCTCTACCAACTGAGCTACCGAGGCATTTTAATTACTGATCACGAACTACTCCGCAACCAATTGAGAATGAGTGTTGATCAGTCCCGGGACGGTGATACCATGAGGAGCTTGAGGCGCAAGAGGAAATTTGAAAATCTGAGCCATGCTCCCTCGACCGGGCTGAGCGGCTGATTCGGGAGGGACTCGGGAGTATTGGCTCAAAGTTTGTGTGATTCAACACCTTCCCATGCGGCTTCCTTGGCCAGCCAGTGTGGCCCGGCGGATCAGGGCGTGGCCTGGGGCGCGGCGGGTGGTGCGAAATCCTGATAGGTGCTGATCCGCGGGCGGCCGGAGATCGGATCGACGTAGGCGAAAATCAGGTAACGCATGCCGGGCAGGAAGCGAAGAGCGCTCTCGTTGGCGATGCGCCATTTTTCGCCCTGGAGGAACTCGAAAACGACGGGTGCCATGTTGAAGGAGTCGCGCTCCTCGGGCATGGCGTAGCCGTGGAGGCCACCGGCGAGGAGCATGCCCTTGTGCTCGCCGATGATGAAGCGGATCTCCTTGTTGTAGAAATTGGCAACGAACGCGCCGCCATACGGGAAACTCTTGGGGGAGTCTTCGATAACCAGAACCTTCCAGGCGGGCGCGTCTGTTTCCGAGCCTGCGGGCGCCTGGATGAACACAAGCAACGCCGAGTTGACTCCCGGCGGGATGGTGGCGGTGGCGATTGGCTTCCGGTCGACGGTGGATAGAAATGGAATTTTGTTTCTAACGGCGAAACAGGCGACTTTCTGGGAGATCTGTGAGGAAGAAAGCGGGCAGGTGGTTTCGGTCCCCTTTTCGGCGGCGGCGATCACGGCGGGTGGGTTTTCGAGCCCCCCAAAGCTCAGGAACCGGCATTGGATCTGGCGGCTTTCCTGGGCGGAGAGCAGTGCCGGGAATAAAAGGAGAAGCGAAAGCAGGAACAGTCGCATAGGTTCGTTAGAAAGAAGTGGGTTATTCCGAAAATCAGATCTCACTTGCGGAAAGCCAGCGGAACGAGATGAGATTGAAACGGCGACCGAAGGTTTTGTTCGCGCTGCTGGTAAGCGCTGCGGGGGCGATTTCCGGTTTGTCGGCGGGGTCGATGTATTCGGGCGTCCGCTGGATGATGGCCTCGCAGGTGGCGGAGGCAATGATCTTGTTGGCGGCATCGCGCGATTCGCCGTATCCCCGGATGGTGAAGGTGTCGGAGCGCGGGGTGGCAGCGTTGCCGAGCACGCCGAGCAGGTCCGCCTGGGTGAGGTAGCCGGGCGCGCCTTGGAAGCTGGATCCGGTGCCGGCGGTAGCATTTCCATATTTGTAACCGGCCACCGTGGCTGCGGGGATGTCGAAGCCGGCGCCGAGACCGGTTCCGAAGCTTTTGTTGAGGTTGGCGTCGTCGATGGCTTGTTGGAGAGCTCCGCGTTGAGAGGTCTCCCCGGTGCCGATGCGGCGGTTGACGAAATCCGACAGGGACAGGAAGGGGCCGCGCTGGCGGACTTGCTCGACGATTTTTTCCGCGAGGAGTTGCAGTTCGGCATCGGTGTATTCGCGCGCTCCGAGCCAATAGGTTTCCTCGGGGAGGTCGCTCTCCACCGGCAAGCGGAAACGGCTGATGCGCGATGAGCCCGTGCTCGTCGCGGCGAGGTTGGAGAAGGCGGAGTTCTTGGTGGTCTTGTCGAGCTTGTTGACAACGGCTTGCGAGTCGTGGATCGAGCCAAGCATCGCCTTCCAGGCGGCCACGGAGGTCGAGTTGATATTGAAGGCTCCGTTCATCAACTGCCAGGAGGCGATTTTGGTGTAGGCATCGGCAGCGGTGACTTCCGCGGTGAGTTGCGGGGAGAGCCGGCCTTGCGGGGTGTGAAGGACAAGGCGCGGATCGACCAGGGGCTTGCCGGCGATGAACTCGTCGACGATAATAGAGGTGGTTCTACCAGTGGTGCCGAAGGGGCCGGTCTGGTCGGCAAGACCGGAGAAGTAGAAGCGGTCGTAGAGCGCGAGGTTGAGGAGGTAGGAGTGGTCGAGGTAGTTGTATCCGCTGGATCCGGATTGAAGGATCTTGTCCGGGGAAATGAGCGGATGGGCCCATGAGTTCCCGATCGGTTGGGCGAAGCGCGGCAGGTATCCGGAGGAGCCGCCGGGATTCGCGCCGTTGAGGCTGGCGAGCGTCTGGACCGGGGCGAGCGGGATGTCGTTCTGCACGCCGAACTTGAGGCCGGTGTTGCCGGTTTGGCCGGTGATGAAGTTGCCGCGCCCGGTTTTCGGGTCGAACTGGAGAAGGTTGTTAGTTCCGTTGTCGAGGCGCTGGAGTGAGATTTCATGCGAGTGGTTGGCCGGGTGCTCGCTGATTTTCTGCGAGGCGGTGGCGACCGCGGCGTGGGCGAACGACCAGGGCTTGGTGGCGAGCTTGCCGTCCTCGCCGTCCGGATTCAGGCCGCCAAGGGTGGTCTTGGCTTGGGCACTGATGATGGCGAAGGGTTTTGCGGTGGCGATTTCCTTGATCTTGGTGAGTGAATGGGAGTGCATCGCCATGGCATTGACGGTGCCGGATTTGGGATAGGTGATCGTTCCGTTAGCTCCTAGCAGGCTTTCCTGCAGTCCGGTGGGTTTTTCATAGTCGAGCTCGATCATCCCCGAGGAAACCAAGCTGTCCGATCCGGGCGGCTTGGCGAAGATCTCCGCCGTGAACTTGTTTTTGCTCAGTGCGTCGACACTGAGGGGGGCGAATTTTACCGAAAATTCATCGATCGCACGAGCCGCGATACAACCAGCCCGGTTCATGTTGACGCCGTTTTCCGTTTCATTGGTGGTGGCGCGCAGTCCCTTGTAAGAAGGGCAGAACCAGTCGAGATCGAAGCCAATGCCGTCACCACGCCATCCGGGCATGCCGTCGATGGAGAGCGTCCGGGTCCCGCCGCCGGAGGAGGATCCGGTGTCCCAGTCGGAGAACAGGCGGTTGGAATACTCATCCTTCCAGGTCCGGTTAGGGTCGATGTAAGGCGAGAACATCATGACCTCACCCGGAAGCAAGCGGAAGGTGGTGCTCCCCGGAACCGGATTGCTGGTGCTCCCCCCGGAGGTTTTCAAGGTCATGCCGAAGCGCTTGGCCCGGTTTCCCGCTTCGGACTCCTGATAATACATCGTATCCAGCGGCGCGGGTCCATTGGTTTGCGCCACGCCGTTGCGGAACACCTGAAGGGCGAAGGGGACGTTACCAAAGATGACTTTCAGTTCGGTGAATTCCAGGGCGACGTTGTAGGGATTGTGCAGGGTGATGACCGGCGTATAAAGCAGGTGGAGCAGGTAATCGTAGGACGAGCCTGCGAAGTTCTTCCCCCACGGGCCGTGCAGTTGTTCGGCCTCTTCCTGGGCCTTGGTGCCAGATGTTTTGGGAGTTGTGTCGGGATTTGAGCCCCCCGGCTTGGGATAATTGTAAATGTCCCGGGTCAAGAGGCTGAAGACCAGTTGGACTTTGGCGACGGTCGGCATCAGAACCACTCCCGCGGGCGGAGCCGGCTGGATGATGCCGGGTGTCGCGGAGTTGGGATCCGATCCCACCGACGCGCGCCAACCCGCGGGGCCCTGGGCCTTGAGAACCGGCACCCCGCCCGAAGTGGTCAGGCGGGCGGTGTCCTTGTAGATTCTGGCAAACTGCCACAATGACTCCCAAGTCGGGTCCGAGGGCGAGGTGACGCCAAGGCGGGAATCGTAAATGCCTTTTCCTTGGAATTTCCCGGACACCGTCTTGCCCGCGTAGGGAGTGGGTAGAGCCGACGCGTTGGTGATCAGGCTGAGATCCTCCTTGAGGCCGCCGCTCGCGGTATCGGTGAAAACGCCTGCCGAGGCGGAGGTCACGTCATGGGTGAGAGGCTTGAGGGCGTCGGCGGCCGCTTGATTGACCAGGCTTGTCGCGGCAAGTCCCAGGTTCTGCCTGGAAATGCCTTTTTCAACCGTGCCGAACCCGGCCTTTCCATATTCGAAGATGGGACGCCCGAGACCGGAGAGCCCGGTGATCGATGCGGTGTTAGGGCGCTCGCCCGACCCAAGTTGGGCGCTTTGCATGCCTTTGGTCGTCGCTTCATCCACGTAGGGCGTGTTGATCCGGACCTTCACTCCTTCGTCCATGACCGCCCACGCCAGGGCGCCGCGCGAGGGAGACGTCGGGATCTTGGTGGCGACCACGATGTCGGTCGTCGCGACCGCGGTGCCGAGCGAGCCTTTGTCCCAGAGGGCCACCGCGGTGGAGGGGCTGCCGGTGGTGGTCAAGGTCGTGTCCTTTGCAAATCCAATCTGGCTCGCCTTGTTGTCGAGACTTGAAGTCATCCAGCCGAGAAATTTCGCATCGCGGGCGGCTTTCTGATAGTCCGCCTCTGTCGGGAGAGTGCCGGATACCAACTCCGTGGATTTCCAGACGCCGGTGAGCCGCGGGTTTTTGGATTTCTTGGCCGGGTCGCTGTCCAAAACGTCCGCCCGTGCGGTGACACGTTGGTCGGGACCGGCGTTTCTCTGGAGATCCCCGATCGCAAGCATCAGCGCCAACCGGGCGTTGGCCTGCGCGGTCGCCATCGCGCTGCCCTGCGCGGATGTGCGCAATGAGATGCTGGAAAGCGTCAGAAGCCCAACCGCGATGACAGTCAGCAGGATCATCAACGAGAGCGTCACGATCAGGGCGAAACCACGCGAATGCCGAGGGTTGGATGACCGGAAATGGGTTCGATCTTTCATGGGTGGGTTTTTGGGATTTTTGGGCGGGGGCAATGGAAGAATCTAAGTTCTCCGGGTTTTAGACAACCGAGTTCTTCGATGCACCGCTTGATTTAAAATGTAGCTACAATGTAATTAGCCGCAATGTTTTTTTGCATTTATCGCGCGAGATCCAGCCAGCACCCCACGCGCTCGACCGTATCCTGGCGGTCCAAATGTCCGTCAGCGGAGGAATGCCTCACAGTCCTTGAGAAGTTACCCACGCAAGGGAGACGCTCCCTCCTGATAGAAATAAAAGGGGATGGATGCCGCCTTCGATGATTTTCACCGCACAGCGGTCTCCGGAACTTTTCATCCAGGATTCGAACTCCCGCACGGTCGCCACTGGCACCAGCTGTTCCTTGGTTCCGAGGAAAACGAGGGTCGGAGGTGAAATGGCAGATTCATGGTGGAGATAGGCGACCGGAGGTTTCTCCATGGCGGTGACAAGCGCATCAAACCACCGTCGGGTCATCTACGCCGCGCCGGAATCATTCGGGTGGACGAGGTCCGCCACGGTGTCCTTCGCAAGATCGAATCCATCGGCCTGGGGAACGATGATGATTCTGGATGCGATCCGGTCGAGTCGTTCCGCGCAGAGGAGAACGAGTAGGCCGAAAAGCAGGATGAAAAATTTCATCGATAATCGAAACGGGCGCTGGCGGTGGTGTCAGCGGAGGAGCTCATCCTCACCCAGTAGGCCTGGCAGGAATCCGGGAATTCATGTTTCAGGACTTCGCCGCCGTTCACCTTGAAACTCTGGTAGACCACCCAGTCGCCTTCGCCGGTGACGTCCAGTTCCACGTTGAAGGTGACTTCACCGCTGCCCTCGTTAGATAGCGACAGGGCTTTCCTGTCGTAGCCGGTGAAGAGGTAGGGATCGGATGGGACATTGGCTTTGACGTCGGTTTTCAGCCAAGGGCCGCCGGTGCCGGTGGGTTTGCCGAGTTTCCAGAGATCGTCGATGGCACCTGCCCAGACCGCGGCCATGCCGTCTTCCGAGCGGATGATGTGCGGGGAAGTCACGCCGCTTTCGATGCCGGTGATGACGAGCATTCCGCGATAGGAGGCGAAATCTCCGATGAGGCGGTTGTGGCTGGAAACCGGGCGGATCTTGGCAATGCCGCCGGCGTTCTCGGTGGGAAGTTCGAAGAAGGTTCCGTGACAGTTGAACAGATAGCGCTCGGTGCTGATCTCGCGTTGGAGGCGGATGATGCCCTTGGCGGTGAGCTTGTCGAAGGCGGCGGTCCCACGCGGCAACCGCCAGTTCGTTCCGGTGCCGTCGGTGAAGACGACCGAGGAGTCCTCGACCTTGAGTTTGCCGTTTTTCAAACTGGTGCCGAGCCGCAGCTCGCCGGCATCCGGAGCGGCTTTGAGCGGGCGGAGTTTCATTTCACCATCGAGTTCATAACAGATTTTGCCGGACGGTTTCTGGTCCGGCTGGTCGGCCAGCGAGACGAGAAGCGTGCGTCGGTCTTTGCCACGGGCACGCATCCAGCCGGTGGAGACTTCCTTATTCGAATCGACTTCCGCGATCCCCGCGAGCATCGGGTCTGACTTGGTTTCCCGCAGATCGGGATTGGAATAGAGGAAGGCGGCAGTGGTGCCAACGCAGTCGCTGCCGGGAACGATGCGGATCCACTCGCCGCGATCAGACTCGGAGAAATGTACCATTTCGGACCCGTCGGCGGGCACGGTAACCTTTCGCAGGGGTTGCCAGTTCCCGTCGCCTAGCAGGTCGGTCTCAAGCGCGAATTCCACCGGCTGGCCGGACTTGTGGGCGAGGTGGAGCATCCGCCGCTGATAGCCGGCGAACAGGAACGGATCGGACGGGGTGGCGGCCGTCACATCCTCGCGGAGCCAGACGGCACCGCGGCCGAGCGCCGGACCTAACAAATCCGGTGTCGCCGGCGGGGTGAACCAGAGATTCGACTGGGACTGCCCGGGACCGGCGAGGAAGTCATCGCCGGTCTTCTCATTGAGGAAAGCGGATCGGGCGGTGTCGTCGCAGCCGAAGACGAGCCGGTCGTTCCATTTGCAGAAGTCGCCGATGACCTTGAGGTAGGTGGAGCGAGGGCGGATGCCGGCGGCGGTCTTGGGGGTGAAGGTTTTGGGAAATTTCCAGAACATGCCGTGCATGGTCATGAGCATGTCCTTTTCACCGATGTCGCGGATGCGCGGCCACTCGGTGTTCCAGCCGTGCGCGCCGTCATAACAATGACTGGCCTTCGGCAGCCGGTAGGAATGCCATTTCCCTTGGTCCAGCACCATCAGGATCAACGAGCGGGAATCCCAGCCAACGCTCCAGATGGGGTCGGTGTCCGGGTTCTCGCTGCCGTAAATACCGCCGGGTCCGGTGACTTCGGTGAACTGGTTGCGCCTTACGAGTTTCCAATCCCCCTCGCCCATCCATTCGCCAAGCGCTCCACTCGCGGTCCGCGGGTCGCGTTCGGCATCCTTGCTGCGTTCGCCATTGTTCGCATAGACCACGCGACCTTGCCCTGAATAGAGGCCCTTGCCGTGGTAGCCCGGCAGCGCGGAACTCACTGATGCTGGATTTTTCTGCTGGGTGAAGCCCGCCTTGTCGCCGCCGCCATCCTTGATGAGGCCGGTGACTTCCAGCGTTTTCACATCCACTTCATACAAGCCCTCCTCCATCGTGGCGAAGTACACCTTGCCAGCAGGATCCGTGAGGTGGCGGGCGTTGCCGGTGTGGCGGCCGGGCATGACCTTGGGCGGAATCACCCGCACCTTGCGCTTCCCGTCGATCAGATAAGGGCCGATGATCAACTGGCCGGACTCGCGGTGGATCATGCGGTTGGCAGGCGTGCCGCCGACACTCTCGGGCCGGACGATCTGCTTGAGATCGGGCGTGATCTCATAGAGCTTGTCGGTCGAGCCATGCGGCAGGTGCGGGCCGTAGGTGATGACCCACAGGCGGTCGGCCCATGGGACGACGGCTCCGGTGCCGCATTCTCCTTCTTCGTTGAAAAACGCGAGGCTCGGATAGATGCCACTCCACGAACGAGGTTCGGCGGCGACAAGCGGAAGGGCGGACAGGAACAGGGTTGCTAGTAATTTCATGAATCAATTGGAAAATTTCAGGACTCGGGTGCGATGCCTGCCATCACCTGATGGATCATCGGCTGATCGAGCGCGGCGGCGAAAATGTGCACTTCATCGAGTTCCCCGCGGAAAAAGGCGGCCCCAGGCGGCTCGGGGTCGGACAGCGACAGATTGCGGCCTAGCCAGACTCCGTGAGAGATCGTCGAGGGCCGGGTATCGATGATTCTTACGGATTTCCGGGTGGTGGATTCCAACACGCCATCCACATAAAGCAGGACGTGGGTGGCGGTGGTCGGCGATCCGCCATACATCACGGCTGTGAGGTGGTGCCACTTGCCGTCGCGCAGATCGGTCGAGCCAACCACAGCTCCCTTGCCGGTGCCGACGCGCAAGGCGCCGAGAGGACCTTCATCGGGAACGGGGTTGGCGGAGATCTGCCAGGCACTGCCCCTCCCCTCCACTTTTCCCCAAGCGATCATGGCATAACTCTGGGTGATGGGGAGGTCGGCCGGAACTCTCGCCCACAGGGAAACCGTCCGCGGCGCCTGGCCGGCAATCCCGTGGAATCCGCTTTCCGCGAAATTCGAGAGGCCGTCGAATGCCAGCGCCCTGCCAAGATGGCCGTCGATGCGCCTGGCGGTTTCCCCGCCTTCCCGTGCGGACAAGAGTCGCGCTCCGGCTTCCGGCTCGGCGAGTCCCGTGCCGCTGTTGAGCAGATCCACTCCATCTTTTTCCTCGAAACTCCAGCGGATGAAGCCGGGAGCCCGGCCCGGCACCGGCGGAAGATTCGTGACGAAAACCCCGTCGTCGGCTGGCATCCGCTGCGATGGCCCGGCACCGAGACGCATGGCTTCGTTCTGATGGAGAGTTATCACGGATTCCTGCTGCTGATGCGATTCAGCGGTAACGGAGCCTTCCAGCACATGCACTTCCATTTCCCCCGAGCGCTCGACGCTGACTCCGAATTCGGTGCCGAGGTCAACCACCCGGCCGCTCGGAGCATCGATCACGAAGCCCCTGCCCTTCACCTCGGTGACCCGTGCGACGAGCCGCCCGTGGTCGAGCCTTGCGCTTTTCGAACCGGTGATTTCAAAGCGGGCGGGCCCCTCTAACAATACCGAAACTCCCGCGGGAAACTTGAGTTCGGCGAGCCCGGAGGAAATCTCCAGCACGTGCCCTTGTTTCAAACGATCCCCGACTTCGGCGGAGACATTGCCACCGGTCCAAACGACCGATTCGCTGCGGGTGAGAGTGGCGCCATCATGCGAGTTCGTGAAAAATGTGAGTCCCACCGCGAGGGCGAGCACCGCGGCAACCGCCAGCGACCGGGTGACGCGCGAGAAGAGAATCGTCCGGCGCACGCGTCTTTCGACATGCAGTTGGATGGGTGTGGGGGCGGTTTCAGTCCCATCGGTGGGCGGGGATTGGATGCGCGCCACGACTTCTGCGGCGAACCGGGATTCTCCATCGGTGCCGCTGATCATCGGACCGGTCAACCGGTGCAGTGCGACTTCTCGCGCGAACCGGCGGCCAAGGGCGGCATCTCCGCTGCAAGCTGCCAGCAGGGCCGCCGCTTCTTCGGGGGTCGCATCCTGTTCGAGGACTCGCGTGATCAGGAGATCGATGTCAGGAATTTCCATGGGGGGAGATCAGTTCGGCTGGGCGAGTTTAGCTTCGACGCACTCCGCTAGTGCCAGTCGCAGGCGGTGGAGCTTCATGGTGATGGCGGAATGTTTCTTCCCGGTGCTGGCGCAGATTTCCGCCATACTACGGCCCTCCGAGTAGCGGAATATCAAGAGCTTGCGCGCCTCGCCATCGACCCGTGCGATGCACTCCCGCATCGCATCTGCCAGATCGGAGTCCTCGTCGCCGGGATACTGGGACTCGGTTTGGCGATCCAAAAGCAGTTGGAGCGCTTCATTTCCACCGATCGGCTCGGCCCGGAACTTCCGCAGGTGGTTGCGGAGGTGGTTTTCGGCGATTCCCCGCAGCCATGGAGCGAATGGGCGGGATAAATCGAAGTTTTTCAGCCCTCGCCAGGCGGTCAGGAAAGTTTCCTGAGCCAAGTCCTCAGCCTCGTGTTTCCGGCTCAAGCGGGCGAGGAGGAATGCCCTGACCGCCCACTGGTGTTTCATTACCAACTTGGAAAACGCCGCCAATTCCCCCGCTCTGGCCTCGCGCAGCCAGTTGCATTCATCTTCGGAGTCTTGTGCGGGGTCGACCATGGGTGTCTTCGGGAAATTGTCGGCAAGCGGAATTTCTGACACATCGGTTTCCACAATTTATCCCCCCGCATCCTGCTTGCGATAGTGCAATGGAGTGCTCGCCAGCTGGCTCCGGAAAACCGAAGCCATGTATTCAGGGCTACTGAAACCGGACCGCTCGGCGACCGTCGCCACCGAGAGATTCGTCCGCTGCAAAAGATCAATCGCGTGGTCGATGCGCACGCGACGGATCTCGGAGGCGGGTGAGCGACCCAGCAAACTCTGGAATCGCAACTCAAGCGCGCGCCTGCAAAGTCCCGCCTGCCTGGCCACGTCGTTCACATTCATCAGGCGCGCCGGGTTTCCCCGGATGAATCGCAGCGCTTTCACCATCGCGGCATCGTCCACCGCAAGCGTGTCGGTGGACCGCCTTTCAATGACGCCCTGCGGTGGAATCAACACCTCGGAAGGTGGCGGCGTGGTGGGGTCTTTCATCATCGCATCCAGTTCCGCCGCCGCCCGGTAGCCGATCTGTTCGCAGCCGAGTTGCACCGCGGAAATCGGCACCGGAGTGACTTCGCAGAACAAATCATCGTCCGAGCCGCTGAGCACGGCGACCTCCTCGGGCACTGATAGACCGGACTGCATGCAGGCGTAAATCAGCTCCCGCGCGCTGCTGCTGTTCCAGGTGAAAACGGCGAGCGGCTTGGGAAGCCCCTTGAGCCATTTCCCCAACCGTTTCATGTCGAGATTCCAATCCGGCTCAGCGCCCAGATGCGGACTCACCGAGAAAACGTCGCAACGATGCCCCTCCATCCGCAGCCGGCCCAGAAACGCCTGCTGGTGCTCCGCCACATATTCCAGACCTAACAAACTGAAATAACCGAAATGCCGGAAGCCCCTCGCCAACAGATGCTCCGCCGCCAGATTCGCCGCCGCCACCTGGTCCGACACCACCCGCGGGAAATTCACCCTGGGCAGCGTGATCCCGGAAACATTCACCACCGGCAGCTTCAGCGACTTCAGCTTCTTCGCCAGATCGATGAATCCCACCCGCGCGATCACCCCGTCCCCTTTCCACGCCGTCGGCAACCAGCGCCGCTGCTCCACACCACGCGGTTCCACGAACAATTGCCAACCCACATTCTCCCGGCTGTAGCGATGCACACCCGCAATCACCTCGCGCCCCCAAGTCGTTGAGGTATCAACGAGAATCGCCACCCGTTTGACAGGATCCGCAATGATTTCCGGTTTGGACATAGGCATGGGAAGGAGCGCAAAATCACAGAAATTATGCGCACTCTCTCATGGTCGGCAAGATAAATTCAGTCTAGCGTCAAAAGGTCGCGGCGTAACATGCCCGTCCGCCACCTGCTAGCAGCATCCTCTTCCCACAAACCCAGTGCCTTCCATTTCTCCAAAAACAACCACCACCGAGCCCCCCGCTTCCGGTGGTAAAAAGCGTATTATCATCCCCGGTTTGCGCTGGTGGATCATCGCCCTGCTCTTCGGCGCGGCGGTGCTCAACTATGTGGATCGGCAAACCCTATCCGCACTCGCTCCGACCATTCAGGCGGACCTCCACATGGATGACCGCGACTACGCCAACGTGGTCAATATTTTCCTCGTCGCCTACACCATCGCCTATCTGGTGTCCGGCCGCATCACCGACGTGCTGGGCACCCGCGCCGGCATGGTGCTCTTCGTCACCTGGTGGTCCATCGCTAACATGATCACCGCCGGAGCCCAGGGCATGCGCTCGATGTCGATCTGCCGCTTCACCCTCGGCCTCGGCGAGGCCGGCGTCTGGCCCGCTGCTTCGAAGGCGGTTTCCGAATGGTTCCCCGCCCGCCAGCGCGCTCTGGCCATCGGCTTCTACACGATGGGAGCCACCATCGGCGCGACCCTCGCTCCTTACATCGTCATCCCGCTCGCCACCTTTCCCTATGCGGAAAAACTGCCCTTCGTCACCAGCATCTTCAGCCACGGCACCGGCTGGCGCGTGGCCTTCGTCGTCACCGGAGCCGCCGGCCTGGTGTGGTTGATTCCATGGCTGATGCTCTACCGCCAGCCCCGCGAAAACCGCTTCCTCGGCGCGGACGAACTCGCTCTCATCGAAGAAACCACCGATGCCGACGCCGCCAAAGATGCCGGCAAGCCATGGACGTGGGGCCAGGTCTTCACCTTCCGCGGCACCTGGTACCTGCTCATCGGCCGCCTCATCACCGACCCGGTCTGGTATTTCTATCAATTCTGGTTCGCCAAGTATCTTTCCAGCGACCGCCACCTGAGCCAGGAGCAGTTGAAAATCACCTGGATCGTTTACGCCGCCGCCGGAGTCGGTAGCTTGTTAGGCGGTTGGCTGTCCGGCCGTCTTGTGGCCCGCGGCATGGCGCCCGCCCGCAGCCGCATGTGGGTGATGTTCGGCTGCGCCTGCCTCATGCCGCTCTCGCCGTTCATCTCCCAGATCACCGGGCTGAACTTCGCCATGACCATCGCCGCCTGCACCGTCATCGCCTCGCTCGCCTGGCTCATCAACATCAGCTCGCTGGTGGTCGATCTCGTGCCGAAGCACTCCCTGGGCACCGTCTTCAGCGTCGTCGCCACCGGCAGCACCATCGGCGGCATCGTCATGAACATGATCGTCGCCACCATGGTCAGCGGCCCGTCCACCAAGCCCGCCGGTTTCCTCGACCAGGCCATCAAGTCCGTCTTCGGCCCGCTGCTCGAGCAGGTCCAGGGACACGGCTACGGCCAGTGGTTCCTCATCATGGCCTTCCTCCATCCCGCTGCCTGGCTCCTGCTTTGGCTCTCCCGCATCCATCTCCCAGCATCCTCACCCGCCACCTCGCCCACACGCTCATGATCATTGAACCGCCCGCCGCTAACAGAGAACTCCGCGCCGTCCGCCAGTCCTGCGACCTCGCCGTCATCGGCGGTGGCCTGTCAGGCGTTTGCTGCGCCATCACCGCCGCCCGCGCCGGACTCAAGGTCGTGCTCGTCCAGGACCGCCCGGTGCTCGGTGGCAACGCCTCCAGCGAGGTCCGGCTATGGATCCTCGGCGCCACCTCCCACATGGGAAACAACAACCGCTGGGCACGCGAAGGCGGCGTGATTGATGAAATCCTCGTCGAGAACATGCACCGCAATCCCGAGGGGAACTCACTCATCCTCGACACCATCCTGCTGGAATGGACCCTCCAGGAAAGCAACATCATCCTGCTCCTCAACACCGCCGTCCACGATCTCGAAAAATCCGACAACGACGCCATCCGCTCGGTCACCGCGTTCTGTTCGCAGAACTCGACGTGTTATACCATCTCCGCCCCGCTGTTCTGCGATGCCAGCGGCGACGGCATCGTCGGCTTCCTGGCAGGAGCCGCCTTTCGCATCGGCGCGGAAGGGCGCGGTGAGTTCGGCGAGTTGTTCGCTCCGGAAAAAGCTTCCTCGGAGCTGCTAGGCCACACCATTTATTTCCACTCCAAGGACACCGGGCGTCCGGTGAAATTCACAGCCCCCAGCTTCGCGCTCTCCGACATCACAAAAATTCCCCGCTGGCGCGATTTCAAGGCCGGCGAATCCGGTTGCCGCCTCTGGTGGATCGAATGGGGCGGCGCGCTCGACACCATTCACGACAGCGAAACCATCAAGATGGAACTCTGGAAAGTCGCCTACGGCGTCTGGAACCACATCAAGAACTCCGGCCAGTTTCCCGAGGCGGAAACGCTCACGCTCGAGTGGGTCGGCACCATCCCCGGCAAGCGCGAAAGCCGCCGTTTCGAGGGCGACTGCGTCATCATCCAACAGGACATCGTCGAACAACGCGTCCACCCGGACGCCGTCTCCTTCGGCGGCTGGGCCATCGATCTCCACCCGGTGGACGGCGTCTTCAGTCCGCAGCCCGGCTGCACCCAGTGGCATTCCAAGGGCGTCTATCAAATCCCGTGGCGCAGCATGTACAGCCGGAACATTCCCAACCTCATGCTCGCCGGCCGCATCATCAGCGCCTCCCACGTCGCCTTCGCCAGCACCCGCGTCATGGCCACCTGCGCCCACGGTGGCCAGGCGGTCGGTGCCGCCGCCGCACTCTGCCTCAAGCACGGCGTGGACCCACGCGGACTCCTCAAGCCGGAGCTCATGCGCGAACTCCAAACCGCCCTCCTCCGCGGCGGGCATTTCATCCCTGGCGTCGCTCTGCTAGACAGCACCGACCTCGCCCGCAGCGCGGACATCACCGCCAGCAGCGAGCTTTCCCTATCCGTTCTCCCTCCCAGCGGGGAGAACCTGTCGCTCGCCGAGTCCTGGGCCATGATGCTGCCGATTTCCAGCGGCCCGATGCCCGTCGTCGGCTTCATGCTCGATGTCACCGCCCCCACCACCCTGCGTGCGAAACTCAGGACCAGCGCCCATCCGGACAACCACACGCCGGACGTCGTTCTCAAATCCCTCGACATCCCGCTGGCCGCCGGGCTGGCGCAGGACATCCAACTCGATTTCCAGACCCGCCTCGAAGACACCCGCTTCGCGTTCGTCTGTCTGCTCAAGAACGAAGCCATCTCCGCCCACCTCAGCGACCAGCGCCTCACTGGCGTCCTCGCCCTCTGCCAGGCCGGTAACAAGGCCGTCGCGAAATCCAACACCCAGTCCCCGCCTCCCGGCATCGGCATCGACACCTTCGAGTTCTGGACCCCGAAACGCCGTCCGTTAGGAAAAAACCTGGCCCTCACGCTTGACCCGCCGCTGCGTGCGTTCGGCGTGGCGAATCTTACTAACGGCATCAGCCGCCCCACCCGCGCCGCCAACGCCTGGGTCGCGGATTTCTCACAGGAGCAACCGGTGATCCACCTCACGTGGGATGAACCGCAAACGATCTCCACCCTCGAAATCGACTTCGACACCGATTTCGACCACCCCATGGAATCCGTGCTCATGGGCCACCCCGAGCGCGACATGCCGTTTTGCGTCCAGGACATCAAGATTGCCATCGCACCGGAGGCGGAAGAGTCCGGCAGCACCAGTCAGACCGCCACCGTCACGCTCACCCAGGCCGCCACCAGCGTGATCGCGGAAATCGCCGGGAACCACCAGACGCGCCGGACCATCACGTTCGATTCCCCGGTCACCACCCGCCGCTTGGAAATCCAGATTCTCGTGCCCTCGATCAACGTCCCCGCCGCGCTATTTGCCGTGCGTTGTTTTTCCTGATCGCCGGGCGCCCGTCTTCAGACTGCTAGGAATCAACCTGCGAATCCATGAACCCTCACGATCCGGTCGCACCGGCTCCTGAGGGTTCTTTTTTGGGGCAGGCATCGGTTTGTCCTAGCGGAATACCTAGAGGGTTGGCCAGCGGGTCTTCTCCCCCGAATGAGTGAGGCAAAACGGCACTTGAGACCCGCTTATGCGCAATTTCCCACTAAGGATGCGCATACTTACATGCATGGATGCCCTTTCCTGCCTAATTTCATGACGGTTCCGATGCCCGCAAGATCTTCCACAAAGCCGGCCGGAAAATTCTTTGTGTCACCTGTGTCATCACTCACCACCAAGACAATTACCATCAAAACTCCATGAAAACCTATCCACCGAATCAGTTCCCGATTGCCCGGAAAAACCACCACCCTGTCTCGGAGGGGGCGACCCGTGCGGGCTTCACCCTCGTCGAGCTGCTGGTCGTCATCACCATCATCGTCGTGCTTGCCGGCATCACATTCTCGGTGACCCAAAAGTTCCGCCGCTCCGCGATCAAGGTCACGGACATGAGCAACCTCAGAAGCCTCGCCGCCGCAGCCATGTCCGCGGGAGGCGACAACGGCGGCCGGCTGCCGGCGATCCACGCCGGCACTGACGGAAAAGCCGCCACCAACGCCGCCCCTTACTATCTGGTCGGAAGAAACACCCTGGAGTCTTACGGCATTAACAAGGAGGCCTGCTACATCCCGAGAAAGGGCGTGGTCGGCGGCGGCCCGGACTACAAATGGTGGGAGATGTTCGGAGCGGATTCCCAAACCCCCACCCACTACAACTACTTCGCCAATGACGCTGTCGCCGGAAAGGATCCGTGGTTCAAATCCGGCACCTTGGTCAAGCCCACCAAAGCCGAATACCGCGGAGCGACTCCCTACGAAACCATCATCGAGGATCCGAACAGGGCATTCCCAAGGAGCTTCACCGACGACGCCTGGTATCCGGTGCTCTGGTCCGGGCTCTGCCGCGAGTATCCCGGCAGCGATCCGGTGGCGGCTTTGATGGAAAAGGGCAAGCCGCTCGGAATGAATATCATCTACCTCGACGGCCACGCCGAGTGGGTCCCCATTTCCAACGGCAAGATCCGCTACAAGTTGAGCAGCGGACTGCAGATCTACTGGTGAGCCGAGGGACCGATCCACCACGGAAGGCGTCAACTGGATTCGTGTGAATGACGAGACATCGCAATTCGGAGGCCTCGCCAACGGCCAGTTCATCACCGCGGACCAGTATGTGTTTGGCCGGGCTTACATGAGCACCGCCGGCCGCGGAATGGCTTATGGCACGCCGGATTATGAACTCCGCATCGCCAGCAGCCCTTGGATCAGTATCACCGATTTGAAATACACACTGCCCGACGACTATGTGAACGGCACTCCGGTTTCGTTCGAAGTCACCGGTTTCGCCGGATCCGGGATCAATAAATATTTCACCGACATCACCACCAACCCGGGCGCTAACAGCATCCGACTACTCCACAGCAAGTATTACCCGATGGGCAGCTACCGCATCAAAATGATCATCGAGGGCCAAACGTTCACTGTCATCGACGCGGTCAAGGGCCAGTAAGCCGCATCAATCCCGCTTCATACCATCACCGGGCCAAGTGCCGCCTCCAGGGGCGCGCCTGGCCCGGTTCGGTTCAGCAAGGACAGCCTCTGGGGTTCCTTCATGTGGGTCTATCCCAGCGTCCCAGCGGATGAACACGCACCGAGCGGCAGAAGACGATCATGCGCAGCAGGTCCCACGCCACGGTCAGCCGGCAG
The DNA here is from genome assembly GCA_031425955.1 of Akkermansiaceae bacterium. Classification (GTDB taxonomy): domain Bacteria; phylum Verrucomicrobiota; class Verrucomicrobiia; order Verrucomicrobiales; family Akkermansiaceae; genus Luteolibacter. The sequence continues at coordinate 43,419 of JANPKJ010000014.1, read as the reverse complement.
GCCCATAACAATCTTCTTAGGTTCAATGACTACAGCTTCGCGAAGCCGAAGAACCCGAAGGACAAGTCCTACTTCGCTCTTTTCCGCGATGGCACCGTCCGCAAAGTGGCGACCAACGGAATTATCTGGGGATGGTTCTTCAGGGATAAGTCGTCCTCCCCCACTGCAGCGCCGCACGGATCCGGAGGCTCCGCATTTTTCCCTCTCAAAGCGGGCGGAATGCCCCTTGAACCCGGCGAAGGCCCATAAAACCCAGCTGCGACCTCAAGCGGCTGAGGAAGACCGTCTGAACCCTCGGCGACGGCGCGACCACGTCCTTGCCGGGACTCGCCGTGCCCGGAAAGTGTAAGATTTTGCACGATCCGTGCAAGCGGGTCTGGGTGACAACCCAGCCGGCACTTGGCATCTTGCACTGGCGTCACCGTGGAATACGGTGGCCAAAACCCAACACTCCACTCTCCCACAGGGAATGGCCCTTGATCGGGCTCGCCCACAAATCCCTGTATCAATACGGCACGCCCCGGAGTCGGACTGCCACACTTGCCCGTCCACCCGAAGTCCGGAAAAACCGGCTGCCAAAACTTAAAAACCAGCAACGTTCACCAACAAAGTGCAGTCTTTTGCATCAAAAACCCAATTTTTCTCCCGCCCTTGGATTCCGGTGCTGGCGGCTTCGTTGCTTGCGCTCAACGCCCCTCTCGAGGCGGGAACCATTCAATTGGGGGACGTCACGACACTCCTTGGCCCGACGTTTTTCATTGATGAAGCGACCAATGGTGGAGTCGATACCGACCTCCATCAAGACGGCACGAACAAGACCGCTTTTCTGCTCCGGTCCTTCAATGGGTTGCTCACCCCCAACCAAGGGCCCACACGGGTCGTGTTGACCGGATTCGGTTTCGCCCTCCACACCAGCGCTACCGCAAATGATGCCACCTCCGTCGCTGTCGCCTTCACCTACCTCGGGGCGGATGAAGCGGTCGGCGGTTCCGACGATGTCGTGATCGGCACTGCCACCGGCACCTTGAATTTCACGGTCGGCGGAGAATACACCTTCGCCTTCGCCACTCCACTCACCGCCAACCTCATTGTGACGGGCACACGCTTCCGGATTACCGTCACGCCCACCAACCTTGCCGGCACTGGCTCGCTGAAAATCAAATCCTTGGACCTTACGCCCACAGATGCACCTTACGTCAGCGTGGCTGGAGTCGCCTCCTCGACGCTGAATCCCCAACGGGTCAATCTGGCAAAATATCAAACCGTCACCGCCTCCTCGGTTGCCGGCGCCCGTCTCGCCTCCTACGCGGCGGATGGAGATGCCGGTAACGATAGTCGTTGGCAAAGCAACAATGGTGAATGGAACTCATCGTTCATCACATTTCCCTTCCCGGTGGAGATCGGCAGCGCTCAGGTCTTCAGCGGTATCGATGATAGCCTCATGCAAGCCAACTTCGTCCTTCAGTCATGGAGTGGCACAGCTTGGGTGAGCATCCCCGGGGCCAACGTGTCATCCAACACCAACGTAGAGCGCAATATTGTCTTCACCAATCCGGTCACTTCGACCCAATTCAGACTTTTATCACAGGCCGCTAACCACCGCATGCGCGAGATCGCCCTCTATCCGCCGAACGGAGCCGGCGGCTATCCGCTCGGCACCGACCTCAATCTCAATCTCGCCTATCAGCGTCCCGCCGTCGCCAGCTCTTTCACCACTGGCGCTTTTCCACTCAACGCCGTGGATGGGCGCACCCACGTCGGCTCCGCGTGGCAGACGACCACCGTGGGCGTGAATACGCTGGATATCGAGATGGTCGCCGCCACCAAGGTAGGGAGCGTGCATTTGTATTCCGGTTCTTCCACCGCCACTCCACTCCCGGATCTCACGCTCAAATACTGGAGCGGCACGGCTTGGGTCAATTTCGCCGGCGGCAGCGTGACTGGCAGCACCAGCGCCGACCGCGTCATCACGTTCACCACGCCGGTCATCACCACCCAAGTGCGTCTCGAGTTCACCAAAACCACCACCACACCCACCGTCATTCGCGAGCTGCAGATCTTTCCCGCGAACACCGGCAATGTCGGTTACCCACTCGGCACCAACATCAACTCATCGGGTGCTTACGCCAGCTACGAAACCTTCAATGACGCCTTTTACCAAATCGTGAGCCCGGTCGCAAATCGCGACATCGCCGTCGCCACCGGAGGCCAGCCCGCACTCGACCAAGCGGGTATCACGACGGCGCAAACCCAGTACCAAGCGCTGCTCAATCTCTCAAACGGCACCTACCGCCTGCGGAACCGCGACACCGGCAACTGCCTCTCGGGCGCACAACTGTCGAAAACCGCCGGTGCGACTCTCACCGATACGCCCTACATCGCCATGCCCCACCAGGACTGGATCCTTGAGCCACTCGGAGGCGGACTCTATCAAATCGTCAACGCTTGGAGCGGCTTGGTCATCGACACCTTGGGCGGGGCCACGACGGCCGGCGCCGCATTGGTGCAAAACACCGCCAGCAGCGCCACAACTCAGCGTTGGCGGTTCTCGAAAGATACCTGGGCCCCCAAAAAGGGCGTCGGCGGAGCCAATTTCGCAGCCCCGCTGAAGGCGGATTGGATGTATAACTGGGGACCCACCAATTCGGTGACACTCCCTGCGGATACCATCTATCATCCCATGCAGTGGGGTAGCTTCAACTGGGTTTACGGCACCGGCTCAGGACCGATCTGGCTGCACACCTCCGCCTGGCGGAAACGCGGGGACGGGATGATCCTGCTCGGCTTTAATGAGCCCGATCGCACCGATCAGTCCAACATCCCCCTGGCAGACTGCGTCGCCTTATGGCCCCGCCTGATGGCACTTGACCAGCCCCTCCTCAGTCCATCCCCGGGCACCCTCAACCCGCCTGCCGGACCCAGTTGGCACCAACAGTTTTACGACGAAGCCGACCGACTCGGATACCGGGTGGAATACAATGCGATTCACAGCTATCCCAGCCCCAACGGCGGCTCCTCCGATAACTTGGTCAATCTGGTCCAAGGCGAGTTCAATGATTTCCGACTTCCGGTTTGGCTCACCGAATTCTCCTTTGTGGATTGGGGAGGGAACCAAAGCTGGAGCGAAGAGGACTCCTACCAGACCCTCGCCGAATTCCTCTGGCGGGCCGAGAACCTGACCGCGCTCCGGAAGTACGCGTTGTTCGTTTTCTCGGAGAATGCCGAATATCCCCAACCCCCGAATTCCTACACCAACTACACTCCGGCTCCCCGTTCAAACAGCTATGACATTTCGGGAAATCTCACCGCCTTCGGCAGACTTTATGCCGGCTGGGACAATGATACCACGGTCCGCGCCGACAAAACTTACCTCATCCATAACCGAGCTTTCCGCAAGCGTATGGCCAACGCTGCGACCACCAACACATCCCCAGGTGGCCGCACAATCCGCACCGATGGCCCGATCGTCAACTGGACTTTGGTCTCCGCCGCAGCTTCCAACAGCTACTATGTCGTCTCCTCGATTGACGGTCGTCGCCTCAGCCACACCACCGGCACCGGAGTCGCCCCTACCTTGGCGGCCGCTGGCACCATTGGAGTGAATGTCGAATGGTCACTCACCCCCACCACGCATGGTTGGCATTATTTGGAGCACCCCGCTTCGGGCACCCGGCTGCGTCTTGCCAGCTACACGACAAGCAACGACCCTGCGACCAACAATGTCACAAGTTACCGGATGGTCTTACCAACCACGACCGACAACAACACCCAGTGGCGGTTTATCGTGCCTCTCGAAGCGAACTCAGCCCCGGTCTTCACGTCCATTCCTGCCCAGGTCGTCAACGAGCTGACCGCGGTCACTTTCACCGCCTTGGCCACGGACGCCACCCTGCCAGCCGGTCCCATCACCTACAGCCTGATTGATCCTCTTTTTAATTCCTCCATTAACGCTACTACGGGAGTTTATACTTGGACACCCACTGAGACTCAGGGCAACGGGAACACCTATGCCGTCAGGATCCGTGCGAGCGATGGCCAGCTCGCCACCGAGCAGATCGTCAACATCACCGCAAATGAGGTCAATTCGCCACCTTCTCTCAATTCGATCGCGAACCAGACCGTGAGCGAAGGTGCTTTACTCACCTTCACCGCCAGTGCATCCGATGCCGATCTCCCCACTAACACCCTCTCCTATAGCTTGGTCAGCGCGCCGGTGGGTGCATCCATCGACGGCAGCACCGGAGTCTTCAACTGGACCCCTACCGAAGCCCAAGGCCCGGGTAGTTTTAACTTCACCGTCCGCGTCGGTGATGGAAACCTGACTCACGATCGACCGGTGTCCGTGACGGTTAATGAATCCAACGTGGCTCCGGTTCTGACGACCATCCCGTCTCAAACCGTGAATCAAGGCTCCCTGCTCACCTTCACCGCCAGCGCCACCGATGCCGACCTTCCGTCCAATACTTTGAGCTACAGCCTGATCGGAGCGCCCGGCGGTGCATCGATCCACTCCGTAACCGGAGTCTTCAGCTGGACGCCCGCCGGGGCTCAAGGCCCGGGCGGCTTCAACTTCACCGTCCGCGTCAGCGATGGAAACCTGACTCATGACCAACTCGTGTCCGTCAATGTCATCCCACCCAATGTGGCTCCCGTTCTTGCCGCCATCCCGCCTCAGACCGTGAACGAAGGCACACTGCTTACCTTCACCGCCAGCGCCACGGATACCGATATTCCCGCAAACACTCTGACCTACAGCCTGATAGGAGCGCCCGTCGGCGCGTCGATCGCCGCCTCCACCGGCGTCTTCACCTGGACCCCCACCGAGGCGCAAGGTCCCGCGACTTTCAACTTCACCGTCCGTGTCAGCGATGGGAATCTAACCCATGACCAACCGGTGGCGGTGACCGTCACCGATGATGGCGGTGCCGATCATCTTGCAACCTGGATTGTCGCCGGGCAATCCAATGCGGAGGGCTATGGCATCACGGAAAACCCAATCAACGGTTTGGCTCCACCCAGCACGCTTTCCACCATCGGGCGCAGCGATCTCAATGTGACCCACAACAACATCCAAATGTTTCAGGGGGCCAATGATTCCAACGGGATCACCACCTCCGCGGGATCGTCCCTTCCTCCCAGAGATATCTGGCATGCCATGACCGCCTATGAAGGCCTCGCTTTTGACTGGGGAAGCGGAAGAGGCAATGAAAGCCGACGCCGCTTCGGCCCGGAACTGGCGTTTGGTTTTGATGTGCAACAGCAGCTCGGCTCACCCATCGCCCTGATCAAATATGCCCGGGGATCCTGCTCAATCGCCCCGTCCATCGCGCAGAGCGGCGGCGTCTGGAGAGATTTCGATCCCAGCGACGGCGGGCGCCTCAATCAATACGACAAACTTCTTTCAACCATCCAGGCCGCGGTCAACGGCCTGCCCGCAGGACAGGTTCTGAAGATGAGGGGCGTCGTCTGGATGCAGGGAGAAAGCGATGCCGCATCGTCTGCAATGGCCTCTTCCTATCAAGCCAACCTGACCGAGTTGATTGCCGCACTGCGCGCGGACATCGGTGCCATCGCGTCTGCCAGTGGCGGCAGGTTGACCCGATCGGCGGCCTCGTGGAGCGAACTGGATGTGTTCATCGGGACCGTCCAGAATTCCAATGCCAATCGCCAGACGGTGATCAATGCCCAGAACGCGGTTGCTGCGGCGGACCCGAATGTCTTGACCGTCAACGGCACCACCGGCTTGAGCATGATGACCTTTGATGACTGGGGCGACTCCGGGGTTCATTACGACACCGCCGGTCAAGTGCTGCTCGGCCAGCGCTTCGCGGATGCCGCGATCTCCCGGCTCGACTCGGGAGTGCTGGTTGTCGAATCCGGCGGAGCCACCAGCGTCACCGAAGGCGGCAACACGGATACCTACACCGTCACCCTCACCCGCGCCCCATCCGCCGACGTCACTATCAGCATCACCCCGGATTCCCAAGTCAGCTTGTCTCCCACCAGCCTGACCTTTACCACAGGCAATTGGGCCACACCGCAAACCGTCACCGTGGCCGCAGTGAACGATACCTTGGATGAGTCGAACCACTCCGGCTTGATCAGTCATGGTCTATCCAGCAGCGACTTGTCCTTTGGTGGCTTGCCGATTGCGGGAGTGACCGCTACCGTCATTGACAACGATGCCAACTCGGCTCCGGTCCTGGCCGCCATCCCGCCCCAGATCGTGAACCAAGGCGCCCTGCTCACCTTCACCGCCAGCGCCACCGATGACGGCCTTCCCGTCAACACCCTGACCTACAGCCTGATCAACGCCCCCGTCGGTGCATTGATCCACCCCGGCACCGGCGTCTTCACCTGGACGCCCGCCGAAACTCAAGGCCCAGGCGCTTTCAACTTCACCGTCCGCGTGAGCGATGGGGACCTGACTAACGATCAACCGGTATCCGTCACCGTGGAAAATCCGCCTCCAAGTCCTGAAGTCGATACCGATGGCGACGGCCTTTCCGACCTGTTGGAACACGCCTTCCTAACCGACCCAGGGAATCCCAATGCCAACCCGTTCCGGGTCACCGGCTCGACCGCCGGCACCGTCACTCTCGAATTCCCGTGGAACTGGCAGGCTAACGGACTCAGCTGGCAAATCCGCCACGGTGACAACCTCTCGACCATTGCAAACTGGCCCGTGGTCGCTCCCGGAACCACCACGGTCACGCGTGAAGGCGATATCGACCGCGTCACCGTCGCACCCGCCATGGCCCATCCGGACCGTGGATTCTACATCCTGGAGGTCATCGCCAATTGATGGCGTAACCACGCGGCGGAGATGAGCGGATTGTGCAATCTTTTGCGCAATCCATTCAAGTGGGAACAGGTGACAACCCATGGGGCCCTTGGCACTTTGCTTTGGCCTTTGATGAGAGGCGTGCAAAGCAGCCAACCCAAGCCACCTACTTCTCAAAAAATATTTCGGTTTCCTTGTGAGATCTCCAGATCTGCGGCGAATCCATACGAAATGATGCCAGACCGAACAGGCCAAGGATCGTTAGAAACTCAAAGTTTAGCCAAACAACTGACCTCAAATCCATCCATAGTCCAATATGCAAACTAGAAAAAACCCCTACTTCCATCGAGTTGCTGCACTGTCATTACCTACAGTGATCTTTGCCATGTCAATCTCCGTCCACGCCCAGACCTCCTGGGATGGCGGCTCCACAACCAGCAATTCTTGGGGCCAGGCAATCAACTGGGTTGGAGATGTCGCCCCAACCTTCGGCACCAGCGCGGATCTCGTTTTCAACAACCTGACCCGCCCCGATAATGATCTCGGCGGGGCTCGGATTATCAGATCTCTCACCTACGGGGCGGACATGGATGGTTCATTTCTCACCAATTTCCGAACCTTCAATGGTGGTGCCGCTACCACTCTGACTTTACAGGCGGCCAGTGGGAACGCCAGCATCACTGTCAATATGGGTGCTACCGGAAATCTCACGTTGGGATGGAATGGAATTGGCACAGCTGGTAACTCTTTGATTTTAGGAAGCAACCTTGATGTCACCCACAACGGTACCGGACTTTTGCTGATCAATCGGAATGTGACAGGGACCGGAACTGGCTTCACCAAGCTTGGGATGGGCGAAATGAGTATCTCGGCATTCGGCGACAACACTTTTTCTGGTGCTGCCAATGTGAACGCCGGCCGGTTGATCATGGGTAATACCAATACCGCCAGCGCCTCTGCCGATTTCCTCAATGCATCGGGTATTAATCTCGGAGGAGGCACTTTGGAAATCCGCACCACCGTCGCGGTAGGTAAAATCATAACTAACAACCTGTCAGTCTCCTCTGCGAGTACTTTAGTCTACAACAACACAACGCCGGCAACGCGAACTTTGTCTCTTCAGACTGGAACGATGGTTTTAGATGCAAATTTGACAGTGCAGAATATATCCAGTGATAAAACGCTAAGCAATCACATCGTCATCAGTCGCAACATGACCGGCACGGGTAACCTAGTCGTTGAGGGCTTCGACACATTCACCAGCAGCTCGATCGATTTTTCGTTAGGCCGCGTGGCCCTGGGCGGCAATAACAGCGGATGGTCCGGCGATCTGGTCATCCGTCGGGGCTCAGCTCAGGTTTTTGGCGATACCGCACTAAGTCAGTTCAGCGCCGGCACGGGTGACATTATCCTCGGAGAAACCAGCAATGCTTTTGGGGCTGGATTCTTGCTCGCTGCATCTACGCCCACGTCAGGGGCCAAGACCCTAAGCAATGACATCATCGTTCGTTCCGGCGGTTTCCGCACGATCCGGGGAGGCAGCGATCACACTTACAACCTGAATGGAAACATATTGCTTGAAGGCGATCTCAACCTGCACAACGGCCTTTTCTTCACCGACAAGAATATGATCCTGAATGGCGACATCTCCGGTGTAGGCGGACTGAGCATCACTGAATCGGGCAACCCGGCCTTCACCCGCCTGACAGGGAACAACACTTACTCGGGTGCCACAACCATCGGCACCGGTGCGGTCCTCAACATTCTGAGCGCCAGCGGAAACGCTATCGGTAACAGCTCTGCGGTCAGCTTTGCCGGACTTGGTTCTACCCTGGTGTTCAACTCCACGAATGAAACCATCGGCTCACTCACCTCTTCCGGCACGGATGGGGCGATCAATTTAGGAACCAACACTCTCACCACCGGCGGAAACAACACGAGCACAAGCTACGGCGGCACCATCACGGGCACGGGTGGCGGTCTGATCAAGACCGGCACTGGCACCATGACCCTGACCGGAGCCAACACTCACACCGGAGACACCGCGGTGTCGGCGGGCAAGCTCGTGGTCACAAATTCCATCGGCAACTCCGCAGTCACAGTGAGTGGCACAGGCACGATCCTGGCCACGGATGCTGCGGCCTCGTTCGGCAGCACGATCGCCATTCAAAACGGTGCGATCCTGGCCCCTGGGGATGCGGCTACCGCGGGCACGGCCACCGTCACCAGCACCAGCACCTTCAACAACGGTTCCATCTTCTCATGGGACATCGATGACGCCGGCACGGGTTATGACAAACTGGTCACTTCAAATGTTTTGGGCGAAGCCACCGCGGGAGACGCCGTCCTCCGCATCGTGGCAAGTGATGCCCTCGTCAGCCAGAATTTCTGGAACACCACAAAAACCTGGAGCGACATTTTCACCACGGACGGCACCTCGGCCATCAACAACTGGGCCACCCTCTTCGGCAACACTGTGAGTGTGGTGAACAGCAGCTTCAACCCCATCACCACCGCCGGGTATGGCTCCTTCTCGGTCAGCGGCAGCACCCTCATCTGGACGGCCGTCCCAGAGCCCACCAGCGCGCTGGCCGGACTGCTGCTCACCGCCGGCCTGCTGCGGAGGCGGCGGCAGGGAAATGGACGCTCGGTCGTTTCCTGAAACCCAAAACACCATGACTCAGCGCTCCTTTCAGATTCTAGCAGTCATCACCGCATGCTTGCTGGCACCCCTCGCCGCGAGCGCGGAAACGGCTTTGCGACTGCCCGCCATGTTCGGCAATCACATGGTGCTGCAACGCGATCAAGCGATCCCGGTGTGGGGATGGGCAGCGCCGGGCGACGAGGTCACCGTTGAATTCGCCGGTCAGAAGAAGACGGCCAGGGCGAATGCGGATGGGAAATGGATGCTGAAACTCGATCCCCTCAAGGCGAGCATGCAACCACAAAAGATGGGGATCGCCCGAGGCGCGGATGCGTTGGTTATCGAGGATGTTTTGGTCGGCGATGTCTGGCTCAGCTCCGGCCAGTCGAACATGCACTTCCAGATGAGCGGGGTGGAGAACTCGCCGAAGGAAATCGCCGGGGCAGACCATCGTTCCTTGCGGTTTTTCACGGTGGAGGCGCAGTTTGGCCAGGAACCCAAGGCCGATGCGCAAGGCAACTGGAAACCGGTCTCGCCCACGACGGCGGCCGGATGTTCGGCAGTCGCGTATTACTTCGCCAGAGAGCTGCTACAGAAGACGGGCGTGCCGATTGGTTTGTTGGTGAGTTCGGTCGGCGGCACGCGGATCGAGAGCTGGATGCGATCGGAAACGCTCGCGCCGATTGCCGAAGCAGGTCCTCTCATTGAAAAGTGGAGGAATGTCTCGCCGAAAGAGTTCGGGAACATCGCCACCGCCTACAGCGACTATCAGCACCAGCGCGACAAGGTGCATCCAAAGGCGGCAAAAGACGCCAAAGCCAAGGATGAGCCCGTGCCCACCGCTCCTCAAGCGCCCAAGCTGCGTTGTCACGACTGCCCCAGCGCCTTGCACAACGGCATGATCGCTCCGCTGCAACCGTTCGCGATCCGTGGGGTGATTTGGTATCAGGGTGAGTCGAACTCCGGACAGCCCGCTTCTTATGAAAAACTGCTCCCCGCGCTGATCGCCGATTGGCGGCAGGTCTGGGGTGCTGAGATGCCCTTCCTGTTCGTGCAACTGGCACCGCACCGGAACACGCACCCGGCTTTTCGCGAGGCACAGCAGCGCATCTGGCAGAAGACTCCGCTTACCGCGATGGTAGTCACCACGGACGTGGGTGACGCCAACAACATTCACCCGACCCGCAAGCGCCCGGTGGGTGAGCGCCTCGCCCTGGCCGCCCGTGCTCTGAGTTATGGAGAGAAGGTCGAGTATTCCGGCCCGGTCTTCAAAGGTATGAGCGTCGAGAATGGACGCGCTGTGATTTCGTTCACACACACGGGGACCGGGCTCATGGCGAAGGGCGAGGAGCTCAAAGGCTTCACCTTGGCAGGCGCGGATGAAAAGTTCCTTCCTGCCGGTGCCGAAATTGACGGCTCGACCGTGGTCGTCACTTCCGATCAGATCTCGAAGCCTACCGCAGTCCGCTATGGATGGGCCATGATGCCGGAAGGGAATTTGTTCAATCGTGAAGGACTGCCCGCCGCGCCTTTCCGCAGTGATCCGCCTGCAGAACTGGAATTAGGGAAGAAATCCACAAAGTGATTGGCCCTTCTTCAGAATCCTCACTCGCCAAGCCTCCATTCGACCCCCGCCTTCGGGGCTCTCCCGAAATTTTTTTAATTTTCGTGTGAGAAATCCGCCATCCCGGCGAATGCTCGTATGAAAGCCTCGAGCGTCCCGGGCAAAACCTGATTCAGTCCGGGAATCCATTCTCAAACCCAACAACCCATGAAACCCGAATTCCTCGGATTCCAACCACCTGCGCTCGCTTCCGGGTTTCCCGATCCTCCCGGATGCGTGGTCGGGCCAACCGTGCCGCACTGCCCGGCCACTCTCCCCGGGAATTCATGTGGGAAATGGTGGCAAAGTGTATGATTTCGCGCAAATCGTGTAAGTTGGAACAGGTGACAACCGATCGACCGTCCGTATTCTCCTTCAACGCCACTGAAAACCAGGAATCCAACAAAAACCTCAGATGTTCTCAATCCCTGCGTGAGAATTGAACAAGCGCAACAGGACTTAAACGCATCGCTTTTTAACGTCGTCGTCAAGTCGCGCTTGAGCCTCCATTCCAATCCACCAATCCACCAATCCAAATGAAAACAAAAAAAAACCCGTTCTATCAATTCCCCGCGACAGTTTTCGCTGTCGTGGCATTCGCCATGTCATCTTCTGCTCACGCCCAGTCATGGGATGGCGGTGGTGCGGATGCAAGCTGGGGAACCGCCGAAAACTGGGACGTCGACACCCTACCGACCTTCGGCACGACGGCAGATCTATCTTTTCCGACTACCACCGGGCTCACCAGTGGTGCCACGACTTTCCTCGGTGTGGGTCGTCAGGTTCGCTCACTGACCTTTGGCGCAGATGTGGATACCGCATTTGCGGTGAGTTTTACCAATAGCCTTGTTGGCGTAGCGGACACCCGCCTGACATTTGCCAACGCGACTGCCAATTCAATCAACGTTCTCGCCGGATCAACCGGAAACATCAATATTGGTAACCCGCTCGGTCTTGCGCTTGCCGGGTCTCCAGCGAGCACCATCCAAATCAGCGGACCTCTGACGGTGGATCACAACGGCACCGGCCTGCTTACTTTCAGTCGTCCCATTTCAACATCGTCAGCATTTAATTTCACAAAGACAGGGACTGGCACGCTTCAATCAAACAATAACAATCTCATCACAGGAACATTGAACGTCAACGCGGGTAAGCTGATCGCGAATGCATTCACCACTGCCGGGGATTTTAACGCTGTTTCCGGCATCAACCTAGGAGGTGGCACGTTGCAATACAATGTGAATTCCGCTGGCAACAAAACCGTGAGTCCTGCGCTGAATGTTACCAGCGCCAGTGTGTTGACCTACAACAACACTGACACAGGAGTAAACCGATCATTGAACTTTACCGGTGCCACCACCGCATTCAGCCTAGCCGGGGATCTCACCGTTCAGAATATCTCCGCAGGTACGTCATTTCAGAATGTGGTAAACATTTCCCGCAACGTATCTGGAGCAGGTGCCTTAATCGTTGACAGCTACAACAACATCAATAGCAGCACGACCGACTTCTCGCTTGGGCGCATCGCTCTGGGTGGCACCAATACCACATGGGCGGGTGCTCTTGATATTAGAAAGGGCACGGCAGAAATTTACGGGACGCCTGCGAACATGAATGTTTTCGTCTCGCCCATCAGCATTGGTGAGACCGGCAATTCCTTTGGAGCCGGGCTTCTGTATTCACCGAACGCCAATGCAAACATCACCTTCTCCAACGCCATCACGGTACGTTCCGGCGGTTTCCGCACGATCCGACCACTCGTTGGAGCATTCAGCGCGGGTGGTGATACTTTTTACACGTTCAGCGGCCCAATGACGCTTGAAGGAAATCTCAATCTTCACGTCAATTCCAACAATTCAGACAGACGGACAGTTGTCACCGGTAACATTTCCGGGATCGGCGGATTACAATTGACCAGAGGAAATAACGGCTTTTTCCGGCTGTCCGGTGACAACAGTGGTTGGAGTGGCGGCCTCACGATTGCCCAGGGAACAGTCGAAGTTCGTGGCAACGCCGTGAACTCAGCCGGCACCGGCCCCGTTACCATCGGCGCGGCGGCGGGTGCGACCGCTGCGGTTTTGACTTTCGTCCCCGAAGGAACTGCCGGAACCACCGTCAGCTATTCGAACAACATCACCGCCACCCCCGGCGGCACCCGTACGCTCAGTGGCGGTAACACCAATCACAATCTTACCTTCCAGACCGGCACCATCACTCTGGACGGAGATCTAACCGCAAACCATAACTTCTCGACGTCTGACCGAAGGATCAATCTCAATGGCCCAATCTCCGGCAATGGAGGGCTGACGGTCACACGGACTGGTGGCAGCACGGAGACCACACTGCGCATGGCGGGCACGCAAGCCTACCTCGGCGCTACAACGGTTGCCGCCACTGCTTCGCTAGCGCTCGCAAGCGACTGTGTGCTCACCTCCTCCAATGTCTTGGTCCAAGGGACCGGGCGTATCGGCGGTCCGGGAACCATCGGCGGCAATTTGACTTTGGACAATACCGCCAACTTCTACTTTTTCGTCGGCGCCTTGAACTCCGCAACGTATGTCCCCATGAAGGTGAACGGCACTGTTTCGGTGGCCAATAGTTTTGGCGTTGCCAGCATCGTCGGAGGCAGCCGGGGCGAAACGGTCCCGTGGGCTACCATCCCCGACGGCACCTATACCTTGATCAGCAACACGGCGAGCACCTTCAATACCACCGTCAACTACGGTCCGGGCGGTGCCGTCACCAACGTCGCAGGCTCTGGCAAAACCGTTTACTTCCAAAACGGCGGGGGCAGCGGCAGCGGCGGGCTTCAAATCGTGGTCGCCACCGATGCGGCCGACCCCTACACCAACTGGTCTGGCGGAGCAGCCTTCAATGACGATACCAACAACGACGGCATCGGGAACGGCCTCGCCTTCCTACTCGGCGCTGCCGATGTGAATGTGAATGCCAACAGCTTCCTGCCCGCCCCCACTCAGAGCGGCGGTGCATTGACGCTGACGTTCAAAATGCGCGATCTAGCCGCCCGCGGTGCCGCGTTGCTGCAAGTGCAGCACAGCAGCGATCTGGGGATCTCCGATCCATGGTCCACATTGGTCACGGTTCCTGATGCCACCAGCACCGTCGGTGGAATCAACTTCACCGTCTCCCCAGGTGTCGCTCCGCTCAACAACGTCACCGCCACAATTCCTGCCGCTGGCAATGCGGCGAACGGCACGCTGTTCGGCCGCGTGAAGAGCAATCCATAAACTGATTGAGATCATTCGATTCACGGCGACCTCCCCCACCCGGGGGGGCGCCGTTTTTGTTGTGTGGAAACTGACCAAGGGATGCAGATCCGTCCATGTGGGCGCGATTGAATGATGCGACGCTCGTCTCATCTTCCCTCATTCGATCAACCGCTGAAATGCCACGAAATCGTTGCTACGATTTGGGGCAGCACCTCGTCGCGAATAGCCCGCTAGCCATAGCCTGGGCGTGAAGCACTGGCCATCAACGGGCGATTCCTAAAACGGATCAAGTGCGCGGAATGTATAAGATTTTACCCGCGGCGTATAATTCTGATTGGGTGACAAGCCAACCCAGGAAGATCATACTCCTCACTTGGATCTTACATCGGAATCTCACTTCGGACCTTCGCCACAAACTTTGGCCAGCCACCCTGCCTAAACCCGAATCCGGGCGCCTGGCTGCCTTCTCAAAAATCCCAACTAAAATCATCCCATGAAAACCCGCAAAAACCTGTTCTTCCCGCTCGCCACTCTCACCCTGCTGAGCCTCTCCCCGACTCTTCACGCAGCTGCCTTGACTTGGACCGGCGGTGTTGGCACCTGGCAAGTCGGTGATGCCGGCCAATGGGGAAGCGCCTGGGTCAATGGCGATACCGCCACCTTCAATGGTCCCGGAGGTGCCATCACTCTGGGCGGTGCCATCACCACAGGAAACGCAGCGCTTGCCTTCAGCGGTGGCAACTACAGCATTTCCGCCGGCGCGCCGCTTGCGATCGCTCTCGGCGGGGGCACCGCCGCGGTCGCAACTAACAACAACGTCATCAGCCTCGGTGCGGTGACAGCCTCCATCGGCGCGAATGTCACGCTGAATCGCGATACTTGGATCATCGACGGAGCCACTACTGCCACCAGCACTTTGAACTTCACCGGCGGAACACTCAGCGCTGTGGCGGGGAATACGACCATCAGGGAAGCAACAGTCAACGTTGGCAATGGATCTGTGCTAAGAAGCCCGGGAAGCTTGATCTGTGGATTAGGCACGGACGGTGCCGCGTTGAACGTCTCTGGTGGCACGGTTACCATTGACGGCACGGGAAACAGTCTCATCCTGAACAACGGTGGCGTGACAGCTTCCGTGACCATGACCATCAGCGGTGGGGCGATCAGTTTCCTAAGTGGCAGCAATACCGCCGGCATTCGTTACGGTGGCAACGCCGGTGCTAACACGACCGGGGTCTTTAATCTCGACGGCGGCGTCGTTACCGTAAACAAGGTTTTCGAACAGACCGTCGGCACGGTCACCTCCACCTTCAACTTCAACGGCGGCACCTTGAAGGCACGCAGGAGCAACACCGACTTCATGACCGGGCTTAACAATGCGGTCGTCAAAAGTGGCGGAGCGATCATCGATACAGCAGGCAATTCCGTGACCCTCGGCCAAGCTTTGACCCCTGGCTCACCCAGCGGCGGCCTGACCAAGAACGGCCTTGGCACGTTGACGCTTTCCGGGGCGAGCACCTACACCGCAGCCACCAATATCGTCGGCGGTCGCCTGGATGTCGGCGGCTCTTTGGTCTCCACCGTCAATGTCGCGAACGGCACGACGCTCGGTGGCGAGGGAACCGTCAGCGTCAGTCCAAGTTTCGCCGCCAGCGGCTCGACCTTCGCCTTCAATCCCACCACCCCGGGGGCCTTCACCGCGACCTCACTCAGTCTGGGCAGCTCGATTATCCAGCTCTCGAGCGACGCACTGATGACCAACGGGACGACCTATCTGGTAATGACTAGCAGCGCAGGATTCAGCGGCTCGCCCGTGACAAACTTCCGCAGTCCGTCCCGTGGCCTCCTGGCCTACGCCGGGAATAGCCTCAATTTCACACCCAGCGCCTCGGCTTCGATGAGTTGGAAGGGCGGCGACGCTATCAACCCAACCTTCTGGGATACGGAGGCCACCTCTAACTGGGATAACGGCGGATCTACCGACAAATTCTTCCCCGGGGACGCCGTCATCTTCGATGAGACCGCGTCGTCCTTCACCGTCACCATCCCAAGCAGCCCTGTGAGACCCGCCAGCGTCACGTTCAACAACACCACCACCTATTCGCTCTCCGGCGGTGCCATCGATGGCACTACCGGCATCACCAAGAACGGCTCCGGCATCGTCACGCTCGGTAATGCCAACACCTACACCGGCACCACCGCGATCAACGCCGGCACCCTCCAGCTCAGCGGCGGCAGCGCCATCAACAATGCAGGCCTGATCACCTTGGCGGATGTCACCGGCACGAATCTCCTCGTGGTCGGCAGCGAAACAGTCGGATCGATCTCCGGCGGCGGTGCCACCGGAGGGAACATCAGCATCGACGCCGCCCGGACGCTCACCTTGGCCAGCGGCACCCAGACACACTCAGGCACCATCAGCGGCGCGGGCGCACTCGCCGTAGCCGGCGCGGCCCAGACCCTTAACGGCGTGGTTTCCAACTCAAGTGGCCTGAGCGTCAGCGCCGGTCGCGTCACGCTGGCCGGAAACAACAACTACACCGGTCCCACCTCGATAGGCCCCAACTCCGGCATCATCCTCACCAACGCCAACAGTCTCGGGGCCACCGGTTCCGGTAATGAAACCACGATTCTCGGATCAGGTGGCACGGCCAGCGGCCAGATCGGTCTTTCGGGAGGCATCACCTCTGCCGCCGAGAAAGTCGTCGGATCCGGCATGGGCCACGTCGCCCCGGCCACCGTGGACGGCTTCCTCGTTCAACAGCGAGGCATGATCCAGTCCGTCAGCGGAAACAACACCTTCGCCGGGAATGTTGAAATCAACTCCAGCGGCCTCACCCGCTTCGGCACCCAGGATTCCGCCCAACTCACGATCAGCGGAAGCATCACCCGCAGCATCGGCGTCACGGGCATCCAAGTCCTGTTCCGCGCCGGCAATACCTCCGGCGACTTCGTCACCCTGAACAGCGCCGCCAATGACTTCGACGAGTGCATCATCTTCAGCGCCACCCCATCAGGAAACGCCGGCCTGCGCCTCGGGGTGGACAACGCCCTGCCTGTGCTCGCACCCGTCCTGGGAGGCAACAGCGCGAGCGCGGCAACCTCCCTCGACCTCAACGGCTTCGATCAAACCGTCAATGGCCTGAGGTTCGAGACCAACAACGAAGGTCCGTTCAAGATCGTCAACCTCGCCGCCGGGGACAACCCGTCCACCCTCACTTTCGCGAACACGCAGAACAGTTTCACCAGCGTCGGCGCGATCTCCAACAACGGCGGCACCGGCGGCGTCATCAACGTTGTTAAGACCGGTGCTTTCGTGCAGGGACTCGGCGCGACTAACACCTACACCGGCACCACCGCCATCCAGGGCGGCCGTCTCAGTTTTCTCAAACAGCTAGCACTCTATAACAACACCCCGGCCAGTTGGACGCCTGCGAACATCACGGTGGGATCCACCGCCATCCTTGGCTTGGCCGTCGGCGGCACCGGCGAGTTTACTGCGGCCGACGTGGAGACCCTCATCACCAACCTGTCTGTCAGCAATGGCAATGGCCTGAAAGCGGGGTCCTCCCTCTTCCTGAATGTGACGGTGGACACTACGATCACCACCCCGCTCGCCAACAGCACCGGCACCACCGGCGGCTTCATCGGATTGGAAAAGGTCGGCACAGCCAAGCTCACCCTGGCCGGTGCCAATAGCTACAGCGGCAATACCACCATCACCGGCGGCACCCTGCACCTCAACGCGCCAAACACCGCCAACGAAGCCTCAACCGTCACAATTGCCACCACCGACGCGTTTCTGGAACTGAACTTCGACGAAACCGGAGGCCCAGTCACCGACACCGTCGACAAGCTCTTCATCGGTGGCGTTCAGCAGAACGCCGGCATCTATAAGGCTACGACCAATATCACCGACTCAGGCACCGGCATCGCCCAGATCTCCGGCGGCGGCACCCTCACCGTGCTCACCGGTCCGGTCGGATTCCCTGCCTGGCAGTTCACCAACGGCACCACCGGAGCCCTCGACGAAGATCACGACAACGACGGCGTGGACAACGGCACGGAGTATTTCCTTTACGGCAGCGCCAGCTCCACCGGCTTCACCGAACTGCCGGGCGTGGCTAACAACCTCGGCACCCTCACGGTCACATGGACCAAAGCCACCACCGGTTACACGGGCACCTACGGCGCGGGCTTCGTGGTGGAAACCTCCGACACGCTTGCTGCGGAAAGCTGGGTGACTGCGACCGAAGGTGCCGGCCCGGACAAGGTGGTAGTCACCGGAAACGAAGTGAAATACACCTTCCCCATCGGCTCGAAGAAGTTCGCCCGCCTCAAGGTGACCGGCCCATGATTGAGAGAACGGCGGATCATGGCCGGGAGCGGGTGCTGAAAGTCCCCGCTCCCTCAATTCGCAACAGCCGGACGCACCACTGCCCCTCCTCCGGAATCAAATGACACGCCGCCAATTGTTAGCCCTTTCAACTCTGGCCCTTCCCCTGGGTTGCCAGTCGCTTGCCGCGCAGCCCGTCCAAGGCCCCCGGAAAAAAGGCCTCTGCTTATCCGCGAAAATGCGCTCACCGCAAAAGGTGGCCGAATTCCTCGAAGCGGTCGGAGCCCGCTGGATCTACAATTGGAACATCGAACCACCGGAGATTCTTCCCACCGGGATCGAATTCATTCCGATGATCTACAACGGGCGTTCGGTGACGGCCCAGGCCCTCGCCCGTGCGAAAGCGCACCCACCTGCCAAGCGCCCCGGAGAGCTGCTAGGCTTCAACGAGCCGGATGCCAAGAGCCAGGGCAACACCTCCGTGGAGCAGGCGCTCGATTTATGGCCCAAGCTGGAAAAGACCGGCCTGCGTCTCGGCAGCCCGGGCTGCGTGCATCCCGACAATGAATGGATGATCGCCTTCATGAAAGGCGTCGAAGAGCGTGGCCTGCGCGTCGATTTCGTCTGTATGCACTCTTACGGCGGCCCGGGTGTCGATTCACTCCTGAAGAAAATCAACAAGGTCCACGAAATGTTCAAACGCCCCATCTGGATCACCGAATTCGCCGTGGCCGACTGGGAGGCGAAAACTCCCGCGGAAAACCGCCACAAGCCCGAGAAAATCGCCGACTTCGTCGCCAGGTTGCTGCCGCAGCTCGAAGCGATGGACATCGTCGAGCGTTACGCGTGGTTCCATGGCGGTGTCAGTGGCAATGCCCTCGCCACCTCGAAGCTCTTCAACGCCGACGGTTCCCTAACGATCGTCGGCAAGGCCTACCGATCCGTAGGTTGAGTTGCGTGGGTACCGAGCCGCCGCCAGACCGATGTTCCCCAATTCCATTTCGGAATTCAATTTCGGCAGACGGCCTAACTATCCCGATAAAGCTCACCGAGAGGCGTCAGCTTCCCCTCGCCATCCCATAGTGCGCTATTGCCCAGGGTCCGGTTGTCAGCGTCTGCGGGAAACCAGGCGTAGCGTTCGAGAAAATCGAGCCGGTCCAGTTTCGGCAACACCTCCTTCATGAACTTCAGAATATCGTCCGGCTTGTATCGATTCTCGGCCAGGCTTTTGGCATTCCAGTCCCCCACGGCGAACTCAGTGATCCAGAGTGGTCGGTCATAGAGTTTGTGGATCGTCTTGAGCCGGTCGATGAATGCATCGGGATTCGGACCAGCATACGAATGCACGCAGATGAAATCGACCTTCAGATTGCGTTCTTTCACTCCGGCCATGAACTCTTCCATCCAATCACTATCCGGGTGCACACAGGCAGGGCTGCCAAGACGGAGACCGGTCTGTTGAAGAAGCGGCCAGGCTTCGAGCGCCTGCACCACCGACATGTTGGATTGGCTTGAACGGTCCGGCTCGTTGAAAGCCAGAAGTTCCTTGGAATTTTCCTTTCTTGCGACCGCGGCGATTTTTTCGACGGCTTGCGGATTACCACTGTATTTCCAGACCATGGGAATGAACGGAATGTCGCTGGGTGAGTTGTCTGGCTTGGCACCCGTCCAGTTGTAGAACCATTTACAATTGAGCTCCTTCAGTTTTCGGTCGAAATCCGGCGACATGCCGCCGATTCCCAGACCTTTTTTAACGGAGCCGTCTTTACCCTTGCGAGGCTTCGGGGCGCCTTCGACCTGTCCGGCGGACGCGAGCGCTGCCAGAAGTGAGAGTTTTATCAAGTGCCGTCGAGTCATGGTGTTGTTTTTTCCAAGTTTTAAAGAGATCTTCGATAGGGTGATGCGCAGGATGGTCAGATATGGGGTTTGTTGACTTCAGTTCAAATCTTCGAGCTTCAGCCCGGTGTCTTTGGTCTTCTTCATCTTTTCCAGCGGCGGCAACGGACGGAGGACCTCGGCTCGCACGGCTGCTTCCGCATCAAGATACCTCGGATGCTGATAGACGCGGATATAGTCGCACAGCACCCCGTTCGGCAACTTGGATTCGTCCACCCAGCGGTCGCCCTTCAAGGTGCTGGCGATCACACTAAACCAGACACTCATTTCATCGTGAGGAAATCCCGAGGAACTCAATTCTTGGGTTAGTTTTCCGTCGAAATAGAAGCGAGTGCTTTCGGGTGTGAACTCGCAGGACCACACATGAAAGCCCGCCGAAGTATCCGGTGCATCCTCGACGACCCAGCGTCCCGCATTCCACGATTGGCGGTTTTTTCGCTGGTGATAGCGGGACTGGTTGATGACGCCGAAACTAAAGAAATGGGGATCGCCGCCATCTTGCTCGCAGAAATCCAGTTCCAGCAAAGCGGGAAGCTTGGATTTCATGGCAGGATCGTCATGCCTCATCGACCAGAAAGCAGTGTGCCAACCCTCGACGGGAGGCGTCTGAAAACGGGCTTCGTAGTAGCCATAAACAAAAGCCTGCCGGCTGATGACTCCTCCAGCCGTGTAGTTCTTGCCCGCGACGGATTCCTTGCGCAGGGCGATTTCAAGATTGCCACTCTTGACCGACACATTTTCCCGCTCCAGGGCGCTGAGCATCTTGTCTACGAGTCGGAAGTTCCACTTTTTCGTATCAATTCGGTCCCCGTCGAACTCGTCCGAGAAAACCAGTTTGTAACCCGCCGGTGGCAGGGCGGTCACATCTGCGGCGAGTTTTACGGGGATGTGAATCTTGCTGGTGAACTTTGGACGCTTGGCGTTGCGGTCGGGAGGTGATTCGCCCGTGGCAAAGCCACAGACCAACAGGAAGAATCCCAAGGTAGAGCGTGTAATCATGAGTTTTTCTGAGGGAATAAGTCGTTCTCCACGGTGGAGAACTTATTCTTCAAACACCCGAACGCGGAAGACCGCTGCGGGCGTGCCGTGGGTGGCGTGGATGCGGAGCGTGAGCTTGGAGGTTTGGAGGCTGGTTTTGAAGGTGTGCACGAAGCGGGCGGAGTGATTGTTGCGAATTTCGGCAAAGATGTTTCCGGCTTCATCGAGAAGGTTGAAGTCCTTCACCAGGAAAGGCACGGTTTCTTCGGGATGGGTCATGAGAACGCTTTCCATGGCATGATCCCAGTCGGGATCGAACTCGACGATCAGGCGCCGGATGCTAACAGGCTGCGACCATGCGAGATGAAGCTCGGGAGCGGAGTCCGCCGGATCGGCGACCCAGGCGTTTGGAGCCGTGGTCGGACGAGCGGGGCCGTAGGTAACTTCGCCGGGCGAGAAACCAGCGAGCGGTGGATCGATGGTGAGAGCAAGGTTATGGCCTGCGGGGCGGCGTTTCGGGAGCCAGAACTCGAAGGTGTCGATGCCGATGCCGGCGGGTGGGGATTGGAGGTTCGAGGTGGCAACCTGCCGGTTGCAGGCGCTGGTCACGGCAATCACTCCGGTGAGGCGTTGGTCACTGAGGCGCACGCTGATGACCGGGTTCTCGCACAGCTGCACGAAATAGTATCCAGCGCGGTCGATCGGCTGGGTGAAACGAATTTGCGGACTGGACTCGCCGGCGGGGAGATCAAGCTCGAGGACTTGGAGGGTCTCGTCGGGGGTGAAATTCGTGGCCTTGGCCGCACGGCGGAGTTCGACACGGAGCTTGGTGGGTGCCTCGGCGATGAATTGAAAGCCTAAGGTGGGGCATGTGCCGGGCACCAGCGGAAGGAGCATGGCCCAGCCGCTTTCGAGTTTGATCCAATCGCTGTTAGCGGGGATTTGACTGAGTTTCAATTCAGAGCTTGCGGTGACTTTGGCCGTGGCGGCGAGATCGGCGGGATCGACGATTTCCCGGTCGGGAAGAAACTGGCCGCTGCGGTCGAGGCGGAGTTGGAGTTCGCGCAAACCATCGCCGCTGGAGAGGGAGCGGGGTTTCAAACCCAGTTCACTGCAAAGTGCGGCGGCGATGCCAACGGCTTGTCCACCGGCGGCGCAGGTGGCCATGACACGGGTGGAACCGAAGGCGACGTGAGTGGCGCTGATGATGCGCCCTGCGAGGAAGAGGTTGGTGATGTTTTTGCTGTAGTGGCAGCGGTACGGGATGCCATAAACGCCTTTGGAATGCCACTGGGTGCAGCCGCTTTTCTCCGAGTAAACGCCATCGGCAGGGTGGAGATCGACAGCCCAACCACCGTGCACGATGACGTCATCGAAAGGCTTTTGCTCAACGAGGTCCTGTTGTTTGATCCAATAGTCGCCCTCGAACCGGCGGCTCTCGCGCTTGCCGGGGACGGTGCCGACCCATTCGAGCGTCATCGTTTCCGCTTCGGGGAAATTTCCGGAGTTCTTGATATAGTCCCACACGCCGTAGACCACCTTCCACAGCTCCCACTTGATTTCCTCCGTCTGATGGATGGTGTCGAGGCGGCCGCCGTATTCGATCCACCAGAAATTGCAGCCCTGCATGTTGGTGTTGAACTGCTGGTAGCGCGGAATCTTGGTGATGTCCTTCAACGCCCAACTCGGCGCGGTGAACTTCACCGGCACGCCGACGTCCTTGGTCGAGAAATACATCGAGTGGCCTAGCAGTTGGCCGTATTCGGCATCCGGTGCGAAGCCTTCACCGAACTCCTCGCGGGATTCAGCGCCCATCCGGAAGGCGGCACCGGCCATGAAGCCGACCAGCCCGTCGCCGGAGGCATCGCAGAACAGCGGCGCCCGCAGCAGATAGCGGGTGGAATTCTGCGGGCAGAAGGCATGCACCGCTGACAGCGTGTCGGGGTCGCTTTTTTCAACGTCGAAGGCGGCGGTGTTGAGGAGCAGCGTGAGGTTTTCCTCCTCGCGGCATTTTTCCAACAGAATCGTATCGAAGATCAGCGCGTTGCCCTGGCGGTTTCGATAGAGGTTTTCCTCGAGGATTTCGTTGAGAATCCCGCCCTCGCGGGACCAGCGGTTGTTATTTCCCATGTGCGAGGTCGCGCCGAGCACCCAGAGGCGCACTTCGCTGGATGCATTTCCGCCGAGCACCGGACGATCCTGAACGAGCACGGTTTTCACCCCGTGGCGGGCGGCGGCGATGGAGGCGCAGACTCCGGATAGACCACCGCCGGTGACGATGAGGCCGGCGTCGATTTCGACGAGATTCAGGGAGCGCTTGTCAGTGGGTTTTTCGATCAACATAGAAAATCAGAGTGAAGGTGAATGTCAGGGTGCCTTAGCGGCGCGGCGGTCGAATTCGAAATAGGCGAGGCTGAGGCACCAGCCGGCGCCGTAATTCACCCAGCCTTCAGCATGGCGAAAGGGACCCTCCGGATTGAAGGGAAACATCTCACTGCCGGGGGCGGAGGAAATCGAGCCGCGACAGAGCTCTAACCGGGCACAGGCATTGCGCTTGTATTCCTTCGGCCAGCCGCGTTCGATGCCGGTGAATCCGGATTGCGGCTTGTAGGGTGCCGCAGCGAGACGCGGATTGCGCCCGAAGACAGCGTCGGCATGCGAAACGGCGAGCTCCCGCATCCGCGACTTCAAGGCCGGATCGTCGATCACCCAGGATGCCGCCAAGGCGATGCCCGGCGTGCCTACCAGATTGCCGACATCATTGAGCTTGGGAATGGTCCAGTGATCGACGTCATCGAAGCGGCGGATGTCCCACATGTTGGCGGAGCGCCTCGCGGCGACTTCCGCCCAAGCGGTGATTTTTTCCTTCAATCCTGCCGGGGCCTGGTCGGGATAATTCTGCAACAGCCAGACCAGGCTCGGAATGGTGCGGTGCTCGCTCATCCGGTGGCCCTTGGTGGTTCGCGGGTCGTTCCAATCGAGGTTTTTCACGATCCACTCCGCCTGCTTCACGGCGGCAGTTAGGTAGCGGTCGGGATCGGCTAGTCCGTCACGGTTGGCGACCTCATGCATCAGCAGGTTCGGAATGATGGAATGCCCCGGCGCGTGCCGGCCCTTGTAAGGATGGAGCAGACCCTCCATCGGATTTTCGCCGGCGAGTTCCTCGACGGCGAGATAGGTGGACGGATGCCACCACTTCCCGACCTCGAGGGAAGGTGCCCAGTTTTGGACGCAGAAGTCGCGGCATCTTTCGTAGAAGGACTGCGGCAGCCATTGCTTCAATGTCGGCCAGGCCCACACGACGTAGGCGACCTGCTCGACCGTCTGGGAGTGGATCTGCCGCGGATCCGGATCCTTGCTGGGGTCCTTCGTCGCGGGATTCACCAGATAGAAGCCGGCGCCCCAGTGGATGAGCTTGACCACGTCCGGCGCGTCGGCGGCGGGTGGTTCGAGTTCGGTGAAATACCTCCGAACGGAATCCATCACGCCTTCGCTGCATGGGTTCTTGGCGTCGAACTTGAAATCGGGAGCCAGCACCCTCTGTTTGTCCGCCTGCCAGTCCATCTGCGTCGGCATTGCCGCGACCCGTGCGGGATCGGCCCGCTGGAGCATGACGAGGGACGGGATGACGGTGTCGTAATGGGTCCCGTCGCGCCATGGGCATCCGCCATAGGCGCTCGGATGGGTCCCGACCACCGACCGCGAATCGATCAGGAAATCCACCGCCGGCTGCCAGAAAAGATCCTTCCATAAATCCGGGCGGATCAGAAACGGATCACTGGTGCCCGGCTTGAGCGAACCGCCGCGCACTTCGATCACGTATTCCCCGGCCGGCGCGTCAAACTTCGAAAAATCGCCGATGTTCCCGCGGATCACCGAGCGAAACAAAGCCTCGCCGCCCGCCGCGGCACGCACGGTGAATTCACTTTCATCCGCGGATAGTGGAGCCGTGAACCGCTTCGTCCGCCCCGTCTCGAAGCCTACCTGGTTCAGGGCAATTAGATGGTAATCGCGCGCCATCACCGACGGCGGCGTTTCGGTGGCCGTTTCCGCCAGCGACAGTCCAGCCAAAGCGATCAGGCACAACAAGCTGCCGTAGCGGAGGGCAGTGTTTAACATAGAGGTGGGTTTAATCATTGCGAATATCGTTAGGCGGTTGATTCAGTCTTTCAGTCATTGGGGGGGAGGCACTATTCAAAGTGAGACATGCTCCACTGATCGCGCCATCGGATCACCGGTTGCCCGTCGCGCATTTCGACCGGTAGCCAGACATACAGCCCTTCGATCGCGCGTTCCGGCTTCCAGATATCGAACATCGCGATAAACGCATCGCTCTTCCCGACCACTGGGATGACAAACGAAATCTGGCCGCCGAAAGTTTTTTCAGGTCCGAGTCCCGTGTGCGGATTCACGCCTTGCGCCGGATTTTCCAAAAGGGTGTAGGGACCGGTGACCGCATCCGCCACCAAGGCTCGCGCCGCGTTTGGCATCCAACTGGTCGATCCTGAACCGAGCAGATAGTATTTGCCAGCCACCGGCATGATGACGGGGGCCTCAGTATGCTCAGGAACTCCGGGAACCACCTCATAGGCCCCCGTCGGAAACAGATAGTCGTCACGCAGCCTCCCGATGCAGAGCGCCTTGTCGGGTTTCCGCACCGTCAGATGATAGGCAACGCCGTCGACATCGCGGAACATGGCAAAGTCGCCGGAGCCTTTGGGCGAACCAGCACCCAGAAACTTGTGCTGGAAACAGAAGGGACCTGCCGGCGAGTTCGCGGTCGCCACGCCCACAAAGCCGGTATCGTATCCCGTGCCGCGGGGATAGTATTTGAAGAACATCACGAAGGTCTTGGTCCGTTCGTTCAACAACACCTTGGGACGCTCGAGAATGCACCCGTACGCCAACTCCGCCGCGGGATCATCATGATTTACCGAGAGCACCAGACCTTCATCCTTCCAGTCCGTCAAGTTGGTGGAGGAATAACAATGCACCCCACCATCGGCGGACTGCGCCTCGGACTTTCCTGGCAGATTGTGCTCGCCATACCAGTAATAGACGCCGCCGGAAAAAATCACGCCGCCGCCATGCGCGTTGATCGGTATTCCATTCTGATCCAGCCACGGGGTTCCCGGAGCGAACTCCCACGCCTTGTCACCAAGTCCTGTCTGGGTTGGAGAAATTTCATTTACACCGGTGGCGAAAGCAGCACCGGGTTTCCACTCGTCCTGCCAGCGGATGACCGGTTTGTCATTTTCAAATCGCAGCGGCAGCCAGATGTAGCCGGCGTTGATGGGATCCTCCGGCTTCCAAATGTCGAACATGGCGATCCACTCGTCCGCATTCCACGGCGCGCGCATCACGAAGGTGCTTTGGCCGCCGAAGGCTTTTTCCGGCCCCAGCTGGTTGTGCGGATTCAGCCCCTTGCAAGGATTGCCAAGCGGCTGATAGGGGCCGGCGATCCGGTCCGCCACGAACATCCGCGCCGGGTTCGGATTCCAGCCGGTGCTGCCGGATCCGAGGAGGTGGTATTTCCCACCCCGCCGGAACAACGCCGGCGCTTCCGTCGCGCGGGTGACGCCCTCCATCACCGTGTATTCTCCCTCGGGCCGCAACCCGTCCTGCGTCAGACGCCCGCACACCAGCGCCTTGTCCGGCTTCCGCACGGCGATGTGGTAGGCGGCCCCGTCCTCGTCCTGGAAAATGGCGAAATCTCCCGAACCCGAAGGGCTGCCAGCCCCAGTGAATTTGCCCTGATACTCGAATGGCCCCAAAGGCTCGCTGGCCGTGGCCACACCCACATAAGCGACGTCGGTGCCCACCGTGTCGCCAGCGGCCTTGGGCGGATAGAGTTTGAAATACATCACGAATTTCCGGGTGGCCGGATTGAAAACCACTTTTGGCCGGTCGAGGATTCCGGCATCGGCGACCTCGGGGTGCTGCCCTTCGGAAGTGACGGAAAGCACCAGTCCGGAGTTGCTCCAGTTCATCAGATCGGTGCTGACGTAACAACGCACCCCGGCTTCGTTCTTCTCCGATTCGGTCTTGCCCGCGATCTTGTGCGAGCCATACCAATAGTATTTCCCGGCGTGCTCGAGAACGCAGTTGCCGTGGGCGTTGATGTGAATCCCGTCCGTGTCGGGCCATGGTTGCCCCGGACAAAAGCCGGCCTGCTCCCCCGCCGCCGCCGGTGAGGCCATGCAGGAAAACAATAAGGCAGCCGCGGCCAACAGGTAGGTCGTCGTCCATCGATTCAAACTGGGTTTTATCTCTTCCGTGATCACGGGTGAAACTCGCACGTGTGCCACACCGTGTCAGGGATTTCCACTTGCACGATTTACACATTCGCTTGCACATTTCAATCATCCCATTGACTTGCTGACCTGCCGGTGGAAACTTGAGCCAACCAACCCCACATGCTCTATCGCAACTGGCTGAATTTGAAACTCCACCTGCTCTGGTGTCACAACCGCCACGTGGCGAAGGGAACGGAGATCACCGGTCCCACCCTGCGATTCACCGAGTTTACCAACAGCGCCGCCTGGCTGGTGCGCGAAGGCTGGGCTCGGGTCGAACAGGACGGCCAGTCCCACACGGCGCACCCGGGCCAGTGGCTCATCGTCAAACCCGGAGCCCGCGTGCAGACGTTCTCGCACGATGCCCGGATGCTCTCCATCGCATTCGAGGCGCGCTGGCCGGACGGATCGCACCTCTATCAGGAAGGGCTGAGCCTGGTCATCGAAGCATCGGAAGCACCCGCACTTGAGCAAAAGGTCCGGCCGATCCTGAACGCGGTGATGGAGATCGCCCCTGGCACCTGGGACGTCCGGGACCACCGGGCCGATTTGCGTTGTTACCTGCGGCTGGAGCATCTTCTGTGCGAATGGCTGTCGGTGCTCTCGGAAGTCCTCGAGGGGCACGGAATCCGGCATACCGGACACTTCGGCATCGACGAGCGCGTCCGCATCGCGGTGGACCTGCTCCACGCCCGCGACCTTGCAGAGCCGCTCGCGCTGGAAGCCCTGGCTGCGGCCGTGCACATCAGCCCCAATCACCTGATCCGGCTCTTCCGAAAGGAACTCCACAGCACGCCGCACCAGTTCTGGGACCGACTCCGCATCGAGCACGCCCAGAGCCGCCTGAGGCAGCCCGACATCCGCATCAAGGAGGTCGCCATCGACCTGGGCTTCAAGCACCTCTCGCATTTTTCCAAGTGGTTTAAACGTCACACCGGAAAACCTCCGCAGTCGGTGCGGGAGTAGGAAGCGAAGGATTCCCGGCTTCCATATCCGGAACTTTCGGCAGGAACGTTCGCATGGCTTGGGCCATGCCCGCAGTGCCGTTTCCCGAGTCCTTCGCAATGCGATTCCCGGAGCCCCCGCATCCGTCGAAAGGATGAGAGCAGCCCCCCTGCCGGTCATCATCTCACCCGGCATGCTCCGCGGCTGACCCCCTTGGTTCCCACCTCTCTCGAGACCTTGGTAAACCCATATCTATGAAATCCCGGTTGAGTCTTTTCTCGGAATACTTGTTGTCATCGGAATGTCGCAAGCTGCGAGCGCGGCTTCGCTTATATGGGATGCCAATGGCTCTGCGACCCCAAGTCCAAATGGTGGAACGGGGACATGGGATATCAACACAACGTCCAATTGGTGGAACGGCACCACTAACGTCAAATAGCCTGCCGTCGCTGGGACTGATGACGACGCGGTCTTTGGCAACACCGCTGGCACCGTTTCCATAGCCACCGGCGGAGTCACTGCCAATGACCTCCCTTTCAATACCACTGGCTACCTGGTCCAAAACAACAAGCTGATGCTCGTGCAGAATACCGGGGCAAGTGTCGGGGCGACCATCAACACTGCCACCAGCGTCAGCGCGGAGATCGCCTCTGAGGTCGCCGGAACTTTCGGAGCGACCACAGCAACCAGTCTTACCAAGTCCGGAGGGGGAACACCATCACTCAAGGCACGGATTTCGCCAGTGGCATCGACGGAACCGGAGGTATTTTAGTAAAGTCCGCCAGTTCCTCCGGAGTGGTGGTTCTGGGCGGTAGCAATACATTTCAAGGCGGTGTCACCATCACCTCAGGTATTTTGAAAATCACGAACGCCGCGTCCTTAGGCACGGGCACCAAACAAATCACGATGTCCGGAGGAAGCGGCGAAGCTGCAAACCTGGCATTCCAACTTGATGCACCAGTGGCAACATCATACTGCCCGACACCATCTCGTTCATTGCTCCAAGTAATTCAGGCGCAGGAATCCGAAACGTGGCCGGCAACAATGAAATCCAGGACGACATCTCGATTCCTCACCCGGCGCAGGCTGCGTCGTCACCGTCAGTCTCCCTAACGAAAAATCCCGAAGAAACCCGAACCCATCCGCATCCTGGTCGTCGACGATCACTCCTTGGTCCGCCTCGGCCCCATCGGCGCGATCTCGACCGAGTCCGACATCAATGTGGTCGGCGAGGCGTCGGACGGCGCCGAAGCCCTCGCCTTGTTTGCCGAACTCAAGCCCGACGTCACCCTCATGGACGGCATCCTGCCAGACATCCACGGAGTCGAAATCACCCGCAGGATCCTCAAATCCTTCCCCGACCCACGCATCATCCTCGTTTCCATCAATGATACCGCGGAGGACATCCACCGCGCACTGCAGGCGGTTGCCAGGGGATGCATCCCGAAATCCTGTGAAAAAAACGCCATCGTCCGCGCCGTCGCCGCGGGCGAGCGCTATCTCGCCCCGGAACTCACCCGCAGACTGGCGGAGAGAAACCTCCAGCCACTCCTCAGCACCCGCGAAACCGAGGTTCTGCACCTCATCGCCCAGGGCATGGCCAACAAACAAATCGCCTCGGAGCTGGCGATCGGCGAGCCCACCGTGAAGAGCCATGTCGCCCACATCCTCGACAAACTGGAAGCCCCGGACCGCACCCACGCCGTCACCCTGGCCATGGAGCGCGACCTGCTCCGCATGTAGCCGTCAAATCACTCGGCCACCACCGGCACGCCGTCCTTCCAGTCTATTTTCACTTTTGATAGATACCACGTCTTCCCCTTGTCTTTGTTTCCCTGGAAAAACAGCCAGGTCTTGCCATCCACGTCATTGAAAACGCCCGGGTGGCCGGATTCCGAGGAATTCCAAGATCCCGGAGGCCCGTGAGGCAGCAGCGGTTTGTCCGACAGCCGCGTCCAGTGGATGCCATCCGTGGAAGACGCCACCCCGATCTGCTGCGGCTCGTTGTTATACCCCCCGGCATAAAACATCCACAACTTGCCGTCCCGCTTCATGATGGAAGCCGCCTCGATGCACTTCGTTTCCCACGGCAGCTCTGGCTTCATGATCGGACCGTCACCCAGCTGCGTCCATTGCTTCCTGCCATAGTCCGAGCCCAGCGGAGCCGAGGCCACTCCCTGCATCTGGATCTTCATCTCCGGATCACGCGTGGCGTAGTAGAGAAACAGCTTGTCGCCGACGGGAAACACCTCCGCATCAATCGCCCGCCCCACCGTCCAGTCCCCCGTCGGCGCGAACACCGGATTCTCCGGGTTGCGGGTGAAATTCAGTCCATCCTCCGACCACGCGTGGCAGATCGCATCCTTGGGACCATTGCCATACGTCTGATAGAAAAAATGCACCCTCCCCTCATACACCCACGCCGCCGGCGCGGCCAGCCCCTTCTTGTCACACTCCTGACCAGGACCCACGACACCCGCCTTCTCCCATTTTACCAGATCCTTGCTCGTCGCGATTCCCACGCTCCAGCCGCCCATTGCCTCGCCGACCGGCCCCGTCAACGAATAATACATGAGATACCCGTCGCCGAAACGGATCACCGAAGGGTCTTTGGAAAACGGCCGCCCGCTCGATTCATCCGCTCAGTGCATTTCCGGCAACGGAGCTGGTTCCGCAGCTACTGCCCAGCTGGAAACGAATCCGAGGACTACCACTAAAAAACGAGTTGGGTTCATCCCGCGATGGATAACACGCCGAAACGTAAAGTCCAAGGCATGGAACATCCGCCAAATGGATGGTTGCAAGATTCTTTTCCGGCAGCTCGTTTGCTATAGGGATATCTACACACCTGAGCATTCCAAGTGCTCCAACCGGCCCCCCCTCGGAAGGAGACCAATCATGAAAACCATCCTTCTCTGCTGCGCCACCATCCTCATTATCCATCGTCCGCAAGACGCTGCCGCCGCGCCGCCCAAGCTTTCCAGCCCCGATGGCCACCTAGCCGTTGGTTTGGTTGCCGAAAACCCGGGAACCTTCGGCTACTCGCTGGAACTGGATGGCAATCCACTGATCTCCCATTCCACGCTCGGTCTCGAATTCGGCTCTGCCGGAAGAGCTCCTGCCGCAAGTTGGCAAATCACGAAATCCACGCTACAGAGCGTCAATTCCACTTGGAAACCGCTGTGGGGAAAACGCGGTGTCGTCCCGGACCGCTACCGCGAAACCGTCATCGAACTCACCGGACCCGGCGCGCCCTTCGACCGGATTTCCATCATCTTCCGCGCCTATGACGACGGCATCGCCTTCCGCTACTCCATCCCAACGGATGCCAAAGGAAAGGCCACCAAAGCGACGGGCGAACTCACCGAATACAACTTCGCGGGCGACTTCACCGCATGGTTCTACAACCACGAACAACACAACCTCGGTCCGGACAAACTCAGCACTCTCCAGGGCAAACGCGAACCCGTCATGACCGTGCAGGCCGCCGAAAATGCCTTCCTCGCCCTGCACGAAGCGGACCTCCGCTCCGGAGAACCGCTCCAGCTCACTAAATCCGGCCCCACCTCCTTTCGCGCCCTTACCGACCCCGGTGAAATCGCTCCTGGATACGCAAGCCCCTGGCGCGTGATCTTCTTCGGCAGCACCCCCGGCGCGATGGTGGACTCCCATCTCATCGAACTCCTCAACCCGGATCCCACTGGCGATTTCTCATGGGTGAAACCCGGCGTCGCCGTCTGGGACTGGCGCATCGACGGCGCGAAGGTCGATGGATTCAAATACGGCATGAACTACGAATCCTGGGTCCGCATGATCGATTTCTCCACCGCTAACGGCATCAAACACCTCGTGCTCGACGCGAACTGGTATGGCCCCGAGTTCGCCAAGGACTCCGATCCAGTCAAAGGCGACAAGGCGAACGACGTGAAAAGAATCATCGCTTACGGAAAATCCAAAAACGTCGGCGTCTGGCTCTATCTGAACGACGTCGGCGGCCGCAAGTTCCCCTTGGAGGAAACCCTCGCCCACTACGGCGAGTGGGGCGCGGCAGGCGTGAAATACGGCTTCATGCGCGGCAACCCGCAGGAAAAAAACGCCCGCACCCGCCTGATCACCGAGCTCTGCGCCAAGAACAAACTGCTCTGCAATTTCCACGACGGCCCGGTCCATCCCTACGGCCAGATGCGCACCTGGCCCAACGCCGTCACCCGCGAATACTGCTTCGCTCAGCTTGACGCCAAGCGCGTCTTCCAGCCCAAGACCTTCGTCACCTCCGTCTTCGTCAACATGATTGCCGGCCCCATCGACATGAACAACGGCTTCTTCGACCTCCGCCAGGGCAAGACCACCCGCGTGGACAATCCGATGGAGTGCCCGTCCACCGTGGTCGGCGAGGCCGCCCGCACGCTCATCACCTTTTCCGGAGCCACCATCATTCCGGACATCCCCGATTTCTATCAAAAGTATCCCGTGCTGCTGCGCTTCATCGCCGCCCAGCAGATGCCGTGGCGCGAAAGCAAAACCCTGTCAGGAATCATCGGCGAGCACATCGTCATGGCCCGCCAATCCGCCAAAGGCGTTTGGCTCGTCGGCGCGGCCACCAACGAGCAGGCCCGGGAACTCGACGTGAAACTCGATTTCCTTCCGCCCGGAAACTATCAGGCGACCCTCATCCAGGACGGCGAGCAAGGCCACTATCAGAAAAGTCGCGAGACCCACCACGTCGATAAACGCCAAGTCGGCCCCACGGACACACTCCGCCTCAAACTCGCACCCGGCGGAGGTGCCTGCGTGATTCTTGAGCCTGCCGGGAAAGAACCCGGAAGTGTCACCGGCGCGATTCACCATCAATAGCGCTGTTTCCCACGGGTCTGACCGGAGAGGCGAATTCCGATGTTCTTTGTGCTCTTTGTGTTCTATGCGGTTAAGAAATCCCAGTCAGTTCGGGAGACGGTTTTGCTTGGATCACGGTTTTATTCATCGCTGGAAATCACCCGCTGCTTCAAAACAGCTCGCCTTGGACGGGCGGCGGTCCGGGTGTCTTGTTGGACTGGAGGAAGTTGGCGGCTTCCTGATAGTGTAGACCCACTCCGGTGGGCCCGAAAGTGCTCAACTCTCCTGCCAGATAGGGCGCCATTTGATCGTCAGCCAACACCGCCGGCATCCGGTCATGCACCGGGGCCACAACGGCGTTCGGCTCGGTGGTGATCATCGAGAAGCATTCTCCCTGTTCTCCCTCCTCCCAGATTCCCGCCATCCACAGCCATGCGCCATCCGGCCGCTCGAAGCGGAGCGGGACATTCCGGCCGCCCCTCCGCACCCACTCGTAAAACGACGCCGCAGGGATGAGGCAGCGCCGCAGCTTGAATGCGTCCTTCCAAGTCCGCCCGTCCAGCTTGTCCTCGCGGGAATTCACAATTGTCCGCCAGGTCGGCGGCCCGCCTTTGACTTTCGGGGCAAACGCCCGCCGGAATCCCCAGTTCATCGTCCGCAGCGATCCATCCGGCAGCAGCACCGGTGCCGGGAGCGTCGGACGAATGAGGCGGGTTTCCCTGATGGACAGGACCTCCGCCACGGCTGCCGGGTCAAGGTAGCCGGGCGTGCTTCCCCGTTGTTTTCCGAGTTCGTAGGCGGTGCACATAATCGGACCCTACCGGAGCTCGGGAAATTTTTCAATCCGCAGTGCTGTCCGAATGTCTCCCCCTCTTCCCAAGCAACTCCCGCCCCCCCTGGGCGAAGACGGATCCAAAACCTCTCACCTCACCTCGATGACTTCCGACATCAGGCATACTCATCCACGAA
The DNA here is from genome assembly GCA_031425955.1 of Akkermansiaceae bacterium. GTDB lineage: Bacteria > Verrucomicrobiota > Verrucomicrobiia > Verrucomicrobiales > Akkermansiaceae > Luteolibacter. Next base: position 8,905 of record JANPKJ010000014.1, on the reverse strand, counting down.
TGCCCCTAGCATTCTTCCAATCAAAATTTCACGAGGAAAAGTTTCCTTGGCAAGGCGGGTCCGAAAGCTAGTTTTTCGAGAAATGATTCTGTCCCACTTCCCCTCCGGAATCACGCCGCTGCCATGGATGAATTGAGGATTTTTGTCTCATCCCCGGGTGATGTCGCCGAAGAACGCGCACTCACAGGCCGCGTGCTGGGTCGCCTGGCCGGCGAGTTCTCCCGCCGCACCCGGCTGCAACCCATCTTCTGGGAACATGAGCCGCTGCTCGCCACATCGACATTCCAGGACCAGATCGTTTCTCCATCAGAGGCAGACATCGTCGTTTGCATCATCTGGTCGCGGTTAGGGACGCGCCTGCCGGGCCAGTTCCGGCGGGCCGACGGCACCACCTATGCCTCCGGCACCGAGTACGAGTTCGAAATCGCCGCGGAAGCCCACAAGGCGCATGGCAAACCGGAGCTGCTCGTCTACCGCAAGACCACCCATCCGGTGGTGGACTTGCAGGACGAACAAAACGTGCGCTCGAGGCTCGACCAGAAGCGCGCGTTGGAGAATTTCATCCGGCATTGGTTTCACAACGAACAGGAAGGCACGCTGATCGCCGCGTTCCACCCGTTCGAACAGCCGGTGGATTTCGAGGAGAAGCTGGAAATCCACCTCCGCAAGCTGATCGAAGCCAAGCTGCCGCCGGGGCGGGCGCTCACGGAGGCGGCACCGCCGAGTTGGACCCAGGGTTCTCCGTTTCGTGGTCTTGCGGTGTTCGAGGCGGAGCACGCGGCGGTGTTTTGTGGTCGCAGCAAGGCGACCAGCGAGGTGGTCGCCGCGCTGCGGGAGCAGGCACGGGCTGGCGCGGCTTTCGTCCTGGTGACCGGCATGTCCGGCGGTGGAAAATCCTCACTGCTGCGCGCCGGAGTGCTCACACTGCTAGACACTCCCGGTGTGATCGAGGATGTCGCCCTGGTCCGCCGCGGCCTCACGCGGCCGGGCGATGGTGGCACGGATCCGCTCACCGGTCTGGCAGCCGCGCTGTTGCGTCCGGACGCCCTGCCGGAACTGGCGCGTGTCGCGGAGTTAGGAGAGGGCGACGCGGAGGGATTGGCGGCAAAACTCGCAGCCCGACCGGACGCAGCGGCATCCCTCGTGGGCGAGGCGCTGGTTCACGCAGCCACCGCCTTCGAACGCGAACAAGGACTGACAAGCACCCCGCGCGCACGGCTTGCACTGGTGGTCGACCAGTTGGAGGAAGTCTTCACCCACGACCTGGATCCTGCCCGCCGCCAGGCATTCATCACGGTGCTGGCGGTTCTCGCCCGCAGCGGTCGCGCGTGGGTGCTGGCCACCTTGCGCAGCGATTTCTACTCACGCCTGGAGGAAATCCCGGAGCTCGTCGAACTGTCCCGAGGTCATGGAACCTATCAGTTACCCGCGCTGGTTCCCGCGGAAATCACCGCGCTGATCCGCCAGCCGGCGCAGGCCGCCGGACTTGCCTACGAGGAGGATCCGCTGAAAGGCCGCCTCGATGACGTGCTGCGCGACGCCGCGGTGCGCGATCCACGGGCGCTGCCACTGTTGGAATTCACTCTCGAGGAACTCTACGGCCGCCGCACGGAGGCCGGACTGATGACCCACGCGGCCTATCAGGAAATCGGTGGCATGGAAGGCGCGATCGCGCGGCGGGCGGAGGAGATTTTCAGCCGCCTCGATTCGGAAGCGCAGTTGGCGTTCGATGCCGCGATGCACGATCTGGTAGGCCTGGATCGCGCCGAGGGTGATCCGGCCACGCGCCGGTGGGCGGATCAGGAGCGCGCGGGCTCACGTCCGGGTGCCAAGGCGTTTCTGGATGCCTTTCTCGCCGCGCGTCTGCTAGTCGCCGACCTGAGGGGAACCGGTCAAGACGCCCGTCCCGCAGTCACACTCGCGCACGAAGCGCTGCTCACTTCCTGGCCGAGACTTTGCACGTGGTTGGAGGAAAACCGCACGCTGCTGCGGGCACGTTCCCGCCTAACTGCAGCTGCCGCGCAGTGGGTGCAGGAGGGACGTTCGGTCGATTTCCTGCTGGCGGGAGGCAAACCTCTCGACGAAGCACGCACGGTGCTCGCGGCGTTGCGCGATCGATTGAGCGAGACTGAAATCGCGTTCGTGGAGGCGTCCGCCGCGCAGATGGACGAGAGGGCCCGGGAGCTGGGTGACATGCGCGGGCGTCTGGAACTGATGGACGTAGACGCCGTGCGCCAACCGCTCGCGAATCTCTTCATCGCCGGAGGCCTCGGTGGCGCGGTGTCATCCGTCGTCGTTTACTGGCTGATTCGCCGCGCGCCTATTGACCCGCCCTTGGTCGGAATCATGGCGATCTGGGTGGGGTTCGTAATTTTGATGGGTGGCATGGCGGTTGTCACCCTGCGCAAGACACGGATGCCGAAGAGCCTCGTCTCAGGCCAGATGATTCTCACGTGGGGAATGATTGCCGTGGCGTGCCTGGTCAATGGCATCAACAACCAGCTCCTGCGAGTGCCGCTCAACACGTTGGTCTGCTCGGCGGCGCTTTTTCTGGCCATTGGATTCGCCACCACGGCCGGGGTCATCCAGAAGCGGCTGCTGGCCGCCTCGGCTTTCCTGACGGCGGGGAGCCTCGTCCTGGCTTACTGGCCCGCGCACGCGATGCTGATCCTCGGAATCCTGTGGGGCGTCGTGTTCACCGGCTTCGGCGTGTGGCTCCGGACGGGCGGTGGTGGCGGCGTTCTCGGCGGCGAATCCCGCTAGTTTCAACTTGCGGTGGCCGGAAACAATCCCCAGCCTAACGAGTGCAGCGCGCAACCTGCGCTCGCCCAACATCATGCAGATTTTCATCCAACACCACGGACAACAAACAGGCCCCTTCTCCCTCGACCAAGTCCGCGCCGGACTGGCAAACGGAATCTATCAATCATCTGATCTGGCATGGCATGAGGGTGCGCCCGGATGGCTGCCACTTTCCACAGTCCCCGGATTCGGGGACCATTCGCCGCCGGCCATGCCGGGAATGACCGGTGCCCGGACTTCCGCCCTTGCGATCTGGAGCCTGGTGCTCGGGATCCTCGCGATTTTCACCGCCGGACTCACCGGGATCCCGGCGGTGATCTGTGGCCATCTCTCACTGAGCCGCATCAAAAAGTCGGCGGGCACGCAATCCGGCGGCGGTCTAGCCATCGCCGGCTTGATCACCGGTTACTTTGGATTCCTCATCATCGGCGTGGCTATGGTCGCCGGCCTGATGGCCCCGCTGGTGATCCGGCAGCGGAAAAAAGCGAATCAAGTGGAGGCCGTGAACAACGCCCGCTCGTTCGGCCTCGCGCTTTACGAATTCAAGACCGAATACGGCAGATTTCCCGACGAAACCACCGCGGCAGCCGTCGCCGATGCGACTAACACCCCCAAAATCTCGGGAAACAGCGCGAATGACCGGTTCCGCCAACTGATCCGCTCCGGCATCATCCAGGCGGAAGGCCCGTTTTACGCCCGCGTCACCGGCACCCACAAGCCGGATGGCCTGATAGACGGCGACAACGCCCTCGCCCCGGGCGAATGTGGTTTCGCCTACGTCGGAAATCCAATCACCTCCGACGAGGTTGCTCGGCCGATTGCGATGACGCCGCTGATCCCCGGAACTCAGCAGTTTGAATACAATGCCTTCGATGGCAAAGCGGTGATTTTGTGGACGGATAACAGCGTGAGATCACTGCCCGTCGACCGGAGAACCGGAGAAGTGATGTTCGAAGGAAGAAACCTGCTGGATCCGGCTCATCCTGTCTGGGGAGGCAAGCCGCCGGTGATCGAACTGCCGGAGTGACGGATCATTGTAGTTTTTTGAGCAGATCCTTTCTTGAGACAGATTGCTCGTGGCCCGCTCCCGTCACTTGGATCGAAGCGCGCGCGGGTGGTTTCATTCCCTCCCCCAGGAAGTAACCGGTGTGTGGCGGCTTGTTGTAGGCCACGTTCTGCCAGGCGATCGAGAGCCGGTATTGGGGATCGTGCATCAAGGTGGTGATGCGGTGTTCCGTGGGAATGGTGGTGGTGTAAAGACGGATGGAGTCGCCTCCGGGGCCGGGGACTAACAATTCCTCGCGCCAGTCGCCCAGCAGGTCCGCGGAGAGCAGCGGGCGCATGCCGGTATTGCGGGACTTGCCGCCCGGGTCGGGCGACTCGGCGGAAAAAATTTTCCCGCTGGACTGCTGTTCAGAGTCCCATTTGAAAACGGAAAATCCGCCGTAGAGTTCGCGCAACAGGTCGCCGTCCCACCAGATGACCCAGTCAGATAGAGCGGGCTCCTTGCCGATGGATTCACCTCTCACCGTTCTCAATCCCGGGGGGCCGCCCCAGACTTCCGCTCCGGGGTGACGGGGATCGATGTCAGCGACGACGCCGTCGCTGATGTCCACGCCCGGGCTGTGGGACCAGAGCAGCTTGCCGGTGCGGGCGTCGTGCATGCCGGCACCCGGGGTCTGGAATCGCACCGTGTCCTCTTCGTTCTCGGTGACCAGATAGAGTTCGAGACCCGGACGTGCGGGATCGAAATCACTGACATGAAGCGCGTCGCCGTGGCGGCGACCCGTGCTGTAGAGTCCCTTGCCGTCGTCATCGACGGTCATGGCTTGATAAATAATCTCGTCCTTCCCGTCCTCATCCACATCCACGACGGAGAGGGCGTGGCCACCCATGCCGGAATACGGCGAAGCATCCGTGAACGGCGGATGGCTGATGCCGGAATCGAAAACCCAACGCGACGTGAGTTCGCCGCCGCGCCAGTCCCAGGCGGCGAGTACGATGCGTCCGTAAACGCCGCGGCACATGACGAGGCTTGGGCGCTTGCCATCGAGATAGGCGACGCAGGCGAGAAAACGGTCGCAGCGGTTTCCGTAGGAGTCGCTACCGCCATTGCCACCGTTTCCGCCCCAACCGTCGATGGGGTCGCGACCGGGGATGTAGTCCACGGTCTTGAGGGCGGCTCCGGTCTTGCCGTCGAAAATGGTGAGAAACTCCGGGCCGGTTAGGATACGGCCGAATTTCTGTGTGGACTGCTCCTTGTTGCGCCAGTCCTTGGTGGCGTCTCCCAGAATTTTACCGGTGCCGTCCTTCGTCCCGTCCGCGGTCTTGCAGGCGATTTCCGCGCGGCCGTCGCCATCGAGATCATAAACCATGAACTGCGTGTAATGCTCGCCCTCGCGGATGTTGATGCCGAGATCGATGCGCCAGAGGAAGCTGCCGTCGAGCTTGTAGGCTTCAAGGACCGGGGTGCCGGTGATGCCGGTGAATGAATTGTCCCTGCCCTTGGAATTGCGGTGGATGACGATTTCATACTGGCCGTCGCCATCGAGATCGCCGGCCGACGAGTCGCCCGGGCGGTATCCATCGAGCGGCTGGAGCGGGATTTCGAAATAGGGTTGATCGAGGATGCGGACGGTGGCGCTGGGTTGAGCTTCCGTGTCATCGACCACTTGGCGGATGAAATACCCGGTCGCTCTGGCGGCGTCGGGGTCGAGGAAATTGGTGGCCCCGGTGAGCGGCTGAGGGTTGATGCGTTGGTTCCCGGCACCGACCACGCGGTAGAGGTTGAAGGCGCTTTTTTCCGGTTCGCTGCCGAGCAGCCGCCAGCCGAGGTAGACCTTGCCCTCGCCTTGACGGATGGCCACGAGCCCACGGTCGAGGGCTTCCATTTCCCGCTGGGCGAGGGTCGGGAGAGCGGTAAAAATCAGGCAGGCGAGCACCCGGCAGCGGGATGAAAGGTTCCGGGTCATAGGTATATCTATAAAACCCCGGGCGAGGTGGCAATCTTCCTTACCCGTTCGGGGTAGTTGCAAGCGTCAGGAAGGGAGAATGTATTGCACCATCCAGACAAGTCCGGCGATGGCGATGCAGGCCGAGCCGATCGTCTGCACCTGCCGCGTCCATTTCCGCATCGGCCAAAGCAGGATGAATGCGGCGACCAGCACGCTGATCTGGGCGAGTTCGACGCCGACATTGAAACCGAACAACGGCCCGACGAGCTGGTCGCGCGGAACTCCGTCGAGTTTCTGCGCAAGGGTGCCGGCAAATCCCAGCCCGTGCAGCAGGCCGAAGCAGAACACCAGAATCAGCCGTTGTTTGCCGAGCTTGTGAGTCAGCAGGTTTTCGACGCCCACCCAGGCGATGGTCACGGCAATGAGGATTTGCAACGGCCTTTCCGGAACCTGCACCACACCGAAAATCGCCAGCCCCAGCGTGATCGAGTGGGCGAGCGTGAATAAAAGCGACTGCTCCAGCAAGGGCCGCCATTTGGGGATCAGCAGAAACAAGCCAAGGATGAAAAGCACGTGATCCAGACCGAGTGCATGACTGAATCCGAGCTGAAGCCAACCTCCGGCGAGCGGTTTCTCGACCGGAGCGGACCCGCCGGATCCGGTCTGTTTCAGCAGCATCAGGCTGCCGCCCGGCAAGGTGCTGACGATATCCGCATTTTCGCCCTGTTCGATGAGAATGATGAGCTCGGTTTCCTGCTCTCCGGACCAGTGGATGCGTAACTCGCCGGCACCCGGCACCGGGTCGATCAACAAGCGGGTGGAAAGAAGGGCGATGTCCCCCGCCTCCGGAGGCAACTCGAACGGTTCTTTCGCAAAATCCGGGAAATCCACCCGCCACGCCACTTCCTTGTCGGCGAAGGTGATGCGCAGGAGTTTCCGCAGCGTGTTTTCCGTTTCCTTGCGGATCCGCGCGAACTCTTCTGGGGGGGATTTCATCGCCGCCGCACGGCTCATCGGCGGGCCGCCCGGGACGTTGCGGGTTTCCGGCAGCATGTAGGCGATGTCCATTTCCCCCAACAACCGCCACTGGTCGTCAAGTCTCAGGAACTCAAACTCGACCGAAGCGACCTGATGCGCGCGCGACCATGACGAAAAGCCCAGAAAAACCAGCAGGCAGGCGAAAAATCGGGCTCGGTTCATCTGCGCGCGAGCATGACCACCCGGGATTCATTCGCAACCGGATTTCGCGTCCGCTGACAATTCCATTGATTTGGAATTCCTGCCGGAAATCACGATCCCACTCACTGAACGACACGGATGTCGCTAGTCCTTAAGCCGCTCAATGCTCAACTTCTTTTTGCAGCAGTTTGATTTCGTCCTGCGTGAGATCGAAGAGTCGATAGACCCGCTCATTCAGTTCAATTTCGGCAGCGACCAATCCAGCCGTGAGCCGGGCTTGCTCTTTGCCTTTCTCGGCGAGATACGGTTCCCATTCGTCTGCGATGTTTGGGCGCTTCATGGGATTTGTCTTGAGCTTGAAACTTTGCTTCAACGCCTCACCGAGCAGATTGAGGTCGAGTTCCCACCACGCGGCGGCTTTTTGATTCAAGAGATTGTCACCGGATTCACCGAAGGCTTGGAGCAAGCGGCGCTGGACTTTGATTTGCGCTTGGTATCGCTCTTGAGCGAGGGCACTGCATGTCCGGGCGAGATCAGCGATGGCTTTGCGTTCGTCCTCAGTGGCATCGGGAATAGGAACGTGCGCCATGTATTGTCCCTTTAGTCTATATTGCCAGCGGTCGCTACGGAGTCGCAAAGGTTGCGCTGTTTTACTCAAAAAGAACCACGATGCCCATGATGCGAGAACTCCAAGGAGAAACCCATCATCACTTGGAATTGTAAATGAGGTATCCCCAATCAATCCGCCGGACGGATCAATAGAAAAACGTGGACGGTTGGTGATGTCAGGCCAGACGATTTTTGGCAGATCAAATGCCTGCCAGTAATTCACCGTGTCTTGTAGCTCGTACCACTTGTAAGAGCCGCCCTTCCGACCCGGCCATTTTTGTTTGTCGTCCCAATCGTTCGGCTTTGGCTCTAACTTGGATCGAAAGCCGCTCAGATAAGCGTGAACAGCGGGATAATCTTCGATGCAAATGCCACGGCGTGAGAAAATCAGGAAGTCAGTCGAATCTTCAACATACCAAGGGCGGAGGTTGGTTCCTTGCCTGAACGGCCTGATAATTTCGGCACTTCGAGAATCTGAGGTAATGAGAGCATCACGTAGTTCGCGACTGATTATGAAAACCTCGTTGAGCCCTGTTTTGATCCCATACAGGATTTGCCCGCCGGTGAACTTTTGGAGTGTTGTGCCGTGCGCGGCAAGTTTACTCCGAAGCTTGAGAACCAAATCCGCTTCAAGCTCCCACGCATCTTCACCCAACTTATCACAACTCACCATTGGCGATTCCGCAATTTCATCCGAAAGCGTTTCCGGTGGACGTCCACTGGTCAGCCATTTAAACAGGCGCATTTCACCGCCCGGGGCGTCTTTTGAGACTATCGTTATCGACGGACGGATTAGCTCAGCATCCTCGAACGGCTGAAACTCGCCGAAGTCCACCATGGAGGTCATCCGCGCGTTCCCTGCAAGATACTTGCGCAGGGCAGCACCAAAATTCCCCCGCACCCAACTGCCAGAAGTGATGAACGCCAACTGACCGCCGGGGCGAAGCATTTCAATGCCTTGCTCAAAGAAATAAACGAAGATGTCAGCGACTCCGTGATACGTGCGGTAGCGTTTTTCCCAATACGGTTTGAACGGGGCAAGCCATTCCTGGCGGATGTAAGGCGGATTGCCCACCACCACATCAAACCCACCCTGCTCGAACACCTCGGGAAACGCACTATGCCAGTCGAAGGCTTTCGGATGCACTGCGGCATCACTGACGACGCTGTTTCCCTCGCGAATGTTGTGATCAAGGCTGGTGAGGGCTTTGCCATGAGCAGCGGTTTTAATCCAGAGGCTGAGCTGGCAGATTTGGATGGCCTCGGCATTGAGGTCCACGCCGTAGAGATTGTGCTGGAGGATCTGGCGGTCGGGATCAAACAAGGTGCGCTCTCCACGCAATTCTTCGAGGCGGGCGTTG
>JANPKJ010000013.1:0-25747 GCA_031425955.1 Akkermansiaceae bacterium | reverse complement strand
TTTTCGGACAGACGCAGCATTGGTGTTAGTCGGGAACAGGGTGGAAGGAGGGTTTCACTCCGGCGTGGGGTTGAGCGGCGCGTTCCAGCAGGAAATTGCCGATCGCCAGATAGTCCATCTCCGTGTTGACGAAGCAGCGGTAGGCGTCATCCGGGCTGCAGACGACGGGTTCGCCGCGCACGTTGAACGAGGTGTTCATCAGCACCGGGCAGCCGGTTTTCGCCTCGAACCGCTTGAGAATCGCATGGAAAACCGGGTTCTGCTCCGCCGTGACCGTCTGCACACGGGCGGAATAATCCACGTGGGTGACGGCCGGCAGGTGTGAGCGGAGTTGCTTGAGCCGCTCCAGCCCGGACGCCGCCGGCGGCACTTCTAACCGATGCCGCGGGTGAACCGGCGCGACCAGCAGCATGTAGGGCGACTCCACCTCCTGTTCGAAAAACTCCGCAGCACTCTCTAGCAGAACAGCGGGGGCAAACGGACGGAAGGACTCCCGGAACTTCACCTTCAGGTTCAACACCGACTGCATCTTCGGCGACCGCGGGTCTCCCAGAATCGACCGATGCCCTAACGCCCGGGGGCCGAACTCCATGCGCCCCTGCACCCAGCCGACGATCTTCTCGTTCGCGAGCAAATCCGCCACCGTGTCGAACAGGATTCCCGTCTCCATTTTCCGATAGACCGCCTGATGGTCGCGCAGGACCGCTTCGATTTCATCATCGGTGAATTCCGGCCCTAGAAACGATCCCTGCATGGAATCCGGCCGCACGACGTGCCGCGGCTGTGGGTGGTCCTTATGCATGTGCCAGACTGCCAGAGCGGCGCCGAGGGCGCCTCCGGCGTCACCGGCGGCGGGTTGGATCCAGAGGCGCTCGAAGATTTTTTCCCGCAGGATCCTGCCGTTCGCCACGCAGTTGAGCGCCACGCCTCCGGCCATGCACAGGTTTTTCAAGCCCGTTTCATCGCGTGCGTGGCGGGCGAGTCGCAGCATGATTTCCTCCGTCACCTGCTGGATCGAGCGGGCCACGTCCATGTGGCGTTGTTCGACCGGAGTTTCCGTCAGCCGGCGGGGACCGCCGAAGAGCCGGTCGAACTTCGCGTTGGTCATGCGGAGGCCGTGGAGAAAATGGAAGTATTCGAGATTCAGGTGCAGTGACCCGTCGTCCTTCACATTGACCAGATGGTCGTAGATCGCCTCCACGAACCGCGGTTCGCCGTACGGTGCCAGGCCCATCAGTTTGTATTCGCCGGAATTGATCCGGAATCCGCAGTAAGCTGTGAAGGCGGAATATAACAGACCAAGCGAATGTGGAAATTTCAACTCCTTGAGGATATCCAGTTCATTGCCCCGGCCGACGCCGATCGTTGTGGTCGCCCACTCCCCCACCCCGTCCACCGTCAGCACCGCCGCCTCTTCGAAGGGCGAAGGAAAAAAGGCGCTGGCGGCGTGCGACTGGTGATGCTCGGTGAAAAGCACGGGCGCTTCGGGCCGCAGTCCGGGCATTTCATAACGGAGGGTGTTCGGCAGGTTGAGTTTTTCTCCCAGCCATCCCGGCAGCGCCCGTGGAAATGTCAGCCAGCCACCCGGCGCAACTGCCAGATAGGATTCCAGCATGCGGGAGAACTTGATGATGGGCTTGTCGTAGAAGACCACCGCGTCCAGATCCGCCTCTGTCAGGTTTGCATGTTTCAGGCAGAACGCCACGGCATGGCGCGGAAACCGCTCGTCGTTCTTCTTGCGGCTGAACCTCTCTTCCTGCGCGGCCGCGACGATTTTCCCGTCTACCAACAGCGCCGCCGCGGAGTCGTGGTAATACGCGGAAATGCCAAGGATGCGCCTCATCAGATCGATAAAACTACATGAACGGATACATCAGTGGCGCGAGCACCGAACCGCCGGTGAACACGATCACCGCCGCGAGCAGAAGGAGGATGACGACCAGCGGAACCAGCCACCACTTTTTCTCTTCGCGCAGGAACAACAGGAATTCTTTAAAGAGCCGCCACATGGTTGCAGGGAATCGTCTGGGTTTTGCTCGCCGGGCCGGTCGGTGGGAAAAATGGGTTTTCGGACGGCGCACGAGCGTAACCATCCCACCTGTCATGACAAGGATTCCTTGCTCATCTCTCGATCCGGAATCCCGACCAATTTTCCAACAGCGGGATCTTCACGGCGGTCAGGCTCTTGATGTGGTGCGCGACGTTGGACTCCTCGGCGATTTCCTTGATGAATGATTCCACTTCGTCGGCCTCGCCCATCACTTGCAGCTCGACGCTTCCGTCCGGTAGGTTTTTAACCCAGCCGCAGACTTCGAATCCGCGTGAGAGGTCCTTGACGGTGTAGCGGAATCCGACGCCTTGGACGCGGCCGTCGAAGGTGACTTTTTTGGCGATCATTTGGAGGGTTTGCTGCCAAGCGTAGCGGCGGTGGCGGCTTCGGAAGTGTTGAGGAATCGCAACCGGGTGGGCGATGGGCGGGTGAGCTGGAGATGGCGCTTCTCGGGCGAGACGCTCGCCTTGCCGAGGGTGGCGGACTCCTGCTGGCCTGCCATGGCGGCGACCAGATCGAGGGCGGCAGCTTGCAGCCTGTCGGCGGCGGCGGGGTTTTGCATCTCGATGTCCCACAGCACGGCGGAAGATGACTCGCCGTCGGGAAACAGCAGGTAGCGGTCGTTTTTCCAACTGGATGCGATTTCCAGCGCGGCCCCCGTGTCGCCCATCGCTGCGAGCCAGAGACGCAGGCCAAGCTCGCCGCCGGTTTCGGTGAGGAATGGTTCTTCGGGAACTTCCGGGAGATCCAGTACCATGGGTTCCGTGGCGGGCTCGGCCGGGAAAAAGACCGCCCGCGTCGTCTGGGGCGGGCTGCGGAATGCGGAATGAAGCGGGTCGTTGCCGCGGACGTAGAGGGTGTCGGCGAAGGCCTTTCCGTCGGTGATCGGGAAGGTGGTGAGGCCTTGGAGAAACGGCGGGAGGCTGGCCATGAGTTGCGCGGCCTCGGTGTTCTCCTTCATGGGCATGAAGCCGATTGCCCGGGCGTTAGCCGCATAGAACCGTGCTTCGGAACCGGCGGCGGCTCCTTGATGCAATGCCTCGCGGGCGCGGGCGGCGTCATCGCCGGGATAGGCCGGAGCCGGTGGAAAATGCTGGTTGAAAAGGGTGCGGGCGAGGAGACGGAGAAGCGCCGCCTGGTCAGGGATGTTTTTCACATCGAAGCGGTCGGTGACCCAGCCCTCGCCGGTGACATCGTCGAACCAGCCAAGCGCGCCGACAGCGCGCACCGCGGTGAGCTGTGCTAACAAATCATCCTCAGGCCGCAGCCAGCCGATGTATTTGTAGGATTCCTGCCGGTCGTCGACTCCAGCCGGGCCGAAGCGGCTTTCGATGGCGGCGGCGATGCGGTCGCGGAGTTCCTCACCCGCGATGCGATGGACGACCGGACTGGATAGAAAGCGCAGGCCGAATTCTTTTTCCACGCGGTCGACCATTTCATGGGGCACGGCCAGTTCGCCACCGCCTTGGGCGAGGGAGCGCAGTGACTCGTTCTCGCGCTGGAGCATTTCGTTTTCCTCTCCGGCGATTCGGAGCTGGTTCTCCAGTCCGGACACATCGCCACCGCCGCCCGTGGAGCGCCAATGGAGGCCTTGGAGAATCCCCGCAGCTCCGATGGCACCGCCGAGAAGCCAGGGAAGCAAGGTCTGGGGAGATGGCACGACGGAAGGAAATCGTTAGCTCAGCGCTCCCCTTACTTGAAGGGATTCGATTCGAGGGCGGAAGCCTTCACGCCGAACACCTGCTCGAAGGTTTTTCCCGGAAGGAGGTTGAAAACGATGGGCGCACTGCGTTTACCCTCCGCGTCGTAGAGGTAAACAACCCGCTGCACGGGAAGCTCCTTGCCGTTGTTAGGATTCAGGCGCTTGACCCGCGAGTCAAACATCAGTTCCTCGACGAGCAGCGCGGTGACTTTGTGATAGCCGTAGGAGACCTTGAACATCTCCTGCCCCTGGCCGTCCTTGATCTTGCAGCCCCGCGGATTTCCATCCGTATCCATCCGGTAGGTGGTGAGCATGGTGAGCACCCCGTTTGGCGAGACGGTCTTCTTGGTCAGCGTGCGGCTGTCGGGGCTGCGGATGAAAACCGCGCGAGACCCGTCCTCCATTTTCATGCAGCGGACGTTCGGGCCGTCGACGGTCTCGATTTCGCTCGCAAAGCAGGAGACGGAAAACAGAAGGACCGCAGCGAGCGCACGGATATTCCAAGTTGCCAGTGGGTTCATAGGGCACAAAGTAGGCATCTCGGGCGGACGCTGCAAGCTGCCAATTGAACAATGATTTGGAAAACACGCCGCGGAACCCTCGATCTGACGCACCGGGGACAAGTGATGGGGATCCTGAACGTGACGCCGGATTCGTTTTCGGACGGTGGCGAGCACGCGGGGATTCCGGTGGCGCTCGGACATGCCCGCAGGATGATCGCCGAGGGCGCGGGCATCATCGACATCGGCGGGGAATCGACCCGGCCGGGTTCCGAGCCGGTGCCGGAATCAGAGGAAATTGCGCGCACCGTGCCGGTCATCGCGGTGCTTCGGGATGAGTGGGACGGCTTGATTTCGATCGACACGTCCAAGGCGGCCGTCGCGGAGGCAGCGCTCATCGCCGGCGCGGACATCGTCAATGACGTGACCGGACTGATGGCGGATCCGGCGATGGCGGGCATCTGCGTGCGCCACGGCTGCGGGGTGGTGGTGATGCACATGCAGGGCAATCCGCGATCAATGCAAATCGCGCCGCACTACTTGGACGTCGTCGCGGAAGTCGCGGAGTTTTTCCGGGAACGCTTGCAAACGCTGGTCGTGGCGGGGATCGATCCGGCGGCGTTGTGTTTCGATCCAGGCATCGGCTTTGGAAAAACCTTGGATCACAACCTGGCGTTGCTTCGCGGGCTGGGGACACTTTCCATCGGTGGACGTCCGTTGCTGCTAGGCGTTTCCCGGAAATCGTTTCTCGGCAGGGTTCTCGGAACCCCTGATCTGCAAGCGCGGGAATGGCCCACCGTCGCGATCACGGCAAACGCCCGGGAAAAAGGCGTGATGCTGCACCGGGTGCATTCCGTGCGTCCGAATGTCGAAGCGCTGCGGATGACCGAGGCGATTCTGGGAATTTCCGCAGAAGGCGGATAATCCTCAGTTCTTCGGTCCGGCGGCGGGCTTGCGGCTGACGGCGAAGCGGTATTTAGCGACGGCGTCCACCACTCCGGTGGCGATCGCATTCTGGTAGGCTGCGTTTTCGATTAGCCGCGCCTCGTATGGGTGGCTCATGAAACCGCCTTCGAGCAAAATCGCGGGATGGCTGACTCCGGAAAGCACGCTGAAGCGTGCCCGCTTGATTCCGCGGTCGAGAGTGTTTTTTCCGAGGCGGCGGAGGATGGATCCGTGGACGGAAGTGGCGAGCGCGATGTTCGCCGAGTCATGCTCGTTTCCGGCGCGGGTCTGGAGGTCGGCAGCCTTGAAGTTGGCATCGTAGTGGGGGACGCCGGGAGGTGAGAGCGTGAACGTCTCGACCCCGCGCGCCGCGCTGCCGCCGGAGTTGAAGTGAATGCTCAAGTAGATGGCGTTTTCCTTCACGGCGTTGGCGAAGTTCACGCGCTCTTGGAGTGAGAGATACTCGTTGCTTTTGCGGGTCATCACCACTTTGAAGCCTTTTGCCTCAAGTTGCTGTTTCACGAGGCCGGCCACCTTCAAGTTGTAGTTCGCCTCGGTGCCATAGGGGTTGGTAGCTCCCGGGTCTTTTCCTCCGTGGCCCGGATCCAAGATGACGGTGCGGAAGTCACCGGCGTTCTGGATGAAATTCGGACGCAGGACGGGGTCGATGAGCTTGGCCAGATCGATCCGGGAAACATAGATCTTGTCGCCGACCGTGGCGATGTCGTGGCTGAAGACGAACTTCACGTTGTTCATCAGGCACTCGTTGCCGCCGATTCTGAGATTCATTTCCACCTTTGCGTTCTCCAGCACGATCGAGCGGCCCACGCGGGACATTTTCGAAAAGTTGTAGAACTTCTTGATGCTGTCGACGGAGACATACTCGCGGCCTTCGATTTTCGTGAGATCCCAGCCGGAGGAAGGCTCCGCGGATCGCACGGTGCCGGACACCGAGACCGCCGCGAGGATCATCGCGAACGTGCGGCGTAGCCAGGTGAAGGATTGAGGGATCGGTGGAAAAATCTGCACGGGTTTGGCGAGCTTGTATCAACTCTGAAAGCGAATGACAACCGGATTTGTCGGTGTGAAAAGGAGCGCTCGCCCGGGATTTTGGCAAGCCCTGATTCCGGCCGCCTGGGGAGTGCTCAGAGTTTCAGAATCGCGTCGGCCACCGCGTCCTCCATTCCGGCATCCGTCCGGATAAAAATTTCCTGAAGCCCCTTGGCGGACTGGGTCACCGCTTTGAGACCACCGGGCACCTTGCGCTGGACCTTGAGACCACCGGTCGGAATCCCCTGTCCGAGGGATTTACCACCGTAAGATCGCCCGATGATCACGCCGACGACGCCCTCCATCGCCTCGATCTTGCGCATGATCTGGTGGCACTCCTTGGATGAACTTTGGTGGCGTCCGCGTGAGGGCATGGTTAGGGTGAGTTGATGCGCCGCAATTCTAGAGCGGTCAATCCTGTTCGCCAAGGCCCATAAGAGCGGGAAAGCCGGGTGTCTGGGACTCCTCCTCGTTGTCCTTTCTTCGGGATTACGACGCCAAAGAGCGGCGCGCCTCCTCAGATGTTGTCGAACTGTATCCGCTTTCTTGGTTCTCACTTGAATCAAACCTCACTTTTCGGAGGTTTCAATTCACGGTTTGCAACCGATTCGCCCTCCGGATTCAGGAACCGAGAAGAGAGCACGGCCTAGGAAAAGAACTCCGGCCTTCTTTATTCATGGCAAAATGGCCGATCTTGCCCTGAAATTAAGTGACCCTATGAACACCGAACAGTTATTTCGGTTGAAAATTACTCAGTCGCAAACATCGCTGCGATCGATTCGAGACTACCGCCCGTCCAGATTCGCTCAAAAAGCCTTACGCAGACCCGCAATAAAACACCGCTTGACGGATGGGTATCAATTGATAACTTCGTCCTATGCCCCGGTGCCACCGCCATGAACCCAGTTGGACCTCTACCTCAGGACTGGTGCGAGTCGGTCATCCGCATTCTCAACAAAGGCGCTCCGACTCAAATCCGCTGGTCCCTCCGGGCGCGGCAGGATTGGCAACAATTTGGAATGCCATACGACGCCTTTTCCCGGCTCGCCAAAACGCTCCAACAACCCGGCATCTGGGGCG
Organism: Akkermansiaceae bacterium; assembly: GCA_031425955.1. GTDB lineage: Bacteria > Verrucomicrobiota > Verrucomicrobiia > Verrucomicrobiales > Akkermansiaceae > Luteolibacter. The sequence continues at coordinate 18,420 of JANPKJ010000013.1, read as the reverse complement.
AGCGCGTCATCGGCATGGATCCCCAACCCAACCCTCCGAAAAACGCCGGTAGCCGGGTGGTCTATGGATTTCTCTCCCCTCATCCACTTGGTGGTCCCAAGCCCCTCTACGCCAAGATCGGCCTCTTTGCCGACAAGATCACCATCGATCTCTTTTCACTTCACATCGACTTAACGGGCGACCTCGCAAGGCGAATCGCCAAAGCCCAACAACGACCATGAAAACAAAACAAGTTCCCTTCGACATCTACATCCCCGCCACGGAGCAGCGTGCGGCCATCAAGGTGAACACCATTCAAATTGACGTTTACACCGATGATTTTGGCAACGAAATGGTGACTCCCGAGTCCTCCGTCCTCATCGACAAAACCCAGGCCCGCTACATGGGCCTGCTTGCTGACTCGGATATCCGGGCCTTGCGCGAACGTCTTTCCCTTTCGCAAGACCAGCTCTCCGACCTCCTCGGCTGCGGCAAGAAATCCCTTTCGCGCTGGGAAAACGGCAGGGAATACCCGAGCCAACTCGTCAACACCCTGCTCCGGCTGCTGGAAGAGAAAATCGTGACTCCCGAGGATTTGCGATCCGTTCGAGGCCCCCGCTTGACTAGGCTGAATGAAATCGCGGTGCCTTGTCCGCAGCAGGTTAAAGGTTCCCAAGAAGTAAAATACCGTCACACGCCAAGAACTTATGGACGCTGAAGGAACAAATATACCTGTCACCGACCTCAAGCGCCTTCACGACGTTCTGGATGAGCGCCGCAAGTGGAAACAGCGCACTCCAATGAATCGATGCCTTTGGTGGCAATCTGAGTGCACGCAACCAATCGGCTCCCACTCGCTGTCCAAATCCTTGGCTCAAGACTATCGCGAGAGACGGGAAAGTAATTCAATTGCACTTGAATCCTCACGATGCTGGGAAGAAACCCGTCGGCATTTTTCCACGTCTTGAGGGTATCAATAAAGCTTCTGTGTTCCAAGGGTTCTGCAGTTCCCATGATGACGAAATCTTTAAGTCGATAGATCATCTCGATGTTTCCATTGACGCAAAAACTTGCTCTTTGATTTCCTATAGATCGCTTTGTCAAAATGCATGTGCCAAGGTTTCAAACTGCGGAGCAATTATGAAAAGCTTTGACCTATTCAGAACCGATCCGCCGACCGCCCAAGATCTATTAACCGTCTCGGAAATGAAAATGGCAATGGATCATCTCGCTTTGAAATACCAGTATGAGAAATGGCTCGACGATAATTCAATCGATTCTCCGATCCATCACCATGTCATAACGTTTGATGGCAAGTTGCCATTTATAGGGTCCGCGACCTTTCAACCCTACATTACAGCCAATGGTAAATTGCTTTGTCGAAATTCGCATCTTATGTCCTTCACTATCTTGCCGCAAGCTAGTGGAGGAGTGGCAGTTTTTTCATGGGAAAAGAAGAACCCAGAAAATGGGAACGCTGTCGTGAAGAGCCTAAAATTCGTTAGTAATGACTTGATTTTGGATTTCTTGCTCTACTTCTTGCTGGAGCATGCGGAAAATTTTGCAATCGCCCCAAACTGGTGGAATTCACTGGACGAATACCATAAATTGGATTTACGGCGACGAATGGCAAGAGGCATTGGATCTTCTTGTTCTCAACGACCTCTATATAAAACTTTTCGTTTGTCCTCATATCCATGTTTGCCATGCAGCAATGTAAGGAGGTTTCAAATTTAATGTCGGATTATCATTCTCGATGATCCCTGACTGAATCGGAACAATGGATTCGAGGTCGATGAGGGTTTGGTGGAGGGGGAAGCCGTCTTCGGAAAGGTGGAGGAGGCGGGCGTTGGGACAAAAATCGGAATTGGAAACACCGGGTGGAGTGGTAAAGTCCGGTCACGAGTGAACCAGTCACCTTTTCACCCGAGCAGAAACGGCCGGTGCTGCATGAGCTAATCGACGCGCTGCCGGCCGAAGAGCTTGATCTGGTGGAGCGGCTACTTGCGCGCTTGGAAATGGTCCGGCTGTGGAAGGATGTCCGGAAGGGATTCACACGGGACTGGGAGGAAGGGAAATTCGTGCGGCTAGATGAGATCATCGGAGAAGTCCGGGAGGATCTGAGGAAACGTAGCGCATGGTCAATGAGCACTATTCAAGATGACGAATGGGATCGAGAGTTTGCGGATGACGCGGAGTCTGGTTTACTCGATGGGATTGCGGCGGCCGCATTGGCAGAGCACCGGGCTGGCAAAAGCACTCCCCTGCCACGGGATGAAAAGTAGGGCCGGAATCCAGTGGAGTGGAAATTTTCCTCGAAATCACGACGATGTGGCGGCACAGTGGCGGCATGAAAAGCAGTCCCAAGACCGGCACCGAGATCGAGATTGATCGTCAGGTTAAGTCGTTGAAGGCGGCAGCGGACAGGCTTTTGGCGGATCCGGCGAGGGCGAAGGAGTTTTTTGTCAGACACGGATTCATCACGCCTACTGGCAAGCTGCCCGCACGGTATCGCTCGAAATGAGATCGACGGGCTGGGTTTTAGGTTATCACGGCTGTGATGCGGAGTTGGGTGAGGCGGTTTTGAGAGGAGACAAGCCGCTTCAACCCAGCGCGAACGATTACGATTGGCTGGGAGCTGGCATCTACTTCTGGGAAGGTGATCCCAAACGGGCTTTGGATTGGGCCGAATATGCGATGGAGAATCCGGCCGTTTGCAGGACCCGCATCACCAAGCCTTTTGCGTTGGGTGCGATCATTGATCCGGGCTACTGTCTGGATTTGATGGAATCCTCGTCGGTTCATTTGGTGAAAATGGCCCATCTGAGCTTGGAGGCCCAATATGACGCCCAAGGTTGGGAGAAGCCGAAGAATGCAGGATCCAAAGCGGATCGTGTGCGGCGCAAGCTGGATTGCGCCGTCATCAATTTCCTTCACGATGTGCGCGAGAACGAAGCGGGAGAAACCGCATTCGATTCGGTCCGTGCATTATTTCCGGAAGGGCAGGAACTCTATCCCGAAGCAGGCTTTCAGGAGAAGACTCATGTGCAACTCGCCGTGCGAAAGGAATCGAGCATCATCGCTTATTTCCGCCCGCGGTTTGAGCGGCTGTGAGGAGTGTCGGGCGGAATGAATGTCCGCGCTCCGGGTGGATCTCTTCATTCCTCTGATCTGTGTCCATCCTGTTCATCTGTGGTTCGCTTTTCTTCTTCGATGGCGACTCGGGCGGAATAAATTCCGCGGTCCGGTTGGAGAGAGCGGACGAGACGTCGGCTCCTCCTATCAGATCGGCGCGATGGATTCGAGGTGGAGGACGGGGGTGCGGGCTTCGTTGGATTTTTCGGGATCGAGGGTGAGGTGGAGGGACCAATCGTTAAGGTCGTCGGGGTCGATGAGGGTTTGGTGAATGGTGAGGCCGTCTTCGGAGAGGTGGGTGTGGCGGGCGTTGCGGGCTTCGGGATCAAGGCGGATCTGGTGGCGGGCGGCGTGGTAGGTGTTGAGCTGCTGGAGGAGGCGCTCATTGGACCAGAGCTTGCCGTCGGAATCGTGGTGGGCGATGAGGCTGAGGGCGGCCTCGGTGTCGTAGCGGGAAAGCGCGGTGACGAGGGTGAGGACGTGGTTGCGGAGGTGGCGGGTGAAGGCGGCCTTACACTTTGTGTAAGGGATAGGGGATCGGAGATTGGGGATCGTGGATGGAAGAGAAGAAGAGGGACGCGGGGCGTCGGGGTTTTTCATGGCTTGCCACTCGTCGAGCAAGCTGGAGTCGGTGTGGCGGACGATGAGTTCCAGGAAAGACTCGGCTTCGTGGAGGTGCTCGGTTTTGGCGGTGTCGGGGACGGTTTGGGCGAGGACTTTGTAAACCTCGCCAAGGTGGCGGAGGAGGACGGCTTCGGCGCGCTCGAGCTTGTAGGTTTTGACGTAGTCTTCGAAGGACTGGTAGTTTTCGATCATCTCGCGGGCGACGGTCTTGGGTTTGACGTTTTCGCTGCCGAGGTAGGGGTGGCGGAGTTTGAAGGCGTTGAAAGTGGTGTAAATGAATTCAGCGCCGGGCTTGGGGTGTTCAACCTGGTCGAGCAGGGCGATGCGGTCGTCGAATTCCATGCCTTCGTCCTTGAGACGGGCCATGAGCTCGGATTTCAACAGATCTACCTGTTTGCGGAGGACGATGTCGGGGTTTTCCAAAATGGACTCGATGAGGGAGATGACGTTGAAGGCGTATTCTTCGGCTTCCTTGTCGAGTTGCGGGATGGCGTCTAGCAGGAAGAGGCTGAGTGCGTGGTTGATGGAGAAATCCTCGGGGAGTGAAACATCGACGACGACTTTCTGCGGGCCGCTACGTTTGGCGGGCGGGATGATGTGGAGGATTTTCGCGCCGATGAGGCCGCGGAAGAGTTTGAAGGCGTGCTTCTTGAGGAGTTTCTTTTTGGACGGCGGCTCGTGGCTGTCGTCGATGATTCTTTTTAACGCTGCGCAGCCGTCTTCGGTGGTGCGGGAGAGGACGTTGAGGAGGGTGTGGTGGTGGACGGAAAAACTGGAAACGAGCGGCTCGGGCGGAGCGGTCTGGAGTTTGGCGAAGCTTTGTTCGTCCCAGTGGACGAAGCCTTTTTCCGGCGGTTTGCGTTTTTCGAAGGACTTCTTTTTACTGGCGGTGGCCTTGGCGGCGAGGCGGAGGTTCTCGATGATGTGCTCGGGGGCTTGGGCGACGACGTAGCCAACGGTGTCGAATCCGCGGCGGCCGGCGCGGCCGACGATCTGGCGGAAGTCGCGCACGGCTAGAATTTTCGTGCCGCGGCCGTCGTATTTGCAGAGCCCTGTTAGCATGACGGTGCGGATGGGGACGTTGACGCCCACGCCGAGGGTGTCGGTGCCGCAGACGACTTTGAGCAGGCCGCGGGCGGTGAGTTTTTCGACGAGCAGGCGATATTTGGGGAGGAGGCCGGCGTGGTGGATGCCGACGCCGTGGCGGAGAATTTTCGAAAGTTCGCGGCCGTAGGGGGAGCGGAAATCGGCGTCGTCGAGGGCGCGGGCGATGGCGTGTTTTTCCTCCTTGGTGCAGAAGTTGGTGGAGAGCAAGTCGCGGGCGGTGTCGGCGCAGGCGTTCTGGGTGAAATGGACGAGATAGACGGGCGAGCGGCCTTGTTCGTTGAGCTCGGCGACCTTTTCCTGGAGCTGGGTGGTGGAGTATTCGAACTCGAGCGGGACCGGGCGTTGGTCGGACTGGACAAGGGTGGTGGGCGCGCCTGTTAGCGCGGTGAGTTGTTTGGAGAAAAACGACGAGTCGCCGAGGGTGGCGGACATGAGGAGGAAGCGGGCGCGGGGGAGGGTGAGGAGCGGGATCTGCCAGGCGGCGCCGCGCGAGTGGTCGGAGTAGTAGTGGAACTCGTCCATGATGACGTCGTCCACGGGGGCGTTCGCGCCGTCGCGGAGGGCGATGTTGGCGAGGATCTCGGCGGTGCAGCAGATGACCGGGGCGTCGTGGTTGACGGTGGCGTCGCCGGTGATCATGCCGACGTTTTCCGGGCCGAGGACGTGGCAGAGGGAAAGGAATTTCTCGTTGGCGAGCGCCTTGATCGGGACCGTGTAGTAGGACCGGCGGCCTTGGCAGAGGGATTTGAACTGGAGGGCGAGGGCGACGAGCGATTTGCCGGAGCCGGTGGGGGTGTTGAGGATGACGTTGTTGCCGGCGATAAGTTCGAGGATGGCTTCTTCCTGATGGTTGTAGGGCTCGGTGCCGGTGGCAGTTAGATAATCGAGGAAGGCGTTGAGGATGTCGTCCGGGGTGGGGTTTTCGGGGAGGTTTTTGCGGCTGAGCGGGGCGGACATGGGGGGAGATTGAGGCAGGAAGAGTTTACCGCAAAGGCGCAAAGGGCGCGAAGGGACGCAAAGTTTTTTTTGGGGGGGGATCAAGTGAAACGCGGATCAGAACCTGACAGGCTGGCTCGAACGGGGGAGCGAGTAATCGGACAGCCCGTGCTTCTAAAAAATTCGCGGCACCCCGGTTACAACGGCAGGTCGTAGCTCCTGCCGCCGACGCCTTCATACCAGCGGATGTAGGCGAGATTGACCATCGAGTAACCGCCGGGAGTAGGGTAGTTTCCAGTGAAATACCAGTCGCCGCAGTCGCCTTTGATAGAGGCGTGGAGGTTTTCGATGGTTTGGAAAATCACTTGGACCTCTCCATTCCAGTCGATGCCTTCCGGATAGACCATGCGGCTGATCTCGGCGGAAACCTCCTCGTGGGTGAAGGCATCGTAAACCGCCTGCACCCGGTTCCGCCGTTCGTGGGCGGGGAGTTTCATCTCGGCCTGGCAGTCGTCGTAAATCCGGTCCAACAGGGACTGCCGGCCAGCCCGGCGTTGCAACGCGACCGCGGCGGCGAAGGCGATGAACTTGCCGAGCTCGGACATGTCGATGCCATAACAATCCGGATAACGGATCTGCGGGGCGGTGGAACAGACGACGATCTTGGAAGGCTTGGTCCGGGCGAGGATCTTGAGAATCGACTGCTTCAAGGTGGTGCCACGGACGATCGAATCGTCGAGGGCAACCAGATAGTCGCCAGGTTTCACGACGCCGTAGGTGATGTCGTAAACGTGGGAGACCATCTGGTCACGGCCTTTTTCCTGGGAGATGAAGGTGCGCATCTTGATGTCCTTGTGCGCGATCTTCTCGGCGCGCGGCCAGTTCCGCATGATGAGGTCGTCGAGGACCTTCTCGTCCATCTCGCCGGAGCGCCACATGTCCTTCAGCGCGTGCTTCACCTCGGTGCGGCGTCTCATGCGCAGGCCGTCCATGAATCCGTGATACGCCGTCTCCGCCGTGTTTGGGATGAAGCTGACCACTGTGTTCTCGAGGTCGTTCTCGATGGCCTCGATCACATGCGGCACGAGCACCTCGCCGAGCTGCTTGCGCTGCGCGTAGATGGTGGCGTCGTTCCCGCGTGAGAAATAAATGCGCTCGAACGAGCACGGATGGTAGTCGCGCTTTTCGGTGAAGGGTTTCACCAGGAAACGGCCGCCGTCCTCCGCCTTCACGCTGGCCACGTTGCCACGCGGGAGCTCCTTCACATCGTCCTCGCTGACGTCGAACACGGTGCGGATGGCAGGTTTCTCGGATGCGAAGACGATGACCTCATCATCCGCATAGTAGAAGCATGGGCGGATGCCGTTAGGGTCGCGCATGACGAACAGATCGCCATTGCCGATGACGCCGACGATGGTGTAGCCGCCGTCCCAGATCATGGAGGAGCGCTTGATGAGCTCGGTCACATCCAGGCGCTTGCTGATGTGCTGCGGAATCTCCGGGCCGGGCACATCCTCGTCGCGCAGCTCGTGGTAAAGCTCGTCATGCATCTCATCGAGATGGAAGCCCACCTCCTCCAGCACGGTCTGCGTGTCCGTGTCATAGACCGGATGCTGGCCGCGCTCAGTCATGTGGCGGTGCAGCTCGGCGGTGTTGGTCATGTTGAAGTTGCCCATGACCATCAGGCTCTTCGTGGGCCAGTTGCTGCGCCGCACGTACGGATGGCATGAGGCCTTGCCAAATGAGCCGGATGTCCCGTAGCGCAGGTGCCCCATCAGCACCTCTCCGCCGAATTCGAAGTGCTGCTTGATCACCTCTGGATTCTCGGGATCGAGGTCATGCTTTTTGCACAGCCGGTCGAAGTCCTTCTTCGTGTTCAGGAAGATCTCCTCCAGAGAGTCACGCTTCACGGAGCGCTCGCGGAAAAGATACGGCGCCCCCAGCGGCATATGCAGCTTGCAGCAGCCGATGCCCTCGCCGTCCTGGCCGCGGTTCCGCTCCTTCATCATCAGCATGTAGAGCTTTTGGTAGCCCCAGAGCGCGGAGCCGTATTTGTCGTGATAGTAGGCCAGCGGCTTCCGGAGGCGCACCACCGCGATGCCGCACTCGTGTTTGATGGGGTCGCTCATTCGTTGGGGGATGTCATCTTTGGCATCATCTCCGACAAGTGCAAGGCTAGGGCGGCACACATTTCATCAGAGCCAAAGGTTACGATTCCCACGCCGTCCGGCGCCGCCGAAATCGCGCGTGTGGGAGATGAGATCGCGGTCGATTTCAATCGTGGTGCTCGGGAAGGGACTCGAACCCTTAAGCCTTGCGGCACAAGATCCTTAGTCTTGCGCGTATACCAATTCCGCCACCCGAGCGAGGTAGTGTCTGTTGGAAAACAGGGCGGCGAATATAGCGCCTCGCGTGGATATGCAAATGGAGATTTCTCGCGCGTTTGCGTTTCCCGCCACAGTTTGGAATTCGTGGGAACGTCCTCTCATCCTGCCCGTGCAACAATCGCGCGCGGCATTCGGCGCGCCTCCAAATGATCGCTGGAAATGAGTGTGGATTGCGTTGAAATAGCCGCCTTTATGCGGAATACGAATTTCAACTGGCCGGGCTTCTGCGTGGCTGGAACGATGCTGGGGTTGGTGGCGGGAGCCTTTGCGCAACCGGCCAAACCTTCCGCTGTCCGTTCGGGAGAGCCCGCGAAGCCAGATGCGAAAGCTGCGGCGAAAACTCCGGCGCCGCGTGCCCGTAAGGTGGCGGCGGAGATCGGTGAAGATCCCCGATCGACCGTGATGCCGCAGCGGGACTCTTTCGACCTGACTGCGGACCAGGAGGAACGATTCAAGAAGTACCTGCCCAAGGCTTTTGCAAAGCTGACGAAACGGGAGCACTTCCACATCGTTTCGATTGGCGATTCCGTCCTCGAACTTGCGGTCAAGAAAGGCGCGGAAGAAGACGCGGAGAAGAGCTATGCGGCCGTTCTAGCGAATGAGTTTGCCACGCAGTTCTATTACACGGGCGGTGTGCGTCTGATCCGCACTGGAACACCGAAGCCCGCAAAGTCGTCGGCGAAGCCGGCAGTGGCACAGCTCGGGCCGGAGATTTCACTGCGCACGCTGGGGCGTGAAGGCAGCCTCATGATCCATGCCACACAGATGCTCACGACGTACGGTTTTGAGAACCCGCCCGATCTTGTGACCGTGAGCTTCGGCATCAATGACGCGGCCGCTGCATTGAACCCGGCGACATACGCGCGGGCCCTCCAGGAAGTGATCGAAACCGTGCGCGCCCGAGGAGCCGAGCTGATCCTGCTCGGCCCCACGCTCACCATTGACGATCCGGCGGAGGAGAGTCTGGGGCTCACGCGCGCCTACGCTGACACGATGCGCGAGATAGCTGCTGACAGCGGTGTGTTATTCGTCGATCTGGGAGATCTCGCGGCGCTCGTCTCTGTGGGAGAATCCCTCACGGAGCCCGCGACGGTGTTCGATCAGATCGTGAAGCAATACCGCCGGTTCTTCGGAGAGGCGGGCACGACGGACTTCACGCATCCCTCCGCCGAGATGCACGGCATTCTCGGAAATCGCATCTTCACCGCGCTGACGCGTGGGACGGAAGCCTCGCCGTGGTCCGCCACCATCGGGACGGCGACCTTTGAGTCCGCAGACAAATTCACTCTGCGGTACAACCTCCGCAATGACTCCCAAAAGGACGCCGTCTTGTCCGTGCTGCCGCTCGTCGTGCGGGAATGGAAGCCGATGGATGCGTCCCCGCAGGTGACGTTGAAACCGGGTGAGAGCAAGGAGGTGCTGGCCTCCTATGCGAGGCGTCCCGCCATCACGGGCGGCCTGCCGAGCCACGAGCCGACCCTGCGGCTGCCCGCGCTCATCAGCGGTGCAGGCATCACACGGATCGCCGACGTGCGCGCTGAGATCCGGCCGTTCACATGGTTGCTGAAGCTCGCCACAATGTTCAACCAGGAGAAGGCGTTCGCGCTGGAGAATGTACTTTTCAACACCAGCGGCGCCGCGCTGAAAGGCTCATGGTCAGCCGAATGGCAGGGTCAGAAAAAGAACGGTGACTTCAGCCTGGCGGCGGGCGAAAAGAAAGCGTTGGAGCTGTCCTTTGCGCTTCCTCAGGCGTCTGACCCCTGGCGGCAGACGGGTCCCGTCGCCCTCGAGATTTCTGCGGCGGGTGTCACGTTGCGGTTTGACCGCGAGGTCGAAGTGTCGCGGAACATCGGGCTGAAGGAGGCCGTCGTCCTCACACCTTTGTCAGATCCGGCAAAGGCACCCGCAAACTCGATCGGCGCGCAGGGCTTGAGCCTGAGGGCGGATGCGGATGCGAACGCGCTCTACCTCACCTTTGAGATGAGCGGCTTCAATCTGGAGGAACCCGGCGAGGGAGCCGGCGCGTTTGAGTTCGAGCTCGGCCTGGATGCGCGGTCGTATGGCAAGAGGCTCGGCTTTGGCGCGGTGGATTCCCTCCGCCTCCGTGGCAGCGCGGCCGACGGCACGTATCCCTTTGAAAGCCCGCCGCCGTGGGTGTTCGGCACCGGTTATGCGGCGACGTATGATCCGAAGTTCATCCGCGGCCAGCTTGGCAGCTCCAGGATCGGCGGCCGGCGCCTTACCGTGACCTTGCCGCGCACCTACCTGTACTTGCACGAGTGGGCCATCGGCAATGGCAACAGCCAGCTCGGCATCCGCACGAATGTCGCCTTCTGGAAGGGTCCGAGTGATGCGGCGCCGAAGGGCGACTTCCCCGCTGAGCTTCATTTTTCCCTCGTCGCAAACGGTCGTCACCCCGATGACGCGGAAGGCCTCGCCGTGCTGGAACTGACAACCAAACCCACGGCGCGCTGGACGGTGAATCCGTTCTGAGCCAAGCAGACGACGATCCATCATGGCAAAGACAACCGAAGAGCGCGCCGGCCGCAAACTGTGGGACCGCGACACATGGCAGGGGACGAAGTTTTTCTTTGAATACCTGCGGCCGCACAAGGTGGTCTTCATCGCCGCCCTCCTGGCCCTCGCGGTGTCCGGGGCGATGACGTTTTGGTTCTTCAATCTCCTCTTCGAGTTTGTGGGGCGGGTCTTGAACGGCGCCGACGGCGCAAACATGCTCGAAGACTCGAACCGGACCACCATCAAGGTGATCCAGGTGGCGGCCGTGCTCGCCGTGCTTGCCTTCTGGCGCATCTGGCTTTTCGCGCGGGTGTCGGAGCGGGCGCTGGCCACGCTGCGCCGCGACCTGTTCAGCCGCATCATTCGTCTGCCGATGGGCACGCTGAACCGGCACCGCATCGGCGAGCTGGCTTCGCGACTGTCCAATGATGTCGATACTTTGCGCGAGACTCTCGTATCCACGATTCCCCAGCTCATCCGGCACTCCGTGATGCTCGTGCTTAGCATCGTCACGGTGTTCTACGTTTCGGTGAAGCTCTCGCTTTTCATGCTTGCCTGCATCCCGGTCGTCATCGTGCTCATCGCCATCTTCGGGTCCCGCATCCGCAAGCTGACCCGGCGCGCGCAAGACGATCTGGCGGCCTCACAGGTGGTCGTCGAGGAAGGCCTCCAGTCCATTGTGAGTGTGAAGGCTTTTGCAAATGAGCACTACGAGCTGGGCCGCTATCAGCGAAACATCGACCGCTTTCTGAGCACGGCGATTCACGCCGCGCTCCCGCGCGCGACGTTTGTGGCCTTCATCATTTTCTCGTTCAGCACGGCGCTGACGATGGTCATCTGGTATGCGGCACGCATGGTTCACGCAGGGGAGATCAACCACGCCATGCTGCTGAAGTTCGGCGGTTTCAGCGGTCTTGTGGGCGCCTCGGTGATGACATTCGGCGAGCTCGTCACGCAGCTTCAGCGCGCGCTCGGAGCCACAGACCGTGTGCGGGAGATCCTCGCTGAAGAAATGGAGCCCGCGCCAGCGGCGACGTGCGAGCGCATCCGAGGAGAACTCGAGATGCGCGCCGTGAAGTTCACCTACCCCTCGCGGCCGGATGCGATCGTGCTGCAGGATTTCTCGTTCACAGCAGCGGCTGGGCAGCGCATCGCGCTCGTCGGACCGAGCGGAGCTGGGAAGAGCACGGTGGTGTCGTTGCTGTTCCGTTTCTACGATCCGAGCGCGGGAGAAATCCTCGTCGATGGAAAACCGGCGCGCGACATGCCGCTCTCCGCGCTGCGGAAGAATCTCGCGCTCGTGCCGCAGGAAGTGCTGCTCTTTGGCGGCACCATCCGCGAGAACATCGAGTACGGCCGGCCCGGCGCGAGCGAGGAGGAGATCACGCGCGCGGCGCGGCAGGCGAATGCGGAGCAGTTCATAACCACGCTGCCCGATGGCTACGACACGCTCGTCGGTGAGCGCGGCGCGCAATTGTCCGGCGGACAGCGCCAGCGCATCGCCATCGCGCGCGCGATCCTCGCGGACCCTGCGATCTTGATCCTCGATGAGGCGACGAGCAGCCTCGACGCCGAGAGCGAGCGTCTCGTGCAGGATGCGCTGGACAAGCTGATGCAGAACCGCACGAGCATCATCATCGCGCATCGCCTGAGCACCGTGCGCCGCGCGGACCAGATCCTCGTCCTCTCCGCCGGCACCATCATCGAGCGCGGCACACACGATGAACTCGTGGCCAACGAGCACAGCCTCTACGCCACGCTGGCCAAGCTGCAGCTCGAGTAAGGCACGTCTTGCAAAGGGGCATCATCCGAGCCCACCGATTACGATCCCGCGATGCAGCCCGTCAGACACCAGCCGAAGAAAAGCCTCGGGCAGAATTTCCTCTGCGATGCGACCCTCGCGCGCTGGATCGCCGATCAAATCGGGCCGGATGACACAGATGTGGTGATGGAGATCGGCCCAGGTCTCGGCGCGCTGACGGAGCATCTCGTCAGCCGGCCGCGACGCCTGATCCTCGTGGAAAAAGACACGCAGCTCGCGGCTGCGCTGACGGAGAAATTTGCCGGCCGCGAGGAAGTGCGGCTCGTGCATGACGATGCCTCGCGCATGGACCTGCGGCCTTTTTATCTCGACGGCGGCGTGCGCGTGATCGGGAATCTGCCGTACTCCATGGGCGGCGAGATCATGAAGCGCGTGCTCACGCAGCCGACGCCGGTCACACGCGCCGTGTTTATGCTGCAGAAAGAAGTGTGCGACCGCCTCAGCGCAAGGTGCGGGGACGATGCCTATGGCGGCCTCTCGCTGATCGTGCAAAAGGATTGGGATGTGAAACTGCTGCGCGTGGTGCCGCCGGATGTTTTCAAGCCGCGACCCAAGGTGGACTCCGCAGTCATCCTGCTCACGCCGCGCATGCCGGGGTCGCTGCCGGTGTTCGATCGCGCGTGGTTCGACAAACTGGTGCGCATCGGTTTCTCGCAGCGGCGAAAGCAGATGAAGAACCTCATGCCCGAGGCCCCGGGCGGATGGAGCGCGCTGGTGGAGAAGCTGGGAGTGCCTCCCACGGTGCGTGCCGAGGAGCTGTCTCTCGAGCAATGGGTCGCTGTCGCGCGCTGGTATGAGCAGCGGCACGAGACGGATCGCGGACAAAAGGCCACGGAGATGTTCGACGTGGTGAACGAGCGCAATGAAGTCACCGGCCAGAAGCCGCGTGGAGAGGTACACGCCAAAGGGCTGCTGCACCGCGCCGTGCATGTCTTCGTCTTCAACAAACGCGGGGACGTCTATTTGCAAAAGCGCAGCCATCTGAAGGATGTGCATCCGCTCGTGTGGGACAGCAGCGCGGCCGGCCACCTGGACGTCAGTGAATCGTATGCGGCTTGTGCCTTGCGCGAGATCCAGGAGGAACTCGGCATACAAGTCGCATCGACAAACAAGGCCGCCGAGGTGCCAGCCACCGAGCGCACAGGCTGGGAATTCGTCGAGCTGCACACCACCGACCACAACGGTCCGATGAGATTTGCCCCGGATGAGATCGAGATCGGTGAATGGTTCAGCCCAGAGATGGTGGATGATTGGATTTCGGCGCGCCCAGCGGATTTTGCCAGCGGCTTCATCCAGTGCTGGCACGCTTGGCGGATGCGCGCGATTTGAGCGTGAAGCTGGCGCGGGGCCTGCTCTGCCTAGGGCCATGAAGCAGGTCCAGATTTTCATCAGCCGCTACCATGTTGAGTTCGGTCCGTTTGCCCCGTTTGAGGTGATCGGCCTCTGTGAACGGGCCGTATTCACTCCATCTGATTTTGCGCGGGAGGCGGGTTCGGACCGATGGGTGCCGATGATGGAGTGGCGCCGTAGCTGGACCATGCGCCACCGCGGCCCCCAGCCAAAACCGCGGAACGTGCCCACATGGATGCCGCCGAGGCGCCGTCTCGTCAGGAAGCCGGCCGCGCGCGCGGAGAATCCAGCCGACTACTGACGCCGCGCACCGTCGTGCCGGGCGGCGTGTGAAATGAATCTGCGCGCGTCGGAGAAAGGTATTGACTAAAAGTAGCCCGGCTCGCTAAATAGGGGCTTAATTTTTTGATTTTATCCACCATGAGCGAGCCCGAGAATCCGTCCACGCCGAAGACATCATCCGTCCCTTTGAAAAAGGAAACCGTCCGCATCACACTGCGCGCGCGTCCAGGAGCAGGTGTCACCCAGCCGAGGGAAGCCACGGCACCGATCTCACCCTCAGCGGGAAGCGGCCCCAATGCGGCGACGAGTTCCATCATGCCGCCCACCGCGCGCCGCGCCACCGCGCCGATCCAGCTTCCGTCCGCGCCGCTTCCACCGCCAGCGCCAAAGGCATCCACCGCTCCCGTAACACTTCCGCCGGCACCATCGGCCCCGTCTGGTGTCGCGCGTCCTCCGGGACCACCCGTGGCCCCGCGACCTGTCGTTCCGGGTGCGCCCACGGCACCGCGTCCGGCGGCACCGTCCGCCGCAAAGACGGAGACGGGTGCGATGACCGCGCCTCTTTCGAAAGCGCCCACCGGACCGCGTGCCGCTGCACCCGGAGCGGGCACAGGTCCGATGGCTGGCAGCGCCACCAGTTCCCTGCCGAAGGCCACCGTCAAATTGCAGCAGACCCAGCCGATGGCGCGCGCTGCGATGGCTCCCCCGCCCAGCGCGCCGATCAAGCGGTCGGCCGCCGCAGACTCACAGCAGTTTTATGAGGACGAAAAAGATCCCGAGGCCGGCCTCGTGGGCATGTCCGTTCTCTGTCTCGTCGCAGCCGTTGCGTTGCTGGTGATCCAGATGGTCGGTTCCGACAAGGTGATGTCCGCGCACCAAGGTGAAGTTTCCTCCTTCATGGTGCCTGCGGACGAAAAAGTCTCGTGGGAGAGCTACAATCCGGCCACGCACCAGTGGACGAACAAGTTCAAGGAAGTGCTGCCGGCGATTCCAGAATAGTCGCCCTTCGTTTCTTCAACCCAACTCACCCCCTCACATCATGATCTTCGCCTGGGCAGTATTTCTTCTTTCGGTCGCCACGCTCGTCTTCAACATCCTGACCAAGACCGGCGGGGCAGGGGGTCTGTGATTTGCCCGCCCGCCGGGCTGGCTTTTCGGGAGGGTTATGGCGCTGCCCGTCGGCTGAAGCTGTGAACCGGAATCGCGCGGCCGCACAGCTCGCGATCAGGGGCAAGGCTGTGCAAGGCGACCGCGTATGTTCTCGCCGTGGAAATGACGCCGCCCTTCATCAATCGCCGCCAGGCGCTCATCCGCATGGGTGGGGGGCTTGGCGCGCTCGGACTTGCCTCGGCGTTGCAGGCGGCAGACAAGAATCCCGTTTTGCATTTCGCGCCTCGTGCGAAGCGGGTGATTCATTTGTTCATGAATGGCGGACCGTTCGGTCCCGATTTTTTTGATCCGAAACCGGCGCTCATCAAATATGCCGGACAGCGACCGCAGGGCGCGGACTTGCGTACGGAACGCCCGACGGGTGGGTTGCTCGCCACGCCCGCCACCTTCACGCGGCATGGGCGGAGCGGGCTCCCGGTCAGCGATCTGCTGCCACACCTGGCGCGGCACGCGGATGACCTTTGCATCCTGAAGTCGTGCCACACCGACAACCCGAATCACGGTCCGGCTCTGCTGCTGATGAACAACGGCACGATGACCGAGCGCGTGCCGAGCATGGGCTCGTGGCTGTCCTACGGCCTTGGCAGCGAGAATCAAAATCTGCCGGCCTTCGTCGTCTTGTGTCCGGGGCGTCCGGTGCGCTTCAGCATCCTATGGAGCAGCGCGTTCCTGCCGGCGCAGCATCAAGGGGTTTACATCAATCACTCGAAGCTTGAGCCCGAGCAGATGATCCCGTGGCTGCACAATCCGCGGATACAGCCGTCGGATCAGCGCCGCCTGCTGGACTTGATGGGCGAGATGAACCGCGAGCACCTCGCCACCCGCGGAGGCATCGATCATGCTTTGCAGGGCCGCATCGAGGCGATGGAGACGGCCTACCGCATGCAGCGCTCCGCCACCGATGCGTTTGATTTGAACAAGGAGCCGCAAAACATGCGTGAGCTGTATGGCACGGGCCATTTTTCAAACGGATGCCTGCTCGCGCGCCGGTTGTGTGAGCGCGGCGTCCGCTTTGTGCAGCTCTATTATGGCAACGGCCAGCCTTGGGACACGCACTCGAACCACGACGCCACGACGAGGAAGCTGGCGCTCGACATCGACAGGCCGATCGCCGCGCTGATCGGTGACCTCAAGCAGCGAGGGCTTCTCGACGAGACGCTCGTCGTTTGGGGCGGAGAGTTCGGCCGCACTCCGGTGAGTGAGAACGGCAGCGGCCGCGATCACAACCCGCACGGTTTCTGCATGTTCATGGCCGGTGGCGGAGTGAAGGGTGGCATCGCGTACGGTGAGAGCGATGAGTTCGGCTTCAAGGCTGCGGAGAATCCGATGCATGTGAATGACGTCCACGCCACGATCCTGCGCCTGCTCGGGGTGGATCACGAGCGCCTGACATACCGATATGCCGGGCGTGATTACCGTCTCACGAATGTTGCTGGAACGGTTCCGAAGGAGCTGCTGGCCTGAGCGCGCGCCGGAGTATGCGGTGAGGGGCGCAGGAAAGTCGAGCCCCGAGTGCAGTGTCACTCGCGCCTCCTTGCGGGCGAACGCATTTTCGGCCTGGGTCAAGCGTCCGGTCTGCGGATGCGATCTGATTTCATCGGAATGCCGCCCTGGGATGTCACGCGGGCAAAGTCACCGCGGGTGAGGCCATGCGTTCCGATTTGCGCGGCAGGCAGGAGGTTGAAGAGCTCCCCCTGCGCTTCCTCGATTTCGCGCCAGAGATCACTGCCCTCGCGTGAGGCTTCGTTCATGGCGGCGAGACGCTCGTACCGCCGGTCCACGCCTCTCCGCCAATCACGCAAACGCGCGAGGCGCTTCTGCAATTCCATGAGTTCGTCCCGCGCTGTTTGGATCTGTGGCGCGAGATTTTCAATGGCAGATCTCAAATCGGTCTCGCTCTCAACCAGCTCACCGAGCCGGGCTTTCGTGACGGCCTCGACCGCCAGAGCCTTCTCATGCGCGGTTTTCTGTGCGGCGAGTTCGGCTCCGGCTTTTGCCAGCGTGGCCTGCATGTCTGCGTGTTGCTGCTGCGCCTCCGCCAGAGCCGCACGGCTTCGTGTGAGTTCCCGCTCTGTCACGCCCAGTGATTGTTGCCGCGCCTCGAGTTCCGCACGGAGCGCCTTGGCTTCGTCCAGACGCGCCTTCTCAGCAGCTAATGCCACTCCGCACTCCTCGAGCTCGGCTTGCGCGCGCGCCAAGTGCTTTTGCGATTGCTGTTCTTCCGTCGCGAGCTGCTCGAGCATTGCGCGGGTCGCCTTCGCTCGATCTTCGGTCGAGTCCGCCAGCTTCTGAGCGGCGCGGGTGCGCTCCTCGAGTTCAGCGAGCTGGCGGCGCAGGTCTTCACTCCTTTTCTCCTCTGCGGCCGCTGCTGCTCGCGCGGTATCAAGCCGCGCCTCCTCTTGCACATGCAGGATTTCGATTTCCAGCCCGGCCTTTCGCTTCTCGTCATGCTGCCGCGTCAGTTCCTGAAGCTCCTGGGTCTTCTCACGAAGCGCTGCCTCGGCCTTCTCGAGCGCTGCCTTCATGCTGGCTAGCTTCACCTCTTCGGGCGATGGCCCAGGGAGAGGGCGCGCCACTTCTTCTGCCGGCCTTGTGGTGGGGAGCGCGGCTGGCTCCTCGAGATCGATGGATGCTCCGAGCGGGCCAAAGGCGAGCCTGTCCCCCTGCCGCATGAAGTGATTCCGCACCGGCAGGTCGTTCACAAAAGTGCCCGCAGTGGATCCGAGATCATGCACCTCCACGCGGCCGTCCGCGTGGCAGAGCAGTTCGGCATGGTGACGCGAGATGTGATCGTCATCAATCACCACGTCATTGTCCTCCTCGCGTCCGAGCGTGATGAGGCCGGCCAGCGGCACCACCACTTGCTCGCCGTCTTCCAATACGAATGTCAGTCTTGCCATGTTCTTGCTGCAGAAGTCCGCTGAACGTGTGCCAGGGACCAGAAAGGATACGTCTTGAACCGTTGGGGCGCATTTTTTTGTGCAGCCGGCCCCGGCTGGCGGAAATGATGTGCGGCGCCGGCTCCGCGCACACGCGAACAGGCGGCGCCATGCGGGATGCCGGTTGGATCACCCCCACTCGGGCCGCCCTCTTCCTTAGTCATCCATGACC
>JANPKJ010000012.1:0-7829 GCA_031425955.1 Akkermansiaceae bacterium | reverse complement strand
TTGGAAGAATCGCACGGACGAGTTGCACCTTCCGCGCAATGTCCGGCATGGCACGGTCTTTCGCGTGCCACGCTCCGCCGTTGGCTGGCTCAAGCCATAGGCTTTTCCGAAGAGAAAGAGAGCGAACCACGGAATCCACCCAACAAACGGAAGGAGAGAGGACGAATTGGGCGGTCCTCCTCCTTGGAGTGAATGCGTGTTCCTTCAAAGCCCGCTCCGTTTCCGTGTGTTCCGGGTGTTCCGTGGTTTCCGATTCTGAATTCAGGATCAAAGAGAATTCCGCCAAACGGAACCGGGGTAACTGCAGCGAGAGGGCCTCATGGAACAAAAAGTGTCCGCCGGAACGCTCTGAAGCGCTCCGGCGGACACGACCTACCGTTGAGAAACCCATTAAACAACGGCAAGAATTTTTCACGTCATGCGCGGCGACGGCGCAGCAGTCCGGCACCGATCAGCAATCCTGCAAGAGCGCTGGTGGGCTCGGGGACGGCGGACCATTTAAGATCCGTTCCGCCATTGATGAAAGTGAAAGCTCCTTGAGTGGAGGTGACCCCAGTCACAGTGCCTGCGGAGTTCTGATATTCGAATCCGCCATTGAATACCGTCGAGAGGTCGTAAGCGGAATTTTCAGCAATGTTTCTGAAGATCCCGGCCCACGTGCGGTCCGTATCCCAAAACGTTTCGCCGAAGTTCTGCGAATTATTCAGAATCACCCGGAAGATCGCGCCGCTGGTCGCGCCAAGCACTGCGGTATTCAACGCATCATAGTCGGTGCCGCGAGTTCCGATAGTGGTAGCGGTGTCGCCCGTAAGGTTCCACTCGAAGATGGAACCCGTGCTGTAGGTGATGCTGGTGCCGAAGGTTTCCTTGCCGAGGGTGGCGGTGGGATTCGCAGTGGTAACTGAAGTCCCCGCGGTTTGCCGATTGCCGCTGGTGATGATGACGGCCGGGGTGATCGTGCCGGTGCCGCTTAGGGTGCCGCCCGTGCCGCTGAAGGAAACCGCTTGCGACAGCGCGGTGGTGGAGTTGTTGTAGCTGAACTCGCCCGCGCCGATGGAAACGCCGCTCGTGTTATTAATCGTGCCGGTAGTGTCGATAGAGAGTCTGCCACCATTAACTTGCGTCGCTCCGTTGTATGTATTAAGCCCTGAAAGAGTAACCGTGCCGGAGGTAGTCTTGGTGAGGATGCCAGAGCCCGCGAGGATGGCCGAGACGGAGCCGCTTTCGAAGGCGTAGGACGAGCCAGTGAGGGCGCCCGTGGTGGTGCCGGTGATGCTGCCGCCATTCTTAAGGCTGACCGCACCCACGGTCTCGGTGAAGGTCTGGAGGTCGTAAACGGCCGTCGCGCCGTCTATGGTTACTGCGGTGGCGTCGGCGATGCGGTTGGCGCTAAGGTTTCGGAGCGCACCCGCGTTGATGGTGATACCGGTCGTGGCGCTGAGTTGGCCGTTCTGCAAAGTCCAAGTGCCCGCACCGATCTTGGTGATGGTGGACGAGGAACTCGTGCCGTTATTTTGGTCAGCGCCCGTTTGGAAGGTAGCACCAGATCGCACGTCCAAAGTAGATCCATTCAACGTGGATGCGCTCCGGTTAAAAGTTGTGCCCGTTAAAAACGTAAGGGTATTCGCTCCTCCAGTGATTGCGCTATAGCGAGTGGTAGCTGAATTAATCGATATGTTGCCCGTGGCGCTAATGCTGACGAACCCATTACCAACATTGCTGGTGATTGTCGTCCCGTTAGCTGCTACGACAGTTCCTGAGTAGCTATTCGCGTGGCTGTAATTAAAAGTTCCACCGTTCAGACTAATATTTCCGATATTCTTGGCTGTATTTGAGTTAGGAAAAAATAACGTGCCGCTGCCATTCTTCACTAATCCCGCTGATCCAGTAGCGGTGCCTGAGAAGCTAAAATCGCCGTCGCCACTGAGAGTCAAAACATTCGCGCCAAGCGCCATTGCCGCGCCCGAGACGGTCAACGTGCGCCCGGAAGCCACGTTCCAAGTTTGATTCCCTCCGAGAATCGGCCCCTGACCGGCCAAAGTCAGATTCTGCGTGGCGCTGCTCATATCGATACCTGAGGCACCTAGAGTGAGAGTGTTCGTTGCATCTGATGTAATCGTGACCAAGCCGCCCGGACTCACAATGCTCAACCCTTTGGCGCTGAGAGGAGCGCCGGTCACCACGCTATTCGCGCCGATGACCGTCGCACCCCAAATGAGGACATCCGAACTGGTGGGTGTAAGGGTACCATCGGTCCAACTGCTGACAAGATTCAGTGCATGGGTATTATTGGCCTTGGTAAGGTCGGCCCGCAAATTCGGAGCAGCGCTGAAGACC
The DNA here is from genome assembly GCA_031425955.1 of Akkermansiaceae bacterium. Taxonomy (GTDB): domain Bacteria; phylum Verrucomicrobiota; class Verrucomicrobiia; order Verrucomicrobiales; family Akkermansiaceae; genus Luteolibacter. Next base: position 5,492 of record JANPKJ010000012.1, on the reverse strand, counting down.
AAAGCGGTAGCGATGATTGCGACAGATCGCGATGAACCCGACAGTGGTTTCACTTTCTTGGGATGAAGAGCGGAGAGTCCGTTCGCACGGAGGTAACAGTTGGCGGAGCGATGTTTCATCGGGGGTGGGAATTGATGTGTTTGAGTGACCGAGGGGAATGAGCGGGTTTGTCTTCACTTTGTCCGCTTGCGCATTGTGACAAAGTGCTATTTCACCAAGATCGCCTTCATTAAAGGGGATGATTGGATTGCGAAAAAGGGGGATTCTGCTGCAAACAGGGTGTATTTTGCGACAGGGGCCCGTCTCGGTTTCGCTCATTCTGCTGGGGACCGATCACGTCAGACCCGATTAGACAAAAGGCTCCCTCTGAGAACGTTTCCGATTACCTCAAGGGCCTCCTTTCACAGGCACCCATTCGAGGAGGAAGATCCCCCAAGCCCGTCGTCATGGCCTGACAGTCTGAAGCCATGCGACCGGCGACATCGCCATCTCGCTGGAAAAAAGTTTATTGAGCTGCCGACGATCACTCAATCCGCATTTCAGCGCGATCGACTGAAGAGTTTCAGAAGGATTCTCCAAAAGCAGTTCTTTGGCCTTTTTAAAGCGTTGCTCCGTGAGGCAGTCATGCAGGGTCATTCCGATCACTTTGCGGAAGCGGCGTTCGAGTGTTGCCCTTGAGACCCGGACCCGGTCACTGACGTCGGCGATATTAATCGGTTCGTAGGCGTGTGCTCTGATGAACTCCAAGGCATGGGCCACTTCGTAGTCGTCGATGGCCATGGTGGCTGTGGAAGCACGCTCCACCACGCCGAGGGGAGGCACGCTGATGATCGACTCGCGCGGCTTTCTGCTCTCCATCAGGTGGTCAAGGCAGCTCACCGCAAGTTTCGCCTGCAATTCCTGATCCTCCTCCACCGCGCTCAGCGGAACGCGACACTGCGGCAGGACTTCGCTGTGCCACCCCGTCGTCATTACCACCAAATCCCGGGGCACCTCATACCCGGCTTCGCGGCAGAGCTCTAGCAACGCGGGAGCATCCCAGTCATCGGTCAAAAGGAGCGCTGCCGGGCGCTGAATGGTCCTGATCCAACTGACAAACCTGCGCTTCTCCGCAGGTGCCAGCGGTTGGATGACCAACGGCATTGTGGTTTCAAGATGGAAAGAATCCACCGAGTATCCGTGCTCTTCCACGGTGCGACGGAATGCATTCGCCCTCTGCTCGATGAACCAACCGCCGGGGACGACGACGCAGGCAAAGCGGTGGAAGCCCTTTTCGAGCAGATGTTCTGCCGCCAAGCATCCCACCGCATCGTAGTCATGCCTCACCGTTGGGACACCCGGCTTTTGAAGCCAGGAAGAGATGTTCACCATGGGGAACCGGACTTTTCTCGCCTCGGCAAGCATCGCGTTGTTGGTGATTCGAACGAGAGCCCCATCGCAATCCAACGTTCGTAGGAATCGGAAGGACTCTACCGAAGCAGATGCCGCGAAAATGAACTCCCACCGTCCACCCTTTTCCGCATGGCGGGCGATCGCAGCATTCGAAAGATTGTTCACCGATTGAAGAATCGGGACGCCAATGAGAGCGATGCGTTTTTTTGTCTGGGTCATCACACGTGAAGAAGCCTGTGGCACATCGCCAGCTTGGTCAATTGTCGAACGAGTCGATTCCCCGGTCCCGTATTCAGCCGGCAACCAAGGAAAGAGGCGACCACGTCCGCTGAAGCCGCTCCATTTCGATGCCTGCGAAAAGGACAGCGAAGAGACCGTGCGTGTCATTGTCGTAAAACGGGCGGTTGACGTAATATTCAACGTCCTCGGTGCACATCGTGCCCCTGCAAATTCCGTGGACCGTGCCATCGGCATCGACATGAGACGCCAACCCCTTCCACCCGTTGATCACGGGGCCTTTGAATTCCATTTCGTCCAGCCATCCGTGAAGCAGTCCCCTCGCCATTGCCATCACGAAAATCGCCGTTCCCGATACTTCCAGCGAGGAATCAGGACGATTGAGCACGTTTGGCCAGAGGCCGCTTCTGTCTTGATACCGGAGCAGCGAGGAACAGTGGGTCCGGAAGTGACGAAGTATCTTTTCGAATTTCGGATGACTCGAGGGAAGATGGAGCAAAACCTCGCTCATCGCCCAAATTGCCCAGCCATTGCAGCGTGACCAATAGGGCAGCTTCGCCGGATTGCCGAGGTAGCGGGCGTGCATGTACAGTTTCGCCTCTGCATCCCAGACCTGGGTATTGAACTCCAGAACCTGATGCGCCGCATCGTCGAAAAACGCGCGTCTGGCTTGCTCATCGCTGACATACAACGCCGCTTGGACCAGGAATGGAATTCCCATAAACATGTCGTCCACCCAGGTCGTGAACTCCACCGGGGTCGTTCGGGTATAAATTCCGTGGCCAGGCAAGCGCACCTGGCCATCCTTCGCGTAGGCAATCATCTTTTCAACCCATTCAACATAGCCCTCACGATTGGGGAAATCTGATTCCATTCGAAGGCGATGGATCAAGGGAAGTGAGGGCGCGAGGGTGAAATCCAGCAGCGGAGTATCGATGATAAAGTGATTCGCAGATTCGACCGCGTTGAGTGTCCTCACCTGATGTTTCACGAAAGGAATTCCATTCAAATGGAAGTCGCAGAACCGGGAGGCATACTCCCCATATCGGCTATCATCCGACAAGGCAGCGAGCGACTGCATGGCCCAGGCGACACCGCCATTGTGATAATTCCAGTCATAATTCGTGCCCCACGGTCGGGGATCGATCATGGAACCCAGGACCTCGACCTTGGGGACCGTCCATGTCACGGGCCCGGCGAGACCTTCATACATGCGGCCGATTTCGACTCCGTCCGTCTCTGGCCTCTGTGGCATGTGAAGGCCCGCGCGCTGGCCTTCGACGATTGGATTGGAGAACGGCCCCAACACCAGCCAGTTGGAGAGATCCGCCACACTTCCATCAATCTGCACAACGTCACGCAGGCCGATCACCGGATGGCTGACAGTTTCATCGATCACCGCGCCTTTCGTGCTCGGAGGTTGCAAAAAGACACCCCACTCGGCACCACGCGTTTCCGATTTCATCAAAAGCGCATTGGTTCCTTTCCGCAGCGGAAGTTCTACTTCACCGGACATGTCAATGCTACGCTCATCGAATCTCAAACAAATGTCACGATCACCCGACCTAGCGTAAATTTCGACACCGTTGAGCCAGATCACACATCCATCGTTGTGTTCAAGGTGCAGTTTCAGGATCATGGATTCTTCAACCGTGATCTGTGTCCACGCATATGCGAGAGCAGCCCGACCAAGGCCGAATGCTCTACCAAAATCCACGAAATTCAAACGGTCCAAAGTGTTCGAAACTCCAGCAACTTTCAGGCAGTATTGAAACGGGGTATCCCGGAGAAGCTTGTCGCCAATCTTTCGGATGGTTTTGAGTGGACTGTTCATGGGATAAAATGCTGACGACTCTCGCTGATCCATTGAATTTTCCGCTCCGCCGCCGGACCCGATTTTTCAAGGATGACAGAGCTTATCTCACGGCTTCGGGCGTTGCATGAGAACAAGTCATCACCAGCAAAAAATCCCCCGCCTGCCGGGACCGTAATCAGTCGCTTGTCATGGATCCGCACAAATGGGACCGACCCAAGCCCAACCGCTGTCACCCGCTTGGCCAGCTTCCTACGTGCATGGCAGCCCAAATCGTGCGCACGAATCCCAATGGGGCGGATTTGCTGACGCTCAAAAACTCTAGGGATAGTCACGTAAGGCTTCAATTACTTCAATAGGTAGTCAGAGTTGGCCACCCGAAAAAGGGAATAGATGCCGCATCGCGGGGCATTTTGCGGCGTGTTTTGAGTCCTTCACGGGCTGCAGTACAACGCACCCACTTGAATCCACGCCCACGCCGTCCGGCACCAAAAAAAGTTTGTATCCCTGCTGCGCTGCGGATTTCCCTCACCGCAGCTTCGGGTGTTAGCTATTTCGTAATCACCTCAAAACACCACAACGGCTTCGCCCATTGCATGGCACCCTGCTGGCTTCATTTGCCGAAGCGGCGCTGCCCGACGGATTTCGTGCGAAACTGGGACCTTCGGACAGTGGGGAAAGCCGATTTCACCCTTCTCATGTGATGCACACTTAGGCAGTGGTCTGGCTCATTTTTCAACAGGGAGCGCTGGGCTAGCGGCGTTCGGAAGTAGCAATGCCAGCGTGATAGCGAAAGTGCATGGGGTATTCATATACCTCGGTCTCCTTCAAATTCATTGCTTCTCAGAAGAAATGATTTTCACGTCGCCGTTAATCTTCACTTTGACCTGGCCGGGTTGCGTGGAGGCAATCCGATAGGCCGTGACCTTGCCATCTTTCCACGTGATATCGACATGGAAGCCGCCGCGCGCGCGCAGGCCCTTCACCCAGCCGTTCGCCCAGGCTTTCGTGAGCGCAGGGAGGAGGTCGATTTGGCCGAGGTGGCTTTGCAGGAGCATCTCCGCAATACCGGCCGTGGCTCCGAAGTTGCCGTCAATCTGGAACGGCGGATGCGCGTCAAACAGGTTTGGGTAGAGTCCACCGCCGCCTTTTGCAGCGCCGACCGGCTGAAGTAATGTCGAAAGCATCGTATTGGCGTGATCACCATCGAGGAATCGCGCCCACAGGTTGATTTTCCAACCCATCGACCAGCCGGTGGCCAGATCGCCGCGATGGAGCAAGGACTGACGCGCGGCCGCGAACAGTTTCTTGTCCTGCGGGGTGATGTCGCTGCCAGGATAGATTCCCCATAGGTGGGAAACATGACGGTGTTTGTTGTTGGGATTGTCGATGTCCTCCATCCATTCCTGGAGCTGCCCGTGGCGGCCAATGGTGTTCGGCGCGATTTTGTCCGCCTTGGCGGTGAGGTCGGCGGCGAAGGACTCATCCACGCCAAGGATCCTGGCGGCGGCTGCGGTGGATTTGAACAGGCTGCGGATGATCTGGTGATCCATGGTAGGCCCCATGACCAGTCCGCCCTGCTCGGGTGAGTTGGACGGACCGCTGATCAGCTTTCCGGAGATAGGATCCAAAATCAGAAAATCCTGAAAAAACTCCGCCGCGCTTTTCATCAACGGATAGCCGCGTTTGGCAAGGAATTCCTTGTCGCGGGTGAACAGGTAGTGTTCCCAAACATGCGTGCAAAGCCATGCAGCTCCGGTCACCCAGATGCCATGATTGGAAGCGTTCACCGGAGCCGTAGCACGCCAAATATCGAAATTGTGGTGAAGCACCCAGCCCCGGGCGCAGTAATGGGCCTTCGCGGTTTTTTCGCCGGAGAGCTTCAGTTCGTCTATCGCATCGAACAACGTCTGGTGACACTCCGGAAGATTCGTCACCTCGACCGGCCAGTAGTTCATCTGCACGTTGATGTTGCAGGTGAGCTTGCTGCCCCATGGCGGCACCAGTTTATCATTCCAAAGCCCCTGTAGGTTGCTTGGCTGGCCACCGG
>JANPKJ010000011.1:0-2023 GCA_031425955.1 Akkermansiaceae bacterium | reverse complement strand
ATCCTCCTGGCCTTTCCACCGCGTCAGCCGCCCGGGCATCAGCAGCGGAATACGTCCTTCCAGCCCCGGATTTGCGGCCTGCCAAGACGCCAGCCACTCGGCGGAGGGAGTGAATCCGACCGGATATTCCACCAAATCGACCCCGCGGTGGATCACTCGGATCTTGGCGGCGTTCGTCTGCGGGTAATTTTTCAGGATGTAATCCCGCTCGCTTTCAGACATGGCGATGACCCGCTCGCCCCCTGACTGAACCCGATGGCTTGAGCGATCTCACCCTGGGTCTTTCCAGCTCGTTTCACGTTGGCAATCCCTTTACGATTTTCCGCACAGAGGTGGTGGTGTTTGTTGCTCACAGTCAGTTTGTTGAGAAACCAGACTGGACGAATCCCCGCCCCGCCTTTCTGACTTTTATTCGCTAGCATTCTGAAACCGGCCTGAAGAATCTTCCGCCGTTTGGTGATTGTGCTTACAATATGCCGCAGAGCCATCATTTTCCCGTCGATGAATTCACCTGTTTTCCCTAACCTTTCCGCGAGCACGTCTGCGTGAAACTCAACGACTCCTTGCGATTCCAGCTCACAGGCGGGCGCGCCTGCCATGTCCAGGAACTTTATGATCTCGTGCGTCCGCTGAGCCTGCCCGGTCTGCGCAAGATCCGCGTCGGCAATCTACGTGGCGACGGCGGCTATATCATGGCGGATGATCTCGGGGGAATCCGCGCGGCGCTGTCGCTTGGCATCGGTGGCGATATTTCGTGGGATCTTCAAATGGCCGCCATGGGCATCGAAATCCACCAGTTCGATCATACGGTCGAGCCACCCGCCGAGGTGGCGGGTAATCCGCTACTGCACTTCAACCGCTGCGGCATCGCCGGGTCCAATGATCCCGTCAAGCGGATGCGCATGATCAGTGACATCCTCGCCAGCGACCTTGCCGCACATTCGGGGGATTTGATCCTGAAGATCGACATCGACGGCCACGAGTGGGAGGTGTTCGAATCCATGCCCAGCGCGGCCCTCGCCAGGTTCCGGCAGATTTGCTTGGAAATCCATCATCCGCTCGGCCGTCCGTCGCAGCGGGCAGAGCGTGGGCGCAATCTGCAGGTGCTGCGCAAACTTCATGTGACATTCGCACCGGTGCATCTGCATGCGAACAATGCCGGGCCGGTGCGCGTGATCTGCGGCTTGAGGGTGCCGAAACTGCTCGAGTTGACCTACGTCCGGCGAGATGGTCGCGCGTTTCAAGAATGCACCGAGACTTATCCCGGCGCGCTGGATGTGCCTAACCTCCCGAACGAACCCGAGATTCCGATCGGTGAGATTGTCAGCCGCTGCTGACTTCACGACGGCGAGGGTGTCTCCTCTTCTGGTTCGATGTGCTTGGAAAAGATCGCTGTCCGAAGTGACGATGCGGGTTGCTTCATCGGGGGTCCTTGAGAACGGTTTGGTAAACCTCGAGCGTGGATCGGAGCATCCGCTCCAGCGCGAATGCCTCTGCCGACGAGGGCGTCGGGCGACGGTTCAGGATTTCCCCGGTCCGGTCAATGGCGCAGTTCAGGTCGCCGACCTTGACCAGACCCTCCGGGAAAATCGCCCGCAACTGCTCGGCCACGCCGCCGTGATCGTAGGCGATGACCGGTTTTCCGAGCGCCAGCGCCTCCAGTGACACCCGCCCGAACGCCTCCGGATCGTGGGAAAGCGAATACACAATCTCGGAAACCGCCATGATTTCCCGCAGGTCGGTGCGGTGGCCGAGAAAGGACACGTGCTCCGTGACGCCGAGTGAGGCGGCGAGTTGCTTGAGCTCGTCGAGGAAGGCGAGTTTTTTGGGGTGCGGCTCGCCGGCGATCAGGCCGTGAACGGGCGGACCGGATTCGATCAACTTGGCGATGAGCCGGATGAAATCCTCCTGGCCTTTCCACCGCGTCAGCCGCCCGGGCATCAGCAGCGGAATACGTCCTTCCAGCCCCGGATTTGCGGCCTGCCAAGACGCCAGCCACTCGGCGGAGGGAGTGAATCCGACC
>JANPKJ010000010.1:0-18006 GCA_031425955.1 Akkermansiaceae bacterium | reverse complement strand
ATCCTCCTGGCCTTTCCACCGCGTCAGCCGCCCGGGCATCAGCAGCGGAATACGTCCTTCCAGCCCCGGATTTGCGGCCTGCCAAGACGCCAGCCACTCGGCGGAGGGAGTGAATCCGACCGGATATTCCACCAAATCGACGCCGCGGTGGATCACTCGGATCTTGGCGGCGTTCGTTTTCGGGTAATTTTTCAGGATGTAATCCCGCACGCTTTCGGAAACGGCGATCACCCGCTCGCCCCGCGTCATCACGGCGGAATAGCCGTTGACCGAGTAAAATCCATGCACGGTCGTCACCAGCCGCGGCCGGCTCGCGTGGGGCAGGCTTTTCCATGCCAGCCACGCCAGCCATGCCGGAAGCCGCGAACGGAGGTGGATGATGTCCGGTTTTTCCGTGATAAAGAGCCGCCGCAATTTCGGAATCTGCCCCAGTGAGGCAAGCGCCTTGCGGTGAACGGGCATCGTGAAATGCCGCGAGCCAGCCTTCTCCAAATCCGCCACCATCCGGCCTCCGTGGGAAATGACGATGGATTCGTCGCCCCGCCCGACTAGGAACGCAGCGACTTCCAGCGTTCCACGCTCGACGCCGCCGCCGTTGAGTTCGGGCAGGATTTGGATGATTTTCATAATGAAACCAGCGGGATCGACTCCTTCCGAGCGGCTTTCACCAGCGCTCTCGGAGCATCACAAGTCAGGATGTAGTCGACCGGAAGGCCGGCGGCGAGATCGATCGTTTCGATGGATTTCCGCAGAATGTCGCGGTCGTGGGTGACCGGAACGGCGTGAAGGATTTCCGAGCCGGCGAGCCAAGCCGGCTTTTCCTGCCCGTCAGCCAGCACGATTTCGTAAATCACATCCGGGTGCGTCCAGTCAGCCGGGATCCTCCATCCGGCCGGGGCTCCCGCCAACCAGAGCAACGCCCGGTGCGGTTTGCCCTCGCCCATCGAATCCGGGCCGAGCCATTTGCTGATCGAAAGTTTCCGGCTGATATAGACCTTCCAGCGCTCCTGGAACCAGAAGACGTCGATCGGGCTTTCCTTCAGCGCATTTTCGATGGCCAGCATGCAGTCGGCTGTCTTGAACGGGCGGTTGACCGGATGGTAGCGGATCGCCCATTTCCCCGGGGCCACCGTGCGCACCGACATCGAGAGGATCTCGCTCTTGCTGCGCCGCGCCATCAGGCTGGGCAGTGGGCTGGCGCGCGTCAGCCGGCCGAAGTATCTCACCACTTCGCCCTGGTGGCCAACCCGTTGATCCGCAAGAATTCCCAGAATCCCACCCTCGCGCAGGAATCCGGTCACGAGATGAAAACTGTCCCGCTTGGAGAAGAGCCGGGTGCCTTCGTGCTCCCGGTGGGCCAGCACCCGGGCGTCAAGAATCGGGTTGTTCAGCGGGCGGTAAAATGCCCCCATTTTGTGCCCGGGAGGGAATTTTAAATTGATGCGGCTCAGCAGTTCCCAGTTCCCCATGTGCGAGGGCATCAACGCAAGTCCCGGACTACGGGTCAGCGCGTCCTCCAAAATTTCCTGATTTTCAACGGTGACGATCCGGTCGATCTGCTCCAGCGAAAGGTGCGTTGAGTGCATGGCGGACAACAAATTCCCCGCCGTCCGGCGAAAAGTCTCCCGAGCCATCAGCCGCAAGGTCTGCAAGTCGTGTTCGCCGTAATACGCGATGCGCAAATTCCTCAAAATCACCCGCTGGCGGAACGGCATGAAATGCCAGGCGATCCCACCAAGCGCCTCGCCGCAGCGGAAAACCATTGGCCCCGGGAACAAACCCACGAATTTCTCAATCGCCGTCTGGGCCAACCACTCGACCCGCCACTTCCAGAGCTTGGATGGATTTTCTGAAGACTCACGAGTCACTCGTTGTGGTGTAACGACTCAGGAACTTCCATGCAAGGCTGATGCCGGGGCGCGGACCCGTGGTTCAGATCATCGGAAAGATCATCGGTTTTACGCAGTCAGCACCGCAATTCGAAGATTCAACTCGCAGTGAGTAAGTAGTTTGTGAATCTCGAACATCGCCAGAAAGAGCGCCAGAGTCACCGCACCACCCACGAGTGCTTTTTCCAAAAACGGTTGAGGTCTTCCGCGTCCCCGTTGAAGGCATTGTGCTCCAGCGGGCGGTCCATCGAGCCGAAGAATCTCGGCGATTTCCATGGTCCGTGATGGTAGTGCTTGGAAGCCGAGCGGCCGGACCACTCGACACCTGCGTATTGCCACATCGCCCAGTCGTCCCAAATATCGTAGGCCTCCATGAGGTGCTGCGGCGTCTGATAGCTGCCGGTCGGCGCGTAGAGCGCGATCCAGTAAGGGCACTGGGAAATGCGGCTTTTCTGCGCGGGACTCGCGTTGGCCAGCGAGTTGCGCAGACGATCGCTGTTCTCCAGATAGATGGCGGGCAGCACGCCGGTCCGGGCCTCCACCCGGTCGATGAAGGCGACAAGATCCGCCGGGCTGGACTTGGTGTCGAAGTCGCCGACGAGAAGAATTCTTTTTCCCATCAGCCCGCGCGTGCTGGCGATTTCCCGCAGGCGCCTGATGTATTGGTCCGCCTGCCAGGTGGGATCGGTGGTTTTCAGGACGAAATAATACGTGCCGAGCATCATCCCCTGGCGATCAGCGGAGCTGAGGAAGTCGGCGCATTTTTCGTCGAGCGCCGTTCCCTTGCCGCAGCGGGCGATGAGGCCGTGCGCGCCATTCCGCCGCAGCGCGGACACGTCATTCGCGGAAAACGAGTCGCCGGAGCGTTGTTTTTCCTTCGGGTCGTAGGACGAGACGTTGACGATTTTTGGCGCCGCGTGCAGCCCGATCCGCCCGTATCCGCCGCCGCAGCTGATGAGGAGCAGCGGTAATGCGGCGGCGAGGATAGGGAGTGGAAATCTCATGGGTTAGTGAACCGCAGCATCCGGTGCAGCGCAAGAATCGAAGCGGTCGGAAGCGGCACGGCGGGTTGGATTTTTCAACCACAGATGAACAGGATGGACGCAGATAGGAGGGATGAAGACTCCTGATTTAAGGATGACCAACATCTCCGTCTTCACCTTTAGCATTCTTCTGAAGGTAGTCGTATTGATCTTCAAGTCGAGTAGGCATGACTGAAGGTTTCTTGCGCCTGCACTTCTTCCTGAAGCTATCAAAAAGTTCCACAAAATACAATCTCACAAGGGTCAGGAACCTTGGTTGCTCAAAGCCAAAATCGGAAAGAGTGGATCGGGCGGAAAAATCCGACCATCCGTGGACTGTTCCGTCTGCCTCGACCACGATGTGAGCTTGGCCAGGCGGAAATTCAGTAGCATCAATCGCCAACGTCCATCCCGTCGGAAGCCTCTGCAGTTCGTTGTGGAGAATTGTGACGATATCCGGGTGCCACGCCCGCCTGTTGATAACGATTGTGTGCTGTCGACAAACATCAACATAGCGACTCATCGAAACCGGGGCTCTCTCAACACCGCATCCAGCTTCGGTATCGACGAGGTGAAGTTTGCCGAGCGCCGCCGCCACACTATCAAAAGCGTTGTCGAATTCACGGACTATGGCTTCGTCCTTGTGCTCCTCGCCCGTATAAGCAGGAATTGGTAAATCTTTATACCGAGGCTGTCGCTTGTATTGCATTCGATATTGGTGAAAAGCGCCGCTTGCTTCCCGCAGTCTCTATCCTGCGCGGGTGAACCCGCGAGCCATTTTTTCCCTGATTCCTACGAATCCACCGAATTTGGGAGATGGAAGAGAAAGAGCTCCGCGCCCCATGGAGCAGAACTTCCATCCAGCTGTAGCAAAGCGTGCCGCACTCCGGAGGCGTTTCTCAATGCCCGACGTCCGCCGGGGTGTGGCCCATGACGATGTCGAACTTTGCGCCGAGCTCGCCCTGGTGGGATTCAAGCGGCACCTCGCCGCCAGCCGGAATTGGTTCGGAATATTTTTCTTGTCACCGCTCTATCTGTATTACTACAAATAATACAGTTGCATGTTGCCATTCCTGATTACCCTCCAATTGGGCGAGCCGATCTACGAGCAAATCGTCAGGGCGGTAAAAAAGGCGATCGCCACCGGCCAGCTCCAGCCCGGCCAGCAAATGCCGTCCGTCCGCGTGATCAGCCGCGAGCTCGGCGTGAATCCGAACACGGTCCAGAAAGCCATCGCCCGCCTCACCGACGAAGGCGTGCTCGCCAGCCATCCGGGGCAGGGAAGTTTCGTCGCCGACCGCCGGCCGTCTCTCCGCTCCCAGCAGCTCAAGGCGCTCCAGCCGCTCATCGAGCAACTCCTCATCGAAGCCGCCCACCACGGGCTGAGCGAAGCCGCCCTCATCGAACTCATCCAAAAACACAGCCAGCACATCCATGGAAACGATCATTGAAACCCAAGGGCTCACCAAGAGTTACCGCTGGAAGGAAGCCGTCCATCAGCTCGACATCCGCCTCACCGCCGGGCGCGCCTGTGCCTTTCTCGGCCGCAACGGTGCGGGCAAAACCACCACCATCAAGATGCTCGCGGGCCTGATCCGCCCGACTTCCGGCAAGGCGATGCTCTTTGGCCGCGATTCGCAATCGCTGCGGCCCGAAGACTGGCAGAAAACCGGCTACGTTTCCGAAAATCAGGAGCTCTACGACTGGATGACCGGCGAGCAGCTCATCGCCTTCACCGCCAAGCTCTATCCGTCATGGGACCGCGAGTTTGAAAAATACCTCATCGAAAAACTCGACCTCCCGCTCCAGCGCCGCATCTCCCGCTGCTCGCGCGGCGAAAAAGTGAAACTCGCGCTGCTGCTCGCCATGGCCTTCCGCCCGCGACTGCTCATCCTCGACGAACCCTTCGCCGGACTCGACCCGCTCGTCCGCGCCGAGTTCCTCGACAGCGTGCTGGAAATCACCCGCCAGAACGACTGGTCCATCTTCTTCTCCACCCACGACATCGACGACGTGGAAAAACTCGCCGACGACATCATCATCATCGACGAAGGCCGCCTCCAGGTATCCGAATCGCTCGACTCGCTGCAGGAACGCTTCCGCCGCGTGGACATCATCGGCAGCCACCCGCCGGTGCCTGATAGTCCACAAATCCTCGGCCTCACCCGCGAGGAAAACCACAGCCGCTTCGTCCACACCGCCTTCGATGGCAAAACCGAAGATGCGTTGAAATCCCTCTTCCCGGAAGCGGACATCACCATCGCCACCATGTCGCTCAAAGACATCTTCATCGCCCTCGCCAGGAAATTCCAACGGAGCAACCGCGCATGAATCAGGTGCTTCACTTTTTCCGCAAAGATCTCCGCGTGTTGCGATGGCCACTGCTGTTCCTGGTCATTTGGTTACTCGGGATCATGTATTGGTATTCGCAGCTACCGTTGGAAAAACGGATGAACCATATCGCTGCGCCTTTGCTTTGGCGCTACTTCATCTGGGTCATGTGCTTCCTCATGATCGGCGGCCAGACTCAGCGGGACGCACCTTTTCGCGAGGGAGCCTTTTTCAGGACCAGGCCTATGGGTCTCTCCGCTGTGATCCAATCCAAAGCTCTGTTTGCCCTTCTTATGGTCGTGTTGGCTGCGACGCTCACCAACGTTTCAATCCTGATGCTCGGGCTGAAACCCAGCGTGCTGGATTTCCTGCTGATCTTTACTGAGGAAATTCTCGTTCTCTCAGCCCTCAGCGCAGTGAGTATTGCAATGGCCCTCCGGGATGAATCCGCAGGCAAATACATTTCCACCGTCGTAAGTCTGATTGGCGTCATTTTGATCGGCTGGATCGCGTTCAGTTGGTGCAAAAGCACATTCTTCCGGACTGAGAAGCCGGAGTGGAGCTACACGCTGGAATACCTGAAAACCAGCCGATTGCTGATGGCCCAGATCGTCGCCCTGACGGGCTCGGTGATCGGCATCATGCTTTTTGTGCACAGCGGCCGTCGTGAAACGATTACGAAGTCGCTGGTGATCACCGCGCTGTGTGCCCTTGCGACTTTGTTTTTCTGGCCGCTGAATTTCGTCAAAGCCTTTGCTCCTCCACATCGCGAAGCTCCAAGAAGTGAATGGCCGGATCAGGCGAAGCTGAAGTTTACCTTCGAAGAGGATCGGAACTGGAAGTCCATCGTCTCTAGCTCGAACAGTGGAAGTTATAATCAAGTTACCTACAAATCGATTGATGGAAAGGGCCGCCTCACCGGCCTAACCAACGGCTGGCGACAGTCACTCGACACCAGCTACGAATCGGAACTCACACTCTCGAACGGCAAGACCCTCTCGTCCCGCCGCGAAGCATGGGCTACACTCGGCGCGAGGGCGATCATCCCCACACTGGGAATCCCGAGTCCATATAAGATTGATGAAAGACAAAGCTCTGCATTCCAGCTCGCCGATTTCAAACTTCAGGACGCAGCGGGCGCCATGACAGGTGCGCATTTGAAAGGCACCATGGAAATCCCATTCAAGCGGCCGGTGATTCTCGCGAGAATGCCATTCCGGCAAGGAAGCTCGATTCAGCTGGGAAATCAGCGGATCGATCTCACCAAGGTCGAGACGAATCTTGATGAAATCACCTACACCATCGTCCAGCAAAGACCCCTGATCCAATTGCGTGGAGCTTGGTTCGATCATGACGGGGGCGTCGTCGATTTCATCGTCATCCACGCGGACCGGAAGGAATTGCTATACGAAGGTAACGCATCCGCAGCTAACAACACATCAGGCCACTATACGATTGCGAAAAAGGATTTCACCTCGCCCATCTGGAAGCCGGACTATAAAAAGCATCCCATCCCGCCCGACTGGACCGATGGTGCGGAGCTCCTCGTAATCGGCGATGAAAACGGCGGCAGCCTTTCCCAAGCATTCGATTTCCCGAACATCAACCTGGAGGACAAGCGATGAACATCTTACTCCATCTGTGCAAAAAGGACTTCACCTTCGCCAAGCCGTGGATTCTTGGAACCTGGTTCGCCCTCGCCATCAGCAACATGCTGCCGTGGATCAGCCCGGATGGAAAAGCCGGCGAGCCTTTCATGATGATCCGTCTGCTAGCGCCGGTGGTGATGATTTTCCTAACCAGCACGCGGATCATCCATTGCGATTCCTTCGTCGATAACTCGGCCTTCATGGGCACCCGTCCAGTGCGGGCCACCACGCTGTTGTGGAACAAACTGGTTCTCATCGCCTTCGTTCTCGTTCTGCCGGCGGTGGGATTCGCGTTGCTGCACGCGGCGTGCATGCGGGTGAATCTTTCCGCTTTGGAATGGCTGCTGTTGTTCATCGAAAACTGGCTGTATTTCTCGCTCATCGCCGGGGCAGCGGTGGCGTATGCCGTGGTCAGCCGTCACGTCGGCATCATGGGGGTTTTCATCATCGCGACACCTTCCCTGTTCCTGATGTTGTTGGCCATGTTCAATCTGAACTGGCCGTTTGGAAAATCCCTCGAAGACCAGCACTTAAGCTCTTCATTCAAGCTGGTCGCAAAAGTCTTCCTGCCGCTTGCGGCGATCGTAATCTCCATGTGCTGGGTCGCCCTGCGGCGGATCTGGCTAACGGCGGCGGGTTTCCTGCTGTGTGCTGCATTTCTAGTGGCTCCTGGCCTGTTCTGGAAATGGAACTTTGTTGAGGAAATGAGCCGAGATGCAGCCCCGGCAGAAATCATTTCTGATCGTGCGGAAGTCCAGTGGATTGATGCGCCGAGCTTTTGGTCGAACTTTACCAGCAGATTAAACATCGATTACTCGAAAGTGACCCGGCCGGGCAAGGTCACGGGACTCAGGGATGGCTGGAAAGGGAAGCTGGTGAAGTTCCAATCCGAAGCGCTGTTCAAAAATGGCACGGTCTGGAAGAGCGAAGGTGAGTCGGAATTCACCACCTGGGACCTCTTCGAGTGTGAGAAAAACCGCTTGCGGGAAATGCCAGATCGCCGGGCGTCGATCCGCGGCACCGGCACCTTCCAGCTTTATCAGCCAGTCATCCGCGCGGAACTGCCAGCTGAGGTCGGCGCTGCATTCGTTGACAATCGTTTCAGGTATCGGATCGAGAGCCTGAACTTCAACAATCGAGAAATCTACGTGTCGCTCAGTATCCGTGGTGTGGCTTTAGAGAGCTTGGGTGACGGTGCGCGAGGGTCGGGAAGAATCGGGTTGTTGTTGGTGAATCCGCGGACGAACGAATTCACCAACACGGGAAGCTCCGGCGGCAGTCGCCGCTTGGGAGAAGAATGGATCACCGTCCACGAAACCCTGCTGCTCGATCAAATCGCAGGCCCGGCGAATCCGCACCGCGCCGAGGAATTCCTCAAAGGCGCGCGACTCTACATCCTCGGCACTCGCTACGGTGGGACCATCGAATTGCCCTTCGAGATCCCGGAAATGCTGCTGGAGGAAAAGCGCTGAAACCTCACGGATCCATGAGCAAAGCCCCATCTCGCTGGTTTCTCGTTTCGCTTGTCCATCCCGCGCTTTCGGCGTTTGGGCTCATCCTTGGCAGCACTTTTTCAGGAGTGATGGGATACGCACCGGCATTGTTGGCATTTGTCGCTAACCTTCCGGGGATTTTTTTGATCAAGACGGTCTATCACTCGACGCCTTCGGAGCCAGCATCGATGAAGGTTTTCTTTTGTTTCTGGATGATTGCCATCACTTGGTTGTTGGTGGTGGTTCCGGCCTGTTACCTGACCTCGCGGTTTTTGTCGAATCGCGCCGACCGATAAGGCGGCGGCTGCGATCCATGCCGCCCGGGAACCCGGACCTTGGGGCGATGGAACCTTGGAGTTGGGGCAGGGGAGCCCGGAGGGTAGGGTTTGGTAGCCCGCACCTTGGAGTGTGGAACCCGGGCGTTGGGGCGATGGAACCCGGACCATGAGGTCATGGAGCCCCGGGGATGAGGTGATGGAACCCTGCGGCCTGGGCAATGGAACCCGGAGGTCCGGGCGATGGAGCCTGGAGGATGAGGACATGGAACCTCGAGGTTGGGGAATGAGGCCCGGCAGCTCGGGCGTTGGTGCCCGAAAAATCCTGCTGGAGGAAAAACCCGCAAAGTCCTATCCCCAACTCCGACATGGAGCCCTTTAAAAACGAGTTTTCCTACCCCAAAGCCCGCCAGATCGCGGAGGTGGTGAAGCGCGCGCATCCGGCGTTTTCGCTGCCGCGATTCAGCAAAGGTCTTGAGGCGGCGTTGGAGCCGTTGGAGTTGAAGCAACGCATGCACCTCATCGCCGACCGCGTCGAAGCCGGGCTGCCCGCGCATCCGCCGGAGCTGTTTTCCATCCTCGGAAAAACCCTTGCCACCGATGAAGCGGACCAAGCCGACATGCAAGGCCTACGCGGCTTCCTCGTCTGGCCTCTCACCGAAATCGTCGCCCGCCGTGGCCTGGGGCAGGAACACTTCGCGGAGGCGATGAAGTTATTTAGCAAAATGACGAAATGTTTCACCGCGGAGTTTGCGATCCGGCCGTTTTTGCGGGAACGCCGGGAGCGGACGTTGGAGCAGCTGCTTGCTTGGTGCGATCATCCGGACGAGCATGTGCGGCGGCTGGTTTCGGAAGGCAGCCGGCCGTTGCTGCCGTGGGGTGGAAATCTACCGGAGCTGCTGGAGTCGCCGCATCCGACGTTGAAGCTGCTGGAAAAACTCCACCGCGATCCGAGCGACTACGTGCGGCTCTCGGTCTCGAATCATCTCAACGATTTCAGCAAACACCACCCGGAGCTCGTCATCGCGACGCTCACCCGCTGGCAAAAGGCGAACCCGGACGACCCGCGCCTGGCGAAACTCGCCCGCCACGCCTGCCGCACGCTTTTGAAAAGCGGGCATCCGGGCGCGTTGGAATTCCATGGCTACGGCTCGGCCAAGGCGCTGGAAATTGAGATTTCCGAGCTCGGGAAAAAGTCGGTCACGCTCGGCGGCCACTTGGATTACCGGCTCGTCGTGCGCAATTCCTCGCGGCGTCGGCTGCGCGTGATGTTCGATTACGCGATCCTCCACCGCAAAGCGAACGGCACGCTCAGCCCCAAGGTTTTCAAAGGCCGCATCCGCGAGTTGGCGGCGGGCGAGCGGTGGGAAATCTCCGGGCGGCACGCGGTGAAGCCGATCACGACGCGGGTTTACCACGCGGGGCTCCACGGCTTTGAGCCGCGTTTGAACGGGCGGGCGTTCCCGGCGTTGGAGTTTATGCTTAAAATCTGAGGATCACGAGCGCGTCGCGACGTGCGGGTAGTCCAGGATTTTGCGATCCGTCGTGATGAGAGTGAGCCTCTCCAGTCTAGCGGTGGCCATGAGCACGAGGTCCGCCGGATCGCGATGGACCGGAGGCGGCAGGCTGTAAGCTTCCGCCATGGTTTGATCGGTGATTGGCAGGCAGGTCCAAGCGGTTTTCCCTAGCAATTCCTCCCACCAAGTGCGCCAGTGGCTTGTCAGTTGAATCCGATCGCGCTCCTGAAGGCAGGCGATTTCCGCGAGTGAAATCGCCGAGATGAAGACGTCTCCGGGTGAAGCGGAGTCGATGAGCTCCAGCGTTTCCACAGATAAATCACCGGTGTCACCGGCGATGAAAAGAATGGCGCAGGTATCGAGGAGAAATCGCATGATGGCTTAGCGCAGCATTTCCCAATCGGTCTCCGGAATGCACGGTTCGCTCAAATCTCCACGGATTGCCAGGGTTCCCTTCATGCAGCCGAGCACGCTGCTCTGCGGCTTGCCGGGAGTCGCCTTGCGAATCGGCTGGATCTTCGCCAATGGGACATTGCGGCGACAAACGATCACCTCACCGCCTTTTTCCACCACTTCGAGGAACTCCGAGAGCCGGTCTTTGAACTCTGCGATGTTCACCATGGTGCTCATGGCCAGGAACATGGCCAGGTTTCCGGCCATCGTCAAGTTGGCAAACCCGGACAGTTGGCACCGATGAGGTCCGGGCTTGCTCATCGGGTTCCGAGTCGCCATGTCCACCGGCATGAATTTTGCGGCGGTTTTGTTCGATTTCGATGGCGTGCTGGTGGACACCGAGTGGGCGATTTATCAGGCGTGGCTGGCCACGTTCCAGGCGCACGGGCATGATTTGCCGCTGGAGGTTTACACGCGGTGCATCGGCTCGGATTTCGCGACTTGGTCGCCGAAAACGCATTTGGAGGACCTTTCCGGGCTGGCCTTTGATTGGCATGATCTGGATGCGAAGCGGCAGGATGCGATCATGGCGGATCTGGCAGGCGAGGGGACGATGCCGGGGGTGATTCCGTTGTTGGAAAAACTCACAGTGAAGGGAATCCGGCGGGCGGTGGTTTCCAGTTCGTCGCACCACTGGGTGGACGGATGGTTGGAGAAACTGGATTTCGGCGGTCATTTCGAATCGGTGGTGTGTCGGGGTGACGCGCCGCAAATAAAGCCGGCGCCGGATCTCTATTTGGAAGCGGCGAAGCGGCTGGGGCTGGAACCGGCGGATTGTTTGGTTATCGAGGATTCGCTTAACGGCATGCTCGCGGGGAAAGCGGCGGGGATGAACGTCTGGATCGTACCGAACCGGGTGACCGCAGGACTGGATTTCTCGGCGGCGGACCGGATTTTCCCGTCGCTCGTGGAGCTGGCGGCCGTGATTTGATCGAGTTGCCAAAAGTCGAAGATCCCAACGTCAAGCCGTCCGGAGTTCATGGTTTACCATGCTCTTCCGAAGACAACCTGAAGAATCTGTCGGGACGCTCGGTTCCTGCAGGTTTCGTTAGGAAATCCAGAATTGCGGCCCGCCGCGGTCGACGGCTGCATCTCACCCGCCAGCCCGGTCCGCGCCATCGACGCTTTCGTCGACAGCCTGAATCTTCCCGCGCTGGGTTTCAAAACCCGCGACGACTTTTCCGAGGGTCGCAGCTCCTACCATCCCACCTCACCTCAAGCTCTACCTCTGGGGCTATCTCAAGCGCACCCATTCCAGCCGTGGACTCGAAAACGCCTGCGCCGAAAACCTCCAGGCCATCTGGCTCACCGGTAACCTGCGCCCCGACCACAGAACCATCAGCGATTTCCGCAAGAACCACCCCGCCGCCCTCAAAGGCATCCTGCGCGAGTCCAACCTCATCTGCTTTCAACTTCACCCGAGTCATCAACCTCGTGGGGCTGGACGTGCTCCTCGAAGTCATTGGGAGTCGGAACGCGCCGCCGCTCGCCTGAAAAAGGAGGGGAATGCCCCGTTTGAGCAGCCCACGAGCCCCTCAGGTCGCCCCTAGTCGCTTCCCGAGTCAAACCGAAAGCCCCCGCTGACTTCGAGACCCAATTGAGAGACTCAAATCACCCCTGACCGGTCATGTCCTGTTGGGTTCCGGGCTTGAAATCGTTTACCGACAGTCTCTGTAGCTTGAACTCCGTACCGTCGCTCAAACGGTCTAATCCTCGTCCTCGACCGTCTGCGCCCGGGGCACCGCCAGTGGGATTTGCTCCTCCACGGCTCTGGCTTTCGGGATTTCAGGGAACGCAGGCAGGGCGCGGAGTGGAGGAGTTTCCTGGACCGGGGCCGCTCTCGGTGGCGGTGGAGATTCCTGAACCGGAGCTGCTCTCGGTGGCGGCGGCATTGGCTCCTCGACCGGAAGCGCGCGCTGCGGCTTGACCAGCACGGGTTTCGGCGGGGGCGCCTCTTCGATCACGGCGGCCTTTTGAGGAACCACTTTCATCTGGTCCTTGGTTGGCGGGCCTTTGCGCATGCGGACTTCCACCCGCCGATTTGCGGATTGTTCTTCCGGGGTGCCGGTGATGACGATGGGCTCGTAGCGACCGAAGCCGCGGGTGATGATCTTGGAGGAGTCCATCCGCAGCGAGTTGACGAGGTAGGTTTTGACCGCTTCGGCGCGTAAAATGGAGAGGTTCAGGTTGAAATCATCGCCGCCGACGAGATCGGTGTGGCCTTCGATCCAGCAGTAGAGATCCGGGTTCCGGTCCATGAGCAGACCGAGCTTCATCAGGCCGACCTTGGCGCTCTCCCTGAGGTCGGAGCTGTTGAATTCGAAAAGCAAATCGCTCGGCAGCATGGTTTTCTTGCTGAGCAGGATGTTGGGCGGGAGGTCGAGCAGGTTGTCGAGCGAGGTGACGCCGTCGAGCTTACCGTTTTCCGCCTTCCCGTTCGCGCCCTTGCGGATCAGGTCCTCGGTGAATTTACCGATTTCCGAGTCGTCAACTTGGACGGAGCCGGGATCCACGGTGATTTGGCCCAACTCTGCAGGCTTGATGTTCACCGGCTCGCGGCCGATTTCCACGATGTCGGCATCGACCTCAAGTCCCGCGGAAATTTCGAGCGCCACGGCCTCCGGTTTGCCCTCCAGCGCTGGGTTCTGCATCTGGAGCGCATATTCGGCCTGGACGACATCCGGCTTGATGTCGATCTCGATGTTCTTCGGCAGGATATCGAGCAATTCGACCTCATCGAGCAACGCCGCGGTGTCGGTGGGCGGCTTGACGACCTCTTCCGGCGGCAGGGATTGCTCGTTGTCCGTCGGCCGGATCTCAACTTGGCGGATGTCGATAGGGCGGGTGCCGATTTCCTCCGGCGTCCGGAAATCGAAGACGATTTTCAGTTGGTCGAGCGCGAAGAAAGCGACCACGTGAAGCAAAATGGAAAGCAACATGGCCACGGCGGCCCACCACCCGAGACGGTCCGGACCGGGAAGCCGGTAAGCCCCGGTTTCCCGAGATACGCTCCATGAATATTCGCCTGCCACGGCGGGACTATACGCTCATCTAATCTTCTGGCAATCACGGGAAAGGCTGATTATTTTTCGCTTGGCACCTCTTGTGCTCACCCCCAATTCAACTTTCCCAAGACCATGGCTACCAAGAAGACCGCATCCAAGACTCCGGAATCCACCTCGATTCCTGCGGAGGAAACTCCCAAGCCCGTTGCTAAAAAAGCCGCCAAAAAGGCCGCTGAGAAAAAAGTTCCGGCGAAAACCGCCGCTCCGGCCGCCGCCAAAAAAGCTCCAGCGAAAAAGGCCGCCGCCAAACCTTCCCTCGATGTGATTGCCCGCGCCGCCTATCTGAACTACCGCCGGCGCGTGGAACTCGGACTTCCGGGAGATTCCCACGGCGACTGGCTCGAAGCCGAGCGTCAGTTTTCCGAGCCCGTTTGATCGGCGGATTTTTTCACGTCTTCCGGCTTGGACAGTGGTGGAATCGCCCTCACAGTCCGCCGCGTGAACCCCTGCTCATCTCTCGGCATCGGCCTGGCTGGATTCGGAACCGTCGGTTCCGGCGTCTGGAACACCCTGCAACGCAACGGCGAATTGATCACCGGGCGCACCGGTGGCGGCGTGACCTTGCACATCGCCAAGATCCTCGTCCGCGACCTCGCTAAAGTACGGGCCACTACCAGCGAGGTGCCGGCTGAAATTCTCACCACAGACTGGAAATCCCTCGTCGCGGATCCTGCGGTGGACATCGTCGTCGAGCTCATCGGCGGAACGACCGACGCCTTCGATATCGTCGCCGCCGCGCTGCGGGCGAAAAAGCCGGTCGTCACCGGAAACAAGGCGCTGCTCGCCGAGCGCGGAGTCGAGTTGTTTGCTACTTCCCGGGAAATGGACACGCCCATCCATTTCGAGGCCGCCGTCGCCGGGGGCATCCCGATCATTCGCACCGTGCAGGACTCGTTCATCGGCAATCAGATCCATTCCTTCACCGGAATCATCAACGGCACCTCGAACTACATTCTCGGCCGTATGACCGACGCCGGCCTCACCTTCGAAGCGGCCCTCGCCGAGGCCCAAGCCCTCGGCTATGCCGAGGCGGATCCGGCTCTCGACGTAAATGGCTGGGACGCCGCCCACAAGGCGATCCTTCTCGCCACGCTGGCCTATGGATTTCCCATCGATCCCTCTTCGATCCACGTCTCCGGCATCGAGCAGGTTCGGCCCATCGACATCGCCTTCGCCAAAAACCTCGGTTACGTCGTCAAGCTGCTCGCCGTGATCCGTGAGCACGCCGACGGGGCGGTAGAACTGCGCTTGCAACCGTCTTTCATCGCCCAAACCAATATCCTCGCATCCGTCCATGGGGTCTTCAATGCCGTCGCCGTCCACGGCGATGCCGCTGGCGAATCGCTCTTCTACGGCCGGGGCGCCGGCCAGGATCCGACTGCCTCCTCCGTCGTCGCGGACCTTGTCGAAGCCGCCCGCTCGCTCGGACCTGCCACCGGCCACCGCGGATTCCTACCCTACCGGGAAAGCGGAAAAATCCTCCCGGTCGGCGAGACATCCACGGCGTATTACGTCCGCTTCGACGTCACCGACCGCCCCGGCGTCATCGCGGAAATCGCCACCGTACTGGCGGACCACCGCATCGGCATTTCCGGAACCCACTCGCCGGTGAATCCCGCGAATCCGGACGCCGCCTTCGTGGACATGGTGTTCCTGCTGCACAGCTGCCCGTTCGGGAAACTCCAAACCGCCCTTGCGGAAATCGAAGCGCTCGAATGCATCAACAGCGCGCCGGTGGTGTTCCGCATTGAGAATCTCGGGTGAGGTGATCCCTGCGTGCGGCTCGCTCAACCGCCGGCGAAGACGGGTTTGAAGCCGGCTTCGGTCAGGATGCGCTTCATTTCCTCGCGTTTGTCGCCTTGGATTTCGATGCACCCGTCCTTCACCGTGCCGCCGACGCCGCAAGCCTTCTGCATTTTTTTGGCGAGTTCCTGCTTCTCCGCCAGCCCGATGCCGGTGAAATTCCGGGCCACGGTGACTCCCTTGCCGCCGCGGTGCGCGGTCTGCCGGACGATGTCAACCCGGCCCCGATTCGTGTTCTTCTGCCCGCGCAGGGAGGTCCTCGTCACCATGGACTGATTGGCGACCAGCGGTTCTTCAGGTCCGGCTGGCAACTGGCCGAGTCCGGCCAGCGCCCCGAATGGATCTGCTGCCCGACCTTCTTCCCCGCCGGGGGTTTTGCTTCCCTTGTTACCGCTCATCCGGGCCATTCCACCACGGATGCCGCGAAGTTCACGCTTTTTCAGCGGCGATCATTTTCCATTATTTCCATTGCTTCGAACTCGAACCGCCCTGTATGAGGTCGCGGACCGGCAGTAGCCCCCTTCGAAAAGGGGCTGGTAAACCTGCCATCCGACCCAGCAAGCAACAGGAGATTTTACCCATGGCCGTCACACCAAGCAAAGATTACAAACGCCGCGAGCGCGAGCAGCGGAAAATGGACAAACGCATGGCTCGCGAGGCCGCGAAAGACCAGGAACTCGCCGCCCAGCAGGCCGCCGCGCAAGCCGCTGCCGAGGAGGCTTTCAATACCAGCCAAGAGGGCATCCAAGCCAAACTGGAGGCCGAGTTCGAGGCCGAGCTCGCCGCCGAGCGCGAGTCCCAGAAGGTGGCTTGATCCGCGGAATCGCCATTCCTAAACGGTGCTGGCGGCGGACAGGGATCCTGTCATCGTCGCGCCGATGATCTGGCAGAAAATTAGATCCCTGTTCACGGAGACGGAACGGGTGGAGGAGCTCTTCAAGGAGGAATGGACGGAGTTTCTGGTGGCGGACGTGCCGTTGTATTCGCGTCTGCCGGAAGATTTGAAACTGCGGTTGCATGAACGGATCGCCCGTTTCATCGCCACCACCCGCTTCGAGGGATGCAACGGGCTGGAGTTGACCGAGGAAATGGTGCTCACCGTGGCCGCGCAGGCTTGCATGCTGGTGCTGAATCGTGAGGGCGATCCGTATCCGGACCTGAACACCGTGTATCTCTATCCAACGACTTTCAGCTCGGTGCAAAAACAGCGGGATGCGATCGGAATCGTCACGGAGGGCGTGGTGCATCGGCTCGGAGAATCGTGGAGCAGCGGCACGGTCGTGCTGGCCTGGGATTCCGTCGAGCACGGCGCGCGCAACATCCACGACGCCCGGAACGTGACGTTCCATGAATTCGCCCATCAGCTTGATCACGAGAATGGTGATACGGACGGAGCGCCGGCCTTGCCCTGCCGCGAGTCCTACCGCTCGTGGGCGCGGGTC
This sequence comes from Akkermansiaceae bacterium, assembly GCA_031425955.1. Taxonomy (GTDB): domain Bacteria; phylum Verrucomicrobiota; class Verrucomicrobiia; order Verrucomicrobiales; family Akkermansiaceae; genus Luteolibacter. The sequence continues at coordinate 1,067 of JANPKJ010000010.1, read as the reverse complement.
TTCGGCGAGAATTATGCGGAATTCCAGGAACTGGTGGAGGCCGGAAAGCGCTGCGTTCTGGATCCGTATGGAGCGACCGAGCCCGCGGAGTTTTTCGCGGTCGCGACGGAGACGTTTTTCGAAAAATCCCGCCAGTTGCATCAGAAATATCCGGAGCTCTACGACGAGCTGAAAGGATTTTACGGGGTGGATCCCAAGGAGTGGTTCCGCTGAATGGACGGGATGCGGGAAGATTCCCGCGGTCGCCAATTTCCACCTTTCCATCCGGAGACATCAGCGACAGGTTGGTGGTCTGATGGAACCGTTACAGGCGCTTTCCCGATTTTTCTACCTCTGCGTCATCCTGGCGGGACCGGTCGCATGGGCCTTGGTAGTCATTTTCAAACGTCGCTGGGGCCGTGAATACGACGGGACGGTGGAAGCCAGCTCAGAGGAAATCCTCGAGGAACTGGACCGCGAATTCACTCCCTTCCGGCGGACGACCATCCGCACGCAGACCGAGTATCTTCCGTTTCTCTTCGAGTGCATTCGCGAAAACATCGACTCCGGATTCGAGGATCCGCAGATGTATGCGCTGTTGGAGAGGATCGAATTCCAGCGGCCGGACGAGGAACGCAGCGCGAGATTCTCGGTGGTTTCCGGCCAGAAGCGGAGCGATCTCCATCTGCGCTGGGTCCGTGATTCCTGCGACCGGATCCTGCTGCGCATCCAAGGCGCACCACCGGTGATCCGCGCCCTCAGGGAGCACCAACGGCGGATCCCCGGAGCCGTGACCGGCGTAACCCTTTAAGCCCGGTTAGAGGATTTGTCAGCGCTTCCCACCGTCTTTGGGAAAAAGCTCGCGGCAGAGCAGGCAGCTCTTCCCATCACAGCCGCGGGCGGAACAATGTTCGCGGCCGTAGAAGATGATCTGGAGATGCAGGCGATTCCACGACTCGCGAGGGAAGAGTTTTTTGAGGTCGCGCTCGGTTTGGACGACGTTTTTTCCCGAGGTGAGTTTCCAGCGGGTGGCGAGGCGGTGGATGTGCGTGTCAACGGGAAACGCCGGCACGCCGAAAGATTGGGCC